>NZ_JAXCWU010000009.1:0-83921 GCF_034044895.1 Sphingomonas sp. CFBP8993 | reverse complement strand
CCCCTCAACACCCAGGATCAGCGGCAGATCTGCACCCGCTCCCAACCGCGATATTCGGTCCAGCAGCGATAATTAGGGCGGTACGACTGATAGGGCCGATAGCCGTAACCCGCATCGCGCCAGCCCCGACCGCCATCATAGCCGCCATATTGCGGCCCACCCCAGTTCGAGGGCGGCGGTGGGGGGCGGTGGTCCCCAACCGGGAGGCAGGGGAGGTGGGGGCGGCCCCCATTCCTACGCACCGGCATGGGCACTAAGGCCCAGCGTCGCGATCGTCAGACCGGCGACAAGGATCCGCGTCACCTTCATCTTCCATCCCTCCATGCCCGCCAACCGGGCATGACAAAGGATTACACCGCCCTCAGCGTCGCCAGGCTGAACGCACCTGTTCTACGCCGTTCAGGGATCGGCTTGCGCCCTGTCCGGGGGTGACTTGGCAAAGGCGCTCGACGTCGGCCGCGCGCATGGCGCGGGCCAGATCGGGAAAGACGTCCGCGAATGGACGAGCATTGGCGAGTTGCACATCGGTCAGTTCGGGGCAGTCCGATACGGCATCCATATCCGCTTGGGTGTAAGGCCTATCCATCGGCGTCATGCGTACCTCGCGCGTTCTTCCATAATATAGGCCGATCGCCCCCCTCAGAACAGCTTGCGCACGCCCAGCCGGATCGAGCGGCCGATAGGGTCGATGAAGGCGGGCTGGAAGCGATTGGGAATATTACCGTTGCGGTCGGTGACGTTGATCCGATCGTTCAGCAGGTTCTCGACCGTCAGGTTGATCCGCATCTTGTCGGTCCATGCTTTGTCGACCAGCTTGTGCACGTCGACCGAGGTATAGACGACCAGCCAGTTGCGCCCCGAAAAGCGCAGGTCGGAGGCGGCGATGTCGCTGCGGATACGCGTCGGGCCCTGGATGCGGCCGTAAAGGCCGAGGCTCGTCGGGCCGTAGGACAGGTTGGCGTTCAGATCGACGTCCCAGCGCGGCCGGCCGCCCGTGCCGTTCAGCGTCGCCCCGTCGAGCAGGTCGAGGACCGGCCCCCCGGTGCGGAGCGTCAACCGGTCCTCAAGCCGGTAATTGGTCGTCGCCGACACCCATAGATAGGGGGGACGCTTGGGCGGACGCGGCGGGGGTGTCGTCTTCGCCGCGGCCGGGGCGGCCCCCGGCGCCGGTGGTGCGGGGGGCGGGGGCACCTTGCCCAGCGGTCCGCTGAAGTTGACGCTCATGCGCAGCTTGCGCTCGCGCTCGAACGCCAGGTTAACCGGGCGCAGGTCGACGCTGGTGAGCTGGCCCAGCGCGTCGCGGACGAACAGGTCGGGGAAGACCCGCTGGAACGCCTGTGTCGCTCCGCCCAGCGAGGCGGCCTGATTGTCGATCCGGGTGTCGACATAATCGACGCCCAGCCGGATCTCCTTGTCCTTGATCGGCTGGACCGACAGCCCCAGCGTGGTGATCCGGCGCTTTTCGGGCGCCAGGTCGGGATTGCCGCCGAAGATCGTGGTGACCAGCGTGCTGCGCCCGGTGACATAGTCGAAAAAGGGCGTGTTGGGCGTCGTCAGCACCGGCGCGACCAGTTGCGTCACGGCCGGCGCGGTTTGGTCGACATTGATCGAGGCGTTGAGTTGCAACGGCCGGAACGGCGTCCAGTTCAGCCCAAGATTGGAGGTGCTCAGCCGCCCGAAATCGGACACCTGCGACACGCCCGCCAGCGCGCTCAGCTGAAGCTCGCCCAGGAACGACAGCGAGCCTTCGCGGGCCGAGGCCAGCGGGACCGCGGCATTGACGCTGGCCCCGCGTATCGTGCGGCCGACGCCCTCGATCGGTGCTGCGGCCGCCCCTCCTGCCACAAGGGCCAGGTTGGTCGTCGCGCTGCTGTCGATCCGCGAGTAATCGGTGGTGACGGTCAGCTGCGCCTCCCCGGCGGGCAGGCGGAAGACGGGGCCGTTGGCGGTCGCCTTGATCCCGATCGTGTCGGACGCCGCCCGGCTGCGGTTGCGGGTGCGCAAGGTAGCGGTCGCGGGGTCGATCGCAGCCATCGGATCGCCACCCGCCGCGATCGCATCCTGCAGCCCCCCCAGCGGCACCCCGGTTTCCGAGGTGTTGCGCGCCACCAGCCGGTCGTAATTGCCCGTCACCGCCCAGCTCCAGCGGCGGATATTCCCGGTCAGCGTGCCCCCCGCATGCAGCGTCATGCTGGTGCTGCGCTGATGCAGCACGCTGTCGGGCAGATAGCGATAGAGCAGCGTATCGTCGGCGAAGGGAAACACCCCCAGCCCGCCCGGCACGCGCAACAGGGCGGGCGCCAGACCGTTCAGCCCCTTGTTCCGGGTGGCATCCATCGACAGCGTCAGCGCCCCCGACACCGATTTCGTCAGCGGCGAGGCCAGTCCCACCTCGGCATGGATGGTGTCGGTCCGTTGCTGGAGCGTACGATAGGGGCCCAGATCGGTGATCCCCGCCGGGCTGTTCGCATAGGCACCGAGCACACCCCGCGCGGCCGGGTCGATCGGCACCCCCGCCATCGTGACGGTGCGCCCCGCCAGCGCGTCGAGCCGGGGGTCCAGGGCGGCCCCGTTCACGCCCGTCACATTGCCCGTCGTCGCATACAGCACATCGGGATCGGGCGTGATCGCGCGCTGGCTTTGCAGCACCGGGTTCTGGCGGAAATGCGACGCGCTGAAGGTCAGGCGGCGCGGGCCGTCGATCCGCGCCGAGGTCACCTCGGCCATGTTGGTTTGCCCGCCCCCATCGGTGGCCAGGCCGGGCAGCATATTGACCGTGACCGCGCGGAATTTCTTCTTGGTGATGAAGTTCAGCACCCGCACGGTCGGCGGATAGCCGAAGCGCGCCGCCTCCTGCTCGGGCAGCACCTCGACCTTTTCCATCGCTTCATAGGGCAGGGCCTGGATGTCGGCAAAGCCCGCGATGCGCCGCCCGTTCAGCAGCATCACCGGCTCGCCCCCGCTCGACGAGCCGGTCAGCGCCTTCATCTTTTTCAGAAGGTCGCTGAGGCTCGTTGCGCCCATCGCTTCCAGCGCCTGGGCATCCAGCACCGCGACGGGGGCGACCGCGCCGATCGCGGAGCCGGGGATACGCTTGCCGGTCACGGTTACTTCGGACGGGGGCGGGGTGTCGTCCGGGGACGGGGCGGACTGGACCGGAGTAGCGGAGGGCGGCTGTTCCTGTGCGGACGCCGTGCCCGGCTCGCCTGTCCCGAAGACGATCGCCATCGCTGCCGCGCCGGCCCTGGCCCGCGCCTTCCCCCCGTATCGCATCGTCCAGCCACTCCCATCGCCGACGTGAAGGCCAAGGATAGTGTGGCAATGATGTCGCAATTAAGGCGAATTTTTAAGATAGGATTGACTTTTCGATCCGTTTTAATTGGCACGAATGAAATTCACCGCCGCTCAAGGGGTTTACCCCCCACTCCATTCGTCGCATCGGCCCCGCCGGGCGTTTCAGAGCAGCGGCAGGACCGGATCGACGACCAGCGGCGCGGGTGCGCGCGCGACGCGGCGATGCAGGACGCTGCGCATCACACGTAGATAATGGTCCGCGCCGTTTTCGATGGCAAAGCGCCGCGCCTGGTGCAGCGTGCGCTGGGCATCCTGCGCCTGTGGGCGGGCGGCCGCGATCGCGGCGGCAAAGCCCGCCTCGTCGCCGACCGGGACCAATGTGCCCAGCCGCCCCTGCTGCAACAGCGCGGCCATCGATCGGCTGCAATCGGTGGCGACGATGCCGATATTGGCGGCCAGCCCCTCCAGGATCACCGCGGGCACGCCCTCGTAATGCGAGGACAACAACAACGTGTCATACTGCGCCAGCAGCGCGGCCGGATTGGTGACATAGCCGCGAAACACCACCCGGTCGGCGATGCCCAGCTGCATCGCCAGCGCCTCCAGCATGGCCCGCTCGGGCCCGTCGCCGAACAGGGTCAGCGTGTCGCCGGGGCGGCAGCCACCGGCAAAGCCGCACAGCATTAGCGCCAGGTTCTTCTGTGCCGCCAGCCGCGCGATGGTGACGAACCGCCGCCCCTCTTCAGGCGCACGCACCGCCACGGGTTCGCGCAAGGACAGGATCTGCGCTTCGGACAGGGCGGGGTCGGGGATGATCGCGACGCGCGCCGGGGACACCCGCACGCCCTGCACGATCTCGGCACGCATCGGCTTTTCCATGCCGACGAAATGGTCGATCGCCAGCCCCTGGATGCGCAGCCACAGGCCGTAGAACAGGCGGTACAGCCATGAGGCGTCGGTGCGGTCCAGATTGTTGCTGATCTTGGCCACGATCGGCGGACAGTCGCGCCCCAGCACCAGCTTCAGCATCACCGCCACGACGGTATAGGTATTGCCGGCGCAGAACAGGATGTCGGGGCGCAGTGCACGCACGATGCGCGGCAGGGTGGCGATCATCCAGATCGTCTCCCAATGCGCGATCCCCGGCCAGCGCCGTCGCGGCGTGATGAAATCCAGATCGTCCCCGACATCGCGCGCCATCGCGCCATCGGTCCGCCCCAGGAACAGCGGCGCATCGACACCACTCGCGCGCCAGTGCCGCACCAGCCGCAACGCGATCCGCTCGACCCCGCCGGGCTCGAAACTGTGCAGGAAGGTCAGGACGCGCAAAGCCGCCTATCGCCTCGATCGCAGCAGAGTATGCACCGAAATCCCGCCCATATTTCCGATCGATAGCATGGCCAGGGGCAGAAAATATACCCCATCGTGACGTATTCATCATGACCGCTCCGCTTTGCGCTTGCCTTCACCGCCAAAGCGAACCACGCGCGCGGTCAATGACGATACGACAGGGGCACAGCGCACGGGCAGCATCCATGCGGGGGGCAGGCGGCCTCCTGCTGCTGCTAACTCTGGTCGCGCTCGTCGCGCGGGCGCAGACGTTCGGCAATCCGGTGATCGGTTTCGACGAGCAATTCTATCTGCTGGTCGGCAACCGGATGTGGGACGGCGCGCTGCCCTATGTCGATATTTTCGACCGCAAGCCGATCGGGCTGTTCCTGCTCTATGCCGGGGCGCAAGCCTTTGGCGGGGATCCGTTCCTGGCCTACAAGCTGCTCGCGACCGGGTTCGTGGTGGCGACCGCCTTCGGCATCCAGCGGCTGGCGCGTGGGTTTGCTGGGCCGGTTGCCGCGACCGGGGCGGCGATCCTCTATATCCTCTGGCTGAACCTGATGGAGGGGGAGGGGGGCCAGTCGCCGGTCTTCTACAATGCGCTGATGCTGGTCGCCGGGGCGGCCGTGGTCCGCGCGGTCGAGCGGCGCGGGGGGCTGTTCGGACAGGGCGCGCTGGCGATGGGCGCGGTGGGGATCGCGCTCCAGATCAAATATTCGGTGCTGCCCGAAGGGTTCGCGTTCGGTTGCATCCTGCTGTGGCAGGGCTGGCGCGCGCGGGTGGCGTGGGGGCGGCTGGCGGGGATGGCGCTGGTCTGGGTGGCGCTCGCGCTGGTGCCGACCTTGCTCGCCTATGCCGTCTATGCGGCGATGGGGCAGGGGGCGGCGTGGGTGTTCGCCAATCTCGTCTCGGTCGGCGGACAGGCGGCGCGGCCGCTGGCCGACGAGCTGGAGGGGCTGGCGGCGTGCGCCGGGATCCTGCTGCCGCTGGCGCTGGTCATCGGCTTCGGGCGGCCCTGGGCGCATGTGCCCCCGGCACGGCGCGCGGGGTTCCGCGTCCTGCTGATGTGGCTGGCGGTCAGCGTGGTCGCGGTGCTGGCCTATGGCAGGTTCGGCAGCCCGCATTACGCACTGCCCGTCACCTTGCCCGCCACGCTCGTCGCCGCCCCGGTGCTGGCCCGCTGGCGCCGGGTCGGTATCGCCGCGTTCGCGCTCGCGATCTTTGCGGCGGGGCAGATCGTGCTGGGCTTGAGCGAACGTGCCAAGGGCGGCGCGGCCGAGGCCCGCGCGGTCGCCCGCGCCGCGACGCCAGCGCGCGGCTGCCTCTATGTCTATGACGGCTATCCGGCGCTATATCTGCTGACGCACAACTGTTTGCCGTCGAAATGGGTTTTTCCCGGCCACCTCAACACCCGCGACGAGGCAAGCCGCGCCGCGATCGGCGTCGATCCGGTCACCGAGATCCGCCGCATCCTCAACCAGCGGCCCGGCGCGATCGTCGACGACTATCCCCGCTTCGCCTTCGGCAATCCTGCGACGCGGGCCGTGCTGCGCGAGGTCTTGGCGCGGGATTACCACCTGGCCGCATGCGTGGCGACCGGGCCGGGGCGGGTGCGACTGGTCTATCGGCCGGGGGCGGGGACGGTGCCTGCGGGGTGTCCGGTATCGGTTATCGTTTCGGGCACATAGGGCAGACGACCCATGGCGGTTTCACATCCCTAAATGGCCGCTTTGTATTCCTGCCGCCACGAAATGCACGCGGAGGTGCATGCTGTTACCGTGTCGAGGGTAAGACGCTGGCGGTTCGTCCCCTCCCCGTCTTTTAAATCGCTGGATTGATTACGTTCATCCGCCCAAGCCCGGAGACGTACCTCACGGTCGCCAAAATACGATAAAGGACATTATCGTATTTAGCTTACATTCTCTGAGGCAGGCATGTCCTCGCTTTCGACATGTGATCGACGCCATGTGGTCGTAACCGTTCCAAGCCCTGGACTTCTCAGTTCGGCGTCATGGGGTCCGGCTTGCACGGTATAAGCCAAGCCCATGGCGCATCATCCGGTCCCGTGAAGTCTTGCGCCCAACCGGCTATGCTGGAGGAACGCTCGAAATGCTCGCACGCGCTCCGGGTGTCATGCAGCATCTTTTTCCCAGCGGATTTTTACGATCGCTCAGTTCCTCTTGGTATTCAGCACCTTTTGCTGCGCCCGTGAGTATGACGTTGCAGGATCGCCGTTCAGATCGTCGCTATAGCCGCGGTCGATGCGGGTGCGCAGACGGCTATCAATCCGACTTTCGATTCGTGTGTTCAACCTTGCCATTGGCGTATCGCCGATCGTCGTTGCGTCCCTTGCTTGCCGCTGCCCGACTTCACCAGCCGATGATGAGGCGGTTCTGCCAGACGAATATTGCTGTGCGTGGACAGGCGCCGTGAAGGCCAGCCCCAATACGGATAGCAGGCAAAGCCGCCGCGTAATCATCATCGCGCCGCCTCCAACCGGAAATTATCGATTTGCCCGGCCAAACCGGCTGGACGATCCGAGGGGCGAGCCTGCAACGTCAGATACTGGATCGGGCAGTCGGCGGGCACATCGATATCCCCCGCGAACCTTCCGCCTCTGGTGCGCGAGACAGGTATGACGACCCGACCGAGTTCGCGCTCCTGGTCGCAACGGAGCGACCAATAGGGCAAGGCGTCATCGGGCTGGTCGATATTGCTGGACTGTCCCACGATGCGATACCTGCCAGGAGGAAGGAACTGCATCTGTCGGAGCAGCGGACCGCCGACGCCGGAGGCCGCCGAGAATTCGACAACCCCGCCCTGCTCCCCGCGCTGGATGGAACTCGAAATTCCCGTGTCGTTGACCACGCTCCAATCGAAGAGCGATGGCGTTTCGAGATTGGCCGTGAAGTCCGGATCGCGGGATCGCTGGCGCGTGACGCCAGGGCGAATGGTCGCGTAATATCGCCAGGCATCATCGATATCGCCATTGGTGACTAGGTTGTTGACGACACCGGTCTGCGCCGTCTGCGAAATCGTAACCCTGGCTTGCGACAGCGCATGGAACAGAGACGCGGCCGCTGCGGGATTTTCCCTCCGCCCGGCGACGAAGGCTATGAAACCATCCATCCACACCGGTCGCTGCGCCAGGGTCGGTACCAAGGCCCGACGGATGGCCGCATCGTCGATCGCATTGGCTAATACGGGAAACAGCAGATCCGGTGCATCACGCGATGTTCGCAGCGCAATGTCGTAATGTCGGATGGCCTGGGCGACGTTGCCAAGGGCGACCGAGTTCTCGATTGCCCAGATCTGGCTCTGGAGATCACGGCGGGACAATATCTCGGCATAGCCGAACAGCCGGGTCGCGCCGGCATTGTCGCCCCGAACCTGTGCATTCAGTCCCAGGGTCGATACGGCGAGAACGGCTGTCGGATCCTGCCGGACGGCACGCTGTGCCAGTCGACCGGCCTCGGCACGTTCTTTGCTCGTCGCACCAGGCCCTGCCATCACGCTGCTGAGCACCGCCGTGATCCGCCCGTCACCCGGTGCGAGACGGTGTGCGAGGGCCGGATTACCGCTCCGCATCGCGAAGGCCAGGGTGCGCGGCACGGTCAGAATGCCGACGCCCACCAGGAAAAGCGCCAGCAGGCCACGTATCACCCACTCACTCTTGGGCCTGGTCACGCGCCGACGCCTCGACATCAGCTGCGAGCCTCATCCGTGCGCCCATAACCATAGCCATATTCATAACCATAGCCGTAATGCGCCTTGCGGGCTTCGAACTTCGTGAGAACGCCCCCGATCACATGTGCATTGGCAAGACGGTTCAGCGCCGTCTTGACCATGGTCGAACGGATACCGTGCGATTCGACGGCGTAGATCACACCCTCGACACGACCGGCGATCAGCGGCGCATCTGCCAGCCCCATGACCGGCGGGGAGTCGATCACGACATGGTCGTAATGCTCGAGCAGACGCTCGATCAGCACCGACAACCGCGTGCCGGTCAACAGTTCCGCCGCATTGGGCGGGATCGGCCCTGCCGACATGGCGGAGATACCCAGATCGGCCATGTTGAAGATCATGGCGTCCAGATTGTCCTGCCCGGACAGGAAATTGCTGAGACCGTAATCATGGTCCACACCACCGAGATGATGGACCGATGGCGAACGCATGTCGCCATCGACCAGGATCACGCGACGCTGCGAACGTGCCAGTGTCGTGGCCAATGCCAGCGCCGTGGTCGACTTGCCCTCCGCCGGTCGTGTCGACGTCACCGCGAACGAGCGCGGCACGCCATGCTCGGTCGTAAAGGCCAGGTTGGTCTGGACCGCGATATACGCATCGACGAGATCCGACTTCCGATCGAGCAATGCCTCCTTCGGGGTGATGCCGTCGACCTTCGGCACGGACCCGAGCAATGGAACGCCCAGACGCCTTTCCACCTCTTCCGGATCGGCGATCGCCTCGTCGATCTGCTCCAGCGCGAATGCGGCGAGCGCACCGATCACCAGTCCGGCAAGCAGGGCAGCGGCCAGATTGAGGATCAGGCGTGGACTGGACGGGCGCTGTGGCACATCGGCGACATCGATCACCGATACGTTGTTCACACCAACGCCGCCTGCGACACCAATTTCCTTGAAACGCTGCAACAGGCCGTCATAGAGGGCGCGGTTGGTGTCCACTTCCTGCTGATAGATGTTGTACTGGATGCTGCGCCGACGCAGATCGAGATAGCTGTTCTTCAGCTGGTCGACCTTCGCTTCCAGATTCTGCTCGCGCTCGCGAGCCTCGCGATAATCCGCCAGCATCGACCCGGACACGCGGCTTTCTTCACGTGCAATGCTGCGATCCAACTGGTCGATCTGCGACTTGATCGCTTTCGCGGCCGGATAGCCCGGCTCGAATTGCGTCATCAGGCGCTGATAGTCCGCCGCCAGTTCGGCACGCTTCTGGCGAAGCGCATTGATCGCCTGGTTGCGCAGTGCCTCGCTCGAGGCGCCAGAACGGCCAGCTTGTTGATACCGAGCTTCAGCCTGGATCCTGTCGGCCGTCGCCTGGGTCAACGCCGTATTCAACGCCGCCAGATTGTCCGCGATGATCGAACGTTCGCTGGTCGATTTGCCATCACCGCTGGTCTGTGCCGGAAGGTTGATGATCCGCTGGGCCGACGCATAGGCGACCAGCTGCCGTTGCGACTGATCAAGCCGTTCCTTGAGCTGGGCAAGCTGGCGCTGGAGAAGGTTGCGACCATAGGACGTCGCCTGGATCTTGCGCTCCAGATTGGTCTGAATGAAATTTTCGGCCCAGGCGTTCGTCACCTTGGCGGCAAGCGCCGCATCGGGCGCCGTGAAACGAAGATTGACCAGGCGCGACAGGCGGGTCGGCACTACCTTGAAGTTCTTCAGCAGGATTTCGCCCGCGATACGCTGGCGCGTTGCCCGTCCGCTGGCCGGATACCGCCCGCCGACCTGTTGAAAGGCCGGATCCTTGGCCGATACGCCGAACATGGCGAAGAATTTGGGGTCGTCGACCAGGCCGAGCTGCGTCGCGACGCGCTCCGACAGGGCGCGCGATTCCAGCAATCCGTACTGGGTCTGGTAGAATTCCTGGTCGGCGACGCTCGCTTCGCGATTGACGCCCTGAAAGTCCGTGACCCGGTCCGATTCCCGCGAAATCTCGATCGTCGTGGAGGCGGTATATTTCGGCGTCATCAGCAGCGTGCCGATCAGCCCCAGCACGCAGCAGGCGACGACCGTACCGATGATGACATAGCGCCAGCGCAGCAGGACGCGCAGATACTGCCGAATGACCGGAACCGGCTCTGCGGTGCCGACGCCGCGCGTCATGCTCGACGGCTCGGCGCCAACGCCGTGGGATGCAACAAGATTCATAGACGGACGGACCTTATTGCAGGATCGCGAGAAGCGGTGCGGCCAGGATCGGCGACAACGAGACGAAATCGCGGAACAGGCGCCGTTGCGGAGAGTCTCCGACGACGATCACGTCGTTCGCATAGACTGCGGGATCGTCATAGGCGCCGTTGCGAATGGCGCCAATATTATAGAGCCCCGCCATTTTCCGTCCATTGACGGTACGCAGAATGACGATGTCCTCCGTGCGCGCGAATTCGGACAACCCCTTTGCCGATGCGATGACCCGCATCAGCGTCATCTGGTTGGTGACCGGATACAGGCCGGGTTCCACGACCTGCCCGTCGATGGTCACGACCTGGCTGACCGAGCTCTTAATGTTGATGGTGACTTCGGGGTCACGCACATAATGCGCCCGCAATGCCGTCTCGACACCGCGTGCCAGCTCGTCGGCGGTCTTGCCCCGGGCATCGATCGTGCCGGCCAGCGGCATCGAAATCCGGCCACTGGCATCGACCTGGATTTCCCGGCTGAGATCGGGAACGTTGAACACATCGACCTGGATCGTGTCGAGCGGACCGATCAGGGATGGTCGATCCGCAGCCGTGAGATCGGCACGGCCAGGCGCCGGCAGCTCATGCTCGTCGCGCACGACGGTCAACCTCGACGTCGACTGAAGCTCGGTTCGTCCTGAGCATGCCGACACGGCAAGGACCAGGAACAAGGCACAACATAACTTACGCATGTCTTGAAGAAGCTTCCTAAACGCGGCAGGCTGATGGGCGTGCTATAGATGCTGGCTTCGCAAGGGTAAAGCTGATCCCCGCAGAGACCCGGTTCCCGCCAACCATACCCCCGCCACAACCATCGTTACCATCATCATGGGCGTTCGAGCGGGATAATCGGAAAGGCTGGCCAGCATTACGAGCAGAAGTATTGCCGATCCCAGCCGGGCCGTGACGCTTCCTGCTGCCGATCGCCACGCGCGCACGCTGGCCTTGCCCCACCAGAGGGCCGAAGCCAGCAATAACGCAATGCCGGGCACGCCCGCGTCGAGCGCGATTTCCAGCCAGTCATTGTGCGCATGGTTGAAATAGGTGGGCTTGAGGAGCGCGAACGGTTCGTGCATGCGGAACAGGGGGTCAAAGCCGCCCAGGCCCGATCCCACCGGGAAATAGGTGCGGATCATCGCGATGACGGTCGGCAACGCCCGGCCCCGCATGTCGCTTTCCGCATCGACCATCAGCAATCGGTTGACCGATACCGCACGATCCGCCGCGACGCTGAGCGCGACGGACGACACCATCAGCCCCGCAGCAACCGCCAGCACCACCGGAAGGACCCAACGCGGCTTGCCGCGAAGCGTGCGCCTGAGCCGCGCCTGCGCCAATGCGCCACCGAACACGACGCCGAGCGCGCCGAGCGCGAGGCCAGCCCGCGACCCGCTGGCCAGGATCAGCAGGATGAACAGCAGCACCAGGCCCAGCGCCAGCGAAACCCGCCACCGACCGCCCTGGGGGGACTGGATCGCCCAGGCCGGTGCCAACACGCATCCGATCGCCAGGAAGAGGGCAAAATGATTGCGATTGGCAAAGGTCCCGCTCACATACCCTACCGTTTCGTTGATCAGGGGGTTGTCCATGCCCGACCCCGAAAACTGCACGAGCCCCAGCAACATCGAAGCCGCGACAAACCCCAGAAGCATGCCCGGTAGGAGCGAACGCTCCGCCTCCTTGAGCCCGAGGACGAAGATCAGCGTTGCGATCGGAACGACGAGCGACGCGGCCGCATTGATCGCAGCACCCGGAACGATCGCCAGGGGACGCCATGGCTGGGACTGTCCGCTGGCGGTTGCAGCCTGCATGAAAGGCTGCCGGCCGGGCAGCACCTCCCACACTCCGGGCGGCAAGGGCAAGAGTTGTAGAAACACCAGCAACAGCGCCAGGGCAAGAATAACGACGACGGGTCGCGCGGCGCCCACCACCGGCCGGTCGGCAAAGAGCGCCGCAACGATCATCAGCACCAGCGCCACGCTGCGGACCAGCACCTGACCCAGTGCATCCGCGCGGGACGCCCCCCCACCGACCCACACGGCGCACAACAGCACGAACAGCAGCGCCAGATGCAGGGAGTATCGATTAATGAGCGTGGGGCGGCGGGAAACGGCTGAGCGACGAGACATATAGCGACGCTACACCAATTTTTCCGGCAAAAAAACCGAGACGCGTCGGATTCCCGGCCTCTTGCCATCTGGCCAATCAGGATGACCATAGTTACTAGCCCATGCCGTGGCTATTTCATCTTCCCCCGTTCAGCTCGTTCGTCCGAAACGCTTCGGTGATGCCCGCGGTTGGTTCACCGAGGTCTATTCGGTCCCGGCATTTGATGCCCTCGGCATCACCCCTAGCTTTGTGCAGGACAATCATTCGCTCTCCGTCCCTGCCTTTACGCTGAGGGGCCTGCACTTCCAGGCACCCCCGCGCGGCCAAGACAAGCTGGTGCGCTGCATCCGCGGTCGCATCTTCGACGTCGCGGTCGATGTCCGGCGGGATTCACCAACCTATGGTCAATGGGTCGGTGCCGAGCTCTCGGCTGAAAACGGACATCAGCTGTTCATTCCGATCGGTTTCGCTCATGGTTTCGTGACGCTGGAGCCCGACTGCGAAGTCACCTACAAGTGTTCCGACACCTACGCGCCGGATCATGACGGCGGCATCCGCTGGGACGACCCCGCCATCGGTATCGAATGGCCCATCCCCGCCGGGATCTCGCCCGAGCTGTCCGCGAAGGATCGCGTTCAGCCCTTGCTCGCCGATTTCGACAGCCCCTTCACCTATGACGGGCGTCCCCTGACGCCGCTGGCCTGAGAGACATAACCTATGCGTATCTTCGTCACCGGCGGGGCCGGTTTCATCGGTTCGGCCCTTGTTCGGCACCTGATCGAAAACAGTGCCCATGAGGTACTGAATTTCGACAAGCTGACCTATGCGGGAACGCTCTCGACGGTCGAAAGCGTCTCGGACAACGATCGCTATCGCTTCGTGAAGGGCGATATCTGCAATGCCGAGGAGGTTCGTGACGCGATCGCCGCTTTCCGGCCCGACATCATCACGCATCTCGCCGCGGAAAGCCATGTCGATCGTTCGATCGATGGACCCGGCGCATTCGTGCAGACCAATGTCGTTGGCACCTACACGATGCTGGCCGAGGCACGCGCCTATTGGCTCGCGCTCGACGATGACGCCAAGCGCGCCTTTCGTTTCCACCACATCTCGACGGACGAGGTCTACGGATCGCTGGGCGATACCGGACTGTTCACCGAGGAAACCCCCTATGATCCGCGATCGCCCTATTCGGCGTCGAAGGCGGGCAGCGATCATCTGGTTTCGGCCTGGGGCCACACCTTCGGCCTGCCCGTGCTCATCACGAACTGCTCGAACAATTACGGCCCCTATCACTTCCCCGAGAAGTTGATCCCGCTGATGATCGCCAAGGCCCTCGATGGCGAACCGTTGCCTATTTACGGCAAGGGCGATCAGGTCCGCGATTGGCTTTATGTCGAAGACCATGTACGGGCGCTGCAGACGGTGTTCGAACGCGGCGAGCCGGGTCGGACCTACAATGTCGGCGGCCATAACGAGCGGCAGAATATCGAGGTGGTCAAGACCCTTTGCGCCATCCTCGACGAGAAGCGCCCGCGTGCCGATGGCCAATCCTACACCACGCAGCTCACTTCAGTCGCCGATCGTCCGGGCCATGACAAGCGCTATGCCATCGACGCCAGCCGCATCGGCGACGAACTGGGCTGGACGCCCGCCGAAACCTTTGAGACCGGCATCGCAAAGACGGTGCAATGGTATCTCGACAACGAGGATTGGTGGCGCCCGCTGATCGCCGCAAAGGCGGCCGAACGCCGTGGGGTCGCGTAACATGTCGACGGGCCTGATTGTTGACGGGAGGGTGATGGCATGACCCGCTATGTGCTCGTGACCGGGGGCCAGGGGCAACTCGGCACCGAACTGCAACGATGTGCCTGGCCCCAGGGCTGGGAGGTCGTTGCGATCGATCTCGCGGACCTCGATCTGACCGATACCGCGGCGATCGCGGCCCGTGTGGCCGAGCGCCCATGGGCCGCGATCATCAATGGCGCGGCCTACACCGCTGTCGACAAGGCCGAGAGCGACATTGTCACGGCATGGGCGGTCAACGCTATGGCCCCGGCCGCCTTCGGCGAGGCCTGCGCCAAGGCCGATATCCCGCTTGTGCAGGTTTCGACCGACTACGTATTCCCGGGTGACAAGGAAGGCCTACGGCATCCGGACGATGCCGTAGGCCCCCTGAGCGTCTATGGCGCATCGAAACTGGGCGGCGAGCTCGCCGTACGAACCAGCGGCGCGCGTCATGCCATCGTGCGCACCGCCTGGGTCGTATCGGCACACGGAAACAATTTCATCAAGACGATGCTGCGCGTCGGGGCGACCAATGGAGTCCTGCGCGTGGTCGACGACCAGACCGGCAGCCCGACAAGCGCGGCCGATCTGGCTCACGCGCTGATGACGATCGCGGTGCGCCTTGCTGATGACGCCGACACACCGAGCGGCACCTATCACTTCAGCAATGCGGGCGCGGTGACCTGGGCGGGCTTCGCAACCGAAATTTTTGCGCAAAGCGCCGCACGGGGCGGCCCGACGGCAGAGGTGGTCGGCATTACCACGGCGGAATATCCGACACCGGCCAAGCGGCCCGTCAACTCGCTGCTGGATCACGGTGCGATCACCGCAGCCTATAACATCACCCCCCGCCCCTGGCCCGAAGCCTTGGGCGATATTCTAGACGAATTGATCGGAGCAAAGCAGTGAAGGGCATCATCCTTGCGGGCGGTTCGGGCACGCGGCTCCATCCGGCGACACTGGCGGTCAACAAGCAATTGCTGCCTGTCTATGACAAGCCGATGATCTATTACCCGCTATCGGTGCTCATGCTCGCCGGTATCCGCGATATCCTGATCATCTCGTCGCCCGAATATATGGACAATTACCAGCGTCTTTTCGGCAACGGCTCATCGTTCGGGCTATCGATCACCTATGCCGAGCAACCCCGGCCAGAGGGTCTGGCACAGGCGTTCACGATCGGCGCGGATTTCATCGGTGACGACAATGTTGCCTTGGTACTGGGCGACAACATCTTCTTCGGTGCCAACCTCACCGACCTGCTGGCCAGCGCGGTCGCCCGCAAGAACGGCGCGACCGTCTTCAGCTACCGCGTCGAGGATCCCGAGCGTTACGGCGTCGTCGAACTCAGCGAAGACGGCCGGGCCATCTCCCTGGAGGAAAAGCCTTCGCAGCCGAAGTCCGACCATGCCGTCACGGGCCTCTACTTCTATGACAACCGCGTCGTGGACATGGCCCGCAACCTGAAGCCTTCGGCGCGTGGCGAACTCGAAATTACCGACCTCAACCGCCTCTATATGGAGGCCGGCGATCTGTACGTCGAGCCGATGGGCCGTGGTTATGCCTGGCTAGACACCGGCACGCATGACAGCCTGCTCGAGGCGTCTGAATTCGTTCGCACGCTGCAGCATCGTCAGGGTATCCAGATTGCCTGTCTGGAAGAGATCGCGTTCGAAATGGGGTTCATCAACGCCGATCAGGCACGTGCCGCAGGCCAGCGGTTCAGCAAAACCGCCTATGGGCGGGCTATCCTGAAGGCGGTCGAGGGCTGAGCCGATCATTCGCATGACGTCGCCCCGCCGTCCGCATCCGTCCACATGACGATCGACCGCCGCGCCCTGATCACCGGCGGGACGGTCGCGGCGGCCGTGCCGATCACGCAGGCGTTGCGCTCGATCGGCATGCCGCCCGCGCCGCCCCAGGCGCCGGGGATCAACGCTGTATCGGTGCTTGATTTCGGCGCGGTCGGCGATGGGCAGACGGACGACAGCGCGGCCGTCCAGCGTGCTTACGACACGCTCGTCCAGCGGGGCGGAGGACGTCTTTATTTTCCGACCGGACGTTATAGGATCGCGCTCGTCCTTACGGCCCGGTCGGTCCATCTGAGCGGGACGGGTGCCAGTAGCAGCATCCTGATCCCGGCATCTGCCGATGCCGCGGCCGTGACGGCGCTTTATCGAAACGGGGCGATCGCCCCCGTTTCGATCCACGATCTGGGGTTTCGTGGATTCGCAGGTGCCGGTTCCCTGTTTTCTGCGGGCGGGACACGCTACGTCTCGAATGCCGAATATTCCGGCGAGACGCATTTCGCCCGCTGTGCCTTTGCCGGGGCCACGCGCTGCATCGAACGGCGGTTCGGCTCCATCGATCTGCAACTCGATCAATGCCAGTTCGATCACGCGGACTACCATATCCATGTCACCACGCCAGGCGAACGGGACGGCGCCGACCTGATGCATGGTGGCTGTCTGGTCGTTCGTCGGTGCTGGCTCAGCAATTTCGAAAAAGCGATGCTGTTCGTCGACAGTCCGGTCGAAGGCAGCGGGCAGATCACGCTCGAGCAGAACATCGTCGAAAACGGTCGCGGGTTCGTTCACTATTTTCGGCGATTTCGTGGCTCGCGCGCGCCCGGTATCGTCATCCGCGACCAGTGGAACGAGGGCACCGCAACGGGACGGAACCTGACCATCGGGCAGGATCGCCATCCCGCCGCCCAATATCTCTTCGCCGACCAGGTAACGCCCACCATCCTGATCGAGAATAGCCCCGTCGGGAACGTGACACTGCGTGGTTCGTCCATCGCGACCCGTGCATGCGACCTGAGCGATTTCGCCATGGCGACCGATGGGTCCAGCAGTGTGGCCCATGAATTGGCGACCGCCGTGACCGGGACCGTGGCGGGGCTCGCACGGTCCGTCGCGGCACCGATCCAGCGCGACGCCTTGCAGATGCCCTGGTTCCATGTCCCGCTGCCGCGCGCGCAGTCCCTGGCATTCCAGCAACAAACCCTGTTCGCTGACCCATGCTCGGCGATGGCGCCCCTGAAGGGTTCACGCATCCAGGGTGGTCGAGCGATCCCGCAGGATGCGGCATTGCCCGGCATAACTGCCTGTACCGAGGTCATGCTGCGGCAAGGTGATCGACTGTTTCCGACGATCGGGCGGGCCATTCCGGCCAATCACTGGATCGTCGTCCTCATCATCTACCGCATGATGTCCGGTGAGGCGATGGCACAAGTCACCGGCGCCCGTGGAATGTCGAGCGGCGCGAGATTGAGCGGTTCGACGTGGCAGGCATTGACCAGCATCTGCCGCCCCACCGAGACGGATGTCGCCGGCAATTCGATCCATCTCACCGCAACCGCCGATGCCGTGGTTCGATTGGGTGGAATTGCCCTGATCGCCACGCCCACGCTAGAGCAAAGCCTTGACTTTGCCAATGCACTGCTGTTCCCAGCAACAGTGCGCTGATTCCAGCGGCCCCATCTTTCACAACCGACGATTTCGCCGCTTACGGAGTTTGCAATTATGAGCAAGACCGCCCTCATCACCGGCGTGACCGGCCAGGACGGCAGCTATCTCGCCGAACTACTGGTCGAGAAGGGCTACAAGGTCCACGGAATGGTCCGCCGGGCCAGCACCGTCAACACATGGCGTATCGATCGCCTTTTGGACGAGGCCTATAGTGACCGCTTCGCATTGCATTACGGCGATCTGTCGGATGCCAATTCCCTGCGTCACCTGATCGACCTGACCCAACCGGACGAGATCTACAACCTTGCGGCGCAGAGCCATGTCCGGGTCAGCTTCGACCAGCCGGAATATACCTGTGACGTGACGGGCACCGGCGTGCTTCGGCTGCTCGAAGCGATCCGCGCCTCGATCCAGCGCGATCCCAAGCAGATCCGCTTCTACCAAGCCGGTTCGAGCGAGATGTTCGGCTCGGCGAACCCGCCGCAGAGCGAGGAAACGCGTTTCCAGCCGCGCAGCCCCTATGCCTGTGCAAAGGTCTATGCCCATTATCAGACGGTGAACTACCGCGAGAGCTATGGGATGTTCGCCAGCAACGGCATCCTGTTCAATCACGAGAGCCCGCGCCGCGGCGAAACCTTCGTCACGCGCAAGATCACCCTGGCGGCCGCCCGCATCAAGCTGGGGCTTCAGAAGAAGCTGTATCTCGGCAATCTCGACGCCAAGCGCGACTGGGGCTTCGCCGGCGACTATGTCGAGGCGATGTGGCGCATGCTGCAGCACGATCACGCCGATGATTTCGTCGTCGCGACCAACACGGCGATCTCGATCCGCGACTTCCTGCAGCTGACGTTCGAACCGCTTGACCTCGACTGGCAGGATTTTGTTGAGATCGACGAGCGCTTCTACCGCCCGGCCGAGGTCGACTATCTGCTTGGCGACTATTCCAAGGCGGAGCGTGAGCTGGGCTGGACGCCGAAGACCGATGTCGCGTCGCTGGCACGGATGATGGTCGAGAGCGATCTCGAACTGGCAAAGCGTGAGCGCAACCACCGCAACATCGATGAACTCGAGGCGCGGATTGTCTGAACGGCCGGCACTCCTCGTTACCGGGGCGTCCGGATTCGTTGGACGCCACGTCATAGCGGCAGGCCGCGATCGATATGCCATTCTGGCGACCGGTCGCGGCACCCGTCCGACGTGGCTGCCCGATGATGTGGCATGGCATCAGGTCGATCTGCTGGATCGCGCCTCGGTTGCCACGCTGCCGCGTGACGTGCCCCACATCCTTCATCTGGCCAGCGAAACCGTGCCGGCACGGTTCACCTCCTACGAGCCGCTGGCGGAATCGGTGGAGATGACGCTCAACCTGTGCCGCCATCTGACGTCGGGGCGGCTCGTGTTCACCAGTTCGTGCCTGGTGTACGGAGCCAGCACCAAGCCGCTTGTAGAGGACGATCCCCTCGATCCTCGCGGCAATTACGGTTTGGCCAAGACGATCGGGGAAGCGATCGTTTGCCGAACGTCCGGTCTGGAGGCCGTCGTCGCGCGGCCGTTCAACCATATCGGTTCCGGGATGCGCCCCGATCTCGTCATCCCCTCGATCGTCTGCCGGGTGAAGGCGGCCATCGATGGGGAACCCATTCAGATGCTCGGGCTGGACAGCATCCGCGATTTCCTGGACGTGTCGGATATCGTCGCGGCCTATTTCGCGCTCCTCGACGCGCCCAGCCTGCCCTTTTCCGCCTTCAACGTGGCAAGCGGTCAGCCGACCAGCATCTCGGACGTGGTGCGCGCAACCGCCCGTATCCTCCACAAGCCAATCGGAGAGGTGCTGTTTTCGGCCCAGGGAAACTCGGCCGACGACACGTCCATCGTCGTGGGCGACGCCCAGCGCCTGCGCACCGCAACCGGATGGAAGCCCCGTGTCAGCCTTGAGGAAAGTTTGCAGCGGCTGGCCGCCAGCACGTCGTGAATCGAACCCCGGAGGGTTGACCTGTCGAACCGCCAAGAGCCGGCGACGCTCCTGGCTCGTTCAGGGCGGACAAGGGGATATGGTGAGCCGTTCCGTCGAACCTGGGGTCGGTTCCGGCTGAGGGCGAAATGACACCCTAGGCGGATTAGGCCGTAGACTCATAAGCTCGGAGCCATAGCCGCATTGAAGCAAGCTGGACCATGGCGAGGAAGTTGGCGGCCAGCTTGTCGTAGCGGGTGGCAACGCGGCGAAAGTGCTTCAGTTTGGAGAAGAAGCGTTCGATGAGGTTGCGCTCACGGTAGAGCCGCTTGCTGAAGCAGGGCTTCCACTTGCGGTTGCTCTTGGGCGGGATGTTGGGCGTGGCGCCTTGGTACTGAATCAACTCGCGGATGCGGTCGGCATCGTAGGCCTTATCGGCGAGCACGATGGTGCGCGGGCCGAAATGGTTGAGCAGCGTGTCAGCAATCTGCCCATCGTGCGCCTGTCCAGCGGTCAAGCCGGGCCGGATCGGGAGGTCTTGCGCATCGACAACGACGTGGATCTTGGTCGTGAGCCCGCCTCGGGAGCGACCGAGACAATGATCTGGACCCCCTTTTTCCGGTCGCAGCTTGCTGGTGCGCCCGGACGGAAGTGCTGTCGATCATCTGGATCTCGCCGTCGTGAGCGGCGCTGATGGCGTCCATCAGCCGGTTCCACACACCTGACTGCCGCCGTCGATTGAACCGATTGTAGCAGGTGGTGCGCGGGCCGTAGCGCTCCGGCAAGTCAAGCCATGGCGCGCCGGAGCGCAGCACCGAGAAGATACCGTTCAGCGTGCGCCGGTCATCAATACGCGGTACCCCTCGCGGCTTGTTGGGCAGGAGCGGCTCTATCACGCGCCACTCGAAGTCGCTCAGGTCGTATCGGCTCATGCCGATGCTGAATCAGAACAGGTTGTAAGTTGGAAGCCGCAATTGTGGATGGCGGTTGCTTCTAAAGCCGAACCTCCTCGACTGGGTCTCCGCGCTCGAACTCCCATGTTATCGCCATGTTCAACACATCCTCGAACGGCTCGGTCGGATGGGATGTGGTGCATAAGAAGCGAGAGCCATCGCTTCCATCACCTACAACGATCTCGTCGATGATGTCCTCAATCCTGCCGCAGCCCGGCCCGACGACAGTCACAAGCGATACACCATCGTTCAGACATTGCTCGACAAAGCCATCAAGCAGCGTCTCATCCGATACAGGAGCGTGAAGAATGATCTTGCGGGCAAGCGGCATATGCGAACTGTAAGCCGCTCACGCTGCATGCGCCACTCGGTTCACGTTTATGGGTTCACGACCTAGCTCGACCTAGGGCTGTTATGGACTTGGAGGATCGGCTGATTCATCTGATTTTGGATGAGTGTTTGCCGCAAGCCGTATCCGTCTGACATCAACAACGAGGAATGGTCGCTGATCGTGCCATACCTGCTGTTGCAGCGGGAGGATGCGGGCCAACGAGAGCATGATCTGCGCGAGGTTTTCAACGGCTTGCGTTACATCGTGAAGACGGGCGCACCGTGGCGGTGGATGCCGAACGACCTGCCTCCCTGGGCTGCGGTGTACCAACAGACGCAACGCTGGCTGGCAGCGGGCTGTTTCGAGGCGATGGTGGACGATCTGCGCGGTGTATTGCGACTAGCCGCAGGACGCCCGGCCGAACCCAGCGCCGCCATCATCGACAGTCGGACGCTGCGATCGACGCCCGAGAGCGGGGAACGAGCCGGCTATGACGTGGGCAAGCGCAAGAAAGGCTCGAAAATTCACATGGCGGTGGATACGCTGGGTCATCTGCTGGCGCTGCACGTCACACCCGCCAGCGCCGAGGATCGCGGTGAGGTGGAGTGGCTCGCCCGCACCGTGCAGGCCGTCACCGATGGGCACGTCGAGATCGCCTGGGTGGACCAGGGCTATACCGGCGAGCGTGCCGTCAATGCCGCGGCCGGGCACGGTATCGCCCTGAAGGTCGTCAAGCTGCCTGAAGCCAAACGCGGCTTCGTGCTGCTGCCGCGCCGCTGGGTTGTCGAACGATCATTCGCCTGGGCAACCCGCTTCCGCCGCCTCGTCAAAGATTATGAACGCTACGCCGAAACACTCGCCGGACTTCATGTCGTAGCCTTCGCATGCCTCATGATGAAGCAAGTCGTTCAACTCGCCATAGGTTCATAACAGCCTCTAGGGGTTAGCTGCCTTTGCCTAAAGCTCGATCGAAAGCCGTTCGAGCAGTGTCGGTGTCGAAGGGTGCCCCGCTTAATTCGGGGAAGGTTCGTGCCTTGCGAGCCGCCTCGTTCAACCGGGCGGCCGTCGCTCCAGCCCGCCAACACGCAACGACCGTTTCATCCATCCTGAGATGGCACATCGTGACCTGAAAAACCCGTGTAGAATGCCTGGAATACCCAGTTCCGCGCGGCGAAATACCCAATGCTTGGTTCTAGGAGGTGTGGACATTTACCGAAGCCATAGGATGGTGGCGGCGAGAGTGAAGATGGCGAGGTAGTTTCGGGCGGTTTTCTCGAAGCGAGTGGCGACGCGTCGGAATTGCTTGAGGCGGGAGAAGCAGCATTCGACGAGGTGTCGCTCGCGGTAGAGGTGCCGGTCGAAAGGGTATCTGCTGGCCCGCTGGGGCGTGTTGGGGATGACGGCGGTAGCGCCTTTGTCGGCGATGATCTGGCAGAAGTGCGCGGCATCGTAGGCGCCATCGGCCAGCACGACCTGGGCCGGCAGCCCGGCGATGAGCGGTGCGGCTTGCGGCACGTCGCCACGGTGACTGGCGGTGAGTCGGAAGGCGACGGGGTTGCCAAGCCCGCGCACAGCCATGTGGATCTTGGTGCTCAGGCCGCCGCGAGAACGGCCGAGCGCCTGATCTTCAGCCCCCTTTTAGCGCCCGACGCACGCTGGTGGGCACGAATGATGGTGCTGTCGACGATCAGGTATTCAAAGTCGCCATCATCGGCCATGGCAGCGAAGATGCGGTGCCAGATGCCCTTGGCGCTCCAACAGCTGAACCGGCGGAACGCGCTGTTCCACGGGCCGAACACGTCAGGCAGATCGCGCCAGGGCGAACCCGTCCGCACGATCCACAGCACCGCTTCCACAAACATCCGGTTGTCGCGCCCCGATGAACCGCGTGTCCGCTCGTCGCCGATGATGTGCCGCGACATCCGCCCCCACTGCTCATCGCCCAAGATCAATCGATCCAGCACGCCCATGATCGCCTCCCGCAGAAAGCAACCTTGAATCAGATCACGTCAGCCTTGGGAATCCCAAGAGTCCACGGCTCCTAGACTCTCCACTGTGTCGTCCAGAAACAGCGCGTCGGCCTCTGCGCCCATCCTATGGAGCCAGATGTGGGCGAGCATCAGTGCGTCATCAACGCGCTTGTCGCTGTTGGAGATGACCTCAACCGATGCGTCACCCCCTTCGTCCCAGATAGTGACCCAGTCGCGATCGACATCAATTGAGTGAGGGCGGCCGTCTGCAAGACGAACAATCGCCTCACCTCCGACGGGAACTTCGAACTGGTCGCATTGCAGTTCTACGAACACCGTCAGGGGTCTTTCGCCCTATTTCTTATAGGTATCCGCATTGCGTTTTTCCATGCTCATGATGCTGAACGTGCCATGGTAGCCCAATGTCGGCAATTGGGGCGTAAGTGGCTCTTCCCACAGAAGCAGACATTGGCTCACTCTGCTATTACGGTATTGGGAACCGCATCCTCTCGCGCCCGTCCGACGATCGCGGCGACGGTGTTCTTGTTGGCTGAGGTCGCGCGCGATCCAGCGATAGCTGCGCCCCTCGGCGACGAGGACCAGCACTTTGGGGGCGAGCCGGTCGGACTTGGCTCGGTCGCCGGTCTGCCGTCCGAGCTTGCGGCCCCGCGCCCGTGCCCCGGCAAGGCCGGAGCGCACCCGTTCGCTCAACATGTCGCGCTCGAACTGCGCGATACCGGCAAGCATCGTCGCCATCATCCGCCCGTGCGGTGTGTCGACCTTGAACGTCATGCCGCTCATCGCGACCACCGACACGCGCCAGCCCGACAGCCGGTTCAGCGTGTCGAGCAGGTCCTGCGTCGAGCGGCCCCAGCGGCTGAGTTCGGTAACGAGGATCGCATCGATGTGGCGGGCTTGCGCCAGCTTCATCACCTCGGCGCGCGCCGAGCGGTTGCCCTTCATGACCGAGGCGGTTTCGCGGAAGACCTCGACCACCTCATAGCCGCCACGCTCTGCGAAACCGGCGAGGTCGCGCAGCTGCCGCTCACACGACTGGTCGGCGGTCGAGACGCAGGCGTAGATGGCGGCGCGTTGTCCCAATCGAACCTTCCTGAAATCCGGCCCCGAAAACCCTTGATCTGCGTAGGTTCAGTGTTGTTCAAAACAGACTTCTGTTCAACTGGGACACTGGGCCATGCCGCGCCGCCATATCCTGAGCGCCCGGCAACGGTCGGCGCTGCTCGACCTGCCGACCGACGAGCCGTCGCTGCTGCGGCATTACATCTTGGCCGACGACGATCTGATCCATATCGACCGACGACGACGCCCGGAGAACCGGATCGGCTTCGCGCTGCAACTGTGTGCGCTGCGCTATCCCGGCCGGATGCTGGCACCGGGCGAAGTCATCCCGCTGGCGGTGTCGGCCTTCCTCGGTGCCCAGCTCGGCATCACCGGCGACACGCTCGTCCGCTATGCCGTCCGCCGCCAGACCCGCCAGCAGCACATGGAGGTGCTGCGCCGGACCTACGGCTACAGGGCGTTCCCCGGTCAGGGCGCACCGGGACGGGCATTCCGCGACTGGCTGCTCGCCGAAGCCGAACAGGCGCGCTCCAACGACGATCTTGCCCGGCGCTTCATCGCCCGCTGTCGCGACACCATAACCATCCTGCCGGCGATCACCACCATCGAGCGGCTGTGCGCCGACGCGCTGGTCGCGGCCGAGCGCGCGATCGAGAAGCGGATCGCCGCGCGCCTCGATCGTGTCGCCTGCACCCGGCTCGACCGGCTGACGACCGAGATGCTGCCGGGCGCGATCAGCCGCTTCAGCTGGCTGCGCCGGATCGAGCCGGGCAACAATTCCGGCGCGGCGAACCGGCTGCTCGACCGATTAGAGTTCTTGCGCGCGATGAACCTCGGCGCTGACCTGCTCGCCGGCATCCCGCCGCACCGCGTCGCTTGTCTGCGCAGGCAGGGCGAACGTTATTTCGCCGATGGGCTGCGTGACCTGAACGCCGATCGGCGTCGCGCCATCCTCGCGGTCTGTGTCATCGAATGGGCGGCCGCGACTGCCGATGCCGTTATCGAGACGCACGACCGGATCGTCGGCCGCACTTGGCGCGAGGCGAAGCAGTTGCACGATGCGCGTGCTGCGGAAACCAGAGGTGCGGTCACCGCGACGCTGGACGGGTTCGCCGCGCTCGGGCGATCGCTGCTCGACGCACATGGTGAGGGCGCGTCGCTGGAGGATGCGGTCGCGCACGCGGCAGGATGGGACCGGCTCGACCGCCTCGTTGCGACGGCAAGGACGTTGACCTACACGCTGGGCGACGATCCGCTGGCGCATGTCGATCGGGGCTATCACCGCTTCCGCCGCTATGCGCCGCGTATGCTCCGCTGCCTCGACCTCGCAGCCGCGCCGGTGGCCCGCCCCCTGCTCGACGCGGTGAAGGCCATCGCCGCCAAGGGCGAACTCCCGGCGGCCGACGATTTCCTGCGCCCGCATTCCAAATGGCGTCGTCAGTTGCGGGTAAAGGGCGGGGACGATGCTCGCCTCCGTGAGGTCGCGGTGATGTTCCACCTGCGCGACGCGCTGCGCTCAGGCGACATCTGGCTTGACCGCTCGCACCGCTATGGTGACCTGCGCCATGTCCTCGTACCGATGACGGTCGCGCGCACCATGAAGCTGGTGGTGCCGCCCGACCCGCATGTCTGGCTCGCCGATCGCAAGGCGCGGCTTGCCGATGGCCTTGCCCGGCTCGGTCGCGCCGCGCGGAACGGAACGATCCCGCATGGCAGCATCGAGGACGGCACGCTGCGCATCGACCGTCTCACCGCCGATCCGCCGGACGGGATCGAGGAGCTGGTGCTCGATCTGTACCGTCGCCTGCCGCCAGTTCGCATCACCGATCTGCTGATCGAAGTCGATGCAGCGCTCGGCTTCACCGATGCCTTCACCCACCTGCGCACCGGCGTGCCGTGTGGCGACCGGATCGGCCTGCTCAATGTCCTGCTCGCCGAGGGGCTGAACCTCGGCCTGCGCAAGATGGCCGAAGCCTGCAATACCCACGATTACTGGCAGCTCTCCCGCCTCGCGCGCTGGCATGTCGAGAGCGAGGCGATCGATCAGGCACTGGCCGCCGTGGTCGCCGCGCAGGGCGACCTGCCCATGGCGCGGGTCTGGGGCATGGGCACCACCGCATCCGCCGATGGTCAATTCTATCCTGCCGCGCGGCAGGGCGAGGCGATGAACACGGTCAACGCCCGCTACGGCAACGATCCCGGCATCAAGGCTTATACCCACGTCAACGACCGCTTCGCGCCGTTCGCGTCGCAGTCCATCCCCGCGACTGTCAGCGAGGCACCCTATCTGCTCGACGGGCTGACGATGAACGAGGCGGGCCGACGGATCGAGGAGCAATATGCCGACACCGGCGGGTTTACCGACCACCTGTTCGGTATCAGCGTGATGCTCGGCTATCGCCTCGTGCTGCGTATCCGAGACCTGCCTTCCAAACGGCTGTACGTCTTCGACCCTGCTGCTACGCCAAGCGAACTGCGCCCGCTGGTGGGCGGCAAGGCGCGCGAGGCGCTGGTCGTCGCCAACTGGCCCGACCTGTTCCGCTGTGCCGCCACCATGAGTGCCGGCCGGATCGCGCCGAGCCGTATCCTGCGCAAGCTCGCCGCCTATCCCCGCCAGAACGACTTGGCCGCAGCCCTGCGCGAGGTCGGGCGGATCGAGCGCACGCTGTTCATCATCGAATGGATCCTCGATACCGGGATGCAGCGCCGCGCGCTGGTCGGCCTCAACAAGGGCGAAGCGCACCACGCGCTCAAGAACGCGCTGCGCATCGGTCGCCAAGGCGAAATCCGCGACCGTACCAGCGAAGGCCAGCACTACCGGATCGCGGGCCTGAACCTGCTCACCGCCATCATCGTCTACTGGAACACCTTGCACCTCGGCAATGCCGTCGAGGCCCGGCGTCGCGAAGGGCTGGACACGCCCGACCATCTTCTCGCCCACGTCTCTCCGCTGGGGTGGGCGCACATCCTCCTTACCGGCGAATACCTCTGGCCGGAGGACCCTGGCGCTTAGGGTGTCATTTCGCCCTCAGCCGGAACCGACCCCAACCTCGACTGCAAAGCGCAGGCGTCAGACCCGGTGACCGGTCCGCCGGCTGACGCGGCCCGACAGCTTGGCACCAATATCCCGGGCACCGCCCAGTCCCGGCCCGGTCCGGCTCGACTACCTGGCCGATCTGTCGATCGGCAGCGTTAGCGCCACCCTGAGTTCGTTATGAATTGATGACGGCGCGGCAGCGGTCAGCGGTGACGCCCTCTGCTCAAGGGCCCTCGTTGCGAAACCGGTCGAGTTCGGCGACCGCGCGCCGATTGATGGCGCCGCGATCGCGATCGAAAACCCAACCCCATTTGGAAAAATAGCGCGCCAGGTTCGTCACCATGAGGCGGATCAGATGCGGCTTGAACCCGACCCGGGACCGATAGTCATGGACGATGGTCATCACCGGAACGAACATCGTGCGCCCCTTGGCATGAAGCCGGCGCGAAAGATCCACGTCCTCGCCATAGAGGAAGAACCGTTCGTCAAATCCGCCCAATTCATCCAGCGCGGAGCGGCGCGCCAGCATGAAGCATCCCGACAGAAACGGAAATTGCGCGGGATGGTCGTAGCTCCAGTCGCGGAATTCGTACCGGACATTGCGATCGTGCGTCGCCTTCGCATTCGGGCGGAACTGCCGTCCGAGCAGGTCGGCAGGCGTCGGCAACAACCGGCATAGGGTTTGGAGGCGCCCATCCGGGTAGACTACCCTGGGCGCCGCCAGGACGACGTCGGGATGATGGTCCAGATATGATACCATCCGATCGATGCCCTGCCCGTCAAACTCCAGATCGCTGTTCAGGATGAGGAAGAAGCGGGACCATCCGGCGGACGCGGTCAGAGCGCGGTTGTTTCCGGCCCCGTATCCCAGATTGCGACCGGGACGCAGCACGGTCACCCGCTCCGGATCGAAGGCGGGCATCGCGATCGGCTCGGGACTGTTGTCGACGAACATCAGATGGGTGCGACAGCCGCTCTGCCCGAATTGGACAACCATTCGCGTAATTTCATCCAGCGGCGTGTTGAACAGGACGCAACTGCCCACGACGTCGTACCGGTGGGATGCCGGGGTCATGGTCATGCGAGAGCCGCCTCGAAGGCCGAGACGGTCTGCTGGACGGTCCGTTGCCACGTCATCGTCTGGGCCTGTTCCAGGCCGCGCGCGGCCAATAGCGTGCGCAATTCCTCGTCAGCGGCGATCCGGTCGATGGCGTCGGCGATCTGACCGATATCGAAGGGGTCGACGAACAGGGCGGCCTCCCGCTCGAGCCCCCCCGCCGCCTCGGGCAACGCCGATCGATTGGAACAGATGAGCGGTGCACCCATGGCCTGCGCCTCGGCCGCAGGCATTCCAAAACCCTCATAGGTCGATGCGACGATCGTCGCTCGACAATGCTGATAGGCGTTGGCAAGCGTCGCGTCACTGACCTTGCCCAGCGACAGGAGCAGGTCATCGACCCCCGCTTCTCGGGCCGCGGCACGGAGACGACCATCGATGTCGTTACCGATATGCACAAGCCGGATCGGCCGCTCGCGCGTCCGCAGCAGCGCGATCGCCGCCATGACCCGCTCGCAATTCTTGTTGGAGGTCGTGTTCGCAACCAGCAGGATGTACGGGCCGGCGATCTCCGGCTCGTTGACCGGAAAATCCCGACGGTTCATCCGGCTTGCCAGCGGCGTGACGTAGACCTGCTCAGGACGCACCGGCAACAGGTTCACCATGTCCCGCTTGCTGTTCTCCGAAATCGTGATCAGCGCGCGACAGACCCGTGCCGTCATCGGGATCATCGTCTTCCAATATTGGCGCTGCCGGGGTTCGACGACCTCCGGAACGACGCTGTAGTACATGTCGCACACGGTCGCCACCAGGACCCGGGCCCCCCAGAGCGGGCTGACGAAACCAGGGCTCCAGAGAAGTTCCACCTTGTCGCGTTTGCTTCGAAACGGCAGCATCAGCTGTTCGAACGCGACCCGACCGGCACGGCCGCGCAGCGTCCCCACACCGGTAAGATAGGCATTGGCGCTGTCGGAAAAATGATGCCGGGCCCCATCTTGGACATAGCCGTGCAGCCGGAACGGCAACTGCCCGGCATCGGCCATCGCCGCCAGTCCTTCAAAGACCTGCGCGGCGTAATATCCCGGTCCCGTCAGTGCCCTCGCCTCGATGAAGGTCAGGTTCGCCGCTACGTGCGGCTTGGCTTCAGATCTCTGCATGGGAAGTCGTCTTCCGATAAACGCTTCGGATGTAGGGAAGCGCGGCAACCGCCATCAGGGCGGTCGATGTGAAATATCCGGCACCGCGCACGAATAACTCGATGGCGAAGCCGACAAAACAGGACAAGGCGAAGACGACGCCGTCCGGTAGCGATGCACGCCGCCCCGCCAGACGCCGCAGCATCATGATACAGCGGATCATGACGGCCAGATAGATTATGATTAGGACAAGGCCTGCAACACCGAATTCGGTGATCATCTTTGCGGTGGTGAATCCGCCGTCACGCAAATTGAGATCCTCATGCGTCAGGGCATAAATGATATTACTGGACACGGTGAATAGATCGGTGAAACCCAGCCGCTGGAATCCAATCCCCCACCCCCAGGTTTCGGTCAGCGACTTTCCCATGAGTTCGCTACCCTGACGATAGACCAGCATAGACAGGTTTTCGTTGGCATAGCTGAAGTCGAGCCGATCCGTGAAGTAGGACAGGTCGACGACGCTGACGCCGATGGCAGAAATCAGTAGAAAGATCGCCAACGCGATCCCATTAAGGCAACACGCACCAGCCAGGACCAATCCGATTGCAAGTGACAGGCTCTTCAGGAGAATAACCGCAACCGCGACGATGGCAAGAATGACCAAGCGAAGCACCTGCGAGCTGGTCACGACGGCATAGATCAGGAACGGCATGACCGTGAACGCATAGTGAGATGGTTCGGTAAACGGAAAAAGCGGCCTTTCCGACGCCGCCACGCTGGGCGGCGCAATTCCCAACAGACCGAGCACGGCGATCAAAGCAAAGATTAAAAGCATGGCATAGAGGACGAAGCGATGATTAGCTTCTACTGCGAAGAGCGTATGCCCGACCTGACGCGAGGCCAGCAGGATGAAAGTAAGGAGTAGTAGCGACGTCAGAGGGCGCTCGAGGTCGGGCTCTCCCAAGACGTAGGTCAGCGCGATATGTGCGGTGATCAGACCACAGGATATCAGGACCGCCGCCATATGTCGGGCTCCTGATGTTCTAGGGCCATCGATGATCCCGATGATCCCCCCCCCCCATACTAGCAACGCAACCGCCGCGACACCCGGTGCGAAAGAGGACATGTTGAACAGGTAGCGAAGTGCCGAGGGGGTGAAGACGATCAGGCAGAGAAGCGCCAGCTGCATAGCGTTGCTGATGGTGTTCGGGCGTGATGCGATGGTCGCATCGGCGGGATCAGACATGGTCTTTCCTCCCCCCCCCGGTGCGCGTGGCCAAGACCGTCAAGACGCGGTTGAAGCCGATGATGATGAGGGGGATATGGATCATGTAGATGGAATAGGACCAGAGTCCGAGCCGTTCGATCGGGTGGGCGTGCAGCGCGCGACTGACGACACCGCCTTCATTCGCGAAGACGGCAATGGCGAGTGCGAAGACCGGCGTCGCCAGGACGCTCCAGGCACTGTTACCCGCGAAAAGAATCGCGACGGTCGCCAGCGTTACCGCCACTTCGGCGACGGTTCCCGCCAAGGGTTTCAACCAACCCCGCCTAAAGGCGTTCGCGACGCATGTGCCGAGCATGAAACCGTAAAGGCAGCGGACGATGCCATAATCGCTTGATACGTCGAGATGCTGTTCGAATACGGCGCCGATCAGAACCGCACAGACGATCACGATCGCGGTAGCGACCGGTATCAATCGACGCCCGGCCAGCACCGCCAGGGTCGCGAAAATGCCATAGGTCCAGAACTCGACGCTGATACTCCATGCCGGCTGGTTCCAGCTCGGCTGGTCGAAGCCCAGGGCCTGGATCAGGAGCAGGTTGGGCAGGATCGTGCCGACCTCCATCTGCGGCCCGAATGCCCCATGTCCGCCGCCTGCGCCGTAGCCGGTCACCGATTTCGCCACCTCGGCCGCGATCAGGACCGTCAGGATCAGCACATGGAGCGGCCAGACCCGTCCGAAACGCTTGATCATGAACGGGACGCAGCTCCGCCATTCGGTCAACCGGTGCGCATAGGAATAATAGATGACAAATCCGCTAAGCGCGAAGAAGAAGTCGACGAACATCCAGCCGTTGCGCTGAATGGTCGAGCCGTAGAGATGGCTTGCCACATTGAAATGGTGGACGACGACAATCGTCGCGCAAATGCCGCGCAGGCTGTCGAGCGCGACCAGATGGCCTTTCCGCTCGGGAGATGCCGTCATGCGGCGGCCCCCTCGGCCTTGCCGCTCAGAAGGGCGCCAGCCACCGTACGCAACCGCAAGGCGGTCGTCTTGCTATCGTCACGTCCGCTGACACGGCGATAGGCGATCTTTCCAACGATAGCGGGCACCTGCAACCAGGTGCCGACCGTTCCGAAATGCTTGCGCAGCAACAGCATCTGGTTGTGGTGGTACATCCGGGTGCTGAACGGCGATGTCCCACCGGTCAAGGCACTGACCTTGTGCGCGATTGTCGGTGCCCTGATGATCGTGACCGGGATACCGGCATCCCGGCACCGCATGCAGAAGTCGACATCCTCCCAATAGACGAAGAATTGTTCGTCGAGCATCCCGATCCGGTCGATCACGGACATGCCGACCAGCAGGGCACATCCGGGCGCGAAATCGGCGGTCCAATACGGTCCGTCGCGCAGGCTTTCGCCCATCCACGCCTGAAAGCCGCCCCGTGCATGGGTATAACCGCCATCGGCGAACCAGAAGCGGTCGGGATGATCGGCATAGGTGACGGCGGGCGCAATCAGTTGGGCACCATTGCGCGCCTGAAATTCCAGCGTCCCGGCGATGAAATCCCCTTCGAACAACGTGTCGTTGTTGAGCAGCATGACCGCGTCGAAACCTTGGTCACGCGCCCAGACGATGCCCTGATTGGTGGCCGCCGCGAAACCCAGATTGGCATCGTTGGCGATCAGATGGAGAGGTCCCCGCCACTTCGACAGCATCTCGCGGGTGGCATCCGTCGAAGCATTGTCAACGGCGACCAGCGTCCAGTCGGTGCTGGTCTGGCGATCCAACGAAGCGAGGAAATCGTCGAGGACGGGCGCGCTGTTATAGGTGACGGTGACGAGTGCCACGCGCCAGGGCCGGTTGGCTCCCGTCATCGCTGCTGATCCGCTTGGTCGGGCATGGAGATGGCTTTCGATATGTCGGATCCTCGTCGGATCGACCGCGCAATGATATAACCCATGCCGGCTGGCTCGTCTCTTTGCATGGAATTGGTGCCTGATTAGCAGTTGCTTTTGCCGAATAGAGGTATCGGACGATTGTGACACCCCCCAATTTCGCGCAACTCCGACGCCGGGAACATGACGAACGCACACATCGAGGTCATCAGTGCCGTTCGCCCGTTCGGACGATACCAGCGGACCCCAGCCGGTATCGTGCATGGTCCCATCGTGGCGCGGCCGGTCGACGATTGTCCCGCTCCTTGCCTTTTTAACCCTAGGCGATATCAGCGCACCGTCTCTCTCGACGCAAGACGAACCGTCTGGCTCGGCCATGTTGGCAAGGATCGCCGCAACTTATGAGCCTTAAGCGCAATTCCCTGTTCAATCTGGCGGGATTGGTCCTCCCCCTGGGTCTGTCGTTGTTGACGGTCCCCGCCTATATTCACCTCATCGGCGTCGATCGTTACGGCGTCCTTGTGATTTCCTGGCTTTTGCTCGGCTATTTCGGCATGTTCGACCTCGGGCTGGGGCGTGCGACCATTCACAGGATCGCCGAACTGCGCGATGCAGAGCCAGCGGCGCGGCTCGCGACCTTCCACACCGCCGTCGCAGTCAATGTCGCGATCGGGGTCGTCGGCGGACTCGTTCTGGCGCTGGGCGCCAGCCTGTTTTTTTCGCATGGCCTCAAGATCGCGCCGGCGCTTCGCGGCGAATTGTCGGCTGCGGCGCCGCTGCTTGGCCTGTCGCTGCCGATTGCCACGCTGACGGGGGTGTTGACGGGGGCGCTGCAGGGGCGGGAACGCTTTGCCCAGACCAATGCGGTCGGAATCCTCTCGACCATCCTGTTTCAAATCGTGCCCCTGGCGATCGCATGGCACTGGGGCCCGAATGTTTCCGTCCTGCTGCTTGCCGGCATGGCGACCCGGATCGCCACGCTCGTGGTCCTCTGGATCGCCTGCAACCGGGAATTCGGCTGGAACGGTCGCTTCCAGTTTGAACGGAACCAGGTTCGCATCCTGCTGGGGTTCGGTGGATGGGTGACGGTCACCGCCTTGATCTCCCCCGTTCTGACAATCGTGGATCGCTTCGCGATCGGCTCCGTCATCGGCGCGGCGGCCGTGACCTTTTATTCCGTTCCGTATCAGGTCACGCAACGGATCGTCATCCTGCCCACCGCGCTGACCAATGCGCTGTTCCCCAGACTGAGTGCCATGCGGTCGGACGAGGAAGTTTCGGCGCTGTCGCGCGAGAGCATGCTGATCCTGATCGCCCTCATGACCGGACCGGTCGTGTTCGCCATCCTGCTGACCGGACCGGCCCTGGCCCTGTGGCTCGGTCAGGCTTTTGCGGCACGCGCGACATTGTCGGCCCAATTGCTCCTGGCGGCGTTCTGGTTCAACGGACTGGCGTTGCTGCCCTTCACGGTCCTCCAGGCCCGCGGTCGCCCCCGTACGGTCGCAGCCATCCTGGCCGCCGAGCTCATTCCCTATCTCGTGTCGCTCTATATCGGCCTGCGCTTCTTCGGACTGGTCGGTTGCGCAGGCGCCTTCCTGTTCCGCTGCGCTCTCGATTATGTGTTGCTGTCCTTCTATGCAGACCGGCAAGCACTGCCGATACGGTGTGCCGTGACAGCGGGCCTGCTTTTTGCCGGTGCTGTCGCCGTGGGCCAGTTTGCCACGACGTTTTCGGTTCACTGGATAATCGGCGCCGTCTCGCTCCTGATCCTGGCGATTGTGGAAGCATGGCGAACCGCACCACTCAGGGTGAGGTCGCTGGCACTGGCCTATATTCCATTCGGCCGTCGTCAGCGAGCCTGATGGCCGACCTCTCCTCATATCCAGAAGAGGTTGGCACAGCATTCGGATTTCAGCCGGACACAAGGCCGGCATACGTCAAACAGGTCGAGCGAACCGACCGTCGATCGCTTCCGGCCAGCGCTCAAATATCGTCGACGGGATGCCCCCTGTCGACCAGCAGCGCACCAAGCGCGTCCTTGGAGTAGATCCGTGCGTGCTTTGTCCTCAAGCCGCGCTTGAGGAACGGAAAACCCGCCTCGACCAGGGGGATCGCGGCAAACAGACTGGGATCGATGGTCACCGTCGGATCAGCATGCCACCAGGCACCAACCGTCATCATCCGCGCCGCCTGCGCCGCAAGCCGCGTTTCCTGACCTAGCACCACACCTTGATAGTCATCAAAGGCGCCCTTGAGGGAAAATACGGACAGACCCGCCATCCGTTCTGGCGTGACCTGCCGCAGCAGGAAGGCGTAGGATTGAACATGATTTTCGACCTGGCCAGTGGCGGTAAACCCGGTCAGATCCCATACCATTGACGACCACAGGGTATCCACCGGCACAAATGGACCATAGGTCGAGTCGTTGAGAACGAGCATATCGGCACCCGGATTCGCCTTAGCCACGGCATGAAGTGCGATCGCATAAGCCGAAAAATCAAACCCGTTCAGGGCTTTCCAGAACATCGCATCGGCCGCATCGCGCAGTTCGGTCGGAATATCGGCCTGAGATGGCGCAGCGCAGACGATCAGGAGACCCGCATCGCTTTCGGCCAGCCGCGCCAGCGTATAACGATGGGCAGCATCCAGCTTCTTTCCCTCTGGAAGATAGACGAAATAGGCGATCCACCGATCCCTGCGTGTCGTGATCGGCCGGACCTCGGCATGATCCGGGAAGGCACGATAGCGTCTACGCGACAATAGCCGGCGCAATTGCACGACGGGATCGGGCCGGGAGTACCGATATCGCCACTGGTGCTCGAGCTCGTCGAGCCCGATCGTCCGTTCAGCTGGTAATGTCTGCCGCAATCCCATGCGGCGCAGGCACCGCATGGCCTTTCGCTTCAACATCACTTCGCCCCATAACCTGTCGCCATGGTCACCAGCGTCTTGAACACGATCAGCATGTCGATCCACGGCGAGTAGTTCTTGATATAATAAAAGTCGTAATTCAGCTTGTTGCGGACATCCTCGACATTGGTCACGTGCCCTTGGTTGACCTGCGCCCATCCCGAGATGCCTGGGCGTACGATATGGCGGTAACGATAGAATGCGATATCCTGTTCGTACCATTGCGAAAGCGCAACGGCCTCGGGACGGGGACCGATCCAGCTCATTTCGCCGCGCAGGATATTGATGATCTGTGGAAGTTCATCGATCCGCGATGTGCGAAGGAAGCGCCCGACACGGGTGATGCGGGCGTCATCGCTCTGGGTCATCGCGCTGTTGCGTGCATCGGCAAGGGCCGATCCATGGCGCATAGTACGGAATTTGAAGACACGAAAGACTTCGCCTCTGTATCCCATCCGCTCCTGACGGAACAGGATCGGACCTCGCGAATCCAGGGCGACCACCGCCGCGACCACGATCATCAACGGCAGCACTACGATTGCCGCCATGGCTGCGGCAACCCAGTCAAAGAAATGCTTGATCTTCATGTACACGGGCTGGGGGGACAGCGACCCCGCGCTATTCTCATAAAGATGCTCGAGCTGGACCTGGCCGGTCAGCGATTCCACGAGGTGCTTGTAATGTAGGACCCGAATGCCGGACAATGCATAGTCGGAAACCTGGCGATCCCATTCATCGGTCAGGTTGACCCGTAAGTCGGTCACGACAAGGTCACAATTCAGCACCGGGTCGTTTGTGTTTTCGATAACGAACCAGTTTACCTTGTCCAAGGAAAGAACATCTCTTGCATTTCCGAATGGTAGAACACCGATGGATAGCTTTCGCTTCTCTTGGGCCCGAATAAGAGAGAAATGCGTCCAGACGAAAGATATAACAAAACTTATAATGATCAAAAATCGACTATACTCAAGTCGGGTCAGAATTAAGAATAGCAGGAGCGTGCCGAACGAGAGAAAAAAGGCAGGAATTGTGTACGAACTGAGTTCGGCACCGGGATAGGTGATCATGCTGCGAACCATCCAGATCGCAACGCAAATCGCCGCGACCGTTCCCAGGGCGGTGATGGTGAGCATCCGGATATCGGCCGGGACGTCGAGCAAAGCTGCACGAATGGCGTATGGAACGCCGACCGCAAAGAATATATTGGCAAGTATCAATCCAGATACTGTGGTCCAGATACCACCGGGTCGGGTCATAATTGGATTGCGCACGCAAACACCACGCTAATTAGAATTGCAGGCTCTTTGATCCGATATGTCGATAGATCAAGGAAACGAAGCCAGATACCGGGAAATTACTCGCCGACGGGTCTTTCACCGTATTTTTGTAGCACGTCGCTGAACGCCTCGGCCATCAGAGCCTGCAGGCTTTTCCCTTGTCGCCTGGCGAGAGTGTGCATTGAAAAGGACATTTCCGGGGTGAAGAAACCGGCGATCTGCTTGCGCCCCTGCCGGCTGGTTGGGCCTGTTGGCTTGTCAGGCCTTTGCGTCGTGACGGCGCCGCTAGACTCGGGGCTCATCGGGAAATCCTTTCGAGAGACGGGCCACGCGGCCGAATATCGATATTGAAGGACCTATGTTCGGCCTGGTTAACCCTTTGCAACTGGCGATCGCGATCATCGGCATGGGATGGGACCTACATGTCGACATGCCGACGTGTCGATATGAAATCTTACCAGGGATTTCGCCATGGCAATGGATCCATTGCCCATTTTCCTCTCCACCCGGCACGACGGCGCGAAAGCGGGCTGACGGACCCGCTTGCTTCCGTTAGGGAGCATTGTGCCGGCGAAGCCGGCACATCCCGCATTTGCGGGTGGGCGGATTGGTCCGTTTTAATTTCTCGCCAAGTACCGTGGACCTTCAACGCGTCTCGGTCGACTATGTCGAGGCATTTCACGCTTCAGTTAATAAATTGAGGAGGGGTTCAGGATCGCCATGAGACTCGCGTGAAGAGAGCATTGCATCCAAGCTCGCACCCAACCGCGCCAGCACGCGCCCCAGTGCGCCACTGGTCGTCAACTGCGCCAATTCCCGGCACGTCAGCTGCCCCTTCAGCCGTTCCTGCTCCTCGGCTTCGTCGTTCGCGTGCTGGAGGGCATCGTCGGGAACCGGGGCCGGGCGCAGCCAGCGCGGGAGCAGCGCCAGCAGGCGCTTGGGGCTGACCGGGCGATAGGCGTTGGACGTCTGCTCGAAGCGCGGCCCCGGCCCCTCCCCCTCCACGCGGCGAAAACGGCGCTGGCGGACCAGGAAACCGGCCTGCTCGAGGATGGTCAGCGCGCGCGCGACGGTGGCGCGGCCCAGTGCGGTGGCGGCGGCCAGCCGATCGTAGCTGGGATAGACCTTGCCGCCATTCAGCCGCGCGAGCGTGCAGAGTTCCTCATAGACGCGCACCGCGCCCGCTGTCAGGCTGGCGAGCAGGGCCTCAGGGCCGGTCAACCCCCTGCCTTCGACGCGGGCGATGCGTTTGGCGCGGCGTCCGGCATCGAGCGCCTGGCGCGCGATGCGGATCAGCTGGTCGCATTCGCCTTTGGCCGGATGCGCGAAGAACATATCCTCGAACGTCCCCGCCTCGATACTGTCGCGCCGCACCGGCGCGCCGGTGCGATGCTGCTTGCGGATGTTCGTCTGAGGGGGGCGGGCCCCCTGCCCTGTTGAGCCCGTCATCCGCGCAAGCGCGCGCGTCGCCGCTTCACCCAAGGTGAACGCCATCATCTTCCTTCCCCTTATATCCGGGGCCGGACCAAAAAAGATAAAGAAAGGGTGTGGCGCGAAGCGCGCATCCTTGAACCGCAGGGGCGACAGGCGTATCAGGAGAGGGCTAGTGAGACCCTGGATCGACGTTTGGCGACGTCGCTCCTGTAATACCTGGGATGCCCGGCCTTCGTGCCGGGCTTTCCTTTATGTGGTCACGACCGCTCCCATATGCTGCCTTCGCAGATCTGCGACCCGCGATGAGGGGCAACCTTGCAGGTAATTTCCAACAAAGAAAGCAGTCACGATTCGTGCTTTCGAGTAGGAAATCAAAAAAACTGCAAGATAATGGTCGAAATCGACAACATCATTCGTGCTATCGAGTATGAATTCAGCGAAGACTTCGTGCTATCAAGTATCAATTCAGACGGATAGTTCGTGCTATCGAGTATGAATTGATCGCCCGTCTGCGAATCACGGATCGATGTGATTCGCATCCGCTTCCGCCAGGTCCTCCAGCGCCCTGGGACGGGCCGTGACGATCACCCGCGCGGACGGCGCGCGGCGGCCCCTCCCCCGCCCCTCGGTGGGTTCGGCCTCGGCATCCTCAATGATCGCGACCTGGAAGTCGGGAATAGCATCGGCCTGCGCGATCGCCTTCATCGCGGCGCGGAAATTGGCCAGCGGGTTCTGATAGCCGACCTGCAGGCGGAAAGTGGCCAGGTCGATGTCGAGCCGCCCGTCCTCGGCAGTGGCGCAGGCCACCTCGTAGATGCGCCGCTCGACCGGCCCCAGCTGGAAATAGGCCGCGGCATAGGCCAGCACCTGCTTGTCGCGCAGGATCGCGCGGTGGAGCCAGTCACACAGCCGCACCTTGACCGCCTTCAGGCGGCGCTCGCCGGTTTTTGTCTTGGAATAATGGAGCCTTGCCTCGGACAGCCACGAGAAGAAGCCTTCCTCGCCCTCGCCGCCCGCCTCGATATTGGTCTTGATCTGCGTGCCCTGCAGCCGCTCCAGCGCCTCGGACAGCCGCTGGTATGAGCGCGCCGAATGGTTCGAGCCGGTGACCGAGAACAGGTCGTGCGCGGTGAAGATGAAGTCCTGCCCCACCTCCTCGCCGCGCTCGATCTTTCCGGCCATCAGGCTGGCGATATAGAGGACAATCTCCTTGTCATAAATGGTCGCCACCCCCTTGGCCGAGGGACGCACCTCGATCGCGACATTGGCGTGCGAATAGGTCAGCGGCTTCATCCAGGCGGTCTTGCTGAGCGCGAAAAAGGGAAAGGCCATCAGCGATCGCTCGCCGCGGATCTCGCTGGTGAGCGGGCTGTCGAGATAGAACAGATCGCCTTGCGGCCGACCACCCGAGCGGGCGGGAATGGCGTCTTTTTTACGGGCGGGCATGGTGGTTCGCGTCATGTTGGATTTCATACTCGAAAGCACGAACTTTGGGGAGGGGACCCGGCCATGCCGATGGGAATAGCGGCCAAACCGCGTCTGAGTTCGTGCTTTCGAGTATGAATTCGTCGACAGTGACACAACCCTTCGTGACCGGGTGAAACCGGGGCATGGCCTGCCCTTGCGATCAGGCGAAGAGGTCGCCGATCGCGCTGGCCCGGAAATGATTGCGCAGCCGTCGACGGCGATGCTCGCGCGCGTCGTGTCGCATGTGGCAGGCCTGGCACAGCGCTGCCAGGTTGCGCGGCCGGTTGTCGCCGGGATCATGGTTGAGATGCGCACTGGCCAGCAGCACACGGGTTACGCGATAGGGTAAGGGCGGCGCGATCCCGGCCAGGCCCGGCTGCCGATCCAGCATGGCGGCGGGACTGACCAGCCCCCTCACCTTGCGCCCCTTCGCATCGCGCCAGCCCGAGCGCTTGTCATCCCACCAGCGCCCGTCGCCCAAATGCACGACGGCCCGGCCGTGCGGCCGGTCGCAATGCTCGCACCGCCCCTTGGCGCGACCGAACCGGATCAGCGCCGACAATTCGCGCCAGTCGATCGGATAGAGCCAGCGATGTTCGCGCGCGATCGGCATGACGCCATCCTGAATCGGTGGCGAGGGGAACGGAAGCGCAAAGTCGCGGTGATTCAGAAAACTCATGAATGACGGGAGAAGCGGGGCAATGCGTCGATGTTTCCCCGGGGAAACATTCCAGGCAAATCCATTCCTGCCCGGTACGGGGAGGTGGCGTTGCGCAGGCGCTGACGGAGGGGGCTGCAACAAGGGATAGCCTTTGTGGAAAGCCCCCTCCATCATGCTGCGCATGGTCCCCCTCCCCGCGCCGGGGCGGCTAGAAACCGGTGTTTCCCCAGGGAAACATTCAGCGTTTCAGGCCCTGCCCCGTCGCCTCCAGATGCGCCAGCATGTGACGCAGCGCGTCGACATAACCCTCGGTATCCGTGGCATCGGCGTGCAGCCGCACCGTCACCCCGTGGCGGTTGATCGCCTGGATCGACAGCACGTCGCGGCCATGGCCGTTCGCATAGCGATACGGCTCCGCCCCGCCGTCTTCGCCCATCATCATCTTGCGCGCGCCCAGCAACCGGCGCACGACATTGGCGGCCGGAATGGCAGGTTTGCCATGCTCGCGCCGCTCGGCCTGTTCGCACGCGATCTCCTTGGCCATGCCGGTGATTGCGTGTGCTTCGGCCTCGTCCTGCATCGCCTGGGCCAGCGCGTAACCGGACTTCAGCTGCACCTCATGCGGTGAGGCGAAGGCGGCAATGACCGCGTCAGGCAGCGCGCCGACCTTCAGCATCTTGGACAGCCAGCCCTTGGACAGCTTCAACCGCTCGGCCATGCGCGTCTGGTGGTTGCCGTAATGGGTGCGCAGCGCGGACAGGTAATTGCGCGCCCGCTCCAGGTCGGACACGTCGGCGCGCGCGCGGTTCTCCAGGTCGGCCAAGCGGAATGCGGCTTCGTCGTCCAGCTGCGCGACCTGCGCCACAAAGGCCATGTCGGGATAGCTGTTCGCGCGCAGCCAGCTGATCGACCAGTGGCGCCGGGTGCCCGCGATCACCTCGAAATCATGATCGGGGTCGCCCTCGATCCGGCGGACCACGGCGGGGACCTTCTGGCCCCCTTCGGCGATGATCGAGTCGATCAGCTCGCGACACTGGTCTTCGCTCAGCAAATCGTAATGGCGCGCATTGCCCGGCCAGATCTTCACCCGTGCCGGATCGAGCAGCAGCTGCGTGACCTGGCGCACCTCACCACTGGCGACACGGGCGAGCGCGGACTCGCGGCCGAGCAGCGTGGTGCCGCGGCTGCGCGCTTCCGGAGCGGGCCGCTCGTTCGCGGGGATGGCCCCCTCGCCTTCCTCCGCCAGCAGATCGGCCAGATAATCGGATTGCTTACGCGCCATGGATCGTCTCCCCGGCAGAACATGGATGAAACATCAGGCTGTAGGACAGCATGAATTTATACCGCCGCATGGATCACCGCCTCTTCGCTCAGCGGCTCGACCCGGCCCCAGCCCTGGCGGACCAGCTGCTCGACCTGGCGCATCGCCTCGTCCAGATTGGCGCGGCTGCGCTTATGCGTCTTGGGCGTGCCGATCGGCTTGTCGAGTTCGTAGACGGTCATCATCCGCATCGCGGCATGGCTGATCTCGGCGGACTCCAGGATGGGGACCGGCAACAGCGCCGGGCCAAAGCTCTGCTCCATGATCGCGCGGACCATCGCATGGCTGGGGTCGTTGCCGTCGAACTTGGAACAGATCAGCCGGACAAAGCGGTAATCGACCGCGATGCCCGCGCCGGTCAGCTGGTGGAGTACCTGGTCCATCATCGACAGGAACTGGACGGTCGAGCAGAAATCGGGCGTCGTCGCGGCCAGCGGCACCAGCAGCGCATTGGCCGCCTGCATCACCGCCAGGCTGATCGTGCCGAGCGCAGGCGGCGGGTCGAGCAGCACCACGTCGTAATTCCCCGCCAGATCGGCCAGCCCGGCCTTCAGCTTGCGGAAGCGCGCGGCGAGCACCGACCCGCCGTCGCTGCCCGCCGCGGCCAGCTCATATTCGACGTCGAACAGCTCCAGGTTGGACGGGATCAGGTCGACATTGGGCCAGGGGGTGGGCTTGACCGCATAGGCCAGGTCGCTCTGCGTCGGGTCGATCGACAGATAGGGGTAGAGCGTTTCCTCGCGCGTGATATTGAAATGCGGGTTGAAGCCGAACAGCGTCGTCGTCGTCGCCTGGCTGTCGCAATCGACGACCAGCACGCGGTAGCCTTGTACGGCGAAATAATGGGCGAGATGGGTGGTGACGGTCGACTTGCCGACGCCGCCCTTGAAGTTCTGCACCGCGATGATCGCCGGCGCATCCTGGTCCCCGCGCGCGGGCGAGGCACCCAGCACGTCGCGCATCACCAGCATCTGCTCGACTGTATAGCCCTGGCGACGGCCATTCTCGGCGACCGGGGCGGGGGGAAGGCGGCCATCCTCCTCGGCCATGCGGATGCGGTTGGTCGAACAACCCAGCAGCTGCGCGGCCTCGGCGATGCCGAACCGGACATGCAGGCCTTTGCGGCTTTCGGGCAGGAACGCCTTGCGCCGCAACCGCTCGATCATCCGCTCACCCGCACTCGCCAGATCGCCGATCTGGGATAACATTGCATGACCTTGTGCCACCCACACACCCCTTGAACCTTTAAAGAATGTTTTATGGCAAAGTTCATTCAACGCGGCAAGGCGAAGGATATGGGGGTGATGTTCCCCGGGGAAACATCGGCATCTCGGGTTCAGATCGTGACCCGCTCCACCTCGTCGAGCGTCACCGCGTCGGAGCGCCGGTCATAAAGCTGGGTCGTCCGGGTCGAGGCATGGTTGGCCATCGCGGCCGCGCGTTCGAGCGTACCGCCATTCGTCAGATAGGCTGTGATCCCCGTCGCACGGAAGCTGTGGTTGCAGATGTCGGTGCCGATCCCGGCCGCCAGCGCGCGTCGGCGTACCATCTGATAGGCATTGGCCTGGGGCAGGGGGGTCGTCGACAACCGCCCGGTGCCCCGTGCGATGGTGCGGAAGAGATAGCCCTTGCGATCCTCGGCCAGACCGCAGCCGTCTATATAGGCGTGGAGATACTCGTCGAGATTGTGGTGGCACGGCATCTCATGCCGCTTGCCGCCCTTTTCATGCAGCCGCACCCACAAGCGCCGATTCTGCACGAACACATCCTCGACCTTGCAATCCAGTGCCGCGCCGACCCGCGCGAAGCTGTAGACCATCAGGCCGATCAGCGCCCGGTCACGCAGGCCGATCGGCGTCGATACGTCGATGCTGTCGATCAGTTCGCGCGCCTCGGCCGGGTCGAGCACTGGGGTCTTGCCACGCCGCACGCTATAGGCGGGGCCGCGCACCGATATCGCCGGATTGGTCGGTATGACCTGGCAGCGGACCAGCCAGTCGAACAGGTGACGCACCCCGGCCAGCCGTTGCTTGACCGTGGGCACCGACAGATCGCGGCCCAGTTCCTCTATCCAGGCGGCAACATGGATCGGCTCGATCCGGGGCAAGGCCACCACCCCGCGCTCGGCGCACCAGGCTAGAAAGTCCGACACGCCGCGCGCATAGGATCGCCGCGTATGCGCGTTGCGGATGGTCGCGACGAAGAACTCCAGGAAGTGTTTCTGCGCCCGCTCGTCCGCCGCGGCAACGATCGTGGGTAGTTGCAGCGTGGGGGAGGGAAGGGGACTGAGCCTGTTCATATGCAGCCTCAAGGCTAACAGCCCCTCAATTGAGCCACAAATCTATATGTCACTACGTCAGCATCGTGCCATGCTCCACCATCATCCACACCGCCATGCCGATCATCATCAGATTTTCAGTCAGCGACAGGAAGCCCAGCGGTACGTTGCTGGCGCCCCCGACACAGGCGCATTTCAGGTCGCGACGGTCTATATAGACCGCCTTGACCACCGACACCGCGCCGATGCCGCCGATGACCAGCGCGATCGGCACCGAGGCCCAGGTCGCGACCCTGGCGATCATCAGCACCCCGGCCAGCCCCTCGGCAAAGGGGTAGATGTAGGAATAGGGGACCCAGCGTTTGGCGAGCAGGTCGTAGTTCAGGAACATGGTCGCGAAGCTCTCGACATTCTGGAGCTTCAGGAGGGCCAGGACCGCCATGCTGAACGCGACGAACCACTCGGCCGCGCGGGCCGTGAAGGGCGTGGCATAGACCGCCTGGGATGCGGCCAGCGCCATCAGCGCGGTCATCGCGAAGAGCGCGGCGACCGGGCGATAGGTTGTCGCTTTGGGATCGGTGACCCGCTTGCCGAAAAAGCGGCGCAGATCGTCATAGCCGCCGACCCGCTCGCCCCCGACGAAGATCTGCGGTGTCGTCTTCACCCCGTGCTCGGCCTTGAAGGCGTCGACCTCCTCGCGGGTGCGGAGCCAATGATCCTCGACCGCGTAACCCTGGCGGCGCAGCAGGTCCCTGGCCTTCAGGCCATAAGGGCAGGTGTGGCCGGGCATGACCATGCGGTAGAGAATGGCGGTACGGGTGGCGGTCATGATCCTTCTCCGGCTGGGGTCCGGGGCCCATATGGGGTCCGTACCATGGTACGGAGTCAAGACATGGCCGAACGAACCATTTCCGAACTGGCGCAGGCGGGCGGGGTGGGGGTGGAGACGATCCGCTACTACCAGCGGCGCGGGCTGCTGGGCATACCCGAGCGCACCGTTGGGCAGGGCAGGGCAGGGGGCATCCGGCGATATGGCGCGCAGGATGTGCGGCGGTTACGCTTCATCCGCGCGGGCCAGGCGGCGGGCTTCACTCTGGAGCAGATCGGCGAGCTGCTGGCGCTCGACGCGACCGACGACCGGGGGCGGGTGCGCGAACTGGCGAAGACGCGGATCGCCGCACTGGATGTGCAGATCGCGGGCTTGCAACAGGCGCGCGCCTCGCTCGACCGGCTGGCGCGGGAATGCGGGCGCGGTGCGGCGGGACCGTGCCCGATCCTGCTGGCGTTCGATCGAGAGGGGTGACCCGTGCGGGTCCGGGTGGCGGCGGGCCCGATGTTTCCCCAGGGAAACATCGCGGCTTGCGGGCGACGACGGATCAGTCGGTCTTGGCCGTCCCCTTCACCTTGTCCCGCTGTTCGGCGATATAGCGCAGCTCGTTTTGCGCCTTGGCGTCGTTCGGATTCACCGCCAGCGCCTGGCGATAGCGTTTCTCGGCCTCGTCCCACCGTTGCAACTCGATCAGCGCATAACCCTGGCAGCGCAGTGCCGCGCCCTCCTGGAACGGCTTGATCTGCGGGTCCGAGATTTTAGCGGCATCGGCGGCCTTGGTGCAGACCGCGAGCATCTGCGGCCAGTCCTTTTCCAGCCGGATCAGCTGGCCATATTCGGTCTGATACTGCGCGTACATGGGCGCCAGCGTCATCAGCCGCTGATAGATCGCCTTGGCCTCGGCCACCCGGCCCAGATCGACCAGGGCATAACCCTTCAGATACAGCGCGGTGCAATAGCCGGGCGTCAGGGCCACGGCCGAGACTTTGTCCTTCGCCGCTATCCCCATGTACAGCAGCGTCTCCTGGATCGACATGCCGCAATAGAGGCGCCGCGTCTCCGTGGCATGGTCCGCCTCATAGGCCGCGATCACCGGCGTGAGCGTGTCGAGCGCGACCTGCGGCTGGCCGCCTTTCACGGCCCGTGCGGCGGCCTGAAGCTGCGGCGTCATGCGATCGTCGATGGAGGATGCGGTGTTCGCCGGGATGGGGGCCGGAACAGGGGCCGCCTGTACCCCCAGGGCCAACGCGGCGATCAGATGGAACATGGAACACCCCCCTGCGGGACATGGCCTCATGCCCCCATTGTCGCACAGTAACGCGCAAAATCCGTCACGGTAGTGACCGGCCGATGACACCGGATCGCACCTTGCGACCGCAGCGCTTTTGCCTCTTTCATCGCCGGGGCGATCCGGCCTAGCGTGGCCGCGTGCGGGCCCGGGGGTGCGCGAAGCCCAGGGGAGCCCATCATGTCGTCCGGCCCGTCATCCTTTTCCCGCGTCCTTGCCGGGCCATGGGCGCGCTTCGTGACCGCGCGGCACGTGATCCCGGCGATCCTGCTGCTCGCCATCGTCCTGCGACTGGGGGTGATCCTGGCCTTTCCAATCAGCCCGCGCACGGACTCGCTCTGGTATCTGGAGCGGGGACGCGAGATCGCGGCCGGGATGGGCTATCAGGAGGGGGGCTTTCCCACCGCCTTCTGGCCAGTCGGCTATTCGGCGCTGATCGCGCTGGCGACCGGGATCTTCGGGCCGACGCTGTTCGGGCCGATCCTGTTCAACCTGGTCGCACAAGTCCTGACCATCGTGCTGATCCTGTGGCTGGCGCGGGCGCTAGGGGCGGGGGAGGGGGCCGCGCGGTTGGCCGCGTTGTTCTATGCGCTCTACCCTGCGCATATCGCGGGCACCGGCGACACCGCGGCCGAGCCGACCGCGACCCTGGTCATGATGGCGGGGATCGCGCTGGTCGTGAAGGCGAGGGGGCGTATCGGTTGGACGCTGGCGGGCGGGCTGGTGCTGGGCCTGGCCACGCTGATGCGACCGCAGGTGATGCTGTTCCCGCCGTTTCTGGTCGGCGCCTTGTGGCTGGCGGGACAGGTCGCCTGGCGGCGGGCACTGGTGACGTTGGTGCTGGTCGTGGCCGGGCTGGGGGCGGCGGTCGTACCCTGGACGCTGCGCAACCAGGCGGTGCTGGGCGCGGCCGTGCCGGTATCCACCAATGGCGGTATCGCGTTGCAGGCCGGGGCCAACGACCTGGCCGATGGCGGCTATTTCCAGGTCGAGCGGTCGCCGCTCTGGGCCCAGGTCGGCATCCCCTTTGCCGACCGGGTCGAGCGCCAGGTGGAGATCGACCGCCGGTTGAAGGCGATGGCGATGGATTGGATCGAGCGGCATCCGGTCCGCTGGGGATTGCTCGGCTTTCGCAAAACCGCACTGCTCTGGCTGAAGGACGGCGATGGCTTCTGGGCGCTCGATGCCAGCCATCCGGGGCAGGGGCTGGTGTGGAAAGCGGCGCAAGCGGCGAACCAGCTTTTCTACATGGTCGTGGTGGCACTGGCGGTGGTCGGTGCCGGGCTGGCCGCGCGCGCCGCGTTGGGCAGGCGTGCGGGCGCGGCGATGCTGGTCGCGGCGGTCGTGCCCCTCTTCTGCACCGCGCTGGCCTTCGGCTTTACCGGCCAGACGCGTTATCATTATCCCGCCATGCCCTTCGTCATGATCCTGGCCGCCTGGGTCGTGGGCCGGGCGATCGCTCGCGTCACGGAACCAAGCGGTCCGCCCGCCGCTATGCCCGGACATGGCCGATGATCCCGACAAGCCCGCCCCCGACATAATCCCACCCGACGTTACCCACAGGGCCGTCCCCAGCGGGCGTTTCGCGCGCGCCGGAGCGTTCGGCCGACTGGCAGGCGGGGTCGCGGGCGGGATGCTGGCCGAGGGTGCCAGACGGTTGGCCAATGGCGAGCGGCCCAAGCTCGGCGACCTGATCCTGACCCCCGGCAACGCCGCGCGCGTCGCCGACCGATTGTCGCATCTGCGCGGCGCAGCGATGAAGTTGGGACAGATGATCTCGATGGACGCGAGCGACCTGTTGCCGCCCGAGTTGCAGACTATCCTCGCGCGGCTTCGCGACCAGGCGTACAGGATGCCGCCCGCGCAGCTCGACAAGGTGCTGAAGGCCGAATGGGGCCCTGACTGGCGGCGCAGGTTCCGCCATTTCGAGGCGGCACCTATGGCCGCCGCCTCGATCGGGCAGGTCCACCGCGCGACTTTGCCCGATGGCCGGGTGCTGGCGATCAAGGTGCAATATCCGGGCGTTCGCGACAGCATCGGCTCGGACGTCGACAATGTCGCGACGCTGCTGCGCGTGTCGAACCTGGTGCCCCCGTCGATCGACCTGAAGCCGTTGCTGGCGGAGGCCAAGCGCCAGCTGGCCGAGGAAGCGGACTATCTGCGCGAGGCGTCGCGGATGCAGGCCTATGCCGACCGGCTGGCGGGCGATCCGCGCTATGTCGTGCCGCGCCCCGAATTGTCGCTGACCACGCCGCTGGTGCTGGCGATGGACTTCATCCCCGGCCAGTCGATCGAGACGTTGACGGACGCCCCCCAGGACACCCGCGACCGCGCGATGACCGCGCTGATCGAGCTGGTGCTCGCCGAGCTGTTCGACTTCGGCATGATGCAGACCGATCCGAATTTCGCCAATTACCGTTGGCAGCCCGAGGAGCAGCGCTTGGTGCTGCTCGACTTCGGCGCGACGCGCGACGTACCGGCCGAAACGGTCGCGTCCTATCGCCGGTTGATCGAGGCGGGCCTCGCGCATGACCGCGACCGCATCCGCGAGATCGCGGTGGAGACGGGGTTCCTGGGCGAGGCGGCGGTCGCCGCGCATCGCCCGGCGGTCGACCGGATCATCGCCGCGATCGATGACACGATGGCGCGGCCCGGCCCCTTCGACTTCGGCGACCGCGCCTTCGTGCCGGTGGTGCGCGAGGAAACCCGCGCGATGATCGCCGACCGCGACACCTGGCACATGCCGCATGTCGAGACGCTGTTCGTCCAGCGCAAGATCAGCGGCAGCGCGCTGCTGTGCGCCCGGTTGAGGGCGCGGGTCGATGTGCGCGGGCTGGCGGCCAAGGCGATATAGCCGTCATTCGATCCGGTTCCGGACCCGATTGTCTCAACCGTAAGACACTGACAATTCCGTCATAGTCTGCCCTGCGCACCTGAACTAGATTGTCTTGGTCGGGTCGGGGACACTTGTCGTCACGTCATCCTGCTCGGCCCCGTTCGACCAGGTAAAAGAAATCACAGTGATCCTGCGCTTCCCCAAGATGTCGCCGCCCCGTCCGTTCGCCCGGACGCGCCGGTGGAAGACGGTGTTCGTCCTTTTCCGGGTCGTGACGCTGCAGGACGACCATCGTCGGCATATCCTGATCTGCCAGACGGTGCGACGTCGCTACTCGCCGACCTTTCGCAAATGGCTGTGGGCCAGCCTGTCATGATCGCCATGCCCGGCGCCATGGATCGGACGGCGTCCCCCGTCACCGACCATGCAATGCTGGACTGCAGCGCGGACGAGCTGTGCGCGATGTTTGGGATCGCCCGGACTTTTCACGAAGGATCCTGGGGCGCGTGGCCGCATCTGCGTGACCTCCTTCCCGGTCATCCCGCCTTCGTCCTTCGCCAGGGGCCACAGGGACTGGGTCTCGACACCCAGCGCTGGGATATCAACGGGGGTGAGACGTGCTGGCCGACCACCCAGATCTTCAGCCTGTCGCTGCCCTGGTGGCGACGGTTGGCGGAGGTTCCTGCGCAACGCTGCCTGATCCCGATGACTGCGGCGCGCGGCACGCTATTTTCGCGGGATGGACGGGCAGACCGGTCGGTGTGGTTCACGCTCGACGATCAGCCGATCTTCACCGTGGCGGGGTTGTGGCGTCGCAATGCGGGCGCGCATTGCTTTGCGACTCTTGCCTGTGCGGGGGGCGAGGGGCCTTGGTCGACCCTGCCGATGATCGTCGCGCCCTGCGATCGATCGCGCTGGCTGGAAGGCGACTGGACGGACCTGACCACGTTGCAGGTGCCGTCGTCCGCCCTGCCGATCCGGATCGGGCTTTGTGATATGCCCGCCGCGCCCTATGCCATGGCCGATCGTAACAGCGTGTGGGACCGGCCCCGAACCGCTGCGGGTAGCTAAGGCAAGGAAGGACAGGATGCCGCTTTGACGCCATCACCGCGCATGACGGGTTACGGCGTCGCGATCCTGTTGGCGCTGGTCCATATGCTGGCGGTGGGCGACCGGTTCCTGCTGTCGATCCTGATCGAACCGATCAAGGCCGATCTGGCCTTGCGCGACGGCATGATCGGCGTGTTGCAGGGACCGGCCTTCGCCGTGCTCAACGGGCTGGCCATCGTGCCGATGACCCTGCTGGCCCGCCGCTGGCCGCTCGCCCGGTTGCTGGCGGTGGCCATGCTGGGGTCCAGCGTGGCGACGATCGCCTGCGGCCTGGCGGGATCGGGCGAGGCGCTGGCCACCGCGCGCATGGTGCTGGGGCTGCTGCAGGCGGCGATTGGTCCCGCCGCGCTCGGCCTGATCGTCGCGGCCATGACGCCGACGCATCGCGGACGCGGGATCAGCCTGTTCACCGCCGGGGCCGCGCTGGGTCGGGGGCTCGCGATGATCGGGGGCGGGGCGCTGCTGGCGGTGTTCGCCGCTTTTGCGGTTTCCGTCGCACCGTGGAGGATGGTGTTCGTCACGGGTGGTGCGATCGGGCTGCCCGTCGCGTTGATCCTGACCCGGCTGCGCAACCCGGTCGCAACCGGGGCCGGAGCAGAGGGCGGGGGAGACGACCATCGGCGGATCGGCGCCGCGTTGCGCCACATGATCGCCGACCGGGCCTCGCTGCTCCCCCATATCGCCGCGACCCTGTGCGCGGTGTTGATGGCGCAGTCGCTGACCAGCTGGTCGGCCAGCCTGCTGATCCGGCTTCACCACCTGACCCCGCCGCGCGCGGGCCTGTATGTCGGCGTCGCGATGATGCTGGCGGGCGTGTTCGGCCATGGCCTGGGCGGACTGCTCGCCGATCGCCGGGGCAGGGTTGGGCGAGTTAGTATTCCAGCACTGATGCTGGCCGGGCTGGCGGTGGGGACGCTGGCGCTCTGGCCGCTGACCCGCGCGCCGGGACTGGTCCCGGCGCTGGCCGCGCTGGTCGTCGCGGTCGTCGGGCTGTCGATCGCGCTGGCGAACGGCATGATCGGCTTTCAGGACCGGATGCCCGCCGCCCTGCGGGTCGAGGGGACTGCGATCTTCCTGACGCTGGTCACGCTGCTCGGCACCGCGATGGGCCCCTGGGCGGTCGGCATGGCGAGCCAGGCGATCGCGCATCCGACAGGGCTGGCCGACGCGGTCGGCGGGGTGCTGGGCCTGACCGGGCTGGTCGGATGCGGCGCGGCACTGATCGCGGCGCACAGGATGCGGCCTGGCGGCTAATCCAGTTCCTGCATCCAGCCGTTCCATCGGCGCGTGCCGGTCTCGACCGGATCGCCACGACCCTGGCGAACGCGGGCGCGGTAGGTGGCGGGGTCGATGCCCTGATCGGCCTGGAACGCGCGGACCAGCGCGGCCGCATCACCCAGCCCGTACGCCTGGGCCAGTTCGCCCAGATCGCGGTCCTCCACTCCTTCCAGCGCGCGGCGCACCGCGTCGATCCGGCGACGGCGGACATGGCGCGCGATCCCGTCGCTGCGCTGGTACAGGCGATAAAGCGTCGCGCGCGACACACCGACCTGCTCGGCGATGGCCGCGCCGGTCAGGTTGGGGTTGGCGATCTCCCGCTCGATCAGCTGCTCGACCGCCTCGCGCCGCAGATGGTCCTGCCGCCGCGCCTCGACCGCGACGTCGCGCGGGCCGCCCAACGCGGTCGGCAGCAGCTCGATCAGCGCACGGGCAAAGGCGCCGTCATGCCGGTCGTCCAAGGTGGGAGCATGGCGGACCAGCGATTGCAGGAAGTCGCTGAGCATCGCGGTGTCGGGCGCCTGCGCGACATGGCCGTGCAGCGCGCCCAGGCTGCCCACCGCCGCCAACACCAGGTCGCGCGAGACGCTGGCGGTGATCAGATGCAGGTCGCGCGCCTCGGTCCGGTGGCCGCGACGGGTGTCGAGGAACACGATGTCGCCGGGCCCCGCCCGCTCGAACCCGCTGCGTGGTCCCCCGGTCAGCGAGCCCGACAGGACGTGGTGCAGGACGATATGGTCGAAGCCGTCGGCCTGCACCCGCTCTTCGCGCACATGCGCCATGCCCGACAGATGCCGGTCGAACAGCAGCATGTGGCGAAAGCGCCAGCCGGTGACGCTGGCCCGGAACGGGCCGTCCAGCCGCACGACATCCGCGCCGTTGGCATAAAGCCGATGATAACGCGCGAACGCCTCGTCCTCGGCCAGGCCGTCGCTGGAAAAGCGGATCTCTTCCTTCACCGCATGCGCCCCGTCATCCCGGTCCTCTCGCCATTCCGCTGTTCCCGCCCCGTCTTTGCCACGAATTGCGCGGTACAACCTAGGATAACCGAGACGGTTCATTCCGGTCATACCCATCTTCATGCATGGGCGCACGACCGACCGCCGTCCGATTTCCGGCGTCACATCTTGGTCATGACACTACCCTGCTTGCCAGCGCAAACAACATGGCGGGGCAGGCAAGTGGACATCCCCTGCCTGTCGGGCCGGTCGGCGCCATGTAAACAATGAAATGACGTTAACCTTGCGGCGTGCCGGGGCGGCCGCTTCGCGTTACTTGGCGATGACGACCACGTCATGATTTCACGTGACATGACACGGTCTTCATCCTAGGAATACCCCACGAATTGGGGGAAGTCTGAAATGGTGAAGGCAATGTCGCGTGCTCGGCAGGTGAAGACGCGCGCTCTGGAATCGAGTGCCATTCTGCTCGCGGTCATGGTCGCGGGTCCGGCCTTTGCCCAGTGCGCCCCCGATCCGACCCAGACGGGCGTGACGACGACCTGCACCGGCACCGACAGCAACGGCCTCGTCGTCACGACTTCGAACAGCACGGTCGCCGTGGCGGCGGGCGCCAGCGTGACGAACACCGGCGCACCGGCGATCCGCTATGCCATCCCGGTATCGAACAGCAGCTATGCCTATTCGACGCTGACCGTGGGCGGCCGCGTCGATGGCGGCAGCCAGACCGGCGTCCAGCTGCTGCGCCAGTCGAGCAATAACGGCTATGGCAGCCTCAACCTGACCATGACGGTTGCATCGGGCGGCAGCGTCAGCGGCGCGAACGGCGTCGTCATCGGCCAGACCGGCACCGACTATGGCCAGACGACCGCGTCGATCGACAATAGCGGCACGATCAGCGGTACGGGGACGGGCGCGAACGGCTATGCGCTATTGTCGACCAACCAGAATTATGCCGGCTTCCAGTCGATCACCAACCGCGCGGGCGGCACGATCGGCGCGATCAGCGGCGCGGTCGGCACGCTGACCAATGCAGGTACCATTGATGGCGGTTCGCGCAGCGCGATCGACAGCGGCGCGACCTACAGCTCGGCCGTTTATGGCTATGGCTGGACCAACAGTGGCACGATCAGCAATAACGGTACCGCCGCGACGCTGGCCAATTATCGCGGATCGACGCTGACCAACAGCGGCACGATCAGCAATGCGGGTACCGGCGTGGTCGTCAGCGCGCCCTCGGGCTACAGCCTGTCGCTGGTCAACCAGGCCGGTGGCCGGATCGCCACCGCCGGGACGACCGCCATTCAGGGCGACAGCGGCATCAGCCTGGTCAACAGCGGCACCGTCGTCGGCGATATCGCGTCGACCGCAAGCCAGTTCAGCTATTATACCAGCACCATCGACAACACGACGGGCACGATCACCGGCAATGTCCGCCTGGGCGGGGGCAATGACACGCTGGTCGTCGGCTATGCGAACGGCGCGCTGCGCACCGGGATCAGCGGCACGATCGACGGCGGGGCGGGCACCGACACGTTGCGCGTCCGCTTCACCAGCGACGCCACCCTGTCCTCAGGCCTGGCACTGCCGACCAACTTCGAACAGCTGACCCTGGCGCCCGATGCCAAGATGACGACGACGCTGGCGCGCGGCTTCACGGTCGCAGGGCCTTTGCGCGTCGGCGGCAGCGGCACGGTCGTCAACAATACCGCGCTGAGCGGCACCGGCACCGTGCTGGCCGACGAATATACCTCGTCCGGCTCGCCCAGCTTCACCAATGCCGGGAGCATCACCGGCACGGGCACGCAAAGCGGCGTTTATGCCGTCTCGCTGAACTCTGCGAACCGCTTCGAGAACAGCGGCACCGTCACCGCCAGCCAGAACGGCGTCTCGTTCAGCTCGCAAGGTGCCTTCGTCAATTCGGGCACGATCACCGCGACCGGCACCGCCGTCTCGCTGTTCGGGCCGAGCTTTGCCAATTCGGGCACGATCCGCTCGACCGGCGGGATCGGCGCGACCCTGTCGGGTTCGTCGGGGTCGACCTGGACCAATAGCGGCCGGATCGAGGGCGCGACCGCCGGGCTCCAGCTGTCGAGCAGCCTGACCAATAGCGGCACCATTACCGCAACCGGCACCGGCGTGTTCATCGGTTCCTACGGTTCGCTCACCAATGCGGCGGGCGGCATCGTCACCGGGGGCACGCGCGCCATCGCCCCGAACGGCAATCTCAGCGTGTTCAACGCGCGCATCGCCAATGCGGGCACGATCAACGGCGACGTGAGCTTCGGCTCGTCCTCGTCGAGCAGCTATTACGGCAACAACAACGCCTATTACGCACTGGCGGGCGGCGTCCTGAACGGCAACCTGACGCTGACCAGCGGCGACCTGCTGGTCGCCGAGGCGACGGGCACCAGCGGCAACCGTTTCGCCGGCATCACCGGCACGGTGTCGGGCACCAATGCGGGCCTGCGCCTGCGCGTACGCACCGACACCACCGCGACGCTGCCGACCGCGAGCCAGTTCACCACGGTCGGTTACGAGCTGTTCGACAAGGCGGCGCTGACGCTGACCGGCGCGGCCTCGACCCGGCCGCTCTATCTGTCGGGCCAGGGCAGCGTCGACCTGACCGCCGACATCGCCAGCACCGCCGGTTCGGTCATCCAGCTGACCACGCGCAGCGTCGCGCCGGGCGAAACCTATGCCGCCAATGCGCTGACGGTCACCAGCCGCGGCGCGCTGTCGCTCGCGGTGTCGAGCACGGATGTCTACGGCGCCTATGCTGTCTCGCTGGGCAGCGACGACAGCTTCACCAATGCGGGCACGATCAGCGTCACCGACACGCGGTCGAACAATTACTACACGCTCGCCGCGATTTCGGGCGGCAAGACCGTGGTCAATGACGGCACGATCACGCTGAACGGCGCGACCGGTATTCAATCCGCCCGGGCCATCACCAACAACGGCCGTATCGTCCAGGCGGTGGGCGGGCGGGCCGCAACCGGTGTCTCGGGCTTCACCTCGCTGGTGAACACCGGGACGATCGAGGTCGCGGGCAACGCCGTCGTCATGGATTATTCGAGCGGCACGATCGACAACAGCGGCCGGATCGCCAGCACCGGCGGCATCGCGATCAGCCAGAATTACAGCTATGGCACCGTGATCCGCAATCTGGCCAGGGGCACGATCGCGGGCGCGACCGGGCAGAACGCCATCCGGCTTGGCGGGGGCCAGGTCGCCAATGCGGGCACCATCACCGGCGATGTCGACCTGGGCTATGCCAGCTATGGCGGGCGTTCCTACAGCAGCGCCATCTATACCAGCAATGGCGGTACGCTGACCGGCAATCTGCGCTTCGGCGACGGCAACGACGTGTTCGTCGAGACGGACGGTCAGACCGGCGTGACCGGCACGATCGACGGGGGCGCGGGCACCGACACCTATCGCCGCGCCTTCACCAAGTCGGGCACCGCGACGCTGGGCAACCTGACCGCGGTCAATTTCGAGCGCGAGGATGTCCAGGCGATCGGCGCCGATACCGTCGTGACCGTTGGAGCGAGCACCGCGCTGGCTTCGCTGGGCGTGCTGGGCGACGGCCAGGTCGTCAACACCGCCAATGTCGATGGCGACCTGACCATCGGCGACTCGTTCTATTATTATCCGCAGCCGCAAACGCCGACCGTACTCGCCGCGCTGACCAACCAGGCGATCGTCAAGGGCGGCGTCTCGGGCCAGGTTTCGAGCTTCACCAACAGCGGCACGATCGGCGATGCCGCGCTGAAGCGGACGGCGGTGTCGCTCTATGGCACCGGTGCGACGACCTTCACCAATTCGGGCACCATCCTGAACGACGAAACCCGCCGCAGCGTGTCCCTGTCGGTCACCCAGGGGACGATCACCGCCACCAACAGCGGCACGATCGCCCAGGGTCTGATCGCGTCCGGCAACAATTATTACTATTCCGGCACGGACGAGACGGTCACGCCGCAGCCTATGTCGATCGCCCTGACTAACACCGGCACCATCGCCAGCACCGGTCCGGGACGCTCGGCCGTCGTGCTCCAGATTAACGATCAGCGCGCCCTTGGTGGGTCGATCCGGTTTGATAACAGCGGTTCGGTCACCCAAGGCGTCAACGCCTATGTCGGCAGCTATCGCTATTCCGACACGCCGGTACCCGACGCCCCCCAGGCGTCCAGCATCGTCGTGAACAACAGCGGCACACTGTCCGCCAACCTTCAGGGGCGGTCGGCCGCGCTGCTGACTCTCGACGACGCGCGCGATGTCGGCGGGTCGATCAGCCTGACCAACAGCGGCACGATCGATGGCAGCGGCCTGTCGGCTTACGGCGTGCGGGCCACGGTCTATCATAGCGACTACACGACCGACGCCAGCACCGTCGCCAAGACCATCGCCATCGCCAACAGCGGCACGATCCGCGCCAATGGCGGCGGCCAGACGATCGTCGATCCCTATGCGGGTGCCAGCGTCCCGACCGATCGGACCGCCCCCACCACCATCATCGCGGCGGCCATCTCGCTGTATGCCGACGACACCGCGACCGCGACGATCACCAACACCGCGACCGGCGTGATCGAGGCGACCGGCGCGAAGTCGGTCGCGATCCGCGCCAATGGCGTCGGCATCGACCTGAACAATGCCGGGACCATCCGTGGCGGCATGGGCACGACGCTGGCCGACAATGACAGCTTCGCCGGCACGCTGGGCACCACCTATCTGGCGGGCGCGATCCACACGACCGGCGCGGTCGACAACCGCATCGTCAACACCGGCACCATCATCGGCTCGATCGCCTTGGGCGCGGGCAACGACCGGATCGAGAATACCGGTCAGATCCAGGGCGAGGTGTTCCTGGGCGCCGGTGACGACACCTTCCTCCACCGCGCCAGCGCGACGCTGACCGGTACGGTCGATGGCGGTACGGGCACCGACAGCCTGATCGTCGATTCGACCGGGGGCGGCACCGTCAACGGCAACCAGTTCATCAACTTCGAACGCTTCAGCCAGATCGGCCAGGGCAACGTCACCTATGCGGGCGCGTTCAACTTCGACACGCTGGGCGTCGCGGGCGGATCGGTGACGGTGGCGGCGGGCCAGACGCTGGCCAGCACCGGCGCCACCACCATCACCGGCACCGACGCGGCCGAGACGGTGACCAACAACGGCACCATCGCCGGGTCGGTCGCACTGGGCGGCGGTAACGACCGCTTCGTCAACACCGGCACCGTGCAGGGCGCGGTATCGCTGGGCGACGGCGACGACAGCTTCGTCGAGGCTGCGGGCTCGCGCGTCGTGGGCGGCGTCGACGGCGGGGCGGGGACCAACCTGTACACCGCACTGCTCAGCGGCGATCGCACCGGCCTTGGCCAGCGCAGCAATTTCCAGCAGCTGGCGGTGACCGGCGCGGGCACGCTGTCGCTGACCCTCGACCAGAGCTTCGACACGGTCGCGCTGGCGGGCACCGGGCTGAACGTCGCGCTGGCGGGCAACCGCATCGGCGCGGTCACCGGCACGGACGCGGCCGAGCAGCTGCGCGTCGATGGCGACATCGCCAGCGTCGCGCTGGGCGCAGGCAACGACACGCTGGCGCTGGGCACGACCAACGCGGCGGGCCGTTACGACGGCGGTGCCGGCACCGACACGCTGGCCTTCACCACCAATGCGCCGGTCGTGCTGAGCGGCGTGGCGACCGGGTTCGAGAATGTGTCGCTGACCGGCAACGCGCTGACCGTCACGGGCACGCTTGGCACGCAAGGCGCGCCGCTGAGCTTCGGCGATAGCGACCTGTCGCTGACCGTCGCCAAGGGCGGCACGCTCGCCGGGGTCATCGACCTGGGCGCGGGCAATGACGCGCTTCGCCTGGCGGCGGGCTCGGTCCTGCTCGGCACCGTCACCGGCGGGTCGGGCACCGACCGCGTCACCCTGGAGCTGGCGGGCGACCAGACGCTGGCGGCGGGCCAGCTCAACGGCTTCGAGACGCTGTCGACCGAGGGCACCGGCACGCTGTCGCTGACCGGCGCGCAGAGTTATAATCAGGTCAACGCCGCGACCGACCTGAGCATCGCCTCGGGCAGCAGCCTGACCGCGGGGCAGGTGGCCTTCACCGGCGGCAACCAGCGCTTCACCATCGCGGGCACCTTTGCCGGGGCCGTCGATGGCGGTGCGGGCACCGACACCATCGCGCTGTCGGGCGGCACGGCCAATGCGCCGGTCGCCTTCACCAACGTCGCCAATGTTGAGGCGCTGGCGATGACCGGCGGCTATGCCACGGTGTCGGGCAATGCGGCGTTCGGCTCGGTCGACATGTCGAGTGGTCGACTGGTTGGCCTGGCCGGATCGACCATGGCCGCCACGCAGTTCCTGGTCCGCCAGGGCGCGACCTTCGGCTCGGCGGGCGCGGTGAACGGCAATGTGACGGTCGCGGGAACCTTGAGCCCCGGCGCGTCGCCGGGCACGATGACGGTGAACGGCAATGTCACGCTGAACAGCGGTTCGCTGTCGTTCTTCGAGCTGACCCCGACCGTGTCGGACAAGCTGATCGTCAACGGCGCGCTGGCGATCGGCAGCGGCTCGACGTTGCAGATCGTGTCGAGCGGCGCACTGCGCCCCGGCACTTCGTACGACCTGATCGTCGCCAGCGGCGGGATCACGGGCAGCTATGCGACCGTCCAGAAGCCCAGCGACCTGTTCGGCTTCGTCGTGCAGCGCGCCGACCGCATCCAGCTGCTCGGCCAGTTCCTGGGCGACGCCGCCTTCACCCCGCAGGTTTCGCGCAGCATCGCCTATGCCAACGCCACGCTGGCCCAGCAGCCCGCGACCAGCACGCTGTTCGCCGCCCTGCCGTCGCTGCTGACCGCCTCGGGCGCGTCGAACCCGCGCGGCTTCGCGCAGATCAGCCCGGAGGCCTATGCCTCGGCATCGCAGATCGGCGTCGACAATGCCCTAGGCCTGGTCCAGGCGGCGCGCGGTCCGGCCTTCGCCACCACGCGGGACGAGGCCGGACCCTTCACCTTCGCCCAGACGCTCGGCCAGTGGCACACGCTGGGCGCGGACCGGGGGCAGGGGACCAGCGAGGCGCGTACGCGCGGCTACGGCTTCCTGGGCGGCGTCGGTTACGGCGATCGCCAGTGGATGATCGGCGCGTTCGGTGGCTGGCTGGACACCCGCCAGTCGATCGCCCCGCTCGCCGCCTCGACCAAGGCGGACGGTGTGGTGGCGGGCGTGCATGGCCGCTACTCCATGCCCAACGGCTTCGGCTTCGGCGCATCCGTGGTCTATGACGGCGCGCGAGGCCGCACCACCCGCACGCTCCCAGGCACGGCGTCGGGCTTCGGCCGCTACGACCTGACCACCTGGACCAGCGACGTGTCGGTCCATTACACGGCCGAGATGGCGGACGGCTGGGCGCTGACCCCGCGTGCAGGGCTGACCTATCTGCGCACCACCCGCCAGGGTGTGGCCGAGACGGGCGGCAGCCCGTTCGCGCTCACCGTCGCGCGCAACCGCCTGGTCGCGGGCTTTGCCGATGCCGGGGTGACCGTCGGGCGCAGCGATGCGTCGGACGCAGCCTTCCGCCCCTTCGTGACGCTGGGCGCCCGCTACCAGATCGAGGGCAACCGCGCCCTGGCACTAGGCGGCTATGCGGGCGGTGGCCTGGGCCTCGTCGCGCTGGGCGCTGCGCGCACGCCACTGGTGGCCACAGCCACGGGCGGCGTCGCCTATCGCTTCAACGGTGGGGTGGACCTCTACGCCACCGGCAGCGCGCAGACCGGCCGCGACGACCATCAGGAAACGATCACCGCCGGCGTCCGCCTGCGCTTCTGATCGGCCAAGGGACCGGGGCGGTGATCCGGCCTGGTCCTTTCCATGATTTGATGGGAGCGGACCGAGCGTCCCATGGCCCCGGCCACCGGTGATCCTGGGATCACTGGCGACCGGGGATTTTCTTTTTAGGCAATGACGAGGTTGTCGGGATTGATCGCGATGTCGGTAATCCCGGCCCAATCGCGGCCGATGAACGGGCTGACGTCGGTGTGCGCGGCCGCGAAGGCGTCAGGCAAGGCGTCATGAGCCGATGGTTGGAGCCCCCCCAAGTCTTCCGCCGGTACATCCGATTCGACCGTGACGCCGGAAGCCTCCGCCAGCGAGCGGGACGCCGCAGACGAGCCCAGCGAGCGCCCCTCGGCATAGCCGTAAAGCACGTAGTGACGCGCCAAGGCTTCGGCGTCATTACCGAAAGCCGCCGCAAGGTCGCGATGTGCGGCTGCATAGGCTGCGGCATCGAAGGTCGTGCCCCGTCCTTCGGACGCCCCCCATTCGATAAAGTGCTTGGCCGCGGCACCCTCATTGGCACCATAGGCCCGGATAAGGTCGCCATGAGAGGCAAGATATGCCCAACCGTTGAAGGTCGTGCCTCGGCCTTCTGCGGCACCCCATTCGATGAAGTGCTTGGCACCTGCACCGGCATCGGCGCCGTATGCCTTGATCAGGTCACGATGCGACGCGATATAATCGAGTGCATTGAACGTCAGGCTACGCCCCTCGTCGAAACCCCAGTTCAGGAAATGGGCGGTGCCCTTGGCGGCATCGGTCCCGAAAGCGGCACGAAGATCGGCGTAACCCGCGATATAGCTCAATCCGTCGAACGCCGCCGTGCTGCTCAATGCACCGGACCAAGATTGCGCCGGGGCGTTGAAGAAGCCGACCTGCTCCATCCCGGTGACCTCGACCGCTCCCCGCGCCGTGACGAACACCGTGCGGGCGCCTGACGATAACAGGCGGTAGTCTGACTGGACGCCACCCAGGATCAGCGTATCCGATCCACTGCCGCCATCGGCCCGGTCGAAACCATCACCGGTCCGGATCGCGGCAAAGCCCCCCACCGTCATGATGGTATCGTCACCCGCACCACCCGATAGCGTGTTGCGCCCCGCATCGCCGACAATTGTGTCGCCGTAAGCCGAGCCGACAACGATTTCGAAACCCGACAGCACGTCCCGACCCGCACCGCCTGTGGCAAGGCCCACCGAGAGATCGACCCTGACGGCACCCTTGGCATATTCATAACTGACGGTATCGATCCCGTCCCCGCCGCGCAGCACGTCATTGCCCGCACCGCCAGAAATATAGTCGTTGCCACCGCGACCATCAAAGGTCACCCCAGCGCGGCCATCGTCCGTGGTCGCACTGTTTATCTTCATGATGTTCGCGCGATCGTCCCCTAACCCGGTCGAGGCGTATCCAGACAAGCTCATCTGCAGTATTTCGAAATTGCTTATCTTGTAGCTGGCATTTCCGGATTTTGCCGTCCCTGCAACCATATCTACGTAGAATTCGATATTTGCAACCAGGGTATCCGTACCAGATCCGCCATCGGCCAAACCCGACAAGGGCCCGCCGCCAAACGAACCGGAAATGAATACATAATCATCACCAGACTGCGCGTATATATCATTACCGGCACTTATGAATGCCGTGTCATTGCCACCACCGATATCGATTATAAGGCCACGGGTTTCAAATGGCATGTTGACGGAGTTTTGCGAATCCCCAAATTTTATATACTCGACATTGCGAAGCTCAATTTTTTGAGACCCGACATATGCCCCTAGGACATAGCCGCCAGCATCATTCCTGATGGTCCCTAGCGTTACCGGCGATATGTTTGACCAGTCGATTGTATCGAAACCCTCACCGCCATCGATCAAACCGACCTTTCCCTCAATAGTGCTCGATCGGACGCCGCTGAACACGAATTTGTCGTTGCCCGAGCCACCATTGAGAATGTCGACACCGAATTTTCCGTCAATGACATCGTCGCCTGCCAGGCCGTTGATGATGTCGTCATCATCCGTACCTGTCAGAACATCGTTCCCTGCCGTACCATCAACATTTACCATGCTTTTATCTCCCTGACTTATGTTTGTGGAAGATAGCATGGTTCAACACTATTCCCTAAACGCATCCTCACGCAGTCGGGTAAATGGCGACAGGATATAGGCCATGACTGAACGCTTGTCGCCGATCAGGTTGACGTCGGCGGTCATGCCCGGGCCGATCGCCAGCCGCTGGCCGCTGGGGCCGCGGAAGTTTTGTGCGTCGGCGCGCACGCGGACGATGTAGAAGCTTTCCCCCGTCCGCTCGTCGACGGTCGCATCGGGCGAGATCGTGACCACCCGGCCGTCCATCCCGCCATAGATGCCGGATTCGTACGCGGTGATGTTGACACGTGCGGGCTGGCCGATCCGGACCGAGGCGATGTCCTTGGGATTGACCTTGGCCTCGACGGTCAATGCGTCGGCCGACGGCACGACCTCGACGATCGGCTGGCCCGCACCGATGCTGGCGCCGACCGTCGAGACGAGAACGCGGTTGACCCGTCCGTCGACCGGCGAGGCGACGGTCGCGCGACCCAGCCGGGCGGCCAGCGCGGGCACCGCCTGGCGGCGCGCGGCCAGCTCGGCCTGGGCGGTGGCCAGTTCGGTACCCGCCTGGGCGCGCCACGCGCCGCGCACCTGGGCCAGCGAGGCATGCGCCTCGGCGACCGAGGCCTGGGCCCGCGCAACCGCCGCAGCGGCCTGGGCAGCGTCGGTCGTGGCGACGGCGGCCGTGTTTTCCAGCTGGATCAGGGTGATCTGCGGCTCGATGCCGCGTTCGACCAGCGGCCGCATCAGGTCGAGCTGACGCCGTGCACTGTCGCGCGCCGAAATCCGCGACTGATAGGCGGCGCGCGCCTCCGCCACGGCACGGTTCGCCTGCGCCTCGCGCGCGGCGGCCGCCTGGCTCATGCTGGTCAGGTCGCTCATGCGCGCCATGTGGAGCGAACGCTCGATGCCGATCTGTTCGGCCAGCGCGGGTGTCGTGGCGGCGGGATAGACCGGATCTCGGCCTGCAATCTCGGCCTGGAGGCGACCGATCTTGGCGGACAGGGCCCCGACCGTCGCCTCCGAGCTGCCAAGTTCGGCCCCGGCCTGTGTCCGGTCGAGCCGGACCAGCGCCTGCCTCCGGCGGACCACATCGCCCGCGCGCACCAGGATTTGCGAGACGATGCCGCCCTCCAGGTTGCTCAGCACCTGGAGGCGGCTCGACGGCACGACCCGGCCGGGCGCGTGGACGGTCCGGTCGAGCTCCACCACGGTGGCCCAGATCACGAAGGACACGAAGAAGCCCAGGATGAGCCACAAGAGCAGGTTTGAGAGGGCCTTGGGCTTGATCCGGCCGGCCAGGTCTTCGAGGTGGGTGGATTGCTGATCGGTCATGAACGTGGATCTCAGGCAACAGCGCGCGGGCGCTGGAGTTCTTTCAACACGGCATCGCGCGGGCCGTCCTGCACCACGCGACCGCCCTCGACGACGACGATACGCTCGACCAGCGCCAGCAGCGCGGGGCGATGGGTGATAAGAACGAAGGTGCGTCCCTGCAGCTCGGCCTGGAGGCGGGCGATCAGCTGGGTCTCGCTGCCCTGGTCCATCGCGCTGGTCGGCTCGTCGAACACGATGATCTGCGGCCTGCCCGCCAGCGCACGCGCGAGGCTGATCGCCTGGCGCTGCCCCCCCGACAGCCCTTCGCCGCGATCGGCGAGTTGCAGGTCATAGCCATTGGCGATCCGCCCCATGAAGCCATGCGTCCCCGACAGCTCGGCGACCCGCAGCATCTCGGTATCGTCGACGCCGTCGCGGGCCAGCACGATATTCTCGCGCACGCTGCCCGACAGCAGCACCGGCTCCTGCAACGCGGTGCCGATCAGACTGCGCATCGCCGAAGGGTCATATTGGCGGATGTCGGTGCCGTCGATCATGACCAGCCCTTCCTGCGGCGGGTAGAGCCCCAGGATCAGGCGCGCGATGGTCGACTTGCCCGAGCCGACCCGCCCGAGCAGCGCCACGCGCTGGCCCGCCGGGATGACGAGGTTCAGGCCGTCCAGGGTCTTCTCCGCCGCGCCCGGATAGCGGAACTCGACGCCGCGCAACTCGACCCGCCCCTCGAACTTGGCCGGGCGCAGCGCACCGACGCCTGGCTCTTCCGACCCCGTCTCCATCATGGCGTCGATCTGCTTATAGGCGATGCGTGTCGCCGACAGCCGCGACAACAGGGTCGCGATCGTCGCCAGTGGCTGCACCGCCCGGCCGGACAGGATCGAGCAGGCGACCAGCGCTCCCGTCGTCAACCGGTGGTCGGCGATCAGATAGACCCCGGCCACCACCGTGCCCGCATAGGACAGCGTATTGGCCGAGGCCGACACCGTGACCGCGATCGTCGAGACCAGACGCTGCCGCGTCGAACTCTCGCCGTGCGCGACATTGGCCTGGCTCCATCGCCGACCGAGCAGCCGCCCGGCCCCCGACGTCTTGACCATCTCCAGCGCGCCGACCGTCTCGACCAGCACACTCTGCTTCGACAGGCCTTGGCTCATGGACTTGGCGGACAGGCGGTCCAGCGCGGGGCGCGTCAGCCAGCCTGCCCCGATGACGATCGGGATCGCGGCCAGCGGCACCCAGACGATCGGCCCGCCCAGCACTGCGATGAAGACCAGGGTGACAACGATGAAGGGCACATCGACCAGCGCGGTCATCGTGGCCGAGGCAAAGAAGTCGCGCAGCGTCTCCAGTTCGCGCATCATGCCGGTCAGCGCGCCGGTCGATCCCTTTTTCTGGTCCAGCCGGATCGCCACCAGGCGGCGGAAGACGCGGCTGCCGATGTCGTGGTCGATGTCCGCGCCCGCCAGATCGGTGAAATAGGCGCGCAGGATGCGCAGCAGAAAGTCGAACACCACCACCACGAGCAACCCGATCGACAGCGCGGTCAGCGAGGTGAAGGCGTTGTTGGGAACCACGCGGTCATACACCGTCATGGTGAACAGCGAGGTGATGAGCCCGAAGATGTTCACCATCGCGGCGGCCAGCGCGACCTTCACATAGGTCGCCTTGTTGCGCAGCATCGGCTCCATCAGCCAGGGGGCGAAGCGCGGTCGCGGCTGCTCGATCATGTCGGGGGACGTCGTCATCGGGGATCCAGCGTTACGGGGTCGAGGCCGAGGGCCGGCAACAGCCGTCCGGTACGAGCCAGAAGGGCATAGCGCGCGCTGTCCAGTTCGATCACGATCTGGATATAGCGGGCAGCGACACCGAAGTAATTGTTCTCGGCACTGAGCAGGTCGAACAGGGTGCCGCGCGCCACCCGGAACCGCTCGGCCAGCACGTCGCGCGAGCGGCGACTGGCGATATAGTTGCTTTCGATGGCGGTGCGCGCCGCCTCAAGCGCGGTGACATCGGCCAGCGCGATCTCGGCATCGCGCTGGGCATCGATCCGCGTGCGACGCAACCGCGCGTCGGCACCGCTGGCGCGCGCGATCCCCTGGCGGGCCCGCTCGGCCGCACCGCCGCCCAGCCGCATGGACAGGGTGACGCTGCCGCGAATGTCATAGTCGCGCGCCGTCTCGAAGATACCGTAGCGCCCTGCATCCAGGCCGGCGGAAAGCTGGGGCAGGCGATCGGCCTGAAGCGCCTGGGCGTCCCGCCGAGCGGCCTCGGCCCCCTGCCTGGCCATGCGCACCGTTGGCAGGCCCTCGACGTCCCTGGCCAGCCCGGCGCGCGCCACCGTATCGAGCGTGGGCACCGGCCCGCGGCCAAGCTCCGAAGGGGCGGGGGTTCCGATCACCGCGCCATATTGCGCCTCGGCATTGGCGAGCTGGCGGTGGAAATCGGCATCCTGGGCCTCGGCCGATGCGATATAGCTGTCGACCTGCGCGATGTCCGCGCTTGCCGCCACGCCCTGCCGTATCCGTCCTTCCAGTGCCTGGCGCAAATCCTTCTGGTTGGCGACGAACGCATCCGCCAGCTTCGCCAGAACGCGGTAGCCATAGACCTGATACCAGGCCGAGACGGCGCGTAGGGCGATCTGCGTGCCCGTATCCTCGACCCCCGCCCGCGCCGCCTCCAGTCGTGCGGCACCGGCACGGACGCGGTTGATGCTGGATCCCCAGTCGAAAACCGGCTGCTGCACGCGGATCAGCTCGTCGGTACGATGCCGGGGGCGTGAGCGTTCCAGGACATTGCCCGGATCGCTGGAGAACTGGCGGCTGAGCACCTGGAAGCTGGAGAGCGAGATGTCGGCGGTGGGCAGGCGACGGGCGACCGCCTCGCCACGCACCGCATCGGCCTCATCGACCTGGGCCACGGCCTCGTCGATCGCGGGATTGCGCCGCACCGCAGCGCCGATCGCCGCGAGGAACGAGGCCTCGTCGGTCGCCTGCCGGGCGAGGCGCAGCACCGGATCGTTCGCGACGTCGATGTGTAGCGGGTCGCCTTCGGGCCCTGGCAGGCTGCCCGGCATGCGCGTGCGTCCCAGCGGGGTGGCATCGGGTGTCAGGCTCGACATGCCCGTCGAAAACGGTAGCGGGTCGGTGCCGGGCACCATCACCAGCGGCGTCGTTTGGGCAGGCAGCGTCGGTGCGGGCACGGGGGTTGCGGCCGTGCCGGTCACCGGGGGGGCGGGGGCAGGCGCCAAGGGACGCGGTGTCGCGCCCTGCTGGGGATCGACGACCAGTGACCCCGGCGGAAGCTGGCCCGCCACGGCTGGCGCCGATGCGGCCACCAGACCGGCAAGCGATACGGCGCGCCGGATCCGGAACGGGCTGGCGGAAAGGGAAATCATGCTGTTCTGGCCCCGACGATCCCGGTGCGGATCGCCCTTTCATCTTCAGCGAGGTAAGCCCGGACGGTGCGGAAAAACAAGGCCGGCGTGGAAGCCTCCTTCCCGCCGGCCCCGCCCGCAGGCCATCGTCGCGATGGCCTGCGGCTCCGTTCCCGTTCATCAGGCGATGACGAGGGCGTCGACGTTGACGTGGATTTCCGAGACATCGGCCCAGCCCTTGCCGACGAACAACCCGGTATCAGTCTGGTCGGTCGTGTCGGTCACGAAGACGGCCGGTGACACCGTGTCATGGGCCACCGCCTCGATCGCGGCAGGGGTAGCGGCCGGGGTTGCCGCCGGTGCATCGTTATGCGCCGTCTCGACGGGGGGGGCTGCCGCACTGATCGACACCGGGGTCGAGGTCGACAAAGGCGCGGATGTACGCCCCTCGGCATAGCCATAGAGCACATAGTGGCGCGCCAGGGCCTCCGCATCGTCACCAAAGGCTGCCGCCAGATCGGTATATTTGGCGGCATAGGCCGATGCGTCGAAGGTCACGCCGCGACCTTCGGCCGCACCCCACTGAATGAAGTGTTTGGCCGCTGCGCCCTCATTGGCCCCGAAGGTCTGGATAAGATCGCTGTAGGACGCCAGATACGCCCAGCCGTTGAACGTCGTCGCACGACCTTCCGTCGCCCCCCAGTCGATGAAGTGCTTGGCACCCGCGGTCGCATCGGCACCGAAAGCGGCGCGAAGATCGCTATGCGAGGCGATATAGTCGAGTGCGTTGAACGTCGACGCGCGGTCTTCGTCGAAACCCCAGTCCAGGAAGTGGGAAACCCCCTTGGCCACGTCGGTTCCGAATGCCGCCCGAAGATCGCTGTAGCTGGCGATATAGCTGAGCCCGTCGAACGCGGCCGTACCGGCCTGAAGGGTGGCGAAGGACTGGGCTGGCGTGTTGAAGAAGCCAACCTGCTCCACGCCGGTGACATCCGTGGCCCCGCGCGCCGTGACCAGCAATGTCCGGTTGCCCGACGACAGCAGCTGATAGTCCGACTGCAGGCCACCGAGCAGCAGCGTGTCCGATCCACTGCCACCATCGACCCGGTCGAAACCGCCGCCTGCCCGGATCGCGGCGGTGCCCGTCACCGTCACGATCGTGTCGTCACCGGCACCACCCGACAACGTGTTGCGTCCTGCATTGCCGATGATGACGTTGGCGGCATCGTTACCCGTCGCATCGATCGCGGCCGTCCCCGTCAGGGTCAGATTCTCGAACCCGGTCCCCAGCACATAGCTGACGCTCGCGCGCACCGTGTCGATGCCGCTGCCACCGAACTCGCTGAGCTGATCGCCCGCATCATCTACGACATAGGTGTCGTTGCCCGCGCCACCGAACAGCAGGTCCGCGCCCGCACCACCGTCGAGCAGATCGTCGCCGTCACCCCCGAACAGCTGGTCACTGCCGATGCCGCCGAACAGCTGGTCAATACCGGCATTGCCGAAGAGCTGGTCGTCGCCGGCATTGCCCTGGACGACATTGTCGAACGCGTCACCGATCAGGACGTCATTGCCCGAACCCAGGATAACGTTCTCGAAGCCGGAAACCTGGTCGCTGCCGCCCTGTGCGCCCGCAGCCGCCTGACCGGCGGCCAGGTTGATCTGCACCGCGTTGGTGATGTCGCCGTAATAGAGCGTGTCGAAACCGGTACCGCCCACCAGGATGTCGTCACCCGCGCCACCCGAAATCCAGTCATCGCCCGCACCGCCATCGATGCGATTGGCACCGGCATCGCCGGTCAGCATGTCGCCAAACGACGAGCCGATCAGGCCTTCGATCCCGATCAGGATGTCATTGCCGTTCACCGTCGCCTGCGGCCCGGTGATGCCCAGGCTGATCGTCACGCCCGCTGCGGCATCGCTGTAGACGGCCGTGTCGGTGCCGTTCCCGCCGACGAGGATGTCATCGCCTGCGCCGCCCACGAGCGTGTCGTCGCCGTCTCCACCGCTCAGCGTGTCGTTGCCGGCACCGCCCTCGATCCGGTTGGCGTTCGCGTCGCCGGTCAGGGTGTCGGCGAGTGCCGAGCCGATCAGGTTCTCGATCCCGGACAGGGTGTCGTTGCCGACCCCCGTAGCCTGCGCACCGGTGATCGCCAGGTTCACGATCACGCCGACCGCTGCATCGCCATAGTCCGCAGTGTCGGTCCCGGCACCGCCGATCAGCGTGTCATCGCCGCTGCCGCCACGCAGCGTATCGTCGCCGTTACCGCCGTCGAGCGTGTCGTTGCCGCCCAGGCCGACCAAGACGTCGTTGCCATCCCCGCCGCTGAGCGTGTCGTTGCCAGTCGCGCCGGTGATCGTCTCGTCACCCGCAAAGCCGGTCAGGACCAGATTGCCGATGAACCCGTCGAAGTTGAACGCAGTGAACCCGCCGGTATAGCCGTTGCTGATCGTGAAGACGGTGACGAAGCCGTTGGTCGTCCCCGCGCCGTCACGATCCGTCTGCAGCAGCAGGTCTGTACCCGACTGGAACAGGCGCAGATGGCTGCTGGCAAAGGCGTTGCCGTTCGCCGTGTAGCCGATCAGCCCGCGATTGAGGAAATCGGTCAGTTCGAACCGATCGCCGCTGTTGCCGACCTGGAAGTCGGTGACGCGGTTGGTACGGGCGGTCGTCGCCACTTCGGTCGAAAGCGCCGCACTTGCCCCGACCCCCAGCTGGATGGTGTCGGCACCCTCGCCGAGCGTGACCTGGTAGTTGTTGACGCCGGAGGCACCACGCATGCTGATGCTGACCAGGTCGTTGCCCGAGCCGGCATTGATCGTGGCGCTGGCGACACCGGTCAGGACGATGCGGTCATTGCCCGTACCGCCATCGACCGTGACGACGTCGACGTTGCGATCGTTGGAGGTGGCGCCCGCCGCCAGATAAATGGTGCCGTTGAGGCCCGCCGCGTTGGCCGCCAGCGCCGTCGACAGGGTGCCGCCGCGCAATTCGATGAAGTCGTCGCCGTCGCCGCCATCCATCAGGATGTTGCTGGCGGCGTTCGCCGTACCGGCGGTGGTGGCATTGGCGCGCGTCACCAGGATGCTGTCGTTGCCGCCATAGCCGTAGAGCGCGTCGGTCTGGCTGAGCGCGGCATTCGTGACCGCCACCGCATTGTCGACCAGCAGGTTGAAGTCGTCATTGCCGCGCAGCGTGTCGCCATAGCCCGAACCGGTCAGATATTCGATATCGACCAGCGTATCGATGCCTTCGCCACCGGTATCCTGCGCCGTTCCCTGGATACGCAGGTCGACATTCACGCCGGCGATCGCGTTGACATAGGTGGCGGTGTCGAGGCCTTCGCCACCGATCAGCGTGTCGTTGCCCAGGCCGCCCGACAGCGTGTCGTTGCCGTACCAGCCGTCGAGGATGTCATCACCCGCATTGCCGGTCAGATTGTCGACCGTGCCGCCGCCACGGACCACGTCGTTGCCGGTGCCACCACGGAAGATCACCCGCTCGATGCTGATGAACTGGCCGCGCTGCACACCGTCGACCGTGATCGCGCTGTTGCCCGCCAGATTGCCGATGTCGAACCGGATCGCGCCCGTGTGGTCGGTATAATAGGCATAGGCCGTGTCGGTGCCGTCGCCCCCGTCGAACGTGTCGTCGCCACCGTCATTGGTGTAGACTGCGGTCAGCGCGGTGGTGCTGGCATTGCCGATACCGCCCACCAGGCTGTCGTCACCATCGCCGCCTCGCAGGATGTCGTTGCCCAGGCCGCCGATCAGGACGTCGTTACCGGCACCGCCCTCCAGCACGTCGTCGCCGTCAGCCATGCCCGCGGTCGTGCTGAACGTGTTGACGTAATCGCCGAAGATGACGTCGTTGCCCGCACCACCGACCAGCGTGTCGCCAAGGCCGTTGCCGACGAGGAAGTCGGCCGCGGCACCGCCCACCAGGCGGTTGGCGGTCATGTCACCGCCGCGCAGGGTATTCGAAAGCGTCGCGGAGCCGATCACATTCTCGATATCGCGCAACGTGTCGCTACCGCCGAACGTGCCGGTCATCTGCGCCGTGGTGGTGTTCAGATTGACCACCACTGCCGAGGTTGCGGCGGAATAATCCACCGTGTCCGCCCCTGCGCCACCGTTATAGGTGTCGTTGCCGCCGCCTTCGTAGAAGACGTTGTCGCCCGCGTTGCCGGTGATCGTGTCGTTGCCCGACCCCGTCAGGACATTCTCGAAATTGACCAGCGTGTCGTTGCCAAGGCCGGTATTCTGGGCCGTGGTCAGCGACAGGTCGACCGTCACGCCGGTCGTACCGCGATAGGACACGGTATCGGTCCCCGCGCCACCGTCCAGCACGTCGTCGCCCGCGCCGCCCTCGATCCGGTTGTCGTTCGCGTCACCGGTCAGCACGTCGTTGCCGAGGCCGCCCACCAGATTCTCGATGTTGCGCAGCGAGGCAATCTGCCCGGCCGCGACGCTGGCGATGCCGTCATTGGTGCCGCGCAGCGTCGCGGTGACCGCATCGTTACGACCGGAGAACGAAGCGGTATCGGATCCGGTGCCGCCATCCAGCAGGTCGACGGTGCCACCGGCATTGCCGCCGTCGGAAAGGAAGTCGTCGCCCGCGCCCCCCGAGATCACATTCTCGGCGGTATCGCCCGACAGGCTGTCGCCGAATGCCGAACCGAGCAGGTTCTGGAAGCCCGAGAGCGTGTCGGTGCCAGCGCCGATCGTGTTCTGCGCCGTGCCCTGGGAGAGCAGGCTGACGACGACGCCCGCGCTCGCCCCGGCATAGGACGCGGTATCGTCGCCCGCCCCGCCGATCAGCCGGTCATTGCCCGCGCCGCCTTCGATCACATTGGCGTTGGCATCGCCGATCAGCGTGTCGTCGAGCGCCGAGCCGATCAGGTTTTCGATACCGGTCAGCGTGTCGAGCCCGCCCGCGACGGTGTTCTGCGCCTGACCCTGGAGGTTCAGGTCGACCGTCACGCCCGTCGTCGAACCACCGCTGAAGGCATTGGTATAGGACGCCGTGTCATTGCCCGAACCGCCGATCAGCGTGTCATTGCCCAGCGTGCCCAGCAGGAAGTCGTTCCCCTCGCCGCCATCGGCGACCAGGCTGCTGGCGTTGTTGGCCGTGACCGTGGTGGTGATCGTTGCCGAATTCTGCAGCGAGATGTTGAGCTGATAGGTCTGGCCCGCGATCAGCGGTTGCGCGGTGGTGGCACCATTCCACAGGCCGACCCGGATATAATAGGTCCCGGCCTGGGCGAAGGTATAGGTCAGATAGGCATCGTCATGGCCCGGATAGCTGGCATCGCCCGTACCCGTGTCGTTGCTGGCCAGGACGGTGCCCGCGCTGTTCACCAGTTCGATGAAGCTGTCGTCCAGCGTGCCGGGACCGTCGATGTCGAAGATCGCCTGCGTGCCCGGCGCCACCACGTCGATGCGGTAATATTCCAGCGAGCCACCGGCCGCCGTGGCGTTGATCGTCGCATGGGGCAGGGTGGTCGAATTCGTGATGTCGGGGTTGGCGTCGACGTCATAGGCCCCGGCCGTGGCGACCGCCGTGGCGATGCTGCCATTGTTGGTCGATTGCGCCTTGGTGATGTCCGCCTGCGACGGTGCCGATACCGTGGTGGTGGTGGTGAACCCGCCACCGATCAGGCGATCGTCGCCCGCCCCGCCGATCAGCGTGTCGGCGCCGCTGGCCCCGCCCGACAGCGTGTTGTTCTGGCTGTTGCCGACCAGCGTGTCGTTGCCGACCGTCCCCTGGATGTTTTCGATGCTGCGCAGCGTGTCGGTTTCACCGTCATGGTTGACGATGACGTCGGCGCCCGTGTCGTTCAGCGTGACATTGACGCCGGTCTGGCCGGTGAAGATCACCGTGTCGCTGCCCGCGCCGCCATCCAGCACGTTGTTGGCGCTGTTGCCGATCAGGATGTCGTTGCCTGCACCGCCCTTGGCGTTCTCGATCAGCGAACGGACGTCGTTGTTGTAGAGCAGCGACATGGCGATGTTGCCGGGCGCCAGGTTGAACAGGTTCTGATAGGCTAGGTTGTTGGCCAGCTGTCCCTGATCCACGGTCGAGAATTCGCCCGGCCGCAGGTCGATCGACACGCCACCCGCATAGTTGCTGGCATCGATCGTGTCGTTGCCGCCACCATCCCAGATGGTAAGGAAGATTTTGTTCCCCGACGGCGCGCCCTGGCCGACCCCGTTGATGAACATCTCGCCGGTGGTCTGGCTGAAGGTATAGACGCTGTCACCGGAATTGGTGTCGTAGTTGGCGCCGTACATATATTGCAGCGCCGCCAGGTCGTACTGCATATAGGTTTGCGGCTGGTTGATCTTCTCGCCCGCAAATCCGCTGTTGGTGAACGGTGCGGGCGTGTAGGTCATCAGCGACCAGGCTTGGCCATCGCGATCCGGCGTCAGCGACTGCGAGCCGTAGCGCGGAGCGGTGCCGAAATAAAAGGACAGGTCGCTGTTCGTGTAATCCTGATGCCCGTGCTTCAGGCCCATCGTATGGCCGATCTCGTGCATCATGGTGGCGTAGCCCCAGGTGCCCTTGACCGCGAGGTCGTAATAAGGCTGGCTGGAACGCCCGAACCAGATGTCGCCGGCCACCGCCTTCTTGTCGGACGGGAAGTTGCCATAGGCCGAGCCGACGTCGTTGTCCGCAGTCTGCGAAATGCGGATATTGGCGTGGACGGTGTCGGTATCCGTGATCTCGCGGAACGTCAGCTTCGTCGCGGCGGACAATTGCGCGAAGGCGGCCCGCGCCGCAACCTGCTGCTGCGAGCCCAGATCGATATGGTAAAGGCTGACGCCGTTCGAATCGAAGGTCGGGCCGTTATAGTTCGAACCCGAGGTCGGGAAGCTGTAGGTAAGATCCAGCGTACCCCATTTGGAACCGATCAGGGTCGCATCAATGTTGCGGTTGCCTGTGAAGGACCGGCTGCCATCGGGATTCGTGACGAGGTTCAGCAGCGTGCCGATATTCTGGCCATCGGGATTGGCTTCATTGATGCCGCCCGATCCCTTGATCGTGCCGCCTGCTTCGCTGGCGGCTTGGCAAAAGGCGCAACCGCAGCCAGAAACTACGGCGATATGCTCGATATCGGGCAAGGTGTTCCAGGTACCGGGACCCGAATCCCCGCCTGTATTTACGCCGAGTTCGCCGCTGCTCATCAATTTTCCCCTCTATCGATCGACCCGGCACCCACTTTTCTTGGATTTCGTGTGAGCGAACCTTCAATCGTCAATAATGGCAATTTATTCATCTTCCTTGGGGGCGCGTCAAGCGGCATGCCCAAGGAAATTGTAGCAATTATATTGCTTTATATCCGCATACGACTGACACATTTCTCCGAAAACATGATCAAAATAGTGCTTTCAGAACAGTCCTTCTGATAACTTCAACTTGCACGCCGCTCCCGAGTCGGGATGACGGTTCGTACAGGTGGCGTGACGGGGCGGATGCTGTAGTGTGGGGTGATGACGGACCTGTCATCCAATCTGGCCTTGATGCTAGGCGTTGCCATGCTTGCGACCGGGACGTTCGGGCAAAAGGCGCAGGCCCAGGGTGCCGTCGTTCGGGAGTCGAGCATGATCCGCACCGCCGTCCCAGCCGATTCGAACCGCCCTCCTGCGAGCAGACGGGCAGGCCCCGGTGACGAAGAACGGGGTCGCCATATCCTCTCCACCGCTTTTGTGCGGATCGGCCCCGACGGATATCTTACGGTAGAGGAGCGTGACGGGCGCCTGCTGATTTTGCGGGACGTCACGATGCACACAAAGGCCTATTGCGGACGATTGGTGTCGTCGGCAGGCGCGGACGATCGATCCCATTGCGGCAAATATGCCAATGTCGTCGACGCACGGCCGGGGGGCGGGACGGTGAACGTCCCTGGCCCGGATATGGACGGCGTGCTCCTCGATCGGCCGGCCACACCGAAGTCGACGAGATAATCGGATCGCCTGGACCGGCCCTTCATCCGGTCGAGGTGCAGGCGACGGTGGCCCTTTCCTGGTTCGAAACACGCGGTCGATGACATATTTGTCATCACGAAACCGGCATAATTCCCCCAGAACGTCATCAAGCCGCAATGATCCCTGACCAAGGGACGGCCGCATAATCCTTTGGGGGGAATCCATATCATGATCTCGTTCGACCCGCGCTTTGCGGGGCGCTTTGTGGCGTCCAGCGCGCTTGCCCTTCTGTTCGCCACGCCCGCGCTCGCGGCCGATCCGGTGGTCGCGGTGGACCCCGCCAAGACGACCGCGCCCGACGACCAGAAGACCACCAGCGACGGCACGCTGAGCGAGGTCATCGTCACCGCGCAGAAGCGGCCCGAAAGCCTGCAGAAGACACCGATCGCGATCTCGGTCCTGTCGGCCGAAGACCTGAAGAACCGCCACGTCCAGTCGCTGGTCGACCTGCAGGACGGCGCGATTCCGTCGCTTCGCGTCGCGCCCTTCTATTCGCGCAACTCGGCGCTGATCATGAACATCCGCGGCATCGGCGTTCTGGCCGACAGCAACCAGCCCGCGCGTGACCAGGGCGTGGCCGTCTATATCGACGGCGTGTATCTGGGCCGCGCGCAAGGGCTCGGCACCGCGCTCTACGATATCGAGAGCATCGAGGTGCTCAAGGGTCCGCAGGGCACCTTGTTCGGCCGCAACACCGAGGGCGGCGCGGTCAGCATCGTGACGAAGAAGCCGACCGGCGAGTTCGGCCTGACCGCGACCGCAGGCATCGGCAATTACGGCAGCCGCAAGGCCGAGGCGCATCTCAACCTGCCCGAATGGCATAATTTCAGCGTGAAGCTGGACGGTATCGTCACGAAGCGTGACGGGCTGGTTGTCAACCCGCTGCCCGGACAGGCGAATTTCAACGGCTTCGACCGCCACGGCGCGCATGTCGAGATACTGTGGAAGCCGGAAAGCGGCGTCAGCGCGGACTATGCGTTCGACACCTCGCACGATGCCTCTACCCCGCTCTATCTCCAGTCGATCACGGCGGGGACGCTGACCCGTGCGCCCGCGCTGCCGCTCCAGCCGGACCGGGTGCGCACCGCCAGCATCGGCGCGCCGCAGCAGGACAGCATCGGCGATACGCATGGTCACCGCCTGACGCTCGGCCTCGACCTGGCGCCGGGGCTTCAGCTGAAGTCGATCACCGCCTATCGCGAGCTGGACCAGAGCCAGTATGACAATGGCGGCCAGAACAGCTCGACCTACAAACCCAACGGCAGCTTCAGCCGCTACAGCCTGGCGATGTTCGCGCAGAACCAGTTCAGCCAGGAGATCCAGCTGATCGGCGACACGCCGCGCCTGAAATATGTCGCGGGCGCGATGGCGTATCGCGAGCATACCACCGACAATGCCCAGGCGTTCAACACGATGGTATGGAACGCCAACGGCACCGCGGCGACCGTCGCCACCTACAATATCGCCACCGTGCCCTATGACCGCGCCAGCCGGATCACGACGCGCAGCATCGGCGCGTTCGGTCAGGCGACCTGGACCCCGGCGATCCTGTCCGACCGGCTGCACGTCACGGGCGGCGCGCGCTATACCCGTGACATGAAGAAGGGCCAGCTGTTCATCGTCAACGGCGCCACGCCCAATGTCGACGGCTGGGTCGCGCCGCGCGGACTGGACGCCGCCTGGTCGCGCGTCGACCCGCTGCTGACTTTGGCCTATGACGTGACCGACGCCGTGCACGTCTATGGCAAATGGTCGGAGGGGTATAAGTCGGGCGGCGCCAATTCGCGTTCGCTGCGCTATGCGCCGTTCAACCCGGAAACGCTGTCGATGTTCGAGATCGGCGCAAAGACCGAGTTCCTCGACCACCGCGCCCGCCTGAATCTGGCCGCCTATACCGGTGCGTACAAGTCGATCCAGATCGACTTCCAGGCCAATTACATCCAGATCGTGAACGGCCAGGTGTTGCAGACCAATCGCACCACCATCGAGACGACCAACGCGCCCGGCACCGGCCGCGCCAAGGGGTTCGAGGCGGAATTCACCTTCGCACCGATGGCCGGGCTGACGCTGGGCGCCAGCTATTCCTATAACGACGTGACGATCCCGGCGACGGTGAACCCCTTCCCGCAAGGGGCGAGCGGCGTGATCGTGACGACGCCGATCCGCATCTATCCGGTCTATACGCCCGCGCATGCCGCCAGCGGCTCGATCGATTACGACCGGCCGATGGGCGACTACAGCCTGGTCGCGCATCTCGATGCCAATTACGACAGCGGCTTCTATTCCAACTATAACGACCCCGCGCCGGGGATCAGCCAGCCCAAGGGCGATCCGGGCTTCATCGTCAACGGCCGGATCGGCATAACCGACATCGCGCTGAACTACACCGGCGCCCGGCTGAGCATCGCCGCATGGGCCCGCAACCTGTTCAACGAGCAGCATCTTTTCTACAAGTCGCTGAACACGCTGACCGGCCTGTCGGGCTTTTTCAACGAACCGCGCACCTATGGCCTGGAAGCGACGGTGAAGTTCTGATGCGCGGGACGATCGCGCTCGCGCTGCTGGTCGTGGTTCCGGCGAGGGTGGGGGCTTCGGCCTCCGCTCCTGTGGCCGCGCCCGCTCACATTCGCGTCCTGCCGCTCCAGGGCGGGCGCAATTTCCGCGATCTGGGCGGCTATCGCACCGCCGACGGGCGGATGGTGAAATGGGGATTGCTCTATCGCTCAGGGGAGATGCACGACCTGACGCCGGCGGATTACAGTTATCTGCAAAAGCGCGGCATCCGCACCGTCTGCGACTTTCGCGATACGGCCGAGCGGACCCGCGAGCCGACGCTGTGGCCCGCCGGGCAGAAGCCGAAGGTGCTGAGCGACGACTATGCGCTCGACATGAGCGCGATAAAGATCCCCGGCGATCCGTCGACCTGGACCCACGAACAGGTGGTGACGGCGATGACCGCCACCTATCCGCAGCTGCTCGACCAGTTCAACGGCCAGTACCGCCGCATGTTCGCCGAGCTGCTGGCGGGCGACGTACCGCTCGCCTTTCACTGCACGGCGGGCAAGGACCGCACCGGCGTGGCGGCCGCGCTGCTGCTGACCGCGCTGGGCGTGCCGCGGGTGACGATCGTCGAGGATTATCTCCTCTCCAACCAGCACATGGCCCCGATGCCCGCCCATCCGACCGGCTTCTGGGCGAAGCTGTCTCCGCAAGCCGCGCGCGCCTTTGCCGGGGTCGACCGGCGCTATATCGACGCGGTGTTCGCGGTGACCGACCGGTATCCCGGCAGGACGATGGGGTATCTGAAGGACAAGATGGGCCTGGGCCCGCGCGAGATCGCGAAACTGCGCGGGTTGTACCTGACGAAGGGGTAAACAATCCTCCCCGGCACGGGGAGGTGGCAGCGCGCAGCGCTGACGGAGGGGGGCTTCCACACAGAACATAGCTTGCGGCGGTCCCCCTCCACCATGCTTCGCATGGTCCCCCTCCCCGTACCGGGGAGGAAAGGGGGCCTGCCAATAACGATTGTGACGCCAGCGTCATCAAGCCGTCATCCCAATCACATCGCTTCGTAACAAAGCCCCGCCACGGGAGCGGCAACGACCGGCGCCGGGGGGTGTCGGCACGACCAGCACCCAGGGGATCATCATGCTCGCCATCCGTTCCGGCATCCGCGGTCTCGCGGGGGCCTCGCTCATCGCATTGGGCTGTGCCGCGACGCCCGTCTTCGCCGCCCCCGGCGATGCCGCGACACCGGCAGGCGTCCCCGCCTCCGGCCCAATCCTGTCGGGGCGCATCTATGACGCGACCGGCGTCGCGCTGCCCGGCGCGCGAGTGGTGGTCGAGGGGACGGGGGCCCAGGCGACGACCAACCTGCAGGGCGAGTTCAGCATCGTCACCCCCGAGGCACCGGGCGACATCACCCTGCTGGTCGACTATCTCGGCCGCCCGCCGGTCACCCGGGTCGTCGCGGCGGCTGATCGCGGTCGCGACATCTCGCTGACCCTGCCCGCCGCCAGCGGAGAGGCGGGCGATATCGTCGTCACCGGCGCTTCGCTGCTCGACAATACCGCGCGCGCGCTCAACCAGCAGCGGACGGCGGACAACACCGTCACCATCATCTCGGCCGACGCGATCGGCCGCTTCCCCGATCCCAATATCGCCGAGGCGTTGCAACGCGCACCCGGCGTCGGCATCGAGCGCGACCAGGGCGAGGGCCGCTATATCAACGTGCGCGGCGCGCCGAGCGAATGGTCGGCCATCTCGGTCGACGGTATCCAGATCCCCTCGGTCGACCCGACGACCCGCGCGGTCGACCTGGACACGCTGCCCTCCGACATCGTCGCCAATCTGGAGGTGACCAAGTCGCTGCTGCCGTATCAGGATTCGGATTCGATCGCGGGCGCGGTCAACATTACCACCCGCTCACCCTTCGACCGCAAGGGCTTTGCGCTGACCGGCATGGCGGGCGCCAGCTACAACCAATATGGCAAGGGCCATGACTATCGCGGGTCGGCCGCGGTCAGCGACACCTTCGGCCCCGACCGCCAGTTCGGCCTGTTGTTCTCGGGCAGCTATTCGCGCACCCATCGCCGCCCCGACAATGTCGAGAACACGTGGACCCAGACCGCGAACGACCCGCGCGTCACCGAGACGCTGTTCAAGGATTACGACACCAAGCGCCAGCGCATGGCGGGCACCGGTGCGTTCGAATGGCGGCCGTCGGACGCGACCCATGCCTGGGTGCGCGGCACCTATGCCCGGTTCGAGGATGACGAGTTTCGTGACCGCATCGGCATCCTGTGGGGCGACGGCACGCTCCAGGCCGGATCGACCGACCGCACCGCCACCTATCGCAACACCCGCATCGAAAAGCAGGTCCGCCACCGCAAACAGGTGAACGAGATCTGGTCGGCGACGGCGGGCATCGAGCAGCGGCTAGGCGAAGGTACGATCCGCGCCGACGTGGCGTATAGCGAAAGCTCGCAGACCTATCCGCGCCGTGACGAGCTGCTGTTCCGCTCCACGTTGCGCCCGACGCTCTCCTATGATTTCGGCAATGTCGATCTGCCGAGCTATTCGCTGTTCCAGAGCAAGGAGCATCTCCAGCTCGGCACCTTCGGCTTTCAGGAAAATGCCTATCGGTCGAACACGACCAGGAATGACGAACTGACGGTCGCGGTCCGATCCGACCTGCCGGTCGGCGATCTCGTCACCTTCTCGTCGGGGGGCAAATATCGCGAGCGGCACATCAATGCCGACGAGGAGCGGTTCCGTGATCGCCGCGCGACCGCCGCGCCGACCCGGAACCTGGCCGGGCTGTTGTCCGACCAGGAGTCGCGCAACTTCGGCTATGAGCTGGGCCAGCGTTTCGACACCGGGCTGGCCGATGCCTATTTCGACGCGACCAAGGCCGCCTCGCAGCGCCGCCTGCCGCAGTCGCTGACCGCCGACTATGTCGCCGAGGAGAAGATCTTCGGCATGTTCGGCATGGCCAAGTACGTGAAGGACGGCACGACCCTGATCGCCGGGCTTCGCGTCGAGACCACCGATTTCGAGAGCCGTGCGCCCAGCGTCTCGCGCACCGGCGCGGTCACGACCGCGCGGGGCAGCAACGGCTATACCGACTTCTTCCCCAACCTGACGCTGCGCCAGGCCTTCACCCCCAACCTGATCCTGCGCGCCGCGCTCAGCCGTGCGATCAACCGCCCCAACTTCCCGCAGATCGCCCCGCGCGTGCTGGAGACGACCGAGGGCAACACGGTGCGCGTCGATTTCGGCAACCCGGACCTGAAGCCGACCTTGTCGAACAATGCCGATGCGGGTCTGGAATATTACATCCGGCCGCTGGGCGTGATCTCGGTCAACGCCTTCTACAAGGACCTGTCCGACTATCGCTACACGCTGACCAGCACCGGCATCTACAACGGCGTGGGCGGCGCGATCCTCAGCCGTCCGGTCAATGCGCGCAAGGGCGAGCTGTACGGCGTCGAGCTCAACTGGCAGCAGCAGCTGAGCTTCCTGCCGGGCGTGCTGGGTGGGTTCGGCGTGTTCGCCAACTATACCTATACGCAGGGCCACGCGACCTTCGACACCGCCTTTGCCGGGCGCAGCCGCTTCGCGCTGCCGGGCCAGTCCAAGCATATGTGGAATGCCAGCGTCTTCTACGAACGCGGGCCGGTTAATGTCCGCGTCGCCTATACCAAGCGGTCGGACTATCTGGACGAGATCAACGCCGACGTGCCCGGCCTGGACCTCTATTGGGAAGGCCGCGGCCAGCTCGACGTGACCGGCAGCGTGCAGCTGGCCAAGGGCATCAACCTGTTCGCCGAGGGCAAGAACCTGACCAACACGCCGGGCGTCCGCTATTTCGGCGAGCGTTATCGCACCTATGAATATGAGAAGTTCGGCTACACGCTGTTCGGCGGCCTGCGGGTGAAGCTGTGAGGACGGCGCTCACCGCGCTGCTGCTCGCCGGGTGCGCCAGCATGCCCGCCGCAGCCCCGGTCGCGACACCCGTGGTTGCCGCGACTGCCGAAACCGATCCGGTCGACAGCACCTCGGACGCGGCGGACGATCCCGCGATCTGGCGCAACGCGGCCGATCCAGCCGCCAGCCTGGTCATCGGCACCGACAAGCAGGCGGGCATCCATGTCTATGACCTGAAGGGCAAACGCCTGTCCTTCACCCCCGCCGCGCGGCTCAACAATGTCGACCTGCGCGATTTGGGAGGCCGGGTGATCGTCGCCGCCAGCGACCGGGCGGACAAGGCGAACGCGCATGTCGCGCTGTTCACCCTCGACACGGCCCAGCGCCGCCTGGTGCCGATGGGTCGCTATCCGGTGGGGGCGGGCGAAGCCTATGGCATGTGCCTGTGGACCCGCGCGCGCGATCACGCGCTGTTCGGCTTCGTCGTGCTGAAGGACGGGCGGATCGACCAGGTCCGCATCGACCTGTCCGGCCCTACCCCGCGCGTCGAGACCATGCGCAGCATGAAGCTGGGCACCCAGGCCGAGGGCTGCGTGGTCGATGACCGCACCGGCATGCTCTATGTCGCCGAGGAGGATGTCGGGCTGTGGCGCTTTGCCGCCGATCCCGCCGCGCCGACCACCGCCACCCCGATCGCCCGCGTCGACGGCCGCACGCTGTTCGACGATGCCGAGGGACTGGCACTGGCGCCCAGGGGGGCCAAGGGCGGCTATCTGGTCGTCTCCAGTCAGGGCGACAATGCCTATACGCTCTACCGCCTGCCCGGCGTGACCTATGCCGGGCGCTTCCGGATCGGTGGGGGCCAGGTCGACGGGACGAGCGAGACCGACGGGATCGAACTGGCGCTGGGCGATTTCGGGCCCGACTACCCCCAAGGCCTGTTCGTCGCCCAGGACGGCGACAACGCACCCGCCACCCAGAACTTCAAATATGTCAGCTGGGCCAAGGTGAAGACGGCGCTGGGGTTGTAACATCCCGATCCTCCCCGGCACGGGGAGGTGGCGGCGCGAAGCGCTGACGGAGGGGGGCATCCACACAGGACATGCCCTGCGGCGATCCCCCTCCACCAGCTTCGCTGGTCCCCCTCCCCGTGCCGGGGATGACCCCCCGATACTGTGGCGAAACGGGACAGCCCGCCTTGCCCTTATCCCATGCCAATTGCCCTGATCCGACCCTTCGGGCATGGCCTGGCTATGAAGCATGGCGGGGCGGCCCGGCGGGCCCGTCCTCCTCTTGGCTGGGGTGCATGGAATGAAGATCGCTGTTTTCGGCCTGGGTTATGTCGGCATGTCCAACGCCGTCTTGCTGGCCCAGCACAATCAGGTGGTCGCGGTCGATATCTCGCCCGAGCGGGTGGCGATGGTAAATGCGCGCACCTCACCGATCATCGATGCCGAGCTGCAGGATTTCCTGACCGGCCGCACGCTGGACCTGACCGCCACGACGCAAGCGGGCGAGGCGCTGGCGGGCGCGACCTATGTGATCGTCGCGACGCCGACCAATTACGACATCGACACCGACAGCTTCAACACCAGCTCGGTCGAGGCGGTGATCGCGCTGGCCAAGGCCCATGCTCCGCAAGCCACCGTGGTCGTCAAGTCGACCATCCCCGTCGGCTTCGTCGACGATGTCCGCGCGCGCCTGGGCACCGAGCAGGTCGTCTTCAGCCCCGAATTCCTGCGCGAAGGCCGCGCGCTGCACGACAATCTCCACCCGTCGCGCATCATCGTCGGCGAACAGTCGGAGCGGGCGCGCATCTTCGCCGACCTGCTGGTCCAGGGCGCCGAAAAGGCCGACATCCCGGTCCTGTTCACCGGCACCCGCGAGGCCGAGGCGATCAAGCTGTTCGCCAACACCTATCTCGCGATGCGTGTCGCCTTCTTCAACGAACTCGACAGCTATGCGATCGCAGGCGACATGAACACGCGCCAGATCATCGAGGGCGTCGGCCTGGATCCGCGTATCGGCACCCACTACAACAATCCCAGCTTCGGTTATGGCGGCTATTGCCTGCCCAAGGACACCAAGCAGCTGCTGGCCAACTATACCAGCGTGCCGCAGAACCTGATCCGCGCGATCGTCGACGCCAACCGCACGCGCAAGGATTTCCTGGCCGACCGGATCATCGCGCGGGCGCCCAAGCGTGTCGGCATCTTCCGCCTGACCATGAAGGCCGGGTCGGACAATTTCCGCCAGTCCTCGATCCAGGGCATCATGAAGCGGATCAAGGCCAAGGGGATCGAGGTCGTGGTGTACGAACCGACGCTGCAGGACGAAGCGTTCTTCGGATCGAAGGTGTACCGCGACCTGGGTCAGTTCAAGCAGGACAGCGACGTCATCATCGCCAACCGCAACGACCCCGAGCTGGCCGATGTCGCGGACAAGTTGTTCACGCGGGATATCTTCGGGTCGGACTGACTCCGCGATAGCGAACGGCAAAGGCCGGGCTGTTGACGTGAAGACGTGTCGACAGCCCGGCCCTCAACACCCAGGATCAGCGGCAGATCTGCACCCGCTCCCAACCGCGATATTCGGTCCAGCAGCGATAATTAGGGCGGTACGACTGATAGGGCCGA
>NZ_JAXCWU010000008.1:0-150910 GCF_034044895.1 Sphingomonas sp. CFBP8993 | reverse complement strand
CGCGAACTGGAGCGCCAGCTCGGCCGCAAGACGCTGGAGGTCGAGATCCTGAAGGAGGCGCTGGAGCGCTCGCGCCCAAAAAAAGCGAGCTTGCTCATGCACTCGCCGTTGCCGGAGACTATCCGGTGAGCCTGGTCGCCAAGACGATCGGGGTCGGGCGCTCGACGGTGTACGACCGCCTGACCGGCCGCACCCGGACGCGCGGACCGTACGCCAAGGCCGACGACGCGGACCTGCTGCCTCGCATCCGCCAGATCGCCGCGCAGCGGCCCACCTACGGCTACCGCCGCATCGCGGCGGTCCTCAATCGACAGCTTCGCGCCGAAGGATCGGCGCCGGTCAACCACAAGCGCGTCTATCGCATCATGGCCGCGGACCGCCTGCTGCTGGCGCGGCGCTACACCGAGCGGGCCGCCTCAGGCCATGACGGCGTCGTGCTGACGATCCGCTCGAACCTGCGCTGGTGCTCGGACGGCTTCGAGTTCACCTGCTGGAACGGCGAGGTCGTGCGCGGCGCCTTCATCATCGACGCCCATGACCGCGAGATCATCGCCTGGCGCGCGGTCGCCAATGCGGGCATCAGCGGCTCGGACGTGCGCGACATCATGCTGGAGGCCGTGGAAACCCGCTTCGGCGGTATGCGCGTGCCCGTGCCGGTCGAGATGCTGTCCGATAACGGCTCGGCCTATACCGCCCGCGAAACACGCACCTTTGCCCGGCAGCTGGGCCTCAAACCCTGCTTCACGCCCGTCCGCAGCCCGCCTCGGAGGCCTTCGTTCATACCCTCAAGCGCGATTACATCCGCGTCTCGCCGCTGCCTGATGCTCCCACCGCGTTGACATCGCTGGCCGGATGGATCGAGGACTACAACGACAACCACCCCCATTCAGGGCTCAAAATGCGTTCACCGCGCGAACATCGCGCACTGGTTTTTGCAACCGCTTGAATCCGTCCGGTCAAACGGGGGTCAGATCAAATCCGCAAGACCCTTTTCGGACGATCTGGTATGGTTTTCGGGAAGCAGGTCATAGCCAACCCGGCGCCCGGCAAGGATGCTGCAAGGTCGATCAGTGCGGCATGACGACTTGAAATCTGGACAGGCAGGGGCACGAATATCGTGCCAATCCGTTCAGGTGACGACATGTCGCCCGGGGCGGCAGCGCTTGCACGCTACCGCCCCGGGCTTGCAGTCAAGGGTCAATGTCACTTCTCAGAACTTCGCGCTGATCCGAGCGTAGGTGAACCGATCCGACAGATTCAGACCCGCGCAGCTCAGACAGTTGGGCGCATTCGTCGCCAGCACGTTATTCATCCCCAGGCTCAACGTGAAATTCCGGTTGGCGAAGGGCAGGTTCCAGCCGATCTGCGCATCCAGATACGTCACGGCAGGCACGTTGGAATTGTTGAACCCCGGTTCTCGCGCGCTGCCCAAATACCGGGCGATGACCGCGACGGAGTAATCTCGGCTCTTCCAGTCCAGCGTCGCCAGGCCCTTGATCCGCGAATAAACCGTGCCGCCCTGCTGCGTGCCCTGAAGCTCGGTCTTTTCCGTACCGGTCGCCGTCGGCAGCGTGACCGAATATTCCAACAGGTAATTGGCCAACGCCGTCAATCCGATGGTGCCTGAACCAATCTGTGGCGAACGGTAATTAAGCGTCAGGTCAATGCCAGCGCTCTTGAGCGACGAGATGTTCTGCAACAGGCCGCGAATTTGCGTCACCTGTCCACTGGCCGAGCGCGTGACGCTGGCGCAACTGACGGGATCGTTGATGTTAGCGCAATTCGCCAGCAGCACATCCGCACCGACTGAGGCAATCGCGTCATCTACGCGAATCGTGTAATAATCGACCTCGACGCTGAAACGGCTCGCAAGCCCCGAAGAGATCATGAAGCCGGGGCTGTAGACGCCGCCGAAAATCCAGCTCTCCGACGTTTCCGCCCGCAAATTCCTGTTGCCGCCGGTCAACACCGGCAACGTCGTATCGCTTTGAATATACGATCCGTTTGCAGGCACCCCGCGGGAAATGCAATTCCGCCGAACAGTTTCCGAAACCCCGCTATGGTTGAAATCCGAGCACGGATCGACCGCACCGCCGTCGAACCGGGACGGCGTGCCGAACAATTCGCCGATGCTCGGCGCGCGGAACCCCTGCGCCCATGTGCCGCGCAGCCGCAGGTCGTTGAACGGTTTCCAGTTCAGCCCGGCCTTCATCACGGTCTTCGCGCCGCTGGTCGAATAGTCCGAACGGCGGGCCGCGAAGGATCCTTCGAGCAGGCGCAGCATTGGCAGATCCTTGAACAAGGTCGCATTCAACTCGCCATATAGTTCGTGCACCGTGAAGCGCCCGGCGGAGGGCTGTGCGGGAATGTCCGAACCGAGGCCCGCCGCCACAATCGGATCGGGCGTGAATGACCCGGTCTGCTCGCGAAATTCGTAACCGGCAGCGACGCTGACGTCGCCCGCAGGCAGCCGGAACAGCGGGCCGCTGATGTTGAGGGTCGCATCGGTCATCGTCTGGTCGCTGCGATCGCGCTGCGTAAACGCAACGTAATCGAGCATCGCCTGCGTGATCGTGCCTTCACCGCCGAAGAGGTTGAGCGGCACGCAACTGCCGGTGCACGCGCTGATCGGCCCGACCGCGCGGGCGAGATTCGCGGCATTCACGTTTCCGTGTGCCACCTGCTTCGCGTTGTTCTCGGAATAGACGCCGTTGACATCCCAATACCACGTGCCCGGGCCGAACTCGAACTGCCCGTCAAGCGTGGCGCCCATATACATGGTGTTGACGGTCTGCCGGTAATTGCGTGGGCCGTTCTCCGTGAAGCGGCGAGCTACGCGCTGGTAATTGGCGGGGCTGCCGTTCGTCCCAGCATTCAACGTTATGCCGAACGGATTGTAGGGGTTGGTCGCGTCAATCGACACGGCGTCGAGCAGATTGCCGTTGCCCGCATCGGGACCGAGTATGACCGGCAGCGGCGCGGCCTGATTTTCCGACGTGCGGCGGTTGTAGATCACCTTCCCCAACAGCCTCACCGAATTTCCGAGATCGGCTGAGAAATTGACGAACGCGCCGATCCGCTCCTGCGGTGTCAGGACGTAGTTCGGTGGCACGTAATTATAGCGGTCGGAATTCGTGAATGCCTTGAAATCGCTGTTCGCACCGGTCGGGTCGGCGGGGTCGAAGCGCGGCGACGCGATAGGATTGCTCTTCAGCGTCAGCGCCAGCGTTTTGCCCGTCAACGGATTGGTGAAGATGAAACGCCCATTGGGGGTCGTGCCACTGCAGTTTGAATCGCAACTGGTCGCTCCAGGTGTCGGGAATCCGGATGCGAAGATCTTGTCTTGTTTGACGAAATTGCCGCCCGCCACAAGCGAGACCGGCCCGCCGCTACCACCATTGCCCCAGTTCACCTGATAATTTTGCGTGGTTCCGCGGCCGCTGCCCCAAGTTCCGACATAGGCACTGCCAATGAATCCCTTCTGCCGGGTCTTGGTGATGATGTTGACCACGCCCGCGACCGCATCCGATCCGTAGATCGTGGATGCGCCGTCGCGCAGGACGTCGATCCGCTCGACCATCGAATCCGGAATGGCGTTGAGATCGACCGCGCCGGGAATGCCGCTGGCGGCCGCGCCGTTGATGAAGCGCATGCCGTCAACCAGCACCAGTGTACGGCGTGAACCGAGATAGCGGATGTCGATTTCACTCGATCCTGCACCAACACCGCCACCATCGGGCGGATTGCCGTTGTTGCCGCTGCGGTTGAAGCTGGAATTCAGGCCGCCGCCATTGCTCGGCAGGCGCTGGAGGAAATCACCGATCGACGACGTGCCGCTGCGCTCGATATCGGCGCGGTCCAATATCGTGACCGGTGCCGGATCGTTGAGCGGATCGCGACGGATGCGCGAGCCCGTTACCACGACCGTGTCCGCATTTGGTTCCGCCGTTTCCTGCCCCATTGCCGGTGTCGGCATCGCCGATGCCATCAGCATGAGCATGAAAACGCGCCGTCTGTCGAAGTACTGCATATTCGCCATGATAAGCCCCCTTCTCTCTGATGATTTTCCTAGTCGGAGCGCCCTGTTCCGAGGGCGCACTGAACCCTTCCGACCACGAAGCCTCGCGCCGGTATTGTTTTAAGGTGTTCGATCTTCTTGGCCGCGGGTCTGGCGCCCGCTCCGGCTACGTCCGCTTATTGCGGCTTCGGCGGTATGACTTCGTCGTGGATCAGCGCGACCGGCAGGATGCCGGCGCTCATCATCCGGCCGATAAAGTCGCGCATGACGAAAGCTTTGCGCGCAGCATCGTCGGCGCGCACGGCATCGGCTATCAACCCGTCGATTTGCAGCTTGCCGATGATGTAACTCGGCCCGTAACCGGGTTGGCGCGCATAGAGGAGCTGCTCGAACGCGACGAGCGGGCTTTCCGGGTTGGACCAGCCGCGCGGCGTCCATTCCGCATGAAACTTGCCTGCTTGCGCAAGCGTCATCTCATTGGACTGGACATACAGGGAGGCGAGGCCCCGCGCCGCACGATTTGCCAGCATGATCCAGACCAGTTCGCGGCCATGCGGGATGTTGTCATACACTCCGGCCTGCATGACGATCTCTTCAAATGCCGTCGCCAGACCTTCCGACCTGTTAGCAAAGATATTGTAGAGCGGCGGCGTGCGGCGGATCGCGCTTGCGCTGGGTTGATATTTCAATCGCGCCAAATCGATCCAGTGCGACGCATGTGTCACGAGCGGCAGCGGGTCTTGCGATGTTACGTGCGAGAAGAAGTCGCGATGGTCCGGCGGAACATAGTCCGGTGTCTGCGCCGCCATCGCCGAACGATATTCCGGCCTGGCCTCGGCAAAACCTTTGCTTTCCATGAACGCACTGAAAAAGGCCGTCTTCTCCGCCGCCATCCTGCGGTACGCGACCGGATCGTCCGCCGTTCGCACCGGTGGTACGTCGCTGTTGCGCAACTCCTCGAGCGTCAGGGAGGAGATGGCCCGGTCCAGTTCCCGGCGCAACAGCAGGACCTGCTGATCCCAGTCATACGGCAACAATTCCACATTGGCGACGTACCAATTGTAATTGTCCTTGCCGACGCCGCTCGGGCCGGTCTTGCCCGGCGCCTGCTCCGCGATCCATGTCGCGAAGCGGTCCGTCGCCCTGCGGGCCGCTCGGATCGCCTGCAGCAACGCAGGCGTCGCCCCGGTCATCGTCGCGGGAAGGCGCCCATCCAGCGTGCGCATCGTGAGAGTGCCCGCCTCCAGCGCGGAAAGGACCGCGCTCTGCTGCCTGAAGGCCGCGCCGCCATAGACCCACAGGTCGCGGGCATTGCTGGTTTTCAGATTATCCCGCGCGCTTTCCAGCAGTTTCGGCACCGACGCCAGCATCGCCGTCAGCTTCGCCTGTTCCTTTACGTCCAGCGGAAACTTGAAATCATACAGGTTGATGTTCGGATAGGCGTAAGGCCCCTCATGCGCGGGCACATCGCTCCAATCGGCGAAGACCGTCGCATAGAAGGTGGGGTCGCGCGACCAAGGATGCAGAACCCGGAAATCGAAATCCATGCCGTTCATTTCGGCTTGGGCCAGCCTGTAGTCAGCTAGCGCGTCGACCGGCCAACCCACCGTATCGATCGCCTTCAGTCGGGCTATGAAGTCCGGAAGCGCCGCCTTCTTTTCCGCCATCGCCGAGTCGCTATAGTCCGGCAGATAGCCGTTGAGCGCCGGGGTTGCGAAGGCGCGCCAATCTACGAAAAGCTCGGTTAGCGCTTCGTAGTTGGCGGGCCTCTCCCCAACAGCAGATCTGGACGCGTTCGCCAGTGGCGTAACCTGCGCAAGCACCGCCGTCTCAGGAGAAAGGGGCGCCGTCAGATAGAAGATGATTATGGCTAAGCGTTTCATATCACCCCCCGACAAATCGAGTTGCGTATTACGGCATAGTCAGAAATACATCATATAGTATACTTTAGATCAAGAGGATTTGTTCAGGATTGTAACATAAGGATTATTTTTGCTTTCACGGTGCCTTGCGTCCTCACCGGTACGGAAAGCTCTTTTAAAGCGGCGCGACTCGTACCCGCAGCAACCGCGGGTCGTGGCCAAAGTTGAGACCGAAGTCGGTTTCGTCGCCGTTCAGCCAGCGAGAAACCTGCCACGACCCGTCCACGAAACGTCCCTCTTCGACGCGCATGAGTTGGCCGCGCCGGCCATCCGACGACATCCGCTTGAATTCCAGCCGCGCATCGACACCCGAAACCAGAAAACTGCCGTCGTCCATGGCGAGCACGAGGGCCCGTCCGGTCTGCTCCGGGGAATTGGGGACGATCGCGGGCGTATCGCCCCATGCCGGCGGGCCGAACGCGACATCGACGCGCCAGCCATCCGCCAACGGGATCGTCTGGCGCGCCTGCCCGGGCTCCTCGACGACGGCCTGAAGCCGATGGTCGAAGCCGCCCCGTGCGATCAGATCGCGGATTGGATCGAGCAGCGCGAAATTCACCCGGTGCGCGGCCGCCGCAGCATCGGTCGTCGGCCCCTTCGCATCATCGATGCCGAAGACCGAGAAGCCGATACCGCCATGGTTGAGGACGTAGAACAGATAGGGCGCGATCTTCGGGTCGAAGCCCGTTTCCGAAACCCAGGACGGATTATCCGCACGGGCATATTGCCCCAGCACCTTGCGATACTCGGCGGCATCGCTCGTGTAGACATCGGTACCGATGAAGTCGATCGACGGTGTCACGCTGCGCCACACATCGAACATATTCCATGTCGCCCCGCCGCTCGGATAATCGCCACCGGGACGGCTGAAGCCCTTGTAGCGCATCCAGACGTTCACGTAGGTGGGCAACGGGTAGACAGCTTTGCCCGCTGCGGCGATCTGCTCGATATAGCGCGCCGTCGCCCAGGCGTTGAACGCCTCGTCGGCGTCCGGGCCGAACACGGTCCGCCAGTCGCCCGGCGCTTTGCCGAGCCGCGTCGTCACCGCCGCCGGCACCGCCGCGCGAAACGCGGCCTCCGCCTCCGCACCATGGTCGCGCACCGCGCCGATCGCACCCGGTTCGTTCTCGACCTGCACCATGATGACGGTGTGGCGCTCGCCATCCACCTTCTTCAGATGCGCCAGCAACGCCGTATAGGCAGAGCGGTCCGCGTCGAGATTGGCTTGCGAATGCGGGGATAGGACGTCCGTTGGCAGACCGCGCTCGTCGATCGTTCGCGGATAGCGGGCGGGGTCACCCTTCACCCATTCCGGCACGTAATGCATTTGCCCGTTCTTCCAGGTGCCGAACCACAGGAAGACCAGACGCTTGCCGGTTTCCCGTGCCTTCGCGATCAGGGCGTCGACGTTGGTAGTGTCGAAACGTCCCTTTTGCGCCTCAAACTGCTCCCAATAGATCGGCGCCTCGATCGTGTTAGGCGCGAGTGCCTCAGCCGCGCGCCACGCCTCCGGCAGCATTGCCGGCCAAGCGCTCGAATTGTGCAACTGGGCGGCCAGAACGAAATAGGGCTTTCCGTCCACCAACAGCATGAACCGGTCGTCGCGGCGCTCGATCCGGGGTATCGGCTCGGCGGCGGCGGACGCCACCATCGCCGACACCACGGCAAGCCCGGCTATTGACGAGGCAAATCTGTTGAAGCGCATACCATAGATCCCCTGCTCTAGTTTCTACCGGGCGCCACCGCGTTCAGGCCGTGCGGACTGCCGAAAGCATATCGAACGCTGACCGTTCTACGCTGGTGATCATATCTCGAAGTTCATACGAACCGCTCTAAGCGGGGAAGCTGCACCACTCAGTTCTCGACTGTTGAGCTTTTAGTATACTATATCTGAAAATGGCTGAGGTGTCCATCGCAATTCTTTGTCCTCGCCGGAGAGTCTTCGGTACAGCGCCGCGATGTTGTATGGGAGAATTGTTCAATGCAGGCGTACTGAGTTGCTGCCGGTTCCGCGGACACGAGGTTAGATGATGATCGACGCGACCTACCTCAAAGCGCGCCGCACGGCATCGAGCCTGCGGGTAAAAAAGGGGGCTTCGGCCGCCTGATCGGACTCACCGAAGGCGGCATGAACACCAAGCTCCATGCGGTCGCCGACGCGAACGGACGCCCGTTGAGCTTCTTCATAACAGCATGCCAGGTCAGCGACTACACCGGCGCGGCAGCGCTGCTTGATGATCTGCCAAAAGCACAGTGGCTGCTCGGTGACCGCGGCTACAATGCCGATTGGTTCAGAGACGCCCTGCATGCCAAAGGCATCCAGCCCTGTATCCCAGGCGCAGATCGCGCAACGAACCGGTCAGATACGACAAGCGCCGCTACCGGCACCGCAGCCGCATCGAAATGATGTTCGGCCGCCTGAAAGATTGGCGCCGCGTCGCCACCCGCTCCGACCGCTGCCCCACCGCCTTCTTCTCGGCCATCGCTCTCGCGGCCACCGTCATCTTTTGGCTGTGATCGAGTCATCGTGTAATTTGTGGCTGCTTCCCCGGGCCGGCTGAGCGGCGCACCTTCTGGTTGTCGGACCTGAAGGAAGGAAGCAGCTATGAAGCACTATGCCGGAATAGACCTGTCGATGGAAACGTCGCATGTCTGCATTGTCGATGCCGAAGGGCGCAAGGTCGCAGCGCAATGCGTGGACAGCACGCCGGAAGCGATCACGGCGCTGCTGGAGCGCCATGGTCCGATGGAACGCGTGGTGATCAAGACCGGCCGGATGACGCCGTGGGTTGCTCGTGGCCTGCACGAGTTGGGCGTCGCGATCATGTGCATTGATGCGCGCCAGGCCCACCAGAGCCTCAAGGCGATGAAGGCGAACAAGACTGATCCGCACGATGCGGCGGGCCTCGCACAGTTGGCTCGGACAGGCTTTTACAAGGAAGTGCACGTCAAATCGCCAACGTCGCATGGGGTGCGCTCGGTGATCACCGCCCGCGCGCATCTGGTCGAAGCCCGTGTCCTGCTCGACAACACCATCCGCAGCCTCTGCGCCACCTTCGGGATCAGGCCGGGGGCTGGCCAGGGCGAGCGGTTCCTCGCGCGGGTGCAAGCCGCCATTGCTGTTCCGGGTCTCGGCGAGGCGGTGGCCGCACTGCTCCGGGCGCGGGTCGGCCGGGTTGATGAGATCCGCCAAATGGATCGCGATCTTAAGGCGATCAGCATCGCCTCTCCGGCCTGTCAGGCCCTGATGAGCATCTCTGGCGTCGGCGTGCAGACCTCGGCTGCGTTCGCTGCCGCCGTCGATGAGGCGGGCTGGTTCAAGCGGTCCCGCACGGCTGGCGCCTATTTTGGCCTCGTCCCACGCCGGCACCAGTCCGGCGAACTCGACTGGACGGGCCGGATCACCAAGCAGGGAGACGGCACCGTCCGCAAGCTGCTCTACGAAGCGGCCAACTCGATCCTGACGCGCACGCGCCAGACCTTCGCGCTGAAGACCTGGGCGCTGAAAATCGCCAAGCGACGCGGTCTCAAGAAGGCCCGGGTGGCGCTCGCCCGCCGCCTCGCCGTCATCATGCACGCCATGTTGCGCGACGGCACCTTGTTCGAGGCCTGAAAAGAGGTAAGCTCCCTTCGCCAGCGGCGATGCTCTCCAGCTGACCCGATGGCGGTGTCCCGCGAGGGAACGCAGGGACGGACGATCTGCGAAGGTTATCAGATGGGCTGCCAAGCCCGCTTCGAGTCAATGCAACGTCCGGCCTTGTGAGACCCGATACAGCACCACCGGCCGACAGGTCGGCGAGTGCGGACAGATCCTTGAAACCCTCAAGGGACAACCGCCGAGCGGACGCAAATTACAGATCCTACCCTAGCGATTATATGGGCTCTGGAAGGCGCTCTCAATCAGAATTTCCCAATGATCTGAGTTTCACCTCGGGCGCGCCATTTTCCTACACCGATGAATTGGCAGGCGTAGTACTAGCCATGGGCCGACCTTGCCCATTTCTCCCCTGGAAGGGGAGGTGGCAGGCCGAAGGCCTGACGGAGGGGGGGCACCTCCCTTCCCGGATAGGACGCCCCAAGCCCTTACGGCTGAACCTCCTTGCCCTCCCAATCGAACAGCTTGCCGCTGTCGGGCGCCTTCAATCCGTCGATCACGTCGAGCAACTGCACGGCGGCCCGGTCGGGCGTGAACAGGCCGCCGGGGCGGACATTGCCCTGGAACGGCTGCGACAAGGCGGTATCGACGGTGCCGGGATGCAGAGCGACGATGATTGCGCGGTCGTTGCGCCGCTTATGCTCGACCGACAGGGTTCGGATGAACTGGTTGAGCGCCGCCTTCGACGCGCGATAGCCGTACCAGCCCCCCATCCGGTTGTCGGAGATCGACCCGATCCGCGCCGACAAGGCGGCGAACAGCGTCTTGCCGGTCCGGGGCATCAGCGGCAGGACATGCTTGGCGACCAGCGCGGGGCCGATCGCGTTGACCGCGAAATTGCGCGCAAGCCAGGCGGGGTCGAGTTGTCCCATCGCCTTTTCCGGGCCCTGTTCGCCATCGTGGAGCAGGCCGGTCGCGACGATCACCAGGTCGGGGGCGGGGCCCTTGGCGATTCGCTCTGCGGCGGCGGCGATGCTGGCTTCGTCCTCGAGGTCGATATGCCCGTCGCCGCTCAACGACCGGGCGAGGCGGGTGACCGCGACGCCTTCTTCCTCCAGCGCATCGGCGAGGCCTTTGCCGATCCCGCCCGAGGCCCCGATGACGACCGCCCGCTTCCACTCGCTCATCGCACGAATCTCCATAGGGTCGGCGTGCTTGCCTGGGCATCGAACGCATAACCGTCGCTATCGAAGCCGCGCATCGCGTCGGTTTCGGTGATCCGATGCTCGACCATCCAGCGTGCCATCGCCCCGCGCGCCCGCTTGGCGTGGAAGCTGACGAAGCGGTCGCCCTCACGGAAATCGACCGCGATCACGCGGATGGCGGCGGGCAGGCGGCCGTCGACCGCATGCCAATATTCCTGGCTGGCCAGGTTCAGGACGGTGCCCGACCCTTCCGCCTCGACCTCCTGGACCATGCGCTCGGCGATCCGGCCCGCCCACCAGTCGGTCAGCTTGCCGCCACCCGGTGCCCAGCGCGTCCCCATTTCCAGGCGATAGGGGCGCATCGCATCCAGCGGACGGAGCAGGCCATAGAGTCCCGACAGCATCCGCAGGTGATCCTGTGCGAACAGGATGGCGGGCTCGTCCAGCGTCTTTGCCTCCAGCCCGGTATAGACGTCGCCCGCAAAGGCGAACATCGCGGGACGCTCGGGGGCGTCGGCGAAGTCGCGGAAGCGTTCGGCATTCAGAGTCGCCAGCGCGGGCGATATACGCATCAGCGAGCCGAGCTTGTCCGCCCCCAGCCCGGCCGCGGCGCGAGCAAGTTCGACGGCTTCGGTTAGGAAATGCGGTGCGGTGGGGGCAAGATCGGGCAGGGGGCTCTGATAATCGAGCGTCTTGGCGGGGGAGATAACGGCAATCATGACCGCGCCCGCTAGCGCCCGGAGCGTTTGCGTTCAATCCGCGTTCAGCGGCGGATGGTCATGATACGGCGCATCACCGCATTGCTTGAACGGGACGGCCGCTGTCCCTACAAGTCCGCCATTGACGGTCGTGGACCCGACAGGCTCTATTCTTGGAGAAAATTCGCATGAAGATCATTCCGAAGCTTGCGCTCGCGGCCGTGCTGGCGACGAGTGTGAGTGGGGTCGCCCTGACCGTTCCGGCCGTTGCCCAGAAGAAGAAGGCCGAGGAAGCCGGCGGCCTGAAGCTGAGCCCCGAGGCGCTGAAGGCTGCACAGGCCGCGCAGCCGGTGATGCAGCAGAAGAACTATGCTGCCGCCGAGCCGCTGGTTGCTGCAGTCGAGGCTGCCGCCAAGACCGAAGACGACAAGTATATCGCGGCCGCGCTGCGCTACGAGCTCGAATCGGGCAAGCTGTTCGCTGCGCAGCAGGCCAATCCGAACACGCCGGTCGACGAGGCCGCGCTCGCCAAGCCGCTTGACGCGCTGATCGCCAGTCCCTCGACCCCGGCCGCCGACAAGCCGCGCTACGTCTATCGTCGTGGCGCGCTGGCCTATAACGGCAAGCAGTATCCGATCGCCCTGCAATATTTCCAGCAGGCCAAGCAGCTTGGTTATCAGGACCCGAACCTGCCCATGCTGATGGTCAAGGCCAAGTATGAGTCGGGCGACATTGCGGGCGGCAATGCCGAGCTGGCGTCGGTCATCGACCAGATGAACGCGTCGGGCCAGAAGGCGCCGGAGGACTATTACAAGTTCGCGATCAGCCGCGCGAACAAGACGAAGAACGTCCCCGAATCGCTGACCTGGATGCGTAAGTGGCTCGTCGCCTATCCGACGGCGCAGAACTGGCGCAATGTCCTGGTCATCTATGGCCTCCAGCAGGGTTCGCTGGCGACACTGGACAAGAACCAGCGGCTCGACCTGTTCCGCCTGATGCGCGCGTCGAAGTCGCTGGGCGACCAGAACGACTATATGGAATATGCGCAGTACGCGACCGACAAGGGCCTGCCCGCCGAGGCCGCGACCGTGCTGAAGGAAGGCATGGCGACCGGCAAGATCCCGGCCGGAAACGCCACCGCCAAGGCGATGCTGACCGCCGCCGAAGGCAAGAGCAGGCAGGAAGGCTCGCTCGCCCCGACCGAGGCGCGCGCCAAGTCGGCTGGCGATGGCAAGCTCGCCGCGCTGACCGCGGAGGCCTATTACGGCCAGGGCAACTACGCCAAGGCGGTCGAGCTGTACCGCACCGCGCTGCAAAAGGGTGGTGTCGACGCCAATGAGGTGAACACCCGTCTCGGCATCGCGCTGGCCGCGCAGGGCGACAAGGCCGGCGCCAAGGCGGCGTTCGACGCGGTCAAGGGTGCGCCGCGTGCGGACCTCGCCGCGTTCTGGAACACCTATCTCCAGACCCAGGCATAATCGGGCCTTCTCCCCCCGCATTCACATGCGGGGGGAGCGGCATCGGCCAAGCGACCACGCCAAACGAAAAGGGCCGGTCCTCCGTCATGGAGAACCGGCCCTTTTTCATGAACCGCTGATCCGGCTCAGTCCGCCTCGATCGGGATGCCCGAAACCTGCTTGGCGGTGCGGATGGTCAGCGACGTCTTGACGCTGGCCACATTGGGCGCAGGCGTCAAATGGCCGGTCAGGATTTCCTGGAAGCTCTTCAGGTCCGACGCGACGATCTTCAGGATGAAGTCGATCTCGCCGTTCAGCATATGGCATTCGCGCACTTCCGGGATACCGGCGACATGCGCTTCGAAGGCGGCAAGGTCATGCTCGGCCTGGCTGCGCAGCGACACCATCGCAAAGACGGTGATCGGAAAGCCCAGCCGTGCGGCATCCAGATCGGCATGATAGCCACGGATCGCCCCCGCTTCTTCCAGCGCGCGCACCCGGCGCAGGCACGGCGGCGCGGTCAGGCCCACGCGCTCGGCGAGCTCGACATTGGTCATCCGGCCGTCGGCCTGCAACAGCGCCAGGATCTGTCGATCGATACGATCCAGCGCCATTACACGATACTCCACATAAACTACCGAATCCCTATGCCGTATCACGGCCTACTATAAGAAAATTACGCACTATCGTAATTCTCCGACAATGCAACGGCACGCATAAGGATATTTGCAGGTTACCAGTTGGAAGGATAAGGACGCTAAGACAGGAAGCTGGCGGCCAAAAGGCCATAGGTGAAGGGAGCTCGGTGCGGTTCGACGACAGTCTGGCGACGATATTATCGGCCGACACTGCGACGCCATTCGGCGCGCAGACTGCCTGGCGGCAACTTGTCGACCTGATCAGTCGGGGACGTGTGCCCGCCGATCCGCCGATGCTCGAACGCCTGTCGGCGCTGCGTGCGACGGTGCCGGTCGCGGTCCGGACCGCGGGTGCCCGAATGCTCGGGGCGGGGAATCCCCCGGTCGAACTGGTGGCGTTCTTCGCCGAGGACGAGCTGCCGGTCGCGGCACCCTTGCTCCGCGCGGCGCAACTGCGCGATGCCGACTGGCTTTCCATATTGCCGCGCCTGTCCCCGCGGACGCGCTCCATCCTGCGGCACCGCCGCGACCTGTCGGACACGGTGTCGCGCGGGCTGGAGAGTTTCGGGGCGGTCGACTTCGTCCTGTCGCATGTCGCGGCGGAAAGCCCTGACGCGATTGCGCCGATCATCGCAAGTGATGCACCGGCCATGGCCGTGCCGCAGGAACCGACGGCGGCCCCGATCAAACGGCCCGACATGGTAGCCACCACCCCATCCGAGCCGATTGCGGCGCCGGTCGAGGCCAAGCCGATTGCGCCGGAACCGCCTTTGTCGATCCTGCTCGATCCGGTGCCGATCCAGGCGGCGACGCCGTTCGTCGCGCTGGGCCAGGTCGCGCGCGGCCTGCCGTTCATGGCCGAGGCGCTGCGCCATGCGACGCCCGCCGCCGCACCGCCGCGATACGAGATCGCCGACCTGGTCGCCCGCATCGATGCGTTCAACCAGCGTCGCGAGGAAGTGCCGGGTGCGCCGCAGAATGATGCGGGGCCCACCCATTTCGACTTCGATACCGATCCGGCAGGCCTGATCCTGGGCGTGGAGGGCGTGACGCGCGGACCGCTGGTCGGGGTCAGCATCGCCGATACCGCGATGCAGGGGCTGGCCCAGTTCGACGGCGTGGCGATGGGGGCCTTTCGACGGCGTTCGCCATTCCGCGACGCGCGGCTGGAAATCGGCGGCTCGTCGGCGGCGGCGGGATCGTGGCGCGTATCGGCCATGCCGCGCTTCGATCCGGTATCGGGTCGATATTGCGGCTATCGCGGCAGCGGTCGGCGACCGCGCCGTGATGAAATGGCCAATGTGACCGAGATGGTGCCCGGCGGTGAAACCTCGCCCTCCGATTCGCTGCGCCAGCTGGTCCACGAGCTGCGCACCCCGGCCAATGCGGTGGCGGGATTTGCGGAACTGATCGAGAGCGAATTGCTGGGGCCGGTCGCGCCCGTCTATCGCGACCGCGCCAGCGCGATCCGCGCGATGGCCGCCGACTTGCTCGCCTCGGTCGAGGATCTGGATACAGCCGCGCGGATCGAGGGGCATGTGCTGGATCTGCGGCCGACCGTCGTGCCGCTGGCCCCGCTGATCCAGCGCGTCCTCGCCGAACTGCGCCCGCTGGCCGAACTGCGCCGCGCCGAGATTCGCTTCGACCCGCCATCGTCCCCGATCGCCGCGCTTGCCGACGACCGGGCGAGTGAGCGGCTGCTGACGCGGCTGTTCTCGGTGCTGCTGTCGAATTGCGTGGTGGGCGAACGCCTGTCGGCGAGCCTGGGCATCGATCAGGGCATGGCGGCGCTGAAGGTCGATCGCCCGCTGGCCCTGACCATCGAGACCGAAGCCGCGCTGCTCAGCGACGCCGGTGACGAGGAGCAGCGTGACGGCGCGCCGCTGCTCGGCACCGGTTTTTCGCTGCGACTGATCGACAAGCTGGGGGCTGAGATGGGCGGTGGGCTGACCATCGGTCTTCACCGGGTCGTCCTGGCGCTGCCGGTCGGCGACGATCAGCGCGCGGGGCGGACCTCGTCCGGCTGAGCGTGGCTATCCCGCTCCGTCCCTGGCGTCACGCCGCCGCCACGCCCGACGAGCGCATCGACTGGCCCGTCGATTTCGGCCGCCGGTTCCTGGTGTTCGTCGATGTCGAGGAGGAGTTCGACTGGTCTGCCCCGCTTGATCGGCGGCACCGCTCCACCAAGGCGATGCGGGCGTTCGCGCCCGCGCACCGGCGTTTCGCGGCGGCGGGGGTCGGCCTGACCTGTATGGTCGACTATCCGGTGGCGGTCGATCGGACGGCGGTCGCGACGCTGTCCGAATGTCTTGAGGACGGGCGATCGGAAATCGGCGCGCAGCTGCACGCCTGGGTCACGCCGCCGCATCATGAGGTGGTGGACGCCTTTACCAGCCATGCAGGCAACCTGCCCTTGGCGCTGGAAGCCGCCAAGCTCGATACGCTGACCCAGGCGATCACGACGTCCTTCGGCAAGCCGCCCCGCAGTTTTCGGTCGGGTCGCTACGGCCTGGGGCCGTCCTCGCTCGCGCTTCTGGCGGAGCGGGGATACCGGATCGACAGCTCGATGCGGGCGCTGCATGATTATGGCGATACCGGCGGCATGGATTTCAGCGCGATCGACGCCCAGGCGTTTCGCCGCGACGGCATGATCGAGCTGCCGTTGACCAGCGTCTACACCGGGCTGCTGCGCGAGGGAGGCAGTTCGCTCTACGCACGGGCGGGGCGGTGGCCGCGCGGACGCGGTGCGCTGGCACGACTGGGGTTGCTCAACCGTATTCCGCTGACGCCCGAAGGGGTGGGGATCGGCGATGCGCTGGTCGGGATCGACCGCGCGCTGGCGGATGGCTGCCGACTACTGACCTTTTCGTTTCACTCGCCGACGCTCGAGCCGGGGCATACGCCCTATGTCCGTACGGCGCGCGACCGGGAGATGTTCGATCGCTGGTGGGACAGCGTGTTCGAACGGCTGGCGCGCCACGGCGTGACCGCGACGACGATCGGCGAGGTCTTGGCGACCGCTGATCGGATGACCGGCTGACAGGTTCGACCGGGCCGCAATCCCTGCGGCCCGGTCGTCGTGATCACTGACGCTTCATCGCCTCGATCAGCTTCTTGACGTCCTGGCTCCGGCCGCGCGGCAGGATCAGGATGTCGTCGCCGCTGGCCACCACGATCAGGTCCTGGACATCAACCGCCGCGACGCGAACGCGGTCGGTGCGGATCAGGCAGTTCTTGGTATCGATCGCCAGCACTTCGCCGCGATGCGCGTTGCCGAAACCGTCAAGTTCGCTGATCGCGTGCAGCGCGTCCCAACTGCCGACGTCGTTCCAGCCCATGGCGACGGGGACGACTGCGACGCGCTCCGCCCTCTCCATGACCGCATAGTCGATCGAGTCGGACGGACATGCGGCAAAGGCGACCTCGTCGGGCCAGATCCGCTTGCCGTCCCGCTTGGCCTCCCGCACGGCCTTTTCGGCGGCGATCAGCATTTCGGGGGCGTGTTGACCCAGCTCCTCGAGATAGCGGTCGGCGCGGAACAGGAAAATACCGCCGTTCCAGGCATAATCCCCGCGCGCCAGCATCGCCTCGGCGCGCTCCAGCCGGGGCTTCTCGACGAACCGCGCAACCTGATGCACCCCGGCGGCGAGTTCGCGTCCGACCTGAATCCAGCCATAACCGGTTTCCGGCTTGTCCGGTGCGATGCCGAACGTCGCCAGCCATCCTTCCGACACCATCGGCAAGGCGGCGCGGATCGCCGCATGGAATGCGTCCAGATCGGCGATCACATGGTCGGACGGCATGACCAGCAGCACGTCTTCGGGGTTGGCGATCAGCGCGGCGAGCGCGATGGCGGGCGCGGTGTTGCGTGCCACGGGCTCCAGGATCAGCGCCTGGGGCGGGGTTCCCGCATCGACCAGCTGACCTTCGACCAGATCGGCGTGACGCTGGCCGGCAACCACGATTGGTGCGGCAAAGTCGTTGGAGTTGGTCCGCTGCGCCGTCAGCTGCAGCATGGTTTCGTCCGACGTCAATGCCAGCAGCTGCTTCGGCATTTCCGGCTTCGACATCGGCCAGAGACGCGTGCCGGAACCACCGGACAGGATGACCGGCACGATTTGATTATGCATGAATGCCCCTTCGTTATGCCGCACCGAACCGATAGTAGCCCGTCGCTGCGGCGGTTGTAACGCACGAAAACGCATTTCTTCATGCTTCGTTTGTCATTCTTTGCAAAAATTGAGACAGTTTGGGGCAAAGGCCTCGGCAAGGCCTCTGGGGATTACACGCTGGCTAGATGATCCGCCTGTTCAAACATTATGTCCCCCATGCGGCGCTGTTGCTCGGGCTGGTCGATTTTCTGCTGTTGATGCTGGCCGCCGAGCTGGGCTGGCTCGTACGTGCCCGGCAGATCGGTTTTCCGGCGGGTTCAATCGTCGAGCGTCTGCCGCAGGTGCTCAGCTTCGCCATCCCGCTTCAGGTGGCGTTGCTGGCGGTTGGGGCCTATTCGGCGGCGTCGTTCCTGTCGTTGCGCTTTGCCGCAGCGCGGCTGATGGTGGCGATCTCGATGGGCGTCATTCTCCTGTCGCTGATCTTCTTTTTCTTTCCCAACCTGTCCTATTGGCGATCGAGTCTTTTCTTCTCGATGATCCTCGCGATCGTCATGCTGGTCGTCATGCGCAGCCTGCTCGGCGGCTTGTTCGGCGGCGACCGTTTCAAGCGGCGCGTGGTCGTGATGGGGGCGGGCGAACGCGCGGCCCAGATCGTCGCGCTGGCGTCGCGGCCAGGTTCGAACTTCCTGGTCGCCGGGGCGATCGCCATGAACCCGCAGGAAGTCGAAGTGTCCGACGCCATCCCGCGCGACGCCATCCCCAGCCTGCGCGGCTTCGTCATCGACCGTGAGGCGAGCGAGGTCGTGCTGGCAATTCAGGAACGACGCAATGCATTGCCTTATCAAGACCTGTTGCGGGTTCGCACGACGGGCGTGAATGTATCGGAACTGTCGAGCTTTCTGGAACGGCAGACGGGGCGCATCGACCTGGCCTCGGTCAGCCATAGCTGGCTGATCTTTTCCGAGGGCTTTTCGTCGGGGCGGATGTGGTCGGCGCTGTTCAAGCGCGCCTTCGACGTTTCGGTCAGCTTGATCCTGCTGGTCGTCGCGGTTCCGATCATCGCCTTGACCGCCATCGCCATCAAGTTGGAATCGCCGGGCCCCGCCTTTTACCGTCAGCGTCGTATCGGATTGTTCAACGAGCCGTTCGACATTCTGAAGCTGCGTTCGATGCGTCAGGATGCCGAGGTTGCGGGGCAGGCCGTCTGGGCCGAAAAGGATGATCCCCGCATTACCCGGATCGGCCGCTTCATCCGCAAGGTACGGATCGACGAACTGCCTCAGGTTTGGTCGGTCTTGGCGGGCGAGATGAGCTTTGTCGGGCCGCGTCCCGAACGCCCGCAATTCGTCGCACAGCTCGAGCAGGAGATTCCCTTCTATGCCGAGCGGCACATGGTCAAACCCGGTATTACCGGCTGGGCCCAGCTCAACTATCCCTATGGTGCGTCGATCGACGATGCGCGGCAGAAGCTGGAATATGACCTCTACTACGCCAAGAATTATTCGCCTTTCCTAGACGCGCTGATCCTGTTGCAGACGTTGCGCGTGATCCTCTGGCCTTCGGGTGCCCGTTGAGCGGCACGTCGGGGACGGGAACACCCTATCGCGGACGCGATCGGCGAAAATCACATCCCTATCCGATGATGCGGCGCAAGCGGCGCGTCTGGCGACGCCGCACGATCCGGCGACGAATTCGGATCGTGATGGTCCTGCTCGTCATCGCGCTGGCGATGGGCGGGCTGCTCCTATTGCTTCGTGGCGGAAAGCCGCCGGTCGATCCGGTGCTGGCGATGCGGCGCGCCACGACCGCGCTGGAGGTCGGCAATTATCACGCCGCGCACGATCAGGCGCGACAGGCGGCGGTCGCCGCGCCGAGGTCGGGGCGGGTGCAGCTGATGCTCGCGCGGACCAGCCTGTTGCTGGGTGACGCGATCACCGCCGAGGCGGCACTGGACCGCGCGCTGGCGGATGGCGTTCCCCTGTCCGCGACGCTGGCCGACCGGGTCGAGGCCCGATTGCTGCTCGACAATCTGGAGGGGGCACAGGACGCCGTCGACCAGATGCCCACCCAACGCGACGCCGCGATGACCCGCGCCGCCGCGCAACTCGCCGCGGCTGAGGGTGGCGGCGGCGCGGCGCTGCGGCAAAGCCTGGAGCAACTCGTCGTCCGATTTCCGAACGACGCGCGCGCCTGGGCCGATCTGGGTCGTAGTCGCTTTGGTGCGGGCGACATGGACGGAGCATCGCGGGCGGCGGCCCGTGCCGCTCGCCTTGCGCCCGCCGATCCCATCGCGCTGACCCTGCGGGGTGAGGTGGTGCGCGCCCGCTATGGCCTGGCGGCGGGCCTTCCCTGGTTCGAGGCGGCGCTGGGGCGCGATGCCTATTACCATCCCGCGCTGATCCAATATGCCGCGACGCTGGGCGATCTTGGCCGTGCCAGCGAAGCCCTGGCCGCGACCCGCATGGCCCTGGTGTCCGAGCCGGGCAGTCCCGAAGCCTATTATCTCCAGGCCGTCATCGCCGCACGGGCCGGGCGGTTCGCCCTGGCGCAACAGGCGTTGGAACTGACCGGCGGTGCCTTGAACGCAAGGCCGTCGGTGGCGCTGCTGGAGGGGGCACTCGCCTATGCCCAGGGGCGCCCGCAACGCGCGCTGCGGGCGTGGGGGCGGCTGGTCGCGATGCAGCCGATGAACGTCGCCGCGCGGCAGTTGCTGGCGGCGGCGCAGGTCGCGGCGGGGGATCGCCCGGCGGCGCTGGTCACGCTTCGCCCGATATTGTCGCGAGCCGATGCCGATGGTTACGCGCTGCGGCTCGCCGCCCTGGCGGCGGGGCCCGACAATGGCGCGCTGCTCGACCGGGTGGCGTCGGGTCGTCGTGGCGATGCCGCGATCTTCCTTGCCGATCGCCCCGTCATCGACCTGGCCATTGCCGCCGACGATGCACCGACCGACCCGACCTATGCCCTGGGCCTGATCCGTGGTCTGGTGAGCAGCGGCAACAGGGCCGGGGCGCTTCAGTGGGCACAGTCGCTGGTGCGGGCGAGCCCCGGTGCTCCGGCGGCACAGATGGCCTATGGTGACATGCTGGCGACGGGCGGCCGTATCGCCGAAGCGGTGGTCCCCTATGCCCGTGCGGCCGACCTGACCTTCGACGAGCCGACGATGCTGCGCCTGACCGACGCCTATCAGCGGACCGGTCGTGCGCGTGACGCCGCCGTCAGCCTGGGGCTTTACCTCTCGCAAAATCCACAAGGCATTGCCGCGCGTCGCCTGTTAGCGCGGTGGCAGCTTGCCGCCGGGCAGTGGGATGCCGCGATCGAAACGCTGGAGGGATTGCGCAATCAGCTTGGCCTGCGCGACGTTGCATTGTTGCACGGTCTGGCGATCGCCTATGCCCGCTCCGGCGACGGCGTCGTCGCGCGGCGATACGGCGCGGCGGCGTATCGGCTGGCCCCGATGAATGCCGGGGTCGCCGACGCCTATGGCCAGGCGTTGGCGGCCGATGGCGAGAAGGACGGCGCGCAGCAGTTGTTCGACAAGGTGCACGCGCTTCGACCTGATTTCACGCCCTCCGCCACACCCCGCTGAGGTCGCTCCTCGCTTGGCAGGGCGGTTGGTGTCGCTTACCAGCGGCGTCATGACCGATCCCGCCACGCCGCTGCTCGACCGTATCGCCGCCGCCCTGGAGCGTCTGGCCCCGCCGCCGCCGCCCTCCGCCGACGTGCTGGCGCATCCGGCGTATCTTTGGCGGGACGGGGCCTTGCGGGCGGCACGGGGTTTTGCGCCGATCCCGCTCGACCTGCTCAAGGGATTGGAGCGGCAATCCGAGGCGCTGTTGACGAACCTGTTCCGGCTGGCCGACGGACATGCGGCGCAGGACGTGCTGCTATGGGGAGCGCGGGGCACGGGCAAGTCGGCGCTCGTCAAGGCGAGTGTCGCCGCCGTGCAGGCTGACCGTCCCGGTCGCCTGGCGCTGGTATCGGTCGATGCGCTCGACAGCCTGCCGGAACTGTTCGCGACGCTGGAGCGGGTCGACCGGGCCTTTGCCGTGTTCATCGACGATCTGGGGTTCGAGGGGGCAGGGGAGGCCCGCAAGCTGCGCTCGTTGCTGGATGGCGGCGCGGAGGCGCGCCCCGCGCATGTCCGCCTGCTGGTCACCGCCAATCGCCGCCACCTGCTGCCCCGTGACCTCAGCGAGCAGGACAGCGCGATCAACCCCCGCGACGTCGTCGACGATCAACTGGCGCTGGCCGACCGGTTCGGCTTGAGCCTGGGTTTCCATACGCTCGACCAGGACGGCTATCTGGCCATCGTCCGTGGCTATGCCGAGCGGTACGACCTGCCGTTTGATGGCGCCGAGGCGGTGAACTGGGCGACGCGCCGGGGCAGCCGATCGGGGCGCGTGGCCTGGCAGTATGTGGTCGATCTGGCCGGTCGTTTGGGACGGGCGCTGCAATAATTTTGCGGGCGGAATAAAAACCGCTTGCGCCGATCCGAACCGCTGGGTATTGGCGCGCCTCCAGCACGGATCGGCCTTCCCGAACGGCCCTAGAAAACGATCCGTACTCCTAGTCGGGGAGTAGCTCAGCCTGGTAGAGCACTGCCTTCGGGAGGCAGGGGCCGGAGGTTCGAATCCTCTCTCCCCGACCATTCACTTGCCCTTGTAATCACCTCCGAAAGGAGGGACCAAGCCCTTCGGGGCTTTTGGCTTATTCCGGTGTCACTCCGGTGCGCCTATCCCTTCTCGGTCACTTTTGCGTCCTGTCGCGTTATGCCACGCGAAAAGGAGACGCCGTCATGTCCAACAGGGTTCTGATCACCGGCGCGAGCATTGCTGGCAACACGCTGGCCTGGTGGCTGGGCCGTGCGGGGTTCGACGTGACGGTCCTCGAACGCGCGGCGGGCTTTCGCGACGGTGGCCAGAATGTCGATATCCGGGGCGTCGGACGCGCGGTTCTGCGCGACATGGGGCTGGAAGACGAAGCGCTGGCGGCGGGAACCGGGGAAGAGGGCACCGCCTGGATCGACGGGGAGGGGCGAATCAAGGCGCAGTTCCTGACCGATGAGATGGGGCGCGACGGTCCCACGGCGGAGATGGAGGTGCTGCGCGGTGATCTGGCACGGCTGTTGTACGACCGGGCGAAGGACCATGCCCGCTATCGTTTCGGCGATCACGTCACCACGGTCACCGAGACAAGCGGCGCGGTGGAGGTCGCCCTGGCGAGCGGCGCGACCGAGACGTTCGATACGATCCTCATCGCCGAGGGTGTCGGTGCGGCCACCCGGGAACTGGTTTTCCCAGGCGAGAACCGGCCGCGCTGGATGGACATGACGATGGCCTATTTCACCATCCCGCGTGTCGCCGACGATGATCGCCTCTGGCGCTGGTATCACACGACCGGCGGGCGGAGCATCTCGCTGCGTCCCGACCGGCACGGTACGACCCGCGCAATGCTGTGTGTCCAGAAGCCGCCCGAGGGCGAGCAGGCATGGGATCGGGAGCGGCAAAAGGCCTGGCTGCGCCAAACCTTCGCCGATGCCGGGTGGCAGGCGGACCGTGTCCTGGTGGGCATGGAGGACAGCGCTGATTTCTATTTCGACGTGCTGCGACAGGTGAAGATGCCGCGATGGGCGTGCGGACGGGTGGCGCTGTGCGGCGATGCGGCCTGGTGCGTGACCCCGCTTGGTGGTGTCGGTGCGACGCTGGCGGTCACGGGCGCGCGGGTGCTGGCGGGGGAGATGATCCGGTCGAACGATCCCGACCAGGCGTTCATCGCCTATGAACGCGCGATGCGGCCCATGGTCGAGAAAGCGCAGGGCATCCCGCGCATCGTCCCACGACTGGCCAACCCGCATAGCCGATGGGGCATCCGCATCCTGCACGGGGTGCTGGGGCTGGCGAGCACGGGCCCGGTCATGGCGGCGTCGGGCAAGCTTTTCGGCGGCGGCGATGCGAAGGAACCCGATGTGTCGCGCTATCGACCGCCCGCGTTCATGCGGGAGGTGAACCGGTGAGGCCCGAGCCCGATCCCGTCGCGCCGGGCCAGGAAAGCGTCTGGGACTATCCGCGCCCCGCCATTGCCGAGCCGACCCGCCGTCATGTCCGGATCGAGCATCGCGGGATCGTCATTGCCGAAACCCGCCGACCCGTCCGCACGCTGGAGACGAGCCATCCACCCAGCTGGTACATCCCGCCCGACGACGTGACGCAGCGGGTGCTGCGCCGATCTGATCGCCGGTCCTTTTGCGAATGGAAGGGCGAGGCGATCTATTGGCATGTCGATCTGGGCGGCACGGTGCTGCGCGACGTGGCGTGGAGCTATCCCAACCCTACACCCGCCTTTGCCGCGCTTCGCGACCATCTGGCCTTCTACGCGGCTCCCTTCGATCGGTGCACGGTCGATGGCGAGGTCGTCCGGCCGCAGCCGGGCGGCTTCTACGGCGGCTGGATCACGGCCGATCTGGCGGGGCCGTTCAAGGGCGTCCCCGGCAGCGTGGGCTGGTGACCAAAGAAAGGGCCCCGGCTTTCGCCAGGGCCCGGAGGGGGAACCGTGAAGGGATGGTTTAGAAGGTGCCGCGCAGACCGACCAGGAACTGACGGCCCGGCTTGTACTGGGTGAAGGTCGCGTTCTCGAACTGGAAGTAGGACCGCAGCGTCGCGTTGGTGAAGTTGGCGACGTTGATGGTCAGCTGCGGTGCGCCCTTGATCCCCAGCAGCTTGTCGAGGTCGAACGCCGACGAGAAGTCGTAGGTGGTATAGTCGGTGCCGTACAGCGCGGCGGCGGGGATGCCGTTCTGCGCCGTGCCGCTATTCTGTGCGCCCTGACGCGAGGTCGTGGCGACGCGCAGCATCACGCCGTTCTTCTCGTAATAGCCGGTGATGTTGTAGGTGAAGGGCGCCACGCCGAACGCGATGGCCGGGCCGTCGCTGCGCTGGTCGACGATGGTGGCGTTGGCGTTGAAGCCGAAGCCGGTGATGCCGATCGCACGGGTCAGGAAGTCGAGCGGCTGGACCCACTGGAATTCCAGGCCGTTGATGGTCAGCTTGTTGGGCACGTTGACCTGCGAGGTGACCTGCACCTGCGCCTGGTTCGGGCCGCCGCGCGCATTGATCGCGATCTGCTGCGTCGAGTTCAGCGTGTCGTAGGTGATGCCGTACTGCGCCAGGTTGGTGAAGGGCACCGTGCTGATCGCGGTGGTGGTGAAGCCCTCCAGCGACTTGCGGAACGCGTTGAAGCTGATCACGCCCTCGCGGCCCGTATAATATTCGAAGCCGAGGTCGAGATTGGTCGACAGATAGGGTGCCAGCGCCGGGTTGCCGATCGTCGCCTGGTCCGCCGAGGGCGCACCGAAGTTCACGCCGGGCAGCTGCGCGGAAGGGTCGGGACGGGTCATCGTCCGCGATCCCGCCACGCGGACCACCGCATGTTCGCCAATGTCATAGGCGAAGGTCGCGGCGGGCAGCCATTCGGAATAGACGTTCCGGGTGGTCGCGATGTTCACGATGCTGGGATAGCGCGCGCCGTCGGGCAGCGACGCGCCGCTCGCGGTGGTGTTGCGCGGATCGGGCAGCGAGACACGGCCCGAGATCGTCTGGATCGTGTTGACGTAGCGCACGCCCACGTTGAAGCGCAGCGTGTTGCCGCCCAGTTCCTGCGATCCGTTGATCGTGGCGAAGGCCGACTTCACGACCTCGCGGATGAAGCCCGCGCTGGCGCCGGTGTTTGCGCCGCCATTCTCGGGGGCATTGTCGTGGAAGAACTGATAGTTGCTGGCCTTGGCGAAGGCGGGCCAGTTTACCGTGACGAACCCGGCGGGCCCCGGCACCAGATAGCTGGAGGCCAGGTTGGCGGGGATCAGCGACCCGCCATAGCTGACCGGGCCGCTCAGCCCGCTGGTGAAGCCGGTGCCATAGCCGGGATAGGTCGGATAGCCCGCCGGGGCGGCGCCCGGCGCGTTCAGGCCCGCGCAGGGCGGCTGGGTGTTGGGCGAGGGGACGGCGACGTTCGGATTGTTGCCGCACACCGCATTCTGCCAATATTGGCTGTTGTCGAAACCGCGGATCTGGCGCGAGGTGTCGTCATACGCACCGCCGACCTTCAGGTTGAGCGCGGTATCGCCCCAGGTCAGATCGCCGCGCAGCCCCTTGTTGCTGTTGAGGCGGCGTTCGTCCTGCAGGTTGACACGGCTGCCCGCGTTCCAGCCGAAATTCTTCGGATCGTTCAGGTCGAGCGCACTGGTGATCGTCGGGATGCCGCCATTGTTGGTGAAGGTGACGGTATTGCCGACGCCCAGCGGCGTGGTCATGCCGACGGTCGGGCTTTCGCGGTGGAAGGTCGACCGGGCATAATTGCCCTGGAAGTTCAGCTTCAGCTTGTCGTCGATCTGCCATTCGCCACCGGGATTGACGCTCCAGAGATGCGTCGTCTCGGTATAGGGGCGGAATTCGTTGAAGAATTGCGCATTGGCGAAGGTGCCACCGGTCACGGTGCAGCCGTTGCTGCAATCCGACTTGTCGAAGGTCAGGTTGGTCGGGATGATCGCGCCGTTGCGCACGATCCACGCCATGTTCTCGCGCGTCAGCTCGTTCTTCTTATAGCCGTAAAGACCGTCGACATAGAGGTGCAGCGTGTCGGTCGGGCGATATTCGGCGCTGACGATCGCGTTCACGCGGTCGCGGGGCCCACGGATGCTGGTGACGCGGCCCAGGCGCGGCAGCAGGCCGTTGTCGATCTGCTGGATGGTGGCGCCGGGATTGTTGGCAAGCAGGAAGTTACGGTCGATGACGGTGCCCGCAACGAGCCCGCCGCCAGCACCCGCCGGCACCGTCGTCGGGATCGTCCAGTTGCCGCCACCGGTGCTGTTGCAACCGCTGGTCGCGCCGCACTGCGCGGCGGTCAGCGCCGGGTTGGTATAGCCGATCGTCTCGAACCCGCGCGTATCGGTGAAGATGCGCTGCGCCGAGACGCCCGCCAGGATGCCGAAGGTTTCATTGCGCCAGCTGCCGATCAGCGAGCCGCGCGCACCGATGCGGTCTTCCGGCGTCTGCTTGGTGCCCTGGATGTTATAGGCGAGGAACGGGCCGTTACGGTCGAAAGGCCGGGCCGAGCGTAGGTCGATATTGCCCGCCGCGCCACCTTCGAGCAGGTCGGCGGTGTAGCTCTTGTTCACGGTCAGCTTGGTGAACAGGTCGGTCGGGAAGAAGCTGAGGTCGACCGAGCGGTCGGTCCCTTGCGCGTCGGTCGAACCCGACGAGGCGACCGCGATCGGCGCGCCGTTCAGCGTGACGTTGGTGAAGTTCGAGCCCAGGCCACGAATGGCGACGTTGGTGCCCTCGCCGGTCACGTCGCGGGTAATGGTGACACCCGGAATGCGGTTGAAGGATTCCGCGATGTTCGTGTCGGGGAACTTGCCGATATCCTCGGCGAAGATCGAGTCGGTGAAGCCGGTCGAAGCGCGCTTGGCGTTGGTCGACTTCGCAAGGCTCGAACGATAGCCGGTGACGACGATGTCCTCGGCCGACGTGCCTTGGGTGTCCAGCTGCGGGGCGGCGCGCTCGGCCGGGCCGTTGTCCTGGCCATTGGCGGGCACCTGTTCCTGCGGCGGCGGCACGGCCTGCGCCAGGGCGGCAGAGGCATTCATCGCACCGATCGCGGTCGCGCACAGCAGGGCGACACGGCACAGGCGGACTGGGGGCACGGACTTCATCGCAAATCCTCTCTGTGGGTCCGCTGCCGTTCGTCGCGACATACGGGGTAATCTGTTGAAAGTCGGTCGGGTGGTCGAGGTTCAGGCGGCGGTTTCATCCGGCCGGGCGCCAGGCATGGGCGTCCGGTCGGCCGCAGGCGGAACACCGGGAATGGCCGGGCGAATGACCTTGGAAACCAATCTTCATCCCCTCGAACCGTCTGACGCGGCTTGTTGATAGCGCTATCCATATTCTCACTGGTTAGTGAGTCAACAGCAAACTGGTCAGGCCGGAAGGGGTGAACCGTTATTCAGGCTCATGTGACATAGCGGCATCACATATGCTTGAGCGAAGTCTTTCATCTGGTGACGTTTTTGTCATCTTGGCAAGTGCCGTGCCGCATTGGCGTGTGGCCCGACCAAAAATCGGGCTTTTGCCCGGTAGTCATGTCTGGCCACCGGGTATCCGGATCGTCCGGTCAGTGCGCCTGACCGGGGGCGAGCGGGAATTGCCGGGCCTTGTACCAGGCCAGATCATGCTCGGGCGCACGCACGCCGGTGGGGAGCGGGCGATGGTTGACCGACATCCAATAGGCGAGGCTGGCGTCGCGCCACCACCGTGCCTCGCGTTCTTGGATGGCGAGGTAGGTCGCGGTCTTCTGCCAACGTTCGGCATCCACCTTGTCGCGCAGGCCGTCCCATTGCCGCTGCATGGTCGCGACATAGGCGACGCCGCGATCATAATGCGCGACCAGATCCTCCCACAGGGTGCGGCCATCGGCCATGCGGTGATCCCAGGGCAGATGGTGGAACCAGAGCAGCATCGACTCCGGTGTCGTGCCTGGCTTGGCAAAGGCCCCGGCGACCGGCCCGGCATATTGCCCGACCGCATTGCTGCCCGTCGCCGTCCGGTCGAAGCCGATGCCGCTCGCGTCGGCGCGGTGATAATAGACCGGATTCCACTCCGGCCGCGCCAGTTCGGACACCCAGGGGCCCGGTCCGTAATGATGGCCCGTGGCCATCAGGTGGGCAAGACCGAGCGCGCCGGTATAGTCGACCACCGCCTCGCGGCTGCCCATCATCATCGCGGTGACGGTGTCGACGAGCTGGCGGTCGGTGCCGAAGGTCTGCTGCGCCCATTCGCGCGCAATCCCCTCCGCCGACAGGTCGGGATCCCAGGCCAGTCGGCCAAAGGCGTACCAGTTGGCCTGGTTGAAGGTCGATCCGCTCCAGTCGCGGTCGCGCCCGATGTTGGCGACGCCCGCCATGCCCGACAGGGCGTGATGCTCGGCCTTGCCATCGACGACATCGGCCACCGTCTCGCCGGGCTTCTGCCCGGTCCTGGCATCGAGCACTTCGGTGAATAGCGGGCCCAGATAGGCGAGGTGCGTCGCAAAGCCCAGATATTCCTTGGTAATCTGGAACTCGATCATCAGCGGCGTGTGCGGCATTGCGCCGAAGAGGGGATGGAAGGGCTCACGCGGCTGGAAATCGATCGCGCCGTTCTTCACCTGCACCAGCACATTGTCGGCGAACTTGCCGTCCAGCGGCTTGAACTCGGTATAGGCCTGTTTGGCGCGGTCCTCCGGATCGGTTTCGGCATAGACGAAGGCCCGCCACATCACGATCCCGCCATGGGGGCGGACGGCGGCGGCCAGCATGTTGGCGCCGTCGGCATGGGACGCGCCATAGTCGCGCGGGCCCGGCTGGCCCTCGCTATTGGCCTTGACCAGGAAACCGCCGAAATCGGGGATGGTGCGATAGATTTCGTCCGCCTTGGCCTTCCACCAGGCGGCGACCGCCGGGTCGCGCGGGTCGGCGGTCTTCAGTCCTCCCAACTCGATCGGGGCGGAGAATTTGACCGACAGATAGACCTTGATGCCCCAGGGCCGGAACACGTCCGCCAGCGCGGCGGCCTTGGCGATATAGGGCGCGGTCAGGCTGTCGGCCTTGGCATTCACGTTGTTCAGGACGGTGCCGTTGATCCCGATCGAGGCATTGGCGCGGGCGTAATCGGTATAGCGCGGGTCCTTGAAGTCGGGGAGCGTCCACCATTCCCACAGCGACTGGCCCGCATAGCCGCGCTCGATCGACCCATCCAGATTGTCCCAATGGTTCAGCACGCGCAACTTGACCTTGGGAACGGAGCGGAGATCGACCGTCTCCGCTCGCCCGCCGCTGGCCAGATGCCGGATCAACGCAAAGGCACCGTACAGGGCGCCCCGATCGCTGTTGCCCGCGACCAGTATGACCCGCTGGCCGTCGAGCGTGACGTTGCGTACCAGATAACCCTCTTCACCCAGCGATGCGAAGGGCAGCGCCAGCGTGCGCAGCGACGGGGCGGAGGCGGTTGCCACGACGACCTTCGGCGTGCCCGCAGCCAGCGCCCGGCGCAGTTCCGACGCGGCCAGCGTCAGGGTCGCGGTATCGCCGAGCGTCGTGACCATCGCGGGATGATTTGCCGGAGCGACCGAGCGGAGCCAGAGCGCATAGCCGTCCTCGGCCTCAGCCGGACAGACCGCCATGACCAATGAGACAGACAGCGCTCCGATCAGTGTGCGGAAGCTGGGCATGGCATTCTCTCCTGATGCGTCGCCGATTGACAAGGCGCTGCTTGGCGATCACGTTACCGCTATCAGACCAATTGGCAAGTCGGGTTCGATCGGCTGTCTAACAGGAGGGGCCGTCATGACCCGCAGGCATATCATGTCTCGCCATGCCGTTTCGTGCGGCCTCCCGTCTGTCGTGCCCGTATCCGCCTGAAGGACACCCCATGCCCAAGATCGTTGCCGCCCGCCTGATCGTCACGTCGCCGGGACGCAATTTCGTCACGCTGAAGATCGAATGCGACGACGGCACCACCGGCATCGGCGATGCGACGCTGAACGGTCGCGAACTGTCGGTCGCCAGCTATTTGCAGGATCACGTCATCCCCTGCCTGATCGGGCGAGACGCGCACCGGATCGAGGATATCTGGCAATATCTGTACAAGGGCGCCTATTGGCGGCGCGGGCCGGTGACGATGACCGCGATCGCGGCAGTCGACATGGCGCTGTGGGATATCAAGGGCAAGATTGCCGGGCTGCCCGTCTATCAGTTGCTGGGCGGTGCCTCGCGCGAGGGGTGCCTGGTCTATTGCCATGCCAACGGCACGAGCATCGCCGACACGATCGCAACCGCGATCGCGCACCGTGACGAGGGCTATCGTGCGATCCGCTTGCAATGCGGGGTGCCGGGCCTCGCCTCCACGTACGGCGTCGCCAAGGCGGGCCAGCGCTACGAGCCCGCGGACGGCGAACTGCCGACCGAGAGCGTCTGGTCGACCGAGAAATATCTGCGCGTCGTGCCCGAGCTGTTCGCGGCGGCGCGTGAGGCTCTGGGCTGGGACGTGCATCTGCTGCATGACGTGCATCACCGCCTGACCCCGATCGAGGCGGCGCGGCTGGGCAAGGATCTCGAGCCCTATCGCCCCTATTGGATCGAGGATGCGACCCCCGCCGAGGACCAGGAGGCGTTCCGCCTGATCCGCCAGCATACGACGACACCGCTGGCCGTCGGCGAGATTTTCAACTCGATCTGGGATACCAAGCATCTGATCGAGAATTGGCTGATCGACTATATCCGCGCCACCGTCGTCCATGCGGGTGGACTGACCCATTTGCGGCGGATCGCGGGGCTGGCCGACCTGTACCAGGTTCGCACCGGCTGCCACGGGGCGACCGACCTGTCGCCGGTGACGATGGCGGCGGCGCTGCATTTCGGCCTGTCCGTCCCCAATTTCGGCATCCAGGAACATATGCCGCATACCGAGGAGACCGATGCCGTCTTCCCGCATCATTACCGGTTCGACGACGGCATGATGCACCCCGGCGATGCCCCCGGCCTGGGTGTCGAGATCGACGAGGAACTGGCCGGGACCTACCCCTATAAGCGCGCCTATCTGCCGGTGAACCGGCTTGAGGACGGCACGCTGTGGAGCTGGTGACATGAGGGGAGCTGGCGAGACGAACGACGCCGCCGCGACCGCGCCCGATACGGCGGCCCAGGCGGTCGCGCCGCCGCGCGGGCGGGTGCGCTGGCTGATTTGCGCGCTCCTGTTCGCGGCGGTCGTGCTCAGCTATATCGACCGGCTGGTGCTGGGGGTGTTGAAGCCGCAACTGTCGGCGCTCTATAGCTGGACCAATAGCGGCTACGGCGACATCACCGGCTATTTCCAGGTCGCCTATGGCCTGGGTTTCCTGCTGTTCGGCTGGCTGATCGACCGGATCGGGCCGCGCGCGGGGTATCTGCTGGCCATGGGAGCATGGACGGTCGGGCATTTCGCCCAGACGCTTGTCACCTCGACCACCGGGTTCGCGCTCGCCCGCATTCCACTGGCCTTTGGCGAGGCGGGGACGTTCCCGTCGGCACTGGCCGCCACGTCGCAGTGGTTCCCCCGCAAGGAGCGGGCGTTGGCGATCGGCATCTTCAACGCCGGGGCCAATGTCGGCGCGGTCGTCACGCCGCTGTTGGTCGGGTTCCTGATCGCCGATCTGGTGCTCGACTGGCGGTGGGCGTTCATCATCACCGGCCTGTTCAACCTGGTCTGGCTGACCGCCTGGTGGCGGCTCTATCACCCGCCGCACACGCATCCGAGGATCACGCCCGAGGAGCGCGCCTGGATCGAGGTCGAACCGGCCGAGACGGCGGGTCGCGCCGGTTTCCTGAAGGTGATGCGGCACCGCGAGTCCTGGTCCTACATGACCGGCCGGTTCCTGATCGACCCAGTCTGGTGGACCTTCCTGTTCTGGCTGCCCGATTTTTTCCACAGCCGCTATGGCTATGACCTTAAGAGCTTCGGGCCGCCGCTGGTCGCCATCTATATCATGGCCGATGTCGGGGCGATCGTCGGGGGCTGGTACTCCTCGCGCCTGTTGAAGCGTGGGATGCAGACCGGCCGTGCGCGCAAGCGGGCGATGTTCGCCTGTGCGCTGTTCGCCCTGCCGGTGATGTTCGCCGCCCAGGCCAGCAGCATCTGGATCGCGGTGGCGATGATCGGCCTGGCCTGTGCCGCGCATCAGGGCTTCTCGACCAACCTCTTCGCACTGCCGGGCGACCAGTTTCCGCGTTACGCACAAGGTACGCTGATCGGGCTGGGCGGCTTTTCGGGCGCGGTGGGCGGCTTCATCGCGTCCAAGGCGCTAGGCGTCCTGCTCGACCGGGTGGGGAGCTATCAGCCCTTCTTCATCGCCTGTGGCATGGCCTATCTGGTCGCGCTGCTGGTCTTCCACCTGCTCAACCCGCGCTACCGGGACGTGCGGATCGCGGGCGGCGCAGCGGCGGGCGCTTGACCGGCGCGACACATTCGTCCTGAACGCCGCGCATGAGCTGGCTGGAAATCGTCGCCTTCGTGTTGGGCGTTGCCAATGTCACGCTGGTCGTGCGGCGCAGCCTGTGGAACTACCCCGTCGCCCTGGTGATGGTGTCGCTCTACGGGCTGCTGTTCGCGCGCGAGCGTTTGTACAGCGACGCCGGGCTTCAGGTCTTTTTCTTCGCGATCAACCTTTATGGCTGGATCGTCTGGCGCCGTAGTCTGGCACGCGAGGGCGCGGTGCGGGTCGGGACGCTATCCGGCCGTGCCCGGCTGGCATGGGCGGCGGGGATCGCGGTAGCGGCTTTGCTCTGGGGAGCGGCCATGGCGATGATGACCGATGCCGCCATGCCCTATTGGGACGCCACCAACGCGGCGGCGAGCATCGCCGCGCAGATCCTGCTGGCGCGGCGGCGGTTGGAGAACTGGTTGCTGTGGATCGCGGTCGATATGTCGTCGATCGCGCTTTATGCGGTGAAGGGGCTGACGCTGACCGCCATTCTCTACGTCATCTTCCTGGGATTGTCGCTATGGGGGTATCGCGAGTGGCGGGTGCGGGCGTGAGGAGCATCTGCCTGCACGGGCCCGAAAGCACCGGCAAGTCGACCGTCGGGCCGCGCCTGGCACAGGCACTTGGCGGGCGGTATCTGGGCGAATATGGCCGCGACTATGCCGAGGCGCATGGGACCGACTTCACCATGGCCGATCTGGTGGCGATCGGGCAGGGGCATGACGCGCGGCTGGCCGAGGCGCTGGCCAGCGGGCCGTGGCCGGTCGTCACCGATACCGATCCGCTGATGACCGCCGTCTGGGCGGACATGCTGTTCGGGGCCCGTGACCCTTGGTTTGGCGAGTGGAACCGGCTGTCCGACGCCTATCTGTTGTTCGCCCCCGACCTGCCCTGGGTGGAGGACGGAACCCGCCTGTTCGGATCGCGGGTGGAGCGCCAACGCTTCTTTGATCTGTCACGCGCCGAGCTGGATCGGCGCGGTGTCCCGTACGCGCTGATCGAGGGGCAGGGCGAAAGTCGCTATGCAAATTGCATCGCCGCGCTAGAGCACTTTGGCATCCGCCCGCATCTTTGCTAGTGGCGTGATCGAATAGCTTTTCAGGAAACCCTTCCCCCCGTGTCCACGCCGCTCGACAAGATCCGCAACTTTTCCATCATCGCGCATATCGACCATGGCAAGTCGACGCTCGCCGATCGCCTGATCCAGTTCACCGGTGGCCTGACCGACCGTGAAATGAGCGAACAGGTTCTCGACAATATGGAGATCGAGAAGGAGCGCGGCATCACCATCAAGGCGCAGACCGTGCGCCTGGCGTACAAGGCGCAGGACGGCGAGACGTACACGCTGAACCTGATGGATACGCCGGGCCATGTCGACTTCGCCTATGAAGTCAGCCGGTCGCTGGCGGCGTGCGAAGGCGCGCTCCTCGTCGTCGACGCTGCGCAGGGCGTCGAGGCGCAGACGCTGGCCAATGTCTATCAGTCGATCGAGCATGACCATGAGATCGTGCCCGTCATCAACAAGATCGACCTTCCCGCCGCCGAACCCGAAAAGGTCCGCGCCGAGATCGAGGATGTGATCGGCATCGACGCCTCGGGCGCGGTGCTGGCCAGCGCCAAGTCGGGCATCGGCATCGGCGACATCCTGGAAGCGATCGTCAAGAATATCCCTGCGCCCAAGGGCGACGCGGCCGCGCCGTTGAAGGCGATGCTGGTCGACAGCTGGTACGACCCCTATCTGGGCGTCGTCATCCTGGTCCGCGTGATGGAAGGCACGCTGAAAAAGGGGCAGCAGATCAAGTTCATGCAGGCGGGCACCACCCACCTGATCGACCGGGTCGGCTGTTTCCGCCCGAAGATCGAGCAGTTGACCGAGCTGGGCGTCGGCGAGATCGGCTTCATCACCGCGCAGATCAAGGATGTGGCGCAGGCGCGCGTCGGCGACACGCTGACCGATGCCAAGAAGCCGACCGAGCAGGCGCTGCCGGGCTTCAAGGAAGTTCAGCCAGTCGTGTTCTGCGGCCTGTTCCCGGTCGACGCCAACGATTTCGAAAAGCTGCGCGAGTCGATCAGCAAGCTGCGGTTGAACGACGCCTCGTTCAGCTTCGAGATGGAAACCTCGGCCGCATTGGGCTTTGGTTTTCGTTGCGGCTTCCTGGGGCTGTTGCATCTGGAGATCATCCAGGAGCGGCTGACCCGCGAGTACGACCTCGACCTGATCACCACCGCGCCGTCGGTGGTCTATCAGATCGAGCTGAGCCATGACGGCGGACAACTCGACCTGCACAACCCGGCCGACATGCCCGATCCCAACAAGATCGCGTCGATCAGCGAGCCGTGGATCGAGGCCACCATCTATGTCCCCGACGAATATCTGGGTTCGATCCTGAAGCTGTGCCAGGACCGGCGCGGTATCCAGAAGAACCTGACCTATGTCGGCGGCCGCGCGCAGGCGACCTATGAACTGCCGCTCAACGAAGTCGTGTTCGATTTCTACGACCGGTTGAAGTCGCTGTCGAAGGGCTATGCCAGCTTCGACTATCACCAGATCGGCTATCGCGAGGGCGACCTCGTGAAGATGTCGATCCTGGTCAACGAGGAGCCGGTCGACGCGCTGTCGATGATCGTCCACCGCGGCACCGCCGAGACGCGCGGGCGTGGCATGTGCGAGCGGCTGAAGGAACTGATCCCACGCCACCTGTTCAAGATCCCGATCCAGGCGGCGATTGGCGGCAAGGTGATCGCACGCGAGACGATCAGCGCGATGCGCAAGGACGTGACCGCCAAATGTTATGGCGGTGACGCAACGCGTAAGCGCAAGCTGCTGGAAAAGCAGAAAAAGGGTAAGGCCAAGATGCGCGAGTATGGCTCGGTCAGCATCCCGCAGGAAGCCTTTATCGCCGCGCTCCGCATGGGTGACGAGGCGTAAAGCCATCTGTTCCTCCCCTGCAAGGGGAGGGGGACCATGCGCAGCATGGTGGAGGGGTGTCCCGCTCTCGATAGGGTGATACCCCTCCGTCAGGCCTGACGGCCTGCCACCTATCCTTGCAGGGGAGGATTTTCGGTGGAGATCAACGGGATAAAATCATTCCTTGTGCGTTACAGCCGTCTGACGCCATCAGGGCGAAAAGGGGGATGTCGATGAAGGGGTTTCGGTTTGTCGCGCTGGTCGGCGCACTCGGCTTGCCGACGCCCGCAATGGCCCAGGATCGTGCCCCGCTGGTCCTTGCCGCCGCCAGCCTTCAGGAATCGATGACCGCCGCCGCCGATGCCTGGGCGAAGAAGGGGCACCCGCGCCCCGTCATCTCCTTCGCCGCATCCTCTGCGCTGGCGCGGCAGGTGCAGGCGGGCGGCAAGGCGGACCTTTTCGCCTCCGCTGACGAGGAATGGATGGACGTCCTGCAAAAGGACGGCCTGCTCGCAGACCGCACCCGCAGCGCGTTTCTGGGCAACCGCCTGGTCGTGATCGCGCCTGCGGGCAAGGGCGGGCAGGTGACGACGCGCACATTGGGCAAGGCGCTCTCCGCCGGGCCGCTCGCCATGGCCGATACCGACAGCGTCCCTGCAGGCAAATACGGCAAGGCGGCGCTCGAGAAGCTGGGCGCCTGGCCGATGGTCGCAGCGCATGTCGTGCGCGCCGAGAATGTGCGCGCGGCGCTCGCCCTCGTCGAGCGGGGGGCGGCCCCCTATGGCATCGTCTACGCCACCGACGCCAAGGCCTCGTCGCGGGTCCGGGTGGCGGGCCTATTCCCGGCCGCCAGCCATCCGCCGATCACCTATCCGCTGGCCCGGCTAAAGGCCTCGACCAATCCCGAAGGGGAGGGGTTCCGCCGCTTCCTGCTGTCGGGTGAAGGCAAGGCGATCTTCCGCCGTTACGGTTTCGCGACGCGATGAGATCGTGATCCTGTCGGCCGAGGAATGGGGGATCGTTCGCTTGTCGCTGCTGGTCGGCGGCACGGCGATGCTCGTGACCTTGCCTGTCGCCTTCGTGCTTGCCTGGGCATTGGCGCGCGGCCGGTTTCCGGGCCGGGTGCTGCTCGACGGCATCGTCCACCTGCCGCTGGTCGTGCCGCCGGTCGTCACCGGCTGGGTCTTGCTGCTGGCCTTCGGGCCGGAGGGACCGGTCGGCCGCTGGCTGGCGACGTGGTTCGGGATCAGCGTGCTGTTCCGCTGGACGGGTGCGGCGATCGCGGCGGCGGTGATGGCGCTGCCCTTGGTCGTCCGCGCCATCCGCCTGTCGATCGAGGCGGTCGATCCCCGGCTGGAACAGGCCGCCCGGACGCTGGGCGCGGGGCGGATGCGGGTGTTCGCCACCATCACCCTGCCGCTGTGCGCACCCGGCATATTGGCCGGGCTGGTGCTGGGCTTTGCGCGGTCGATCGGCGAGTTCGGTGCGACCATCACCTTCGTCTCCAACGTGCCAGGCGAGACGGCGACCCTGCCGCTCGCCATCTATTCCGCGCTCCAGCGGCCGGGCGGCGAGGATATGGTCTGGCGGTTGGCCAGCGTGTCGGTGGTGTTGTCGCTGATCGCGCTGGTCGCATCCGAATGGCTGGCGCGCCGGATGGGTCGGGGGCTGCATGTCCTTTGACGTCGATGTGGCGGTCCGGCGTGGCGACAGCCGGATCGCGGCGCGCTTCACGACGGGCCCCGGCGCGACGATCCTGTTCGGCCCGTCCGGCGTCGGCAAGACCAGCATATTGCAGATGGTTGCCGGGCTTTTAAGGCCGGAGACCGGGCATGTTCGCGTGGGCGGCGAGACGCTGTTCGACGCTGCGACCGGGACGGATCAGAAGCCCGAGGATCGCCGTCTAGGTTATGTCTTTCAGGAGCCACGCCTCTTTCCGCATATGCGGGTCGCGGCCAATCTCCGTTACGGGATGGTGCGTGGCGGTGGTGACTGGGACGGCGTCATCGCGATGCTGGGTATCGGCCATCTGCTCGATCGCTGGACACGCGGTTTGTCAGGGGGCGAGGCACGCCGGGTGGCGATCGGCCGCGCGCTGCTCAGCGACCCGCGCGTGCTGCTGCTGGACGAGCCCTTGTCGTCGCTCGATCGGGCCCGGCGTGGCGAGATCCTGGAGGCGCTGGTTGCGGTGCGTGATACGACCGGCATCCCGATCCTGATGGTCACCCACGACCCCGACGAAGCCGAACGGATCGCGACTGATATCGTCCGCTTATGACCGCGTGACTTGTTCCGGCGGGGTGCACCACAGCGCCTTGTTGATCAAATGCGGTCGGGGACAGGGGCGGTCGGGCAGGGGGATCGCTTCCCCCGCCCGCCAAAGCTTCAGACGGCGAAGCATCTCGGGCATGTCGGAATCGATCACCGGCAGGTCATTGCCGTCGCCATAGCGCGTGACGCTGCGATAGCGCAGCACGGGCGTGTAGCGACCCCCCGGTCCCGGCCGATCGACGGTGATCCAGAAGCCAAAGGGCGCGTCCCGTGTCGGTTCGGCCGAGACGATCGCGCCGCGCAGCTTGCCAGCGGTGATGAAGCGGACGTCCTGATTGTTGTTGCGGCCGGTGACGCGCCGATAGACGGCAACGAAACGCTGGCTGGCCCGGTCATAGCGCAGCGCTGCCCGGCCCACGAGCTGATCGCCATTGCCGCCATGCAAGCTCGCGACCTGCACCCATAATAGCGGGCGGTCGGGCGCTGCGCGGACGATCCGCGCCGCCTCAAGATAATGGATGGTATCGAACGCGCTGCTGGTGCCCGTCCGGTGCAGCAGGTCGTCCAGCGCGGGGCGGCAGGTCCTGCCGCCATCGGACGTGATACAAAGGTGCAGTTGGCCGGGCGCGGGATTGCCGCCCGCATCTTCGGTCGGCGGCCCCTGGTGGCTCAGCAACTGCCAGCCGGGGGGCAGTCCGAAGGCGCTAAACAGGTCCAGGGGGGCGGGTGCCGCGGCGCAGAGCCCGACCAGTGCTACCCCGGCGGCCGTCATGTATCGGGTCAGGGGCCCCAAGGACCGAATGTCGCAGGCCACCGGCATCCCCTTTCGGATAACAGACCGTCGGAAATGATGCCGGGTCTCGCGTGATCGCGCGGTGAACACCGCATGACGTTTCGTCTAAACGTGCGTGGGCGGCCTAGAACAGCGTCGTCAGCAGAACCCCGCCGACGATCGCGATCCCCGACAGGATCTGGCGCAGGCCCAGCGTCTCGCGGAACAGCCGGTGCCCCGCCATGGCGGCGATCGGCGCCTCGATGATGCCCAGGGCGCGCACCGGGGCGGCGGGCGACAGGGCCAGGGCGATGAACCAGCCTGCCGAGGCGCAGGCGCCGCACAAGCCAGCCCCCAGCGACGGGCGCCACCGGCGCACGACCTCGACCAAAGTCGCGGGGTCGCGCCAGGCCAGGATCAGGCCCAGCGCGGCGGTCTGCATCGCCTGAACGACCGCAACGCAAACCAGCGCGGCAAAGACGGGATGGGCGGGATCGAGCGCCAGGGAAGCATGGCGAAAGGCGTTGAGCGAAAAACCGAAGAACAGCCCCGAGGCCAGCCCCATCGCCGCCCCGATCAACGAGGCGCGGCGTTGATCGGCCGGGGGCCAGGACAGGGCGACCAGACCGATGGTGGTGATACCGACGCCGACCCAGGCCACGCCGCTGATCCGGTCATGATAGACGATCAGACCGAGCAGCGCCGCCAATGGCAGCGAGCTTTGCTGGAGCGCCGTGCCGACGGCAAATCCCGAGCGGCGCATGGCATCGAGCAAGGCGGCCGTCGCCAGCACCTGCGCAGTGGCCCCGACGATCGCTGAAAGCCAGAACGCCCCACTCCAGTGGAGATTGGCGCCGGGCATGACGAAACGGGCCAGCGTGACGAACAGGATCGAGAAGGGCAGGCCGAACAGGAACCGGACCAGCGTCGCACCCCATGGCCCGGACGACGACATGACGCCGCGTTGCAGGGCGTTGCGGCCGACCTGAAAGGTTGCGGCTGCGATGGTAGCGGGGATCCACAAGGGGTTCGTCATGAAGGGGCCATACCCCGTCATGCTGCATTCGCGAAGTGCACCTGCGCGGCGGATACGCCGTCAACCGGCGAGGATTTTGCTCGCCATGTCGTGATAGACGGTCACCTGCTCAAGCAGGTGCATCTCGCCCGACCAGATTTCCATATGGTGGACCATGTGCCGATCGAAATATATGCGAGCCTCATATCCGGCGGCGGCATCGCCACCCGACAGGGTCAGTCGATATCGTTCGGGTGCGATGCGGATGACACTGGCCGTCGAGACATCGGCGAGGAGCAGGGGCAGCCGGTCGGGTATCGGCACGCGCTTGCCATGGACCCGAATAGACATCGCATCGACCAGCGAACAGGCCGTCCAACCGCCGGTGCAGCGCGTCGCGCGGTTCGGCGCGTTCTCGGCGGGCGTGGCGGCCCTGGTGGTCAGGTCGATGGCGACGGTCCCGACGGTGATATGCGTTTCACCCTGCGGCGCGACCGGGTGCCTCGCAGGCGCGTCGCTGGCCTTGCCGGGGCTGCTCGCCACAAAACCGCCTGCCAGGGCCAGGCCGATCATCGTCCGTCGCATCCGACTTCCCCCGTTGGTGCGGCGGTCAGTATCGATGGGTTTCCGTGAGGCCATGCTGACGAAGGAATGACATTTGCGCCCAAACGAAAAGGGCGGCCCGTTGCCGGACCGCCCCTTCGTGCTTCGTGGCTTGCCCCCGATGGTTCGCACCATCCGAGGCCGCCCGCGTCTTAGCGCTTCGAGAACTGGAAGCTGCGACGCGCCTTGGCGCGGCCATACTTCTTACGCTCGACGGTACGGCTGTCGCGGGTCAGGAAGCCAGCGGCCTTGACCGGAGCGCGCAGAACCGGCTCGAACTTGGTCAGCGCCTGGCTGATGCCGTGCTTGACCGCACCGGCCTGGCCCGACAGACCGCCGCCCTTGACGGTGCAGATCACGTCATACTGACCTTCGCGCTCGGTGATGCCGAACACCTGGTTGATGACGAGACGCAGCGTCGGACGCGCGAAATAGACTTCCTGGTCACGACCGTTGATCGTGATCTTGCCCGAACCCGGCTTCAGCCAGACGCGAGCCACGGCGTCCTTGCGACGGCCGGTGGCATAGGCGCGGCCGAACTTGTCCAGTTCCTGCTGACGCAGCGGGGTGGTGCTGACGCGCTCGACGGGAGCGGCGGGGGCTTCGCCCTCGGCGGTCGGCTGCGCGGTGGCGACGGCGGCCTGCTGGTTCAGCGTGGCGCCCAGATCGGCGAGCGACTGGCGGTTATCGGACATTATGCGCCCACCTTGTTCTTGCGGTTCATCGACGCGATGTCGAGGACTTCGGGGTTCTGCGCGGCGTGCGGATGCTCGGTGCCGGCGAAGATACGCAGGTTGCGCATCTGCTCACGACCCAGCGGACCACGCGGGATCATACGCTCGACGGCCTTTTCCAGGACGCGCTCCGGGAAGCGGCCTTCCAGGACCTTGGCGGCGGTGATGCCCTTGATACCACCAGCGTAACCGGTGTGCTTGTAGTACACCTTCTGGCCCAGCTTGTTGCCGGTGAAGCGAACCTTGTCCGCGTTGATGACGATGACATTGTCACCGCAATCGACGTGCGGGGTGAACGACGTCTTGTGCTTACCGCGCAGGATGTTCGCGATGATGGTGGCGGCACGACCGACGACCAGACCATCGGCATCGACGATATGCCACTTCTTTTCCACTTCGTGCGGCTTGGCCGACTTGGTGGTCTTCATGAGCGCCTTCATGGGCGTGAGACCTTTCGGTTTGAAATGCAACACGCCGCCCGTTGGATCGGACAGCGCGAACGAGGGCCCAATGCTGGAATGCCCCCGAATTGTCAAGCAAAGCGCGGGTTTGCTGACGGGTACTATAATACCTTGGCGGTTTGGCGAGGGGTGCCGAGCCGGTGTGCGCAGGCGGTCGCGGCGATCAGGAGCAGCGCGGCATTGGCCTGGTGCGCGACCGCGATGTCGATCTGCACCCCCGACAATAAGGTGGCGATGCCCAGGCCGATCTGGACGACGACCAGCATGATCACCAGCCACCCCGCACGTAGGCCGCCGCCCTTGATCGTGCGCGCCGCCATCCACACCAGCAGCCCCGCCGCGGCAAAGGCGAACCAGCGGTGGATGAACTGCACCACGACGGGATTGTCGAAGACGTTGGCGATGGCAGGCGACATCATCGGCGTGCCCGCCGGGAACCAGGCATCGCCCATTAGCGGCCAGCTGGAAAAGGCATAGCCCGCGTCGAGCCCGGCGGTCAGCGCGCCGAACATCAGCTGGACGAACAGGGCCAGCACGGCCGCGCCACCGATCCAGGTCGGCCGGGCAGGGGCCGACAGGCGGTTGCGCTCCAGCGCGCTCAGGTCCAGCGCGGTCCAGACGATGCCCGCCAGGATGAACAGCGCGGTCAGGAGGTGGACGGTCAGCCGGATATGGCTGACATCGGTCCGCTCGACGAGGCCCGAGGCGACCATCCACCATCCGATCGCGCCCTGCATCCCGCCCAGCGCGAGCAGCGCGACGAGGCGCGGCTTGTAGCCGACCGGAATGGCCTTCCTCGCCCAGAACCAGATCAGCGGCAGGGCAAAGGCCATGCCGATCACCCGGCCGAGCACCCGGTGGAGATATTCCCAGAAGAAGATAGCCTTGAACCCGGCCAACGTCATGTCGCGGTTGAAGGTCCAATATTCGGGAATGCGCTTGTAGTTGGCGAACTCGGCTTGCCACTGCGCGTCGGTCAGGGGCGGTACGATGCCGGTGATCGGCTTCCATTCGGTGATCGACAAGCCGCTGTTCGTCAGGCGGGTGATCCCGCCGACCACGACCATGGCGACGATCAGCCCGGCGACGATGAACAGCCAGCGGGCAACGGCACGGGGACGGGCGGTGACCATGAAGGCAGGGCTCGGTTGCAGCATGTGCGCGAACATAGGATATCGCGCCCGCGCGCGATAGTGGACCGAATGCCCCGCCAGCCGGACCTTGCCGCAGGATGCGCCACCGCCTAGATCATTGGAATGGCCCATGCTCATACTCATCAGGAGCCCCAAGGGGCGGATCTCGCCCACGCGGCCAAGACCACGCTGGAGCGCGCGGGCGAGCAATGGACCGCCATGCGCGCCAGCGTGTTCGACGCGCTGGCCGGGTTCGACAAGCCCGCCTCTGCCTATGACATCGCCGATGTCATGTCGAAGGCGCAGGGCCGCCGGGTCGCCGCCAACAGTGTCTATCGCATCCTGGACCTGTTCGTCGGCGCCAATCTGGCGCGACGGGTGGAGAGCGCCAACGCCTATGTCGCCAATGCGCATCCCGATTGTATGCACGACTGTATCTTCCTGGTGTGCGACGGATGCGGACAGACCACGCATATCGACGACGATCGGCTGACCAACGCGGTCCGCGACGCCGCACGCGGGGCAGGGTTCAGCCCCGAACGTCCGGTGATCGAGGTTCGCGGACGTTGCGCGGTGTGCGCAAAGGCCTGATCGACATTCGGTAGCGAATTCCTCATTCCTGCCCCGCAAGGGGAGGATGGCGGTTGCGGGTCTTGCCGCACCTTCCAACCGGGGACACCCCTCCGTCAGGCCTTCGGCCTGCCACCTCTCCTTGCAGGGGAGGAATTGAATGAATGTCGATGGGGCTTGGTTGGGGCCGGGTTAGCCTCGCCCAAGCTGCGCTAGCCAGAAAGCATGGCAGGCTCGACCAATCCTCTCTCGTGGCCAGGGGAGAAGGAAAAGGCGGGGCGCAATATCAATATGTTGTATTTCGGCGTCACCTCGGGCTGCGTCGACTAGCTGTGTCATTTTCAGACATTGACACCCGTCCCGAAACAGGAAATGAAGCTGGTAACGTTACCAGAAAACAAGAATCAAGGGGATGAGGATCATGATGATGAAGGGTATGCACGCCCGGCGTTCGCGCTGCCGCGTCCTGGGCGCCGTCAGCCTGATGGTGCTGGCCGGTGGCATCGCCGCCACGCCAGCCTGGGCGCAGGTTCCGCCCAACGAGGCCGTTCAGGCCGACCCTGCCACTCCAGCCAATGGCCAGAACGTGACCGCCGCCCCCGCGACGGCGGCCGATCAGGTCGACGACGGTGCGGCGCGCGACATCATCGTGACCGGATCGCGCATCACCACCGGCGGCTTCACCGCGCCGACCCCGACGACGGTGATCGGCGAGGAACAGATCGCCGCCAACGCACAGCCCAACATCTTCACCACCGTCGCCCAGCTTCCCTCGCTCCAGGGTTCGACCGGCACCGCGACCAACACCTTCAGCACCTCGAGCGGGCAGCAGGGGCTCAGTTCGTTTTCGCTGCGCGGCGTCGGTGCGATCCGCACCCTGACGCTGCTCGACGGACAGCGCGTCGTCGGCGCGAACGTCACCGGCGTTCCCGACATCAGCCTGTTCCCGCAGCTGTTGATCAAGCGCGTCGATGTGGTGAACGGCGGTGCCTCGGCCTCCTACGGCTCGGATGCGGTCGGCGGTGTGGTCAACTTCATCACCGATACCCGGTTCAAGGGGATCAAGGGCAATGTCCAGGGCGGCCTGACCACCTATGGCGACGATGGCCAGGTGCTGGTCCAGCTGGCCGGGGGTACCAGCCTGCTGAACGACACGCTGCACGTCATCGCCAGCACCGAATATGCGCATGAGGACGGTGTCGGCGGTGGCGACTTCGGCATCGGCCTGGCGGGCGGGCGCGACTGGTTCCGCCAGTCGACGCTGATCAACCGCAACGTGCTGAACGACGGAGCGCCGCAATATCTGTTCCGCGACTTTGCCCAGTCCTATAATTACACCAAATACGGCCTGATCACCGCCGGGCCGCTCCAGGGCACCGCCTTCGACCAGTCGGGCAATCCGTTCCAGTTCCAGTACGGCTCGAACGGCGTGCCGGCACGCGACGCGGCGGGTAATGTCCGTGGCTGTCTGCCCGGCTTCTGCCAAGGCGGCGACCTGTCGGGCAATGTCGATGCCGGACGCTCGCTCCAGTCGAAGATCCAGCGGGTGAACAGCTATGGCCGGATCGGCTATGACTTCGCGCCCAATGGCGAGATCTACGGCACGATCAATATCGGCCAGGTGAAGACCAACAACCAGCCGGTCGGCGGGCAGAACCGCCCCAACCTGACCATCCAGTGCGCCAATCCGTACGTCCCCGCGCTGGTCAAGGCGGCTTGCACGACGGCTGGCATCACCAATTTCCAGTACGGCACCAGCAACGCGGCGCTGGGCAACAGTCAGGTCTATACCGATCGCCGCCAGTTCCGCTTCGTCGCGGGTGCCAAGGGGCGTGAGGCGGTGCTCGGGTCCGACTGGTCGTACGACATGTATTACGAGCACGGGACCAACTATACCGATGTCGACGTCAGCAACATCATGCTGTCGCGTCGCTTCAACCAGGCGATCAACGCGACGACGCTGAACGGCGCGATCGTCTGCGCCGATGCCACCGCGCGCGCCAACGGGTGCCAGCCGCTCAACATCTTCGGCGGCAATCCTTCCGCCGCCGCGCTCAGCTACATCATGCCGCAGGCGGGCCCGTACCAGCGGACGCGCCAGACGCAGGACGTCATCAGCCTGAACTTCTCGGGCTCGCCCTTTTCCTCCTGGGCAGGACCGGTGTCGATCGCGTTCGGCGGCGAGTTCCGCCACGAATTCTACCGTGTGCGCGCCGATCCATACGGCGCTGGCTTCGCCAACACCCCGGCCAATGCCGCCTATCCGGCGGACCCCGCGCTGCTGGATGCGGGCAACAACTGGTATGCGGGCAACTACAAGAACGGGTCGGGCGCCTACAGCGTCAAGGAAGCCTTTGTTGAGGCCAACCTGCCGATCATCAATTCGGATGCGGGCGGCCGGGCCAATATCAACGGCGCGGTGCGCGTCACCGACTACAGCACCTCGGGCACCGTCTGGGCGTGGAAGGTCGGCGGCACCTGGGACCTGCCGGTCGATGGCCTGCGCATCCGTGGCGTGACCTCGCGCGACGTTCGCGCGCCCAACCTGTCGGAACTGTTCGCCGCCCCCGTGACGACGACGCTGCCGGGCTTCTTCGACCCGTTCCGCAACGTCAACGTGCTGGCGCTTCAGAACACCATCGGCAACGTCAACCTGACGCCCGAAATCGCGCGCAACACGACGCTGGGCATCGCCTTCTCCAACTCCCAGGCGATCCCGGGCCTCAGCCTGTCGGTCGACTATTACAAGATCAAGATCACCGACGTGATCTCCAGCCTGGGCGCACAGGATATCGTCAACCTGTGCTATCTGAACGTGGCGCCGGAGACGTGCGGCGTGTTCAACCTGAACAATCCGAACGGGCCGAACTTCATCAACGTCCAGTCGTTCAACCTGGCGTCGATCCTGACCGACGGCTTCGATATCGAAGCGAGCTATCGCTGGCGCAATCCGATGGGCCTGCCGGGCAGCCTGACGCTACGTGCGCTGGCGACCAATATCCGGCGCTTCATCACCGATACCGGCCTGCCGAACACGATCCCGAACGACACGGCGGGCGTGAATATCGGCAATACGCCGAAGTGGAAGTGGCTGGCGGTGCAGACCTATGCCACCGACGACTGGTCGCTGCTGCTCCAGGAGCGCTGGTTCAGCGACGGCAAGCTGGGCAATCAGTATATCCAGTGCACGACCGGCTGCCCCGCCTCGACAGCCAACCGGCCGACGATCGACAATAATTTCATCCCCGGCGCCTTCTATTTCGACATTGGCGGCACGTATAACCTGAACAAGGCGGCCACCGCCTATTTCAAAGTCGACAATGTGTTCAATCGCGACCCGGCCCGGTCGCCCTATTTCGTGAACCCGGCGCTGTATGACGTGCTCGGCCGGGTGTTCCGGGTCGGCGTCCGGTTCAGCTTTTAAGAGGGGATGACATGAAGAAGTCGCGGATGATGGCACCCCTGTTGCTGGCGGTGCTGATGGGGACGGCGGCGGCGGATACGCCGCCTTCCACCCCAGGCTCCAACCCGATCATCCGCGACCGCTTCACCGCGGACCCCGCGCCCCTGGTCGTGGGCGACCGGCTGTACCTCTATGTCGGGCATGACGAGGCGCAGCGCGACGAGATGTTCAACATGAAGGAATGGCTGGTCTATTCCACCACCGACATGCGCCACTGGACGCCGCACGGGCCCATCATGAACGTGAAGGACTTCAAATGGGCCAAGAAGGATGCCTGGGCCAGCCAGGTCGTCCGCAAGAACGGCAAATACTGGTTCTACGCCGCGGTCGAGCATGACGACACCCATCCGGGCAAGGCGATCGCGGTCGCCGTCTCGGACAAGCCGACCGGCCCGTTCGTCGATGCCAAGGGATCGGCCCTGATCACGAACGAGATGACGCCCAAGGGCACGCATAGCTGGGAGGATATCGATCCGACCGTGCTGACCGATGACGACGGCACGACCTGGATCGCATGGGGCAACCGGCAATGCTATATCGCCAAGCTGAAGCCCAACATGATCGAGATCGACGGCCCGATCACTGAGATCACGCCGCCGCATTTCGAGGAGGGGCCCTGGCTGCACAAGCGGGGCAAGCTCTATTACCTGACCTATGCCTCGCTCGACCGGACGACGCAGCGCGACGAGCATATCTCCTATGCCACCGCGCCGTCGTTGAAGGGGCCCTGGACCTATCGCGGGCTGCTGACCGGCTCGGGCAAGTACAGCTTTACGATCCATCCCGGCATCGCCGAGTTCAAGGGCAAGTCCTACCTGTTCCTGCACAATGCGAACCTGGCGATCGGCGACCAGAGCGGCGCGATCGGACGGCGCGCGGTGACGGTCGAGCGGCTTTATTACAATCCCGACGGGACGATGAAGCCGGTGGTCCAGAGCGAGGCCGGCGTGACGGCGTCGGCACGGTAGGGGGAGGTGGGTCTTTTCGTCATTTGCTGTCCCCTCATTCCTGCCACTGGGGACCATGCGCAGCATGGTGGAGGGGTGTCCCGCTGTCGAGAGGACGACACCCCTCCGTCAGGGCTACGCTCTGCCACCTCCCCTTGCGGGAGAGGAACAGGTTTACGAGCGCGGTGGGGCGGTGGATTGGCGCTCGACCAACTGATGCTCCAGCATCGTGATACGCGGCTCGCTATCGACCTTCGACGCACCGCCACGGATTTCCTGGATCAGCCTTTGCAACGCCTCGGTCGCCAGCGCGCGGACCGGCTGGTGAATGGTGGTGAGCGGCGGCCAGAGCGTCGTCGCCGCCGTGCTGTCGTCGAAGCCCACCACGGTCAGGTCGCCCGGCACGTCCAGATGCCGCCGATGCGCGACCGAGACGATCGCGGCGGCCATGTCGTCGTTGCTGGCGAAGATGGCGGTCGGCGGCCGCTCGCCGTTCAGCAGCGCCTCGCCTGCGGTCAGGCCCGAGGCATAGCTGAAGTCGCCCTGCACGATCCGTGTCTCCAGGCCCTCGACTTCGGCGACCGCTCGGCGAAAACCCGCCAGGCGCGCGATACTGGCCGACTGGTCGGGATTGCCGTGGACGAAGCCGATGCGACGATGGCCCAGGCCTATCAGGTGACGGGTCATGTCATAGGCGGCACGGTCATTGTCGATCCAGACGCAGATCGCATCCGGGGCGACGCCGCCGACCACCGCGACGGGCAGACCCGCCCCGCGCACGATCTCGCGCAGGAAGGGGGATTCGCCGAGCGGCGGCGCCAGGAGCAGACCGGCGATGCGCTGCGCGATCAGGCCCTGGATCGCCTCGCGGGTGGGTGGTCGCCCCTGTTCGCCCTTCAGCAGGAACAGCTGCACCGCGCGGGTCGAGGCTTCCTCGAACACGCCGACCAGCAACTCGCTCATGAACGCGGCGCTGGGGTTGGAATAGATCACGCCGATGCGGATCTCGCTGGATGTCACCAGGCTGCGCGCCATCAGGTTGGGGGTGTAGTTCAGCCGGGTGATCACCGCGCGGACATGCACGCGCACCTCGTCGCGCACACCGGCATCGCCGTTGATGACGCGCGAGACGGTCATGGGCGAGACACCGGCTTCCTTGGCCACGTCGATGATGGTGACACCGCGTGGGCGCCGTCGGCTGTTCGTCACGATCGTCCTGTCCCGCGATCGGCATGGGGATCGTGCCGATGCTCGGGACATGCCGTGCCTCGGCACGGGGCGGATGGTCAATGGGGGCCGGAGTGATGCGTGGAATTGAAGGGCGGGGTGTGAAGCGGTTTCCCTATATTCGCTGGACGATCATCGCGCTGTTCGTGGTTGCGATGGTCATCAACTATCTGACGCGCAGCATCCTGGGCGTCGCCGCGCCCGCGATCATGACCGAACAGCATATCAGCTCGCAGCAATATAGCTGGATCACTGGCGCGTTTCAGTTCGGCATCATGTTCCAACCTGTGGCGGGCTATCTGCTCGACCTGATCGGGCTGAAGATCGGTTTCTCGCTGTTCGTCGCGGTCTGGTCGCTGATCACGCTGGGCCATGGTTTCGCCAATGGCTGGCTCGGCTTTGCGGGGCTTCGCGGCGCGCTGGGGCTGGTCGAGGGATCGGCACAACCTGCGGGCATGAAGGTCGTCGCCGAGTGGTTTCCGGCACGCGAGCGTGGGCTGGCGGGCGGCATCTATCAGATCGGCGCGTCGTTCGGCGCGGTGTTCGCGCCGCCGCTCGTCGCCTGGGCGGTGTTCCATCACAGCTGGCGGGCGGCGTTCTTTGTGGCGGGCGGCCTGGGGCTGCTCTGGGTCGTGGCCTGGCTGTTCTGGTATGCGCCGCCCGGCCGTCACCGTGCCTTGTCCGAGGGCGAGCATAGGCTGATCGTCGAGGGGCAGGAGGCCTCGCTCGCCAGGCAGCGCCGCCGTCCGCCGCTGGGCGAGCTGCTGCGTCGTCGCAACCTCTGGGCGATCGCGGCGGCGCGGTTCCTGGCCGATCCGGTATGGGGCATGTTGTCGCTCTGGATGCCGCTCTATCTGGTGCAGGCACGCCATTTCGACCTGACCCAGATCGCGCTGTTCGCCTGGCTGCCGTTCCTCGCCGCCGACCTCGGCTGCCTGTTCGGACCCGCCGTCGTCGCCTTTCTGCAGCGGCGCGGGATCAACCTGATCGACGCGCGGCGCGGTGCCTTTACGCTGGGTGCGGTGCTGATGACCGGGATGATGTTCGTGGGCAGCGTGAACAGCCCGGTCGCCGCCGTTGCCCTTCTCTGCCTGGGTGGTTTTGCGCATCAGACGCTGTCGGTGACCGTCATCACGCTATGCTCCGACCTGTTCCCGCAGGACCAGGTGGCGACCGCGACCGGGGTGTCGGGGACGGCAGCCAATCTGGGCGTGCTGCTCTTCACCCTGACGCTCGGCTCGCTGGTCGATCAGGTCGGCTATCAGCCATTCTTCATCCTTCTCGGCCTGCTCGATCTGGCCGGAGCTGCTCTCCTCTGGACCCTGGTGCGCAAACCCGCATGACCCCGACCAATCCCATCCTGCGGGGCTTCAACCCCGATCCCTCGATCGTGCGCGTCGGCGAGGATTACTACATCGCGACCTCGACCTTCGAATGGTATCCCGGCGTCCAGATCCACCATAGCCGCGACCTGGCGAACTGGACGCTGGTGGCCCGGCCGCTCCACCGGGCGGACCAGCTCGACATGCGGGGCAATCCCGATGGCTGCGGCGTCTGGGCGCCGGACCTCAGCTACAAGGACGGGCGCTTCCACCTGATCTTCACCGATGTGAAGCGTTACGGCCGCACGACCGTCGACGGCGCCAAGGGGGCGTCGCTGCGCGACTTCCACAATTACTGGGTGTCGTGCGACCGGATCGACGGCGAATGGTCGGATGCCATCCATCTGAACAGTAGCGGCTTTGACCCGGCGCTCTTCCATGACGAGGACGGACGCAGCTGGCTGCTCAACATGCTGTGGGACCATCGCCCGGATCGCAAGCGCTTCGCCGGGATCGTCATCCAGGAGATGGACATGACCACCGGCCGCCTGCTGGGCGAGCGGCGGCGCATCTTCGACGGCACGGCGCTGGGCTTTACCGAGGGGCCGCATCTGTACCGGCGCGACGGCTGGTATCATTTGCTGGTCGCCGAGGGGGGGACCGAGCGCGGTCATGCCGTGACGATGGCACGCTCGCGCGACCTGTTCGGCCCCTATGAGGTGCATCCCGACGGGCCGGTGCTGAGTGCGCGCGATACCCCCGACGCGCCGTTGCAGCGGACCGGCCATGGCGATCTGGTCGAGACGCCGGGGGGTGAAACCTGGATGGCCTATCTGTGCGGGCGACCGCTCCCCGCCAGCGGCCGGTGTGTGATGGGGCGCGAGACGGCGATCCAGCGCATGACCTGGGGCGCGGACGGCTGGCTGCGCTGTGCCGAGCCGACGCCGGTCGGAGTGCCGGCCGAACGGGTCGATGAACGGGATGTGTTCGACGGCCCGACCCTGCCGCCCGCCTTCCAATGGCTGCGCACGCCCCGGCCCGAACGGCTGTTCAGCCTGACCAAGCGGCCGGGTGTCCTTCGCCTGTTCGGGCGCGACACGATCGGCAGCCATTTCGACCAGGCGCTGGTCGCCCGCCGCCAGACCGCCTTCGCCTATGACGCGCGCACGCTGGTGGAGTTCGAACCCGCGCATTTCCAGCAGGCCGCCGGGCTCGTCTGCTATTACAACAGCACCAAATATCACTTCCTGCACATCACGGCGGGCGACGCGGGCGAGCGGTTGGTCCAAGTTCTGTCGGTGCTGCCGATCGGGGAGGGGCAGAGCCTGATCTCCAACCCATTGCCGCTTCCCGCCGGGCCGATCGAGCTCCGCGCGGCGGTCGATCACGAGGTGTTGCGCTTCGCCTTCCGTCGCCAGGGGGAGGGCGAGTGGACTTGGCTGCCGGACAAGTTCGACGCCAGCATCCTGTCCGACGAGGCGACGTTGCCCGGATTGCCCAACTTCACTGGCGCGTTCGTCGGCATGGCGTGTCAGGATATGAGCGGCAGCGGCCACCCGGCCGATTTCCATTACTTCCATTATGCCGAGTAAGGGGGAAGCACGGACCGGTTCGTCGGGGCGGTGCCGCCAAAGCTGGTCGAACATAATGAGCGGCGGGCTGTGCGCATCGCGATCCGGGGGATAAGATCGCCCTCGTACGCCCGAAGGGGCGGCGACGAATAGGGGAGACGGGATGATGGCAAAGCGCTGTTACGGGGTGATGGCCGCCCTGCTGGGGGTAATGGCGACGCCGCTTGCGGCACAGGCGCTGCCGCCGGGAACGCCACCATCACCCGGTCCGGTTCTGGCCTCGGCCGATCTGCGTGACGGCACCGACCTGTCGGGTCCGTGGCATTATTCGATCGACCCCTTCCGATCGGGGATCGCGGGGTTTCACGGCGGCATGCCCGATGCGGGCCAGCAGCGCTGGCGCGATGTCGATATCCGTGCCGCCATGGCGAAGGACAGCCGCGTCCTCTATGAGTTCGACCTCGCGCATTCGCCGCTGACGTCGCTGCCATCCTCCTGGCTGACCCATGCGCCCGAGCTTCGCCATTATGACGGGCTGATGTGGTATCAGCGGACCTTTGCCGTGCCCGGGGCCCGCAAGGGCCGGTATTTCCTGCGCTTCGGTGCCGCCAATTATGCGACCATCGTCTATGTGAACGGCCGGCAGGTGGGGCGGCACGAGGGCGGCTTCACCCCCTTCGCCTTCGACGTGACCGGGGTGCTGCGTGACGGTGAGAACCAGATCACGGTCGGCGTCGACAGCCAAGCGACCGAGGCGACCGTGCCGCCGCCCGTCACCGACTGGGAGAATTATGGCGGCATCACCCGGCCGGTCCGCCTGATCGCCACGCCCGATACCTATGTCGACGATGCCTGGGTCCGGCTGACCCGCGATGGTCGTATGGCGGTTGACGTGCATCTCGACGGGCCGCAGGCGGCGAACCGTGCGGTGCGGCTGCGCATCGCCGAGCTGGGTTTGGATCGTGCCGGCACCACCGATGCCAACGGGAACTGGCGCGCGACGATGGCGGCACCGCGCGCGTTCGTCCGCTGGTCGCCCGATCGGCCCAGGCTCTACGACGTCACGATCGTATCGGGCGAGGATCAGTGGCGCGACCGGATCGGCTTTCGCACGATAGAGCGGCGCGGGGCGGACATCCTGTTGAACGGCAAGCCCATTTTCCTGCGCGGCATTTCGATGCACGAGGAGGAACTGGGCGTCCAACCCACCCGTGCCATTACACCCGCGGCGGCACGGGCGTTGCTGGCCGAGATCAAGGACGGGCTGCATGGCAATTTCGTCCGGCTGGCGCATTATCCGCATTCCGACGTCACCGTACGGCTGGCCGACGAACTCGGCCTGATCGTATGGAGCGAGGTGCCCGTCTATTGGCGCGTCGCCTGGTCCAATCCCGACACGCTGGCCCGCGCCCGAACCATGCTGGCGGAGAATATCCTGCGCGACCGCAACCGCGCCGCGATCGCGATATGGAGCGTCGCGAACGAGACGCCGGTGACCGATGCCCGCAACGTCTTCCTGCGCACGCTGGTCGGCGATGTCCGGCGGCTGGATGATACCCGGCTCGTCAGCGCGGCCCTGCTGGTCGAGCGGGCGGAGGGGGCCGACCATCCCGTCATGACGCTGGCCGACCCGCTGGCCGACATGCTCGATGTCATGGCGATCAACACCTATAATGGCTGGTACTCGCAGGACCGGCTGGCCGATCTGGCGCGCAGCGAGTGGCGGGTGCCCGCCGACAAGCCGTTGATCTTTTCCGAATTCGGCGCCGATGCGCGGGCAGGCTTTCACGATCCCGCCAACAAGCAGAAATTCTCCGAGGATTATCAGGCCGATTATTACCGCGCGACGCTGGGCATGGCGGACGGTGTCCTAACCTTGCGCGGCATGTCGCCCTGGATATTGAAGGATTTCCGCTCACCGCGCCGTCAGAATCCTGACTTCCAGCAGGGATGGAACCGCAAGGGCCTGATCTCCGAGACGGGGCAGCGCAAGGAAGCCTTCGGCGTGCTCAGCGACTATTATGCCCGCAAGGGGGCGGTGCGGCGCTAGGCGGACGTCCATCATGTGCGCGGGGAGCCTGGAACCGGTCGGACAGGACCGGATAGCTCGCCGCCGCCTGCTGGTCCTGCGAAAGATGCCGTTCCATCGGCGTAGGATCACGCGCCGCCTGGTGCCAGAACGGTAGGCGGACGGGATCGGTCGGGGGCTGTTTCGACTGTAAAGCGCTGGCCTTCTCAACATGTTGGGCCCGAAATCGTCGATACGGCGTTGACCGGGCATGACCCAGGAAGATGAACATTGGATGCGCATGGCCATCGCGGTCGCCCGGTCGAAGGGATCCGATCCCTCGACCTCGCCGCTCGGCTCGGTGATCGTCCGTAACGGTCGGGTCATCGCCGCCGAGCGAAATCAGACCGAGGAACTGCCCGACGCGACCGCTCATGCCGAAATGATGGCGATCCGGCGCGGCTGCGAAGGGGAGGGGGAACTCGAACTTCGCGACGCCACGCTTTATTCGACGCTGCAACCCTGCGGCATGTGCACGATGGCTGCGATCTGGTCGAAGGTCGGCCGCGTGGTCTACGGAGCGGAGCGCGAGGACGTCCATGCGATGTATTTCGAGGCGCGCCACATCGATACCCTGTCCTTCATCGCCGACGCGTATCGCGACGACATCAGCATCGAAGGCGGCTGCCTGCGCGAGGAATGCGCCAGCCTCTACTACCCCCCGGACGCGAAGCTGCCGCGCGAAGAACAAGCCAACCTGTAGCATATTCGGGATTTAGCGCTTGCACCACGATCCCTGCTTCCCCTAAGGGCAACCGCCTGTCGGGGAGTGGCGCAGTCTGGTAGCGCGCCTGCTTTGGGAGCAGGATGTCGCAGGTTCGAATCCTGTCTCCCCGACCATCCGCTTGCAAGTCTTTGATTTCGCGTCTTAACGGCGGCGATCAGGGACGGTTGTACCCCCGACTGTACCCCTCGCTGTACCCCTTGGGGTGGCGGAATGGGCTTTTCGAACGTGGCGCTGCGGGGCAGTCGCTATTGGTGGCGCAAGAAAATGACGGTCGCTGGCGTGCGGTTAACGCTGGCGTTACCCATCGGTGCGATGAGCTTTACGGACGCGCGGGTCATCGCCTTGCGCCTCGGTTCGGCGGCGGAAACATTGCGCATGGGGTATGGCGAGCGGTCGACGGGTGTTAGCCCGGATCAACTCAAGAAGGTGTTCAGCGACGCACTGCGCTGGCAGTTGAAGCGCATTCTCGAGGACCAGGTCGCCAGCAGCACTCCCGCCGTCGATCACGCCAGCCTCAACTCCCGCTATGCCGAGGCCTGGACCTTCCTGTCCAAGCGCGGACTCGACGCGAAATGGACGCTCGACGACCTTGATCGCCTGACCGCCAACGGTTGGAACCTGTCCGACGCCAAGGTCGTCGCCGACACGGTCTTCGACCTTCAGGGTGGGAGCCCCGTCTCGGGCGAGCAGATCGGCACTTATATCGAAAATTTCGGGATCGCGCCGACGGCGGCAAATCTGGACAAGATGCGCCGTACCATCTGCGCCGCCAAGGCCGTTGCGTGTCGGAAGGCGACGGCGAACCTGTCCCTGGACGAGGATGTGCCCGCTGAATGGATCGACGACGCGCTTGCGGACGATACGCCATTCGCATGGGAAACGACGTCGGTCCCGCCACCTCAGCCGTCCAAGCCGCAACCGACCAGCCCGGTCGAGCAGGTGGCAGTCCAGCCGGTGCCGGCCAAGGCGAAGCAACGCCTCGTCGACGCCGCCGACGCCTGCATCGCAGTCCATGAACGCCAGCGCGCATGGGATGCCGTCACGATCCAGCAGGTTCGGACCGCCATTCGCCTGCTCGACTATGCTTGCGGCGGCGACGTCTTCATAGAGGATATCACGCAGGAGCATGTGACTGACTTCACTGACCTGTGCAGCACCCTGCCCAACCGCTGGGGCCGTACAACCGAGGAACGCGTGGGCGGGATTGCGGCGAGCTTGGCACGGGCCAAGACCATGCCGGAGAAGATGCGCGGCATTTCCCAAGTTACGATCAACAAGCATATCAGTTGGATCATGGCCGTCCTTCATCACGCCGCAGGTGCGAACAGGGAGAAAGGCCATCGTCCCGCCGAAGCGATCGACTTCAAGACGGCCCGGAAAGGCGTCGGCAAAAAGGCACGTCAACAGCAAAAGCGTGATCGGGAGAGGCGCGCGAACTGGACGAAGCAGGAAGTTCGCCGGCTGCTGTCGGCCCCGATCTGGACCGGGGCGGCCGGGATCGATCGCCGCCTGACGCCCGGAAGCGAGATCCTGCACGATGCTTGGTACTGGCTGCCGCTCATGCTGCCGCTCTATGGCGGTCGCAGCTCGGAGCTGGCCGGGTTGCCGCTTAGCGATGTGCATGAAGACGAACTGATTCCATATCTGCAGATCGATTTCACGGAAGACCGTGGGCTGAAGAATGTTCAGTCCATCCGCAAGCTGCCGATCCATCCGGAGCTGATCCGGCTGGGCTTCATCGAATATGTCCACGCGATCCGTGCGGCGGGCTGCACCATGCTGTTTCCAGACATGGCATCGCCGGGCAGTTCCAGCTTCGCCAGCACCTTCTACAAGAGCATCTTCAATCCGTGGAGAAAATGGGCGTTCCCCAACGGAACGCCCTGGCGGCATCAGGCGGGCGGCGCTTGGAAGGACAAGGACGTCCACAGCTTCCGCGGTACGGCCACGTCGATCCTGAAGGGCGTCGTGCCGGACAGCGTCCGCTGCGACATCTTCGGCCATGAAGGCGAGACCGAGACAGCCCGAACCTATGACGACGAGGCGGATCTATCGATCAAACTGGAGGCGCTCAAGCACCTGACGCCGCTGACCGCGCATATCCAACCGTGTAGACCGATCCGCATTCGCCCGGTGAACCGTTTGAAATTCGGGGTCCGTACGCCTGGCCGATTGGGGCGACCGAAAGTGGACAAGACGAAGTGAACCGCGTTCAGCACACGATTTTAGCGGCCGCACCGATCACCGCTTGAGATTGTTAACCTGGCTGACGTAGAGTCGGTGCGTTCGCCAGCAGGCGAACCGAGGCGTGGAAACCTCGTGATGGGTAGCCGTATGCCCGGTCGAACCAGTTTCGGCCGGGAGGCGGACGCGTATGTCCAGGGCTCTCGGGCCTAAAGTCTCTAGCTGCTGCCCCTCGGTGTGAGGGATATCCCGACTTCTTAACGCTACCTCATGATCTGCTCCTTCGCGGATCTTTGCAAGATCACCTGTCATCACTCCCGGAGTGCAACAGTCTCTTCGCGGTCGGGCGCGTGGCATGGCCGTTGGGCCTGTCGCCTGCCGCAATATGGGCATTCACGTGCAAAGGGTGGAGCTTCAACAAGCGTCACGAGGTTGTCGCCACCTCACCTTTAGGCCCGAAGTCTCCTGTCCCTCCGCCTCCCGGGAGGACGGTTTCGCCGCATTTGCGCGGACGAACCTAGTGTGAACCTGGAATTGTCTATGCGGTCGCGCGCGCCTGCATCAGGTCGCGGTGCGGCCCCACATCGGCGGCCTTCGCCATGAAATGGGTGCCGTCCCGCCATAGGCTGAACATCACGATCGCCAGTTTGCGGGCAAGCGCGACCTTGGCCTTGTTGAAGCCGACGCGCTTGCTGAGCTTCATCCCCCAGTCCTTCAGCGTGCTGAACGACTTGGTGTTCGCCAGCATGACGGTCGCCGCTCCGACCAGATGCGTGCGGGTCAGTTGGTTGCCCATCTTGCTGATCCCGCCATGCGTCAGGCTCTCACCCGACTGATAGACACGCGGGGTCAGGCCCAGATAGGCCGCGACATCGTCGACATGCCGGAACCGTGTCGGGTCCTCGATCGCGCTGTAGAAGGACAGCGCCGTGATCGTGCCGATGCCGGGGATTTCCATGAACCGCTTGCACACCGGATTGGACGCAGCGAGCAGGTCCAGTTCGCGCTCGATCCGTCCGGCCTCGATGTAAAAACGCTCGCACAGATCGAGGAGCGGGATGACACGCGGCCGCAGGTCGACGCCTTCGGTGTCGGCGATGAGGCACAACTGGTCGATGGACCGTTCGCGGAACGTCGCCGGGCTGTCGCTGCCGGGTTCGATCCGCCCGCCATAGACCCGCACCAGCCCGCGGATCATCGCCTCCGTCTCACGCCGCTGCTTGACCAGGCGGTCGCGCATGATCAGGGACGCCCTAACCTCGAAGCACAGGTTCGACTTGACGTAGACCTCGGTCAGATAGTCCCGGCCGCTGCGCGTGATCTCGGCGATGCCGCGCGCGTCGTTGGTGTCGGTCTTGTTGCGCTTCACCGACAGCACCCGGTGGACCTGCAGCGCGTCGAGCACCGCCACCTGGAAACCCTGCTCGCGCAGTTTGCCCGCCAGGTGCGGCGACAGGCCGCCCGTCTCCATGCCGATCAGCGTCACGTGCGACTTGAAGTTGCGCCGCAGATAGCGGCCGATCTCCGTCGCATGGCTCTTCATCGACACCTGGTGGACCACCGCACCATCGACATCCACCACGCACACCGCCGTGCTCTTGAACCCGATGTCCAGCCCGACCCAGAACCGCGCTGCCGCCGGATCCGCCTCCGCCCGCGCCATCGCCGCAACATAGGCCGGTGCCACGATCTTCTTCGACATGACCTGCTCCTTTCCCGTCACCGTTGACCGAAAAAGAATACGCCTCCCGCCGTCGCCTGGGCAGCAGCTAACCCACAAGCGTTCGCGCCTGTCTCATCACAGGTTTCCAACTTCCGGCTTTTTGGGCCGGCACCGCCTCGTTTCTACAGGGCGGTGCCGCCGGCTGGGGAAGCCGATCGGCACCACGCGGACGGGGGTTCGGGCGTGGGTGCACTTATTGGAAGCCGCAATAGACGGCTTACCATGATCAGGAATTCAACGGCCGCGTCGGTGGCGCTGCTACTCACCGCATGCGGTGGAGGCGGTGGCATCAACTCGTCCGGGACGGTGCCTGCGCCCGGTCCGACACCGTCGCCGACACCCACTCCACCGCCGACGGCAGCGGACAGTGCGGAGTACAAGGCTTCGGCTGGCGTCGCGGCAATGAAGGCGGCTTATGCCTATGACAAAGGCATCACCGGCAAGGGCGTCACCATCGCCGTCATCGACACCGGCATCAACGTCGACGAACCGGAGTTCAAGGGCCGCATCTCGGCGGACAGCACCTCGTTCGACCAGAAGATCGCCCGCTGCGCCACCTGCGACGCCGAGATCGTCCGCTACGACCTGAAGGACAACAACGGTCACGGCAGCGGGACCGCATCGGTCGCCTTGGCGGCCCGTGACGCCAAGGGCATTCAGGGCGTGGCGCCGGAAGCGACCCTGCTCGCGCTCAAGATCGCAGGCCCGGACATGTCGAACGTCAGTCCGACGTCCGGCCCGGTGCCCGAGGGCGGCGGTCCGAACGCGGCGCTCATCGCTCCCGCGATCACCTACGCGGTCGAGAAGGGCGCGTTCGTCATCAGCATGAGCCTGAACGGCTTCGCGGGCGGCCAGATCGCTGTTGAGCAGCGCAAGGCGATGGATCTGGTGCGCACCAGCGACCGTCTGTTCGTTAACTCCGTCTCGAACGACGTCGGCCTCGACAGTTTCGCGGGGCAGATCGCCGAGAACCTGGTCGGTATCGATCTGGCCAACAAGGACTGGTTCCTGTTCGGCATCCGCGTCGACCGGAACCTACAGGCTCCGAGCGGCAACGGCACCCCCGGCGCGCTGGCGGATCGTACCCTCGCGGTCGTCGCATCGAACATCGACGTCGTGGGCAAGGATGGTACCATCGCGGCCGTCACCGGCAACAGCTTCGCGGCACCTGCGATCGCCGGTGCGGCGGCCCTGCTCAAGCAGTACTGGCCGCAGCTCGGCGGCAAGGCGATCAGCCGAATCCTGCTCGACACGGCCACCGATCTCGGAACCCCCGGCGTCGACCAGCTCTACGGCGTGGGACTGCTCGACGTCGGGAAGGCGATGCAGGCGCAGGCGCCGGCCAGTTCCTTCGTAGCTGCGCAGACGGCGCTGGCGGAGTTCTCCTCGGTGACCATGTCGGGGCCGTTCGGCGGCGCCTCCGTGATCGGCCGTACCGTCGGCGGCATGACCGTGTTGGACCGCTACGGCCGCGACTACCGAATGACGGCGGCGACCGGCGTCCGCACGCGCGGCACCGGTCTGCTGGCCGGCGGCATGCTAGCGCCGATCGACCCGCCGTGGCTGACGTCCGCCTCCACGAGCACCGACGCCCGTCTCGGCTTCACTTCCACCGTTCCGGACTATTGGCGGCAGGCCCGCCCGAACCGACCGGCTATGGTCTCGTTCTCACCCGCCCCCGGCCAGTCGGTTACGCTGGGCGCGAACGTCGTCGTCGGCGGAAGCGGCGGCGTTGCCGGATCTCCGCTGCGCGCGGTCGTCGCGGCCCCGGTCGGTATATCCTCGGCATGGTCCGGCAACGGCTGGTCCGCCGGCTTCTCGTCCGGTTCGTCGCGCGACGGACGTGCATCGTTGCGCTCCGCCTCCTTCGCCATGCCGTCCGGTTTCGGCTTCGAACTATCCGATCTCGCCGAACGCAGTCGCGTGTTGGGCATGAGCCAGGACGTCGGTGTTGGACAGCGTGGGGCGAGGACCACCATGGCCTCGCTTACGGTGCGACGCATGGTCGTCGGCATCCCCGTCTCTGCACGCGTCACCGCCGCCACCACCAGGGTTGAGGGGGGATCGGACACGATGCGCTTCACCGGTCCGGTCATCGGCACTGCCTTCGCGGTCGAGGGTGGGCACGGCCTGTTCGGCGGCACGGCGACATTCGGCCTGTCCTCGCCGCTCCGCGTCGAACGCGCCCGCGTCATGATGCTAATGCCGGTGTCGTACGACCTCGTCTCCGGCACGCTGACGACCAGGACCGGTACCATCGATCTGACCCCGGACGCGAGGGAGCTTGACCTTGAATTCGGGTGGTCCCATGCGCTGACGCCGACCTCCTCGGTGCGGTTCGGTGTCGCCCATGCCTTCGATGCCGGACATGTCGCGGGTGCGACCGACACGGCGGGATACGTGACGCTGGTGCTGCGATGACCTGGCACCTCGCCGCACGCGCACCGCCTTCGGGCTGACGCGCCCACTCGCGCATAAGCCGAACACCATCAGGACTTGCGACGCCGGGAAGGCTTCCCGGCGATCGACGTCGCGTGTCCATCGCAGAAGGAAGACGAAAATGATCAGAACGATGACGATCGCCACGATGCTGCTGCTGGCGGTACCCGCATCCGCCAAGCCCGCACCGGCCGGCATGAGCCCGTTGCGGATGGACGTTGCCGGGGTTCGGCTGGCTATGCCGATCGGGCAGGTTCGCACTGCGCTCGCCGCCGCATCTTATAGTTGCAAGCCGTTCGGCAACGAGTCCGATTTTGCCGCGAGGGTGGCGGCCGAGGTGAAGGACCGCACCGGTGCCCGCGGCCCTGTTCCCTACACCACCGGGACGATGCAGTTCGACTGCCATGGGCCGAACGGCGAAGGCCTGACGATCCGTTTCGCGCAAGTACAGGCAGGAAGCATCGTCGACAATTTCTCGCTTCGCATCGACGGCAGGACGGTCGATCTGCCCGCGCTACGTAAGCAGCTGGCGGCGAAGTATGGACGACCGACCGTGGGTACCGAGTTGCGGGGATCCTGGTGTGACGCGGGCTACCGCTGCGGCGAGGGCATGGTCTTCAGCGAGGGGCCGACGATCATCATCGATACTTCAAACGGCGTCACCATCGACGCAACCCGTGGCACCCGCGCCAGCAAGGCAGACGATGCCGCCATCATGGCCGAGGCTGACCGGCTGGTGCCAAAGAAATCCCGTGCGGCATTCTGAGCGGAGGCGGACATGCCCTATCTGATCGGCATGATTCTCGGTGACACCCTCGCCAGGATCGGCTTCTTTCGTGCCGCGGGGGCGATCATCGTGCTGGCCGCTACCGGCTTTCTCGCCCATCGCCTGGTCGCAGCCAACTTGGATCCCGACCATGCCTATATCGCCGCTGCCGCAGCACCCCTGGTGCTATTCGGCTGGGCCTTCTGGCGTCCGGCGGCGTCGCGGCTGCGGCTGTGGATCGTCGACGGCGTCTATCTTGCCGCGCGGCTGGCGATGTGGTGGGCCGCAGCCGCATTCGCCATCGGCCTTGTTGTGGCCGAGTTTCGCGTCGACCGCTGGCTGAGCCAAGAATGGCCGCAAGCAGCGACCGCGGGGATCTTCTGGTTGGTGCAGCGGGCGCTCGGCGCACAGGTCGGCCGCTCCCACCGGATCATGGGCGAGCGCAGCGTCATCAAGGTCGACGCATGAGGGGCGCGCTGACGCTGCGGATCGCTGCGGCGCTCGTGCCGGTGCTGACGTCCACCGCCACAGTGGATGCGGCACCTCGACCCGCAGTGCTGGAGGCAACGACGAGGGCGGATTGGTGGGCGGCTGGCCTCGACGGTACCGGCTGCTACTGGTCGCCCCGCCGGGGCGGGCCAATCGTGTTCGTCGCTGCTGGGGACAAGGCGTTGACCAAGGTCAATGGACGCGTCGTCATCCTCAACCCCCGACGCGATGCGCGCGACTTGTTCCCGTTCACCCATGACGCCTGGCGATCCGGCGACCTGACCATCCGGGTCGTCGATACCGCGCGCATTAGGGCTATGGGCTACGAGACGGTCACGACCGACGCGGCGCTGATCATCACCCGCCGCGACGTCACGACCCGACTGCGCGGATCGATGATCTGCGGGTCGTAACCTCGCCGCATGGGCGCTCCGAAGGGTTAGTGGCCATGCGGCCGAAGAGCAGGAAAGCGAAGAAGAGCCCGGGCAAAAAGGAGGTAAAACAGGGCAGAAAGAGAGGCGCAAAAGCGCAAAAGGGTGGGAAGTCCACCCTTTTGCGGGATGCGGGACACATTTGCGTCCGGTCCTCCACACGGGCGAGCCCGCGTTCCGGAAGGCGTAGTGGTCGCCTATACGTTAACGACTGAGCCAGTCGAAGCGCGCTGGCTGCGACCGTCCCCAGAGGGATCGAGAAATGAGATTTGGTTGATCTGCTCTAAAACCATATTCGGAAGGCAATAAGAAAGCTGCTCTGCGATTTTGCCCGACAGGATGGGCGGATCGGTACTGAGACTATCGACAGCATTTACGAAGTGCCAGGACGGAAAAGGCGGGTCGATGCTCGACGTACAACTGACCGCCCTTTCCGCATCAGAACTGCTTCCGAACTTGTACCCCGGTGGTTGCGGCGCGTTCGCCGTTGGCGACCCGAACGCCCACATCCAGCCCGACATCCCACCCCGACGGTAGCGTCAGGCCGATGCCGGGTGCGAACATGAATTGTTCGCGCGACCACCCGGACGCGAGCAGGCTGTAATAGGACGGCCCGGCAACATCGGCATAGTCCAGCCCTTGGCGGGTGCCACCGGTGAACTCGTGCAGCCACTCGGTCCGCAACCGTCCGGTCAATACCCCGAAGGGCACGGGCCGCTGCCACGCAAGGCGAACGCCGAGCGCACCGGTTACGGATTGCAGGTCGCGATCATCGAAGCGCAGATTGTAGATGCCGGCACCTTCCTCGATGTAGCGGTTCAGGCGACCGTTCAGATATTCTGCCCGGCCATAGACCGACCAGCGCAGCGCGCCGGTAGTACGGTCGATCCCCGACGACAGCGCACCGGTCGTGAAGCTGCCCGACCGGTCCGCGGTCGCCAACGCTCCCGCACCCTCGTCAAGCCGTCGCATCGAGTAATCAAGCCAACCATGTGCGACCATGCCGTCAACGAACCAGCCCTGCAGCGGCGCCGCGCTGCCGTAGATGGTCACCACCTGGCTGTCGCTGTTAACCTGACCGGCGCCACCAGCAATCGTGCTGCGATCATGGCCAAGCCCGCCGCCGATGCCGAGGGTAATCCCCTTGGCGATGTGGAGATCGACACCTGCACTCACGCCCGAAGTCGTGGCAGTGACCTTCGACCGACCGGTGATCGCATCGCGCGTACCGATGTCGATGGTACCGCCGGACCACAGCCCGACCCGTCCACCGCATCCGGCGGGCGCGACGTCCCGACCTTCATCTCGGCGTTCGTCCTGCTCCGACGGATCGCCGGTGCGTGCGCCACGACGGTCACGTTCGGACAAGCTACGCTCGATCGGCTGCCCCGGCATGTGCGAGCTGCCCGGCATGTCCGTCGACCCCAGGCGCAGGCCATTGATCGAACGACCGCATTCGGCTCCGTGCAGAGCTTCGGCATGGCTCATGAAGTTGGCAACCTGCGCCCGTGAGAAGCGGCGTGCCGCCTCGGCCTGCGCATCGCTCATCGCGCGTACCTTGGCATCCTGCGACGGGTCGGGGCGTGCCGTGACGTTGATCGTCACCACGGCCGGTGCCGACGTACCGAACACGTTGGCGAGCGTGTACCCGACCTCGATCGTCCCGTTGAAGCGAGCCTTGGGCGTCACTTGCAGGCGGAAGGTCCGCGCCTCGGCCGTGCCGTTGGAGACGATCGTCGCGGTCGCCTGATCCGCAGGCGATACGCTGGTCACCGTGGCGGCCGTGAACGGACCACCCGCAGCGTTTGCGGTGATATCCACCGAAATGGACTGGCCATCGGTCGCGGATGCGGTGATCGCCTGGGCGGTGGGTGCCGTGCCGACCACCTGAATGGTGGCGGTTGCCGGTGCCGAAGTGCCGCCCGGTCCGACCGCGACATATTGGAAGGTGTCCGTCCCCTGGTATCCCGCTTCCGGGGTATAGACCGCAATGATCTGACCCGGCACCGATACCGAGGACATGGCGATGGCCATCGCCATCAGCGGCGATCCACCAATTCCGCGCATCGCAAGCGTCCGCGTGATCGTGACCGTGCCATGCGCGGGCTGGGTGACGATGCGGATATCATCGAACTGACCGGTGACCAGGCTCGACAGGTTGAGGCTGACACTTTTGCCGGCCTCGGTCTTGGTATTGGCCGCGACCGAAGTCGTCACCGGATCGGCAACGACCGGCGGCGGCGGCGGGTTAACGGTCAGCGTATAGGTTGCGGTGCCGGTAGCACCATGCGCGTCGGTAACCGTGACGATGACGGTGTAGCTGCCGGCGGTGGTCGGCGTACCCGACAGGGTACCGTTGGCGGCCAGCGTGACGCCGGCGGGCAGGCCCGTGGCGCTGTAGCCGTACGGCGCGGTGCCGCCGGTGCTGGTCAGCGTCGCGCTATAGGCGGTGCCGACGGTCGCCGCAGGCAACGGACCCGAGGCCGGTGCGACGACCAGCGTTGGAGCGGTCACCGTGACGGTGACGGTGGCCGCAGCACTGGTGCCGGACGCATTGGTCGCGGTGTAGGTGAAGCTGTCGCTCCCCGAATAGCCTGCCGCCGGCGTGTAGCTGATGCCGGTCCCCGAGGCGGTGGCGGTGCCGTGGCCCGGTGCCGTAGCAACTGCGACCGAGGTCGCAGCGCCACCCGACAGGGCGAGCGTCACCGTATTGGCGGTGCTGTTGGCGGCGACGATCGCGCTGACCGCGCCGGCCACCGGTGCCTGGACGGCGACCTCCAGCGTATAGGTCGCGGTGCCGGTAGCGCCATGGGCGTCAGTGACCGTGACGGTGACGGTGTAGCTGCCGGCGGTGGTCGGCGTGCCCGAGAGCGTGCCGTTGGCGGCCAACGTGACGCCGGCGGGCAGGCCCGTGGCGGTGTAGCGGTACGGCGCGGTGCCGCCGGTGCTGGTCAGCGTCGCGCTATAGGCGGTACCGACGGTCGCCGAGGGCAACGGACCCGAGGCCGGTGCTACGACCAGCGTCGGGGCGGTCACCGTGACGGTGACGGTCGCCGCAGCACTGGTGCCGGACGCATTGGTCGCGGTGTAGGTGAAGCTGTCGCTTCCCGAATAGCCCGCGGCCGGCGTGTAGCTGATGCCGGTCCCCGAGGCGGTGGCCGTGCCATGCGCCGGAGCCGTCACGACGGCGACCGAGGTCGCAGCGCCACCCGACAGGGCGAGCGTCACCGCATTGGCGCTGCTGTTGGCGGCAACGGTCGTGCTGACCGCACCGGCCACCGGTGCCTGGACGGCAACCTCCAGCGTATAGGTCGCGGTGCCGGTGGCGCTATGGGCATCGGTGATCGCGACCGTGACGGTGTAGCTGCCGGCGGTGGTCGGCGTGCCCGAGAGCGTGCCGTTGGCGGCCAGCGTGACGCCGGCGGGCAGGCCCGTGGCGGTGTAGCTGTACGGCGCAGTGCCGCCGGTGCTGGTCAGCGTCGCGGCGTACGCGGTGCCGACGGTCGCCGCAGGCAACGGTCCCGAGGCCGGTGCGACGACCAGCGTCGGGGCGGTCACCGTCACGGTGACGGTCGCAGGCGCACTGGTGCCCGAGGCATTGGTCGCGGTGTAGGTGAAGCTGTCGCTCCCCGAATAGCCCGCGGTCGGCGTGTAGCTGATGCCGGTGCCCGAGGCAGTGGCGGTGCCGTGGCTCGGCGCGGTGGCGACGGCGACCGAGGTCGCAGCGCCACCCGACAGGGCGAGCGTCACCGCATTGGCGCTGCTGTTGGCGGCGACGGTCGTGCTGACGGCACCCGCCACCGGTGCCTGGACGGCAACCTCCAGCGTATAGGTCGCGGTACCGGTGGCGCCATGGGCGTCGGTGACCGCGACGGTGACGGTGTAGCTGCCCGCCGTGGTCGGCGTACCCGAGAGTGTGCCGTTGGCGGCCAGCGTGACGCCGGCGGGCAGGCCCGTGGCGGTGTAGCTGTACGGCGCGGTGCCACCGGTGCTGGTCAGCGTCGCGCTATAGGCGGTGCCGACGGTCGCCGAGGGCAACGGACCCGAGGCCGGTGCGACGACCAGCGTCGGCGCGTTCACCATGACGGTGACGGTCGCCGCAGCACTGGTGCCCGAGGCGTTGGTGGCAGTGTAGGTGAAGCTGTCGCTCCCCGAATAGCCCGCGGCCGGCGTGTAGCTGATGCCGGTACCCGAGGCGGTGGCGGTGCCGTGGCTCGGTGCCGTAGCAACCGCGACCGAGGTCGCAGCGCCACCCGACAGGGCGAGCGTCACCGCATTGGCGGTGCTGTTGGCGGCAACGGTCGTGCTGACCGCGCCGGCCACCGGTGCCTGGACGGCAACCTCCAGCGTATAGGTTGCGGTGCCGGTGGCGCCATGGGCGTCGGTGACCGCTACGGTGACGGTGTAGCTGCCGGCGGTGGTCGGCGTGCCCGACAGGGTACCGTTGGCGGCCAGCGTGACGCCGGCGGGCAGACCCGTGGCGCGGTAGCCGTACGGCGCGGTGCCACCGGTGCTGGTCAGCGTCGCGCTATAGGCGGTGCCGACGGTCGCCGAGGGCAGCGGACCCGAGGCCGGTGCGACGACCAGCGTCGGCGCGGTCACCGTGACGGTGACGGTCGCCGCAGCACTGGTGCCGGACGCATTGGTCGCAGTGTAGGTGAAGCTGTCGCTGCCCGAATAACCGGCGGCCGGCGTGTAGCTGATGCCGGTGCCCGAGGCGGTGGCCGTGCCGTGGGCCGGCGCGGTGGCGACGGCGACCGAGGTCGCAGCCCCGCCCGACAGGGCGAGCGTCACCGCATTGGCGCTGCTGTTGGCGGCAACAGTCGTGCTGACGGCACCCGCCACCGGCGCCTGGACGGCAACCTCCAGCGTATAGGTCGCGGTGCCGGTGGCGCCGTTGGCATCGGTGATCGCGACCGTGACGGTGTAGCTGCCAGCGGTAGTCGGCGTGCCCGACAGGGTACCGTTTGCCGCCAGCGTGACGCCGGCGGGCAAACCCGTGGCGCTGTAGCTGTACGGCGCGGTGCCGCCGGTGCTGGTCAGCGTGGTGCTGTAGGCGGTACCGACGGTCGCCGGGGGCAACGGACCCGAGGCCGGTGCGACGACCAGCGTCGGCGCGGTCACCGTGACGGTGACGGTGGCCGCAGCACTGGTGCCGGACGCATTGGTCGCGGTGTAGGTGAAGCTGTCGCTCCCCGAATAGCCTGCCGCCGGCGTGTAGCTGATGCCGGTCCCCGAGGCGGTGGCGGTGCCATGGCTCGGCGCGGTGGCGACGGCGACCGAGGTCGCAGCGCCACCCGACAGGGCGAGCGTCACCGCATTGGCGGTGCTGTTGGCGTTAACGGTCGTGCTGACCGCGCCGGCCACCGGTGCCTGGACGGCAACGGTAATGGTATAGGCGCGCGTGACGGTGAAGTTCTGGGCGTCAGTCGCGGTGATCGTAAAATTGAATGCCCCCGATGTTGCGGGCGTGCCCGACAGCGTGCCGGTGCTCGACAGGGTGAGGCCGTTCGGCAACGCGCCAGCGGTCACCGCATAGTTGTACGGCGCGGTGCCGCCCGAAGTGCTGAGCGCTTGGCTGTAGGCAGTCCCCGCAGTCCCGCTCGGCAGCGTTGCCGGCGCCAGCGTCAGCGTCGGTGCACTCACCGTCACGGTGACGGTCGCGACTGCGCTGGTGCCCGAGGCGTTAGTCACAGTGTAGGTGAAGCTGTCGCTCCCCGAATAGCCTGCGGTCGGCGTGTAGCTGATGCCGGTGCTCGAGGCGGTGGCCGTGCCGTGGCTCGGCGGGGTGGCGACGGCGACCGAGGTCGCAGCCCCGCCCGACAGGGCAAGCGTCACCGCATTGGCAGTACTGTTGGCAGCGACGGTCATGCTGACCGCGCCCGCCACCGGTGCCTGGACGGCGACGGTGAGTGTGAAGGCACGAGTAGCCGTGAAATTCTGCGCGTCTGTCGCAGTGACGGTAACGTTGAACGTGCCCGCTGTAGTTGGCGTGCCTGACAGGGTACCGGTCGATGACAGGGAGACTCCGGCGGGCAGCGCGCCAGCGGTGACGGAATAGCTGTACGGTGCGGCGCCGCCCATGGTGGCGAGGGCTTGGCTATACGCGGTCCCGGCCGTCGCGCCCAGTAGCGTTGTCGGGCTCAGCGTCAGAGTCGGTGCGGTCACGGTGATGGTAACCGTTGCAGGCGCACTCGTGCCACTGGCATTGGTCGCGGTGTAGGTGAAACTGTCGCTTCCCGAATAGTTCGCGGCAGGCGTGTAGGTGATCGCGGTGCCCGAACCAGCGAGGACGCCATGGTTGGGTGGCGTGCCGATCGCGATTGAGGTCGCGGTACCACCTGAAAGATTGAGCGTCACAGCATTGGCGGGGCTGTTGGCGGCGACGGTCATGCTGACCGCGCCAGCCACCGGTGCCGGGGCGGCAACGGTAAGGCCATAGGCACGCGCGGTGGTGAAATTCTGCGCGTCGGTGGCAGTGACGGTCAGGTTGAACGTGCCCGAAACAGTTGGCGTGCCGGACAGTGTACCGGTGCTCGACAGGGTCAGCCCGGCCGGCAGCGCCCCTGCAGTGAGGGCATAATTGTACGGTGCGGTCCCGCCCGAGGTGCTGAGCGCTTGGCTGTACGCAGTCCCCGCAGTCGCACCCGGCAATGTTGCCGGTGCCAATGCCAGCGTCGGCGGGGTTACAGAAACGGTGACAGTCGCAGGCGCACTAGTGCCTGAGGAATTGGTCGCAGTGTAGGTGAAACTATCGTTACCCGAGTATCCGGCGCTCGGCGTGTAGGTGATGCTGGTGCCACTGGCCGTTGCCGTGCCATGAGTTGGCAAACTTGAGACAGTCACCGAAGAAGCCGAGCCGGAAATCGAAAGGGCTACGGTGTTGCTCGAACTGTTGGCTACCACTGTTGCGGCAACATTGTTGGCAATCGGTGCAGCTTCGGCTCTCGTCACGGTGATGGAATAAGATTTGGTAGTCAGGCCATCGGCCGCCCCGACGATAATCGTAAGCGAGTTCGAACCGACTGCGAGGTTGATCGGACCTGAGGTATTGCCCGACGCAACCAAGGAGCCATTGACGTTAATGGTGCTTCCGCTGTCTGCGGCAGTGGGCATAACCGTCAGCGATGTCGTCGCGTTGCCGACGACGGAACTGTAATTGGTCGTGCCGCTGGAGAAGGCTGGCGATAGATTGCCCGTGGAAAGCGACAGCCCCGAAAGGGTTGCGTCCGTGGAAGCGGCCGAACGACTAGTGCAGGTGAACACCAGGTTGCTGATCTGACCACGAGAGGTGCTCGCTCTTATGCTAGCCCCATAAGTCTCGAGGCTGCCAGCCGGAACAGTAATTGCGACGTTGTTCGTGGTGTTGCTGGTGGAATTCGTCGCGTTATATGTTTGGGCATTTGAAAGGTCGTATCGTGCTATGGATAAGCTGTCTGTATTCGTAGGGGGCAGCCCCTTGCCAGCGCCGCTATCTGTGAAGCGTAGCGTCAAGGAGTCACCAGTCGCAAACTCTGAGGCCCTGTATCTATTGCTGCCGTAGGAAAGAGACGAAGAACCGGAGAGCGCGTTGATAGCGCTGCAGCCATTCGACATTGCTAGAGCGGGATTGATGTTCACAAACATCAATAATGAAAGCAAGGCGGTAGGGAGCAATGACCGTTTGATTGCGCCACAAGCTTTAGCAGGATGTTTTCTACCCGAAAGGGGCGAGGATCGAACATCGGTCGCGCCGACAGTCATCGCGACGACGGATAGCGTCGGAGTGCGCCGATCATTTTTGTGTTTTGCATGGAACGCCATATCGATCAAGGTGGCTATGATTTTCATCAAAGTCTCTCGATGCATTCGCGATGGCATTCGATATTCGCCTTGTATTACGGAGACTTATAAAGTCGCCGCCGGGGGTAATTACGTTTATTTGATTGTCTAGGGGAAGCCCCAGTGGCTGCGTAATTCCAGCCGTATGTACGGCGAAGATTAGCCTGCAACGGTAAAAATTCGTTTAAATACGACTTAATATGGATGCATCATCGTTTTTGATATTGGTGTCTGTATGTCGCTTTCGTCGAATTTGGCCATGTGTGGCCCGGTGGCGGCTTTGAGCCCTTGTTCGAAGGCGGGTGTGGGAGCATCTCGATCTGCGGTGCTAGCGCCCGGTGAGGAGGTCGATTGCGTCTACGTTCATGAAGTCGGCGACCTTGGTGCCCTCAACACGCAGACACTAAGTGACGAGGCGACATCACGATGGCCACCGCCACCAATGCCCTCATCGTCAAGCGGAATGGTGCGACAGCCGATTTCTTCTCTTTGCGGACGGTGCAGGGCGTCGCACAGCCCTCGCGCGCGACCTTGATCGACGGCATGGTGATCGGCAGCCGACCCATGTGCTTTCTCCCATTGGGAAGGTCGCGTGGGTCGGCTGACGGCGGCAAGCCCCGCTCGATAGCAACGAGGGCGCTATTGTCACAAAATTTGCTCCCGATCGGATTTTCCCGGAAATGTCCTGTGCCAATGGAGAAACGGGACAACCTATGGCCGTCTGATCAACCTCCCGCTGGTGGTCGAAGCTGTTGGAAAATAGCGTGAGCAGGAAATCGCGTTGTTGGCGAGCAGACCCCGCTACGACTGCAAGCCTCTTTACATAGGGCATGTTCGAAGGGGGGCTTGTCGAACCCCGGTCCGGGCTGGGACAATGACTGCCATGGACCCGTTCGACCCCGCGCCCTATCCCGAATTCGCCCATCAGGTCGCGGCGCGTCTGGCACGCGTGGCGCGGGAAGATCGCGAAGCCGTTGCCGGGTCGCTACGCCGCTTCGGCTTCCGGGTACAGGGCGAACCCGATCGATCGTCGTCCGGCCCAACCCGGTCGCCCCGGAAAACAGCCGACACCCGTACGGCATCGCGGCGATGCGACTTTCGCTATGCCAGCCCGATTTCCTCCACGTCCCGGCAACGCGTGGACATGCGAATTCCACATCTGGCGGTGTCCCATGTCACCCGCACCGCCGTTCCCCGGTCCGTGGATGGGGCCACCCATGACCGCTACCCGGCACGCAGCACCGTTGCCGCCGAGCATTTCGATTATCTGACCGAAGGCGCCCGCACGACGTACCGGACACATTTCGACTATATCACGCGCCAGACCGGATCAATGACGGCGGCAAGTGGCATGCCGGCGATGGACATTCTCGACTTCGAAGCCGACCACCGCGAACGGAACGCCTTGGCCATCCTCTCCAACATTCCGGGCGGTCCGTCGCGACAGCGCGGGCTATTCGAAGCCGCCGAGCAATGCGAGCGGGAAGCCAAACGCGGCACGCTGGAGGTTTCGACCGAGCGAAAGGATGCATGGGCCGAACTGGCGGCCGCGGCCGACGCGCCGCTTTGGGTGAAGGAAGCGGCGCGGCTGCTCGAACAGGAACGAGCCGCCGACATCGCGAAGGCGTCAAAAGCCAAGCGTAAGCATCGCGACCGTCTGGTCACGATCGCCGACGTCGATCTTGTCGAGGCGTATGATCGTCTGTGCTGGGCCGACGAACATCTCGGGCCGGACAATCCGGCGCTGCCGGATTTCAAACAGGGGCGATCGGGTCGCGTCCAGACCCGTTTCGTCGTCGAACTGCCGCATGGTCTAGACGCTCGCCAACACCGCACGATCATGCAACGCTTCTGCGCGCGGCTGGACCGCGAAGGTTGGATGTATGTGGCCGCGATCCACTGCCCGGACCCTAAGAACGACCCGCGCAACATTCATTTGCATGTCGATGCCTATGATCGGCCGTGCAAATGGCTGGACGGCATGAGCACCGATGGCAAAGCCGGAGGTCCGGGCTGCTGGGATTTTGAGGTCCGCCTCCGCAAGCGTAACGGCAAGTGGCAGTATCCGTATCGGCAGAAAAAGATCGGAGCCTTACGCGGTGATGAGGGCCAGAACCGCCATGAAGCTGGCGAAGCCTATTTCAAGCAGATGCGCGCCGATTACGTCGCCATCGCCAACGACGTAGCCAACGGCACCGCCAAAGCGACGCGCTACGTGACCGGAACTTATCGCGACAACGGCATTCGGCAGGACCGGCTCGAGCATCTCGGCGACAGAATCGTCGCCAATGAGAAAAGCGGGCTGGTCACCAAGGCGGGCAGCCGCAATGCGCGTATCATCTTCAACGATCGGCTGCGCGACGTGCGTCATGTCGCGGCACAGGAGCTGTCGATCATTCGACGCGCGGCGGCGGTGTGGCTGGCGCAGGTCGACGACGATGCCAAAAAGATCGTCCGGCAATGGCGATACTACCAACGGATCGCCGTGCTGAAGCGTGCGCAGGCAGCGGCGGCCACGATCGTTGGCGACATGGCCATCTCGCGCGCGGTTACCGTCATCAAACACAGCAAGAGTGAGGGCCGCAAACGCGAGGCGAAGGCTTGGATAGCCGAGGATGCTGTCGTGGCAGGCGGAGCTGATCAGGCGATCTGGACCACCGATGCGATTGCTGTCGCCGCTGACATCCTCGACGATAAGGTGCGCTCGTCGCTATCGATCCCAACCCGACCGATCACTTACAAGCATCGTGGCCATGACACGCTGGCGGTCGTCATGACGAAGTATCACGATGCGACACGCGGGCGCCTGCTCAACTGGCTCGACGAGCATGGCGATGATCCGATGGCGCTCATGTTCGAGAACGATGTCGCTACGCTGGGACCCGCCGAGAATCGAAAGTCTATCAACCGTCTGTTCCGCCTGTTTATCGAGGATCTGCTCGTTCAGGAGCGGCTGCGTGCTATCCGGGCGCGGCGGCGGAGATCGGCCGATGGCGAAGTAATTGGTGTCGAACCCGCACGTACGGGGGACAGTGCCGAACAGCCTTCTTCTACATCCGTTGCGGACGAACGCATCTTGGAAGCGGTTGCTGCCACCGTGGTTCAGAAGTCCATCAAAGACGTGAACAGGGAAATCCGCGCTAAAGAAGGTCACCGTCGACAAGCGCTACTCCGGGAGGAGGCGTGGGCGAAACTGCGCCGGGAAGAGGCATCCATCAGCGTTAGCGGCAGTCGATATCAGGTTGATATGGCCGCGCTTACCGATCAGCAGCGCTTGGTACTGACTCATCCCGGTTATGATACGGAACTGCAAGCTCGGCTGGCCGAGTGGCACACCGAACGGAAGCATGGACAAGCTGGCGCGGCTGCCACGACATCGTCGTCCGGCGGGAGCACACCCAAGCTGGTTCGATCAACGCCAGATACCGCTAAGATCCCGCCGGAGCCGCCTGTTCCGCTGCGGACCGCGCGTACGCTGCGTGAAGCCCAACCTCTGAGAAAAGGCGCTACCTTGCGGGTTAGCGGTAAATCTTCACCAGCGTTTCCCTCAGGCGTTATCCGACAACGCGATCTGAGTGAAACCGCCGATGCACGATCATCAGCTGCCTCGGTGCCAGAAGAAAAAACGCCTGCATCTTTCGTTGGCCCATCCGGTAAACTTGGTCAGTTGGCCGAAACGCTCATACCCGTTGACCATGCCACCAGACCGAAAGGAAAAGCGGAACCGATGGTCCCCGATGTCAGGGGCAAGGGACCGCAAGGGCGCTGATCACGTTGCTCCACGACCTTTGCGGTGCAGCGGGAAAGTTGAGCGATCTACGCCGCCAACGGGCGCTTCGCCTTCATCACGAAGGCGAAGTGTAACCCGGCCAGCCCGGCCGGGATGATGGTTTGGAAGGTGCCTGCGGCTGTGCCGTAAAGGCGAAATGATGGTGCGGGGCCGGCGAGCAGCCCGCCGTTCCCGCGCAAAATCAAGGTCTTCTATGTACATCGTAAATCGAGAGCGCGAGCTCGCAAAGGCGCGCGCCCTGTCCGGAGCGCTGGCCATCGCCGAGCGCGCCGGTTGGCGGATCGATCGGTCGGTGCCGATCATACCGGCGCCTTTTCGCAATTACCTACACATCGCCGCCGCCGAACTGCTGCTGGTGCCGTCGATCGAGCCGTCACGAGGGGATCTCGACACCGTCGAGCGCGGCACCCGCATTGCCCGGTGCGATGCGCTGGTGGTGAAAGCGTCGAGCGCCGGACATCGAACCGTTTATTGTGCGGTCGGCGAGTGGCAGCGCCATGGCACCGTCTGGCATCATGCCCGCCGGCTCTGGCTTTCGCGTACCTCTAAGCCATGGCTGGTGCCTGACCCGGCGGAGCCGGACGAAAGCGGGGCGCTCTTCCGCCTTTCCCCTGGTCGCCTGCGCCCAATGATGCTGGCACGGATGTCCGCCGCTGACGGAGGCTGCGATCTGAAACCTGGGCTGGAACGTGCCGATACTTTCCTTGCCGCCGTCTGGGGGGATCGCTGATGAGCAAGCCGCTGCCCTGGATCAGTCCGTCCGACGCCGACGACATGCTCTACGATGACCCGATGGGGTCGATGCCGGATTTTGGCTACGCACTGCTGCGCAAGAGTGCGAAGGGAAAGCAGAACCGCGTCGCCGATCTGGCCCGCGCCAAGCTGCAACCTAGCAAGCCTGCGGATAAGGATTGGCTGGCGGATGGCCTATGGCCGATCACCTGCGCATCACACCGCATCTTCACGGCGCCCGGTATCGCGGTCGAACCCGGCGCGCTGGAAAGCATCTTCCACGACTACGACGCCAAAACGAAAGCGCACCAAAAGCTGCTGGCTGTCGTACTCACCATGCGGTTCCCACATAGCTGGCAACCCGCCGACATCCTGTCGCTGGTCGGCAAGTACACACTGGAAAAGCTCGCGCTGCACCGCCGACTGACCAGCATGACTGTCGTGCATATGCCAGGTGACGAACTGTCCGCTCGCCGGCCTCACGCCCATGTCGTCTGCATGGCGCGCGTCCATCGCTCTTCTGGCTGGGGCGAGGTGCACCCCGATCTTGTCGCCAAAACCGCGCAGACGCGGTTCCAGCATGAGTGGGAAGCCTTTTACGACGTCTGGGTGCCGCGCTACCGCGACGGCTGACAATGACGGGCGGGATCCGCAGCGGTCCCGCCCGCCTGCCGGGGGCAAGAGACGAAGGAAGGAGGATGGTCCCCGATCCGGGGATGAAAATGGAGAAGACAATAATGACGACCGACAAGACCGCGATCATCCGCCGCCACACCGAGGCAGTCGCCCAGATGCTGGTCGGCAGCCGCACGATGAAGCCCGGCGCGGCGATCCTCGCCGGCGAAATGGGCGGAGCCGAAGGGCGGCTGCGGATGGGCGCCATCGCGCACAGCAGCGGCAACGATCTGGTGTATCTGGATTTTGCCGATGGCGAAGACGGCTATCACCTGACCGACATCGCGCTGTGCGCGGTACGCGACGGCATCTGCCACCTGCAGACCGACTGCCGCCTGTATCTGAGCCGCAATGGATCGCGGGCGATCATCCTGCCTCAGCCCGGCATCCGCAAGGCGTACCGGCTGGCGCCGGGCGAGCTGATCCAACTGGCCCACCAGCCGGCCGACCGCGACGACGGCATCGCCCGCGCCGAGGCGCGGCTCGCTAAGCTGGTCGCTCGCGGTGCGGCCTTCGCCGATCACGCCGCCGTCCGGACCCGGCCGCTGGCAGCCTGATCCAAACCGGCTGACACGGTCGGTCGATCATCGCGTCGGCCGATCGTGACGGCTCAACATCCCGGTGACAGAACCTCTCTACCTATAAAGCGGACGACCTCACGAATTCGGACAGCGGCCAATAAATATTTCACGCTTCTGTCCGAGAATGCCGAGCCGTCCGCTTTATAGAGTAAGGGAGGCCGTCATCTCAGCCGTCACACCGACAGCAACACCGGTTCAGCCGCCCGCCGATGTCTATTCGACTGCCGAGGTCAACGCGATGCTGGAAGCAATGACGACAACCGACCATCAGCGTCTGCTGCGGCGGTCGCGCTATCTGGCGCAGGGACATTACATACTTTCCGGTGACCTGCGGCAGGAGGCGTTCGTCCGGGCGCTCGACGGTCGTCGCCAATGTCGGCGCGGCTACGACATCGTGAACTTCCTGATCGGGATAATGCGCAGCCTGACCTCGCAGGATCGCGAAGCCGAACGCGACGGCCTGCACCCGGTCCCGCTCGACCTCGAAGACGATACGCTGGCGATGGCCTCGCTGGCGCCTAGTCCGGAGCAGGTCGGGCATGACGCGCTGCATTACCGGCGGACCCTCGCCGCGATCCAGCAGTCGATCGGGAGCGACCCGCAACTGGTCACGCTGCTGGATGCGGTACTCGACGGCGAGAAGGGCATCGCCTTGCAGAACCGGCTGGGGCTCGATGCCAAGAGCCTCGCATCGTTGCGCAAGCAATTGCAGCGCAAGCTGGCGGCTGCCGCCAAGGACAGGAGCATACCATGACCACCGACGCGGACGAATTGATGCAGCTGCGACTGCTGGACGACTTCCTCGACGGTGAGGACGTTGAGCCTGATCTGGCCGACCTGCAGGCGGAGATCGCCCAGGCACAGCTGGCGGTAAAGAAGGCGAACCTGCGCGCGATCCGGGCCAAACTCGATGCCGGTGCCGAGGCTCGGGTCGTCTCGATCGATCGAGCGCGTCTCCGGGCGCAATTGCGGCAAGCCATGTCGGACGATGTTGACCTGCGCATGACGCTCGCTGCTCGCGGCAACGATGGCCACGACATCGACGACCTGATCGACGACCTGGTCGAACTTGACCACGAAACAGGCGACCGCCCTGCGTGACGGACGCGGTTGATCCGCCTGCCGAGCGTCTGCTGCATGACCTCGGCATCACCGAACCGGGCGAGATCGATGTCGAGGTCATCGCCTGTGCCGTCGGCGTGACGGTGCGCTATCGTCGTCTTGGCGTTGGCGATGCGCGGATCGTCGGTCTGGGCGACAGGGCGATTATCACGGTCGACAACCGGGCCAGCCGCGTCCGTCAGCGTTTCTCCGTCGCGCATGAACTCGGTCATTGGCATCATCATCGCGGCCGGCGGCTGATCTGCCATGGCGCCGCCGACCAACAAGACGGAGTGGCAGGCTGCGAGCGCGAGGCGGACGGGTATGCTGCCGACCTGCTCATGCCCCGCTTCATGCTGGAACCATTGGTCGCTGGCGTCCCTATGTCATTCGATCTCGTCTATCAAACTGCCGCCGCGTTCGGCGTCAGCGCGATGGCTGCTGCCTTACGACTGGCCGATGTTCATCCTGCGGTATTCGCCCTTGTCGTCGAGGAAGCGGACGGGCGTAGATGGTTCAGACGATCAGCAAGCCTGAACCCTCGTTGGTTTGTCCGGTCTGCGGCATCAGGCGTTAGCGTGACGGCTGATCGCTATGGATTGTCTCGCGCGAATGCCACGTTCGCTGCACCAGCACAGCGATGGTTTTTAGGCCAAGGCGCGAAAGACGCGCAAGCATTCCAAACTATCGACGTGATGGTATGCGGTCGAGCCATACATCTTATCGTGGTGGCATAGTATCAGGGTAAGCTACAGGACATACTGATAGGAAGTTGACCGGCATTCAATGGTGGCGGGCAGCCCGGTAGCTTTCGGGCACCGATTGCGCAAAGCAGACGTTCGTTCAGTCAGCGGATAGGGGCCTCAGACAGTTGCGGATGGCGAAAAGCGGAGCGATCGGTTTCCAGCGAAAAACAAGCACCTGGTCCGCACCTTCATATGTAAAACAGATCGCGTTGATTATGACGATCTTCGGTTCGGTGCCCAATTCATCCAGTCCCTGAGTCGGCTTACCCGACGAGATGTAATGTCATCCGACGCTCACTTCACTGAACTAGGTGTTTGATCCCACGGTTTGATGGTGCGATCCTTTCGTTGGAATGGAAGGAAGCCGCATGGGACAAGTTCGTCATGGGTGCGCCACGACCACGCACGCCGTCCGAGCAGCAATACAGCGATCGCAGGCTTCGCTCGCGACGTTGAGCCGGGAGCTGGGGATCAACCCCAAGACGGTGGCGAAGTGGCGTAAGAGGGTGACGGTCGAGGACCTGAAGACCGGGCCGAAGGCCCCTTATTCAACGACCCTGTCCGAGGCGGAGGAGGCGATGGTTGTGGCGTTCCGGCGCCACACCCTGCTGCCGCTCGACGACTGCCTCTACGCGCTGCAGCCATCGATCCCGCACCTGACCCGGTCAGCGCTGCACCGTTGCCTTCAGCGGCACGGCATCTCACGGCTACCGGATGTCGAGGGCGACAAGCCCAAGCGTCAGCGCTTCAAGCGTTATCCGATTGGTTTCTTCCACATCGATATCGCCGAAGTGCAGACCGCCGAAGGCAAGCTCTACCTGTTCGTCGGCATAGACCGCACGAGCAAGTTCGCGGTCACCCAACTGGTCGACAAGGCTGACAGGCGCACAGCGTGGGAGTTCCTCGAGCACCTGCTGAAAGCCGTACCCTACCGCATCCACACGATCTTGACCGACAACGGCATTCAGTTCGCCGAGCAGCCCCGTAACCGGAACACCGCCTGGTCCCGCCAGATGCGCTTCGACATGATCTGCGAGGCCAACAACATCGAGCACCGGCTCACCAAACCGAACCATCCGTGGACCAACGGACAAGTCGAGCGGATGAACCGGACCATCAAGGAGGCGACCGTCAAACGTTTCCACTACGACAGCCATGAACAGCTTCGCACGCACCTCACCGACTTCATGGCCGCATACAACTTCGCCCGTCGGCTCAAGACCCTCAGCGGGCTCACACCCTATGAATACGTCGCCAAGATCTGGGAGTCAGAGCCAGACCGGTTCATCGTCAACCCGACTCACCAGATGCGGGGACTGAACAGCTAGGGGCTGCTCATGCCTCTTCACAATACGTAGGGATATGCCTGCCTCACGCTAGCGCTTCCAAGGATGTAGAACGTGTTGTGCGGACAGCAAGCGGTGAGCTCCTACAGGAGTACGGCATTCGCAATTGCCTATTTTCGATGAGTTTCGCTTTTCTAAATCAGTCGCGCGGCATCTGCTTGCTGTATCAGCACTGTGAAGGCGGTGGCATAATATGCGGGAGTATAGGATAAGATTGACGCGTTTCTCCCTCTCACCTGTGGCGTCGTTCGTCGGTCAGGGCGAAACATGCCCGACAACCCTGCGGGTATCGGCAGGATATAAAGATGGTGTTTGACGGACCGCAACGGCCCCGACAGGATTGCCTCGACAAAGCGAGAGCGACGGGCAAGTCGCAAAGACAAAATGCGGCATCCTCTGGAGAGGAAGCGGATGATCGGTATTATGCCATTGCGACGGCGTTCGGCATGTTGGTCTCGAAGTAAAGGTTCGGCGGGATCGGTCTGCGCTCGTTCTGCTACCAGGTCGATCTCGATCACGTGCCGCGTATCCCTTCTTCTTGATGACTTCTTGCGCCGTAAGCGCCGCCGGTGCCTGTCGACCCTTGGAGCGATGCTGGACCAAGGGCGCGGGGCCATTCGGCACCGCGCCATCCTACATCTCAACGATCATGATGGAGAGCGAAATGACATCCCTGCTCGACGCCGCGCATCTCAACGGCCGGTTCTTCGACGGACACTGGACCGAGGGCGGCCAAGGCTATGACGTCCTCGAACCGGCGACTGGCGCTGTTTTAGCGCGGGCCGCCTCGGTCGATGCCGCCACGGTCACTAAAACGGCGACGGCGGCTCGCGCCGCGCAGCAGGGCTGGGCCGCGGCCACGGCGGATGTCCGGGCGGGCATCTTCGTCCAGGCAGCCGCGCTGGCGCGGGCGCATGCCGAGGAGATCGTGACCTGGACCATGCGGGAAAGCGGCTCGGTGCGCGCCAAGGCGGAGTTCGAGCTGGCGATCACGATCAAGGCGATCGAGCTGGCGGCGGCGATGCCGCATCAGGCGCAGGGGCTCGTCCTGCCCAGCGAGCCGGGGCGGTTGAGCTTGGCGCGCCGTCGTCCGCTAGGCGTGGTCGGGGTGATCGCGCCGTTCAACTTTCCGCTCTATCTGGCGATGCGCGCGGTGGCGCCCGCGCTGGCGGTGGGCAATGCGGTGATGCTCAAGCCCGACCCGCGCACGGCGATCTGCGGCGGGCTGGTGATCGCGCGTCTGTTCGAGCTGGCCGGGCTGCCCGCCGGTGTCCTGTCGGTGCTGCCCGGCGGCGGCGAGGCGGGCGCGGCACTCTGCGCGGACCCGAATGTTGCGATGATCCAGTTCACCGGGTCGACCGGGGCGGGCCGAAAGGTCGGCGAGGCAGCGAGCCGTCACCTCAAGAAGGTCTCGCTGGAACTGGGTGGCAAGAACACGCTGATCGTGCTGGACGATGCCGATCTCGACGTCGCGACGCGCAACGCCGCCTGGGGAGCGTGGCTGCATCAGGGGCAGATCTGCATGACGGCGGGCCGCATCCTGGTGCACCGTGCGATCTTCGACGCCTTTGCTACCCGACTGGCCGAGAAGGCGAAGGCGCTGCCGGTGGGCGATCCGATGTCGGGTATGGTCGCGATCGGCCCGCTGATCAGCCAGTCGCAGCTCGACCATGCGGTCGACATCGTTGAACGCAGCGTCGCCGCAGGCGCGCGCCTTCTGGCGGGCGGCAAGGCCGAGGGACTGTGCCTCGCCCCGACCGTGCTGGAAGGGGTAAAGCCGGGCATGGCGGCGTTCGAGGAGGAGATTTTCGGCCCGGTCGCGGTGCTGGTGCCGTTCGACACGGAGGACGAGGCGGTCGCGCTCGCCAACGACACCGAGTATGGCCTGTCCGCAGCGGTGATCTCGAAGGATGTCGGCCGGGCCATGGCGCTGGGCGAACGGCTGCGCGCGGGACTGCTCCACATCAACGACCAGACGGTGAACGACGAGGTGGTCAACCCCTTCGGCGGGGTGGGCGCTTCCGGCAACGGGTCCGCGATCGGCGGTCCGGCCAATTGGGAGGAGTTCACCCATTGGCAGTGGGTGACGGTGAAGGGCGCCGCGCCCGCCTATCCTTTCTGACCGCCCACCCAACCACATATTATGATGCAGGAGACGATAATGACCGAGATGCGCAGCATCACCACCGCCGTGGTTCGCGACCAAGGCGCCCCCTTTGCGATCGAGGAAGCGAAGATCGCGTCACCGCAAGGGGGCGAGGTGCTCGTGCGGATCGTGGCGGTGGGGGTGTGCCATACCGACATCATCGTGCGCGACCAATATTACCCCGTCCCGCTGCCCGCCGTCCTAGGCCATGAAGGCGCGGGCGTGGTCGAGGCGGTGGGGCCGGGCGTGACCGCCGTCGAGCCGGGCGACCATGTCGTGCTCAGCTTCGCGTCGTGCGGCGTCTGCGGTCCGTGCCTGACCGGTCACCCGGCGCATTGCGGCGACTTCTTCGCGCTGAATTTCGGTGGCGGGCGCAAGGACGGCTCGACGGCGACGTGCGATGCCCATGGCGGGGCGCTGCACGATCACTTCTTCGGCCAGTCCTCCTTTGGCAGTTTCGCGATGGCGCATGAGCGCAACATCGTGAAGGTCGCCAAGGACGCGCCGCTGGAACTGCTCGGGCCGCTCGGTTGCGGTATCCAGACCGGTGCGGGGGCCGTGCTGCGCGCGCTGGAAGTGCCGTCGGGGGCGAGCTTTGCCGCGTTCGGTTCGGGCGCGGTCGGACTCAGCGCGATCATGGCGGCGCGCGTTGCGGGCGCGACCACGATCATCGCGGTCGACGTGACGCCCAGCCGACTCGACCTCGCGAAGGAGCTCGGCGCCACGCATGTCGTCAACAGCCGCGAAACCGATGCGGTGGAAGCGATCCGCGAGATCACCGGCGGCGGCGCGGACTTCACGCTGGAGAGCAGCGGTCGGCCAGAGGTGCTGCGCCAGGCGATCGACGCGCTGACCATCATGGGGACCTGCGGCATCGTCGGCGCGCCAAAGCTGGGCACCGAAGCGAGCTTCGACGTGAACATGGTCATGGTGCCGGGCAAGCGCATCATGGGCATCGTCGAGGGCGATGTCGTGCCGCAGGTCTTCATCCCCGAGCTGATCGCGCTCCACGCCCAGGGGCGGTTCCCCTTCGACCGGCTGGTGAAATTCTACGATTTCGCCGATATCAACCAGGCGGTCGCGGACAGCGAGAGCGGCGTGACGATCAAGCCCATTCTGCGGCTGCCCGCCTGATGGCGAAGCGGGCGGGCGACGCCATGCCCCCGCCCGTCCCGGGCGTCAGACCTGCTCGATCATCAGGGCAATGCCTTGGCCCACGCCGATGCACATGAAGGCCAGCGCATAGCGTCCTTGCGTCCGGTGCAGTTCCTCGACGGCGGTCATGACGATCCGCGCGCCCGACATGCCCAGCGGATGCCCCAGCGCGATGGCCCCGCCATTGCGGTTTACGCGGGGATCGTCCTGCGCCAGCCCCAGGTCGCGCAGGGTCGCGATCGCCTGGCTGGCAAAGGCCTCGTTGAGTTCGATCACGTCCAGATCGTCGATCGCGACGCCGGTCAGGCGGCACAGCTTGCGCGCCGCTTCGATGGGACCGGCGCCCATGATGCGCGGCGCGATCCCGGCGGCGGCCATGCCCAGGATGCGTGCGCGGGGCGTCAGGCCGTGTCGCCCCGCCGCCGCTTCGGACGCAACGATCATCGCGGCCGCCCCGTCATTCAGGCCGGAGGCGTTGCCCGCCGTCACGGTGCCATCGGCGCGGACGACCGGTTTCAACTTGGCGAGCGCCTCAAGGCTGGTCGCGCGCGGATGTTCGTCCTGCGTGACGATGCGCGGCTCGCCCTTTTTCTGGAGGATGGTAACGGGGACGATCTCGGCCGCCATCCGGCCGCTGGCGATGGCGGCGGCTGCCTTTTGCTGGCTGGCCAGCGCGAACCGGTCCTGATCCTCGCGCGAGATGCGCCATTGATCGGCAACGTTCTCGCCCGTCTGCGGCATCGTGTCGACGCCATAGGCCGCCTTCATCGCCGGGTTGACGAAGCGCCAGCCGAGCGTCGTGTCCTCGATCCGCTGCGCGCGGTCGAAGGCGGAGGCGGCCTTGCCCATGACATAAGGCGCGCGGGTCATGCTCTCGATGCCGCCCGCGATGATCAGCTCGGCATCCCCTGAGCGGATCGCCTGCGCCGCGCAGCCGACCGCGTTGAGGCCGGAGCCGCACAGGCGGTTGACCGTCGTTCCGGGCACCGCCTCGGGCAGTCCCGCCAGCAATACGGCCATGCGCGCGACGTTGCGATTGTCCTCGCCCGCCTGGTTGGCGCAGCCGAGGATGCTGTCGTCGACCGCGCTCCAATCGACGCCCGGGTTACGCTTGACCAAGGCGCGGATCGGCACGGCGGCGAGGTCGTCGGCGCGGATATCGGCCAGCGCGCCGTTCAGCCGCCCGATCGGGGTCCGAACGGCGTCGCAGATGAAAGCGGCGGTCATGAGGTCAACTCCGATGGTTCAGGATAGCGTCGGCCAGCGCATCGGGGGCTTCGAGCGGCGCGAGATGGGCGGCGGGAAGAGCGACATGACGCGCGCCGGGAATGGCCGAGACCAGATAGTCGCCATGGCCGGCATAGGGCGTCGAGCTGTCGCGCTCGCCCGAGATCACCAGGGTCGGACAGGCGATTTCACCCAGCCGGTCGGACAGCGCCATGTCGCGGATCGCGGCGGCACATCCGGCATAGCCCTTGGCCGGCATGGTGAGAAGCCCGCGACGGATCGTTGCGGCATGGCCGGGTCGCTCGGCGATGAAGGCGGGGGAGAGGAACCGCGACATGGCCAAATCGACGATCCCCGCCATGCCGTCGCGGCGCACTGTATCGACGCGTGTGGTCCATGCGGCACGGTCCATCGTGGCGGAGGTGCAGATCGGTATCAGGCCCGTCACCCGCTCCGGCATATCCAGCGCCATCTGCATCGCGATCATGCCGCCCAGCGACACGCCAGCGACCTGGGCGCTATCCCATCCGGCCGCGTCCATCACCGCCGCGACGTCACGGGCCAGCCCGGCCAAGCTATAGTCGCCCGGCGGCGCGTCCGACGCGCCGTGCCCTCGCGTGTCGATCCTCAGCAAGGCGACGTGTTCACGTAGCAGCGGCAGGACCGGGCTCCACAGGTCCATGTCGGTGCCGATCGAATTGAGCAGCACGAGGCGTGGCCGATCCGTTTCGCCCTCGACCTTCCAATAGATAGCGGCCCCGTCGGATGTGACGAACGGCATCAGGCGACGCCTTCCAGCATATCTGCCGCGAACGGTGCCCCGGTCTTGGCGCGCACCTCGTCCAGCGTGACTCCGGGGGCCAGTTCTACCAGCCGCAGCCCCGGCTTGTCGCATGCCATGACGCACAAATCGGTGACGATCAGGTCGACACAGGACTTGCCGGTCAGCGGCAGGGTGCATTCGGGCAGGATCTTCGGGCTGCCGGTCTTGCTGGCATGGTCCATCACGACGACGATGCGCTGGACGCCCGCGACCAGGTCCATCGCGCCGCCCATGCCCTTCACCATCTTGCCCGGAATCGTCCAGTTGGCGATGTCGCCGCCCGCCGAGACCTCCATCGCACCCAGCACCGCCATGTCGATATGGCCGCCCCGGATCATCGCGAAGCTGTCCGCGCTGGAGAAGAAGCTGGAGGTTGGCAGCGTCGTCACCGTCTGCTTACCCGCATTGATCAGGTCCGGGTCGGCCTCGCCCTCATAGGGAAAGGGGCCGATGCCCAGCAGGCCGTTTTCGGACTGCAGCGTCACGTCGATCTCGGCGGGAACATGGTTGGCCACCAGCGTCGGGATGCCGATGCCGAGGTTGACGTAGAAACCGTCCTGCAGCTCGCGGGCGGCGCGGGCCGCCATCTCGTCACGGGTCCAGCTCATGCGACATTCTCCCGCGCGCGGGTCGTCAGTTTCTCGATGCGCTTCTCGTTGATCGTGCTCAGTACGATGCGATCGACGTAGATGCCCGGCGTATGGATGGCGTCGGGGTCGAGCGCGCCCGCCTCGACGATCTCCTCGACCTCGACCACCGTCACCTTGCCAGCGGTTGCCATATTCGGGTTGAAGTTCCGCGCGGTCTTGCGGAACATCAAATTGCCCGCCGGATCGGCCTTCCACGCCTTGATGATCGACAGGTCGGCGCGCAGCCAGGTTTCGCGGACATAATCCTGCCCCTCGAAGGTCTCGACCGGCTTGCCTTCGGCGACGACGGTGCCGACGCCGGTCTTCGTATAGAAGGCCGGGATGCCCGCGCCGCCTGCGCGGATGCGCTCGGCGAGCGTGCCTTGCGGATTGAGTTCAAGCTCCAGCTCGCCCGACAGATATTGCTGCTCGAACAGCTTGTTCTCGCCGACATAGGACGAGATCATCTTGGCGACCTGACGGCTCTCCAGCAGCATCCACAGGCCGAAGCCATCCGCCCCCGCATTGTTGGAAATGACGGTCAGTCCCTTCACCCCGTTCGCGCGCACTTCCGGGATCAGGCTTTCGGGATTGCCCGACAGGCCGAACCCGCCCGACATGATCGTCATGCCGTCGAACAACAGCCCGTCCAGTGCGGCGGCGGGCGAGGGGTAAATCTTGCTCTTCATATCGCTCCAGTCAGCCCAGATCGCCACCGGCCACGGGCAGGACCGAGCCGGTGATGTAGGAAGCCTCGTCCGAGGCCAGGAAGAGGATCGGCGCGATCTGCTCGTCCAGCGTGGCATAGCGCCCCAGGAAGGTGGAGCTGGTGACCTGCTCCACCGCCTCGGCCATCCATGCCTGTTCGCGGGCGTCGTCGCCATTCGGGTTGCGCGGCACGATGCGCGGCGGCGCCTGCGTGCCGCCGGGTGCGGTCGCGACGACGCGGATGCCCGCCTCGCCATATTCCATCGCGAGGGCTTGGGTGAGGGCGTTGATCCCGCCCTTGGCCGCCGAATACGGAACGCGCCTGATGCCGCGCGTCGCGTTGGACGACACGTTGACGATCGTGCCGCCGCCCTGGCCCAGCATGATCGGCAGGACCGCGTGACAGCCCCACAACGTCGGAATCAGCGAACGGCGGATTTCCGCCTCGATCTGCTCCGGCTCGAAGGCGGCGAACGGACGCATGCGGATCGCGCCGCCGACATTGTTGACGAGGATGTCGACCCGGCCAAAGGCGGTAACCGCCGCTGCCATCGCGGCGGCCGCTCCGTCATGGGTTTCGAGGTCGCACACGAAAAACGCCGCCCGCTCGCCCGCTTCCTGGGCCACGTCGGAAACGAAGTCGGCGCGGTCGACCAGCAGGACGGCGGCACCCTCGGCCGCGGCGCGCAGCGCCACGCCGCGGCCGATGCCCTGGGCGGCCCCGGTCACCACCATCACCTTGTCGCGAAAGCGTCCGGCGAATGTCATGCTGCCACCGCAACCGGCGCTTCGCTCGGCGCGAACTTCTCATAGTGGAAATGCCGGGGCTCGACGCCCTTGTCGCGCAGGAAGATCCGCACCGCCTCGACCATGGGCGGCGGCCCACACAGATAGATATCGCAATCGCCCGCGTTCAGGTGCGTATCGGTCAGATGATCGGTGACATAGCCTTTCAGCGGATGCGCGCTCTCGGGATCGGCGACGCACGCGGTCCAGCTCAGCGAGGGGAGGCGGGTTGCCAGCGCCTCGATCCGTGGGACCTCGACCATGTCGCCGTCCCGGGTCACGCCGTAGATCAAGTGGAGCGACTGGTCCGTCCCGGTATCGGCCAGCACCTCCAGCATCGACAGGATCGGGGCCAAGCCGGTGCCGCCCGCCAGCAGGATCGTCGGCCGCTCCACCGCCCGCAGGAAGAAGCTGCCTTGTGGGCCGACGAAGCTCATGCGTGCGCCGGGCTTGGCGACAGATGTCAGCCATCCGCTCATCAGCCCGCCGGGCATGTTACGGATCAGGAAGCTGGCCTCCGCCGCGCCGGGTTTGGAACTGAAGGAATAGGCGCGGTGCTGGTCGGTGCCCGGTACCGCCAGATTGACATATTGGCCGGGCAGGAAGCCGAGCGCAGCCGGATCGTCCAAGCGCAGCGTAAGGAGGATCGTGCTGTCAGACACCAGGTCCACCGCCGCCACCGCGCCCTCATGCACGGCGGGCTTCACCTTGCAGGCGGTGGAGGGGACGGGCACCGCGACGACGCAATCGGACGAGACGCGCATCTGGCAAGTCAGGACCAGCCCTTCCTCCGCCTCGTCGGCGGTCAGCGCCTCGTCGATATAGTCGTCGCCGAGATCATAGACACCCTGTTCGCAGCGACATTTGCAGCTGCCGCACACGCCGTCGGAACAGTCCATCGGCAGGTTGATCCTCTGGCGGAACGCGGCGTCCAGCACCGTCTCACCCGGGGCGCAGGTGATGAAGCGCGTCGCGCCATCCTCGAAGTTCAATGCGATACGGTAGCCCATGATATCCTCTCCGGGCGCCGGGCATCAGACGTGATAAACGTCGATCACCTGGCGGATATAGTCGTTCTTCAGGACGACCTTCTTGTTGGTGATGAGCGGCTGCGCGCCGGTCGTGTCGATCGTGTAGAACGACGTGCCGAAGAAGCTCAGCGTCTCGTTGTAGCGGTGGCTCAGCGTGTGCCAGTTGAACCGCACCTGCATCTGCCTGTCCGCCTCGCCGAGGATCTCGACGTTCGAGACGGTGTGATTGGTGCGCGGCTCGGGCATGCTCGCCCCCGAACGCTCGGTCTTGATCCGGAAGACCCGGTCTTCCAGCCCGTTGCGATCGGGATAGTAGATGAGCGAGATCTCGCGCTGCGGGTCCTCCACCAGCCTGTCGTCATCGTCCCAGGCGGGCATCCAGAAGACCGCGTGCGGGGCGTAGCAGTCCAGCCACTCGTCCCATTGCCGATCGTCGAGCAGCCGCGCCTCGCGGTAGAGGAAGGCGAGAAGGCGGTCGTAGGTCAGGCTCATGCCGCCACCTCCAGCCGGTCGACCGGGCGCAGCCGGGCACCACCATTCCCGCCGCCGTCGCGGTCGATCGCGGCGATCAGCGACTGCGCCCAGTATTCATGCTGGCGGACGAACAGGCCCTCGTCCTCGCTGCGCTCGCCGCTGAGCAGAGGTTCGATGCCTAGGGCACGGCCATTCTCGTCCGGTCCGGCGATCCAGCGCGTCGCCCCGCGACTCAGGTCGTTCCACATGTCGCCCGTGCCTTCATAGGCCTTCTGACAGGATCGGAACTCCTCCAGGTCGTCAGGGGTGCCCATGCCGCTGACGTTGAAAAAATCCTCATACTGCCGGATGCGCAAGGCGCGGTCGGCGTCGCTCTCGCTCTTGGGCGCGAAGCAATAGATCGTCACTTCAGTGCGATCGACTGAGATCGGGCGCACGACCCGGATCTGGGTCGAGAACTGGTCCATCAGATAGACATTAGGATAGAGGCATAGATTGCGCGTCTGCCCGACGATCAGCGCCGCGCGCTCCTCGCCGACCCGCGTCGCGAGCGCCTCGCGATGCGCGTAGATCGGGCGGACCTCGGGGTTGAGCAGCTTCGTCCAGAGCAGGATATGGCCGTGGTCGAACGCATAGACGCCGCCGACGCTCTTGGACCAGCCATCGACATCGACCGCCTTGATCGAGTCCTCCGCGCGGCGGTTGGCGGTCGCCGCATAATTCCAGTGGACCGCACTGACATGATAGCCGTCAGCACCGTTTTCGATCTGCAGCTTCCAGTTGCCATCATAGACATAGGTCGAACTGCCGCGCAGCACTTCCAGCCCGTCGGGTGCCTGGTCGACCATCTGGTCGATCACGATACGGGTCGAGCCGAGCCAGTCCTCGAGCGGCAGTACGTCGGCGTTCAGGCTGCCGAACAGGAAGCCGCGATAATTCTCGAACCGGGCGACGCGGGTCAGGTCGTGCGACCCCTCGGTGTTGAACCCGGCGGGATAATCGCCGGTCTTGCCGTCCTTGACCTTCAGCAGCTTGCCCGCATTGCTGAAGGTCCAGCCGTGGAACTGGCAGGTGAAGCTGCCCTTGTTACCGTGCTTGCGACGGCACAGCATCGCGCCGCGATGCGCGCAGGCGTTGATGACAGCGTTCAGCGTCCCGGTCTTGTCGCGGGTGATGATGATCGGTTGGCGACCGATATGGGTGGTGAGATAATCGTTATTCTCCGGGATCTGGCTTTCATGTGCCAGATAGACCCAGTTGCCCTCGAAGATGTGCTGCATCTCCAGCTCGAACAGCGCGGGGTCGGTGAACACGTCGCGGCGGCACCGGAAAGCCCCGGTGGCGGGATTGTCGACGACGGCGGTGGCAAGGCGTTCGCGAAGGTCGGTCATGACAATATCCTTCCAGGGGATCAGGCGACGGCGAGACGGGCGCGGTGCGAGAAAGCTTCCTCCTCGGCATCGTCGGCGCGCTGGAGCTGGAAATCGAAAGCGATGTGCGCGGTGTCGCCCTGGCGATTCGGCACCGGCAGCAATCCCTCGCGGGTCCCGAACGCGAAGTCGTCGGCGGCAAAGGGGTCGTCGCCGAAATTGATCTGCGTCGTTAGCTGGCGATAGCCGGGTGCCTCGATGAAGAAATGGACATGGGCCGGGCGGTTGCCGTGGCGGCCGAGCACCTGCATCAACCGGTCGGAGGCACCGCCGGGCGGCACGCTATAGCCGTTGGGCATCTTGGAATGAAACGCATAGCGCCCATCGTCGCCCAGCCTGATGCGGCGGCGGTTGTTGAACGGCGTCTGCTCGCCGGTGGGGTCGAAATGCGAGTAGAAGCCCTTGGAATTGGCGTGCCAGACATGGAGGATGGCGTTCGTGACCGGCTCGCCGTCCGGCCCCGTGACCCGTCCGGCCATGTAGAGCGTGTCGGTATCGTCGGGATCGTCGGTCAGGTTGGCGTCATTGTCGACCAGCGGCGCGCCCTCGACATAGAGCGGCCCCTCAATGGTGCGGGGCGTGCCGCCGGTCTTGCCCGCCTCGGCGTCCTTGGCGTCCATATAGAGGTCGAGGAAATGTTCGAGGCCGACGCCCGGCATCAGCAGCCCGAACTCGCCCGCGCCGTTCTGGAGGAAGTTGACCGCGCCCCAGACTTCGTTCTCGTCTATGTCGTGCTTGACGATCAGCACCATCAGCGATTCCACCAGGTCGCGCAGGATCGCCTTTACGCGCGGATCGCCCTTGTCCGAGGCCGTGCCCGCGACCCGGTCGAGCAGATCCTGGATGGCGGGGGTCTTCACGAAGCTGATATCCATCACACTCTCCTATATTCTGTCTGTCCGGCCGCTCGTCGGCGGTCGTGCGGTTCCGATCGTCAGCGGTCGTCGTCGTGGAGGGACGAGGGGTGACGGCACAGCGCCGTCACGCGGATCGTCATGAAGGGGTAGAGCGGCAGGCTCATCAGGATGTCGTGCAACTCGGCATTGGAGCCGACATCGAAGATGCTGACATTGGCGTATTGGCCTACCACCCGCCAGATGTGGCGCCAGGTGCCCGCGCGTTGCAGCTCCTGGAAACGGGCCTTCTCGGCGGCCTTGAGCCGTGCCGCTTCCTCGGCATCGAAGCCGAGCGGAATGTCGACATCCATTTCGACGTGAAACAACATGGTTCAGCCTCTTCCCGCGACGACATGAAGGGTAGGGGAGCGGCGGTCGCGTCGGTGGAACGCGACGCGGTCCTCGTCCAGCGCGATGCCCAGGCCGGGGCCGGTCGGCACGCTCAGGTGGAAATCGGCATAGCGCAGAGGCTCGGCCAATATGTCTTCGGTCAGCAGGAGTGGGCCGAACAACTCGGTTCCCCAGGCCAGCGAAGGCAGGGTCGCGCAGAGATGCGCCGACGCCGCGGTGCCGACCCCGCCCTCCAGCATCGTGCCTCCATAGAGCCCGACGCCACCCGCCTGCGCGATCGTGGCCACGGCATGGGCCGGGAGCAGGCCGCCGGACTGGGCGATCTTGACCGCGAAGACCCGCGCCCCGCCGCACGTCGCAATGGCGAAGGCGTCGGCGGGCCCGTGCAGTGCCTCGTCCGCCATCAACGGGACGACATGTTTGGCGGACAGCCGGGCCATGGCGGCATGATCGTGCCGCGCGACCGGCTGTTCGACCAGATCGACGCCCGCCTCCTCCAGCAGCTTCATGCCGAGATCGGCCTGCGCCTCGCTCCAGTTCTGGTTGACGTCGACGCGCACGCTGCCCCGGTCGCCGACCGCGCGCTTGATCGCCGCGACATGGGCGACATCGGCGCGCACGTCGCGCTTGCCGATCTTGAGCTTGAAGATGTTATGCCGCCGTTCGGCCAGGACCCGTTCGGCCTCCTCGATGTCGAGCGCGGTATCGCCACTGGCCAGCGTCCAGGCGACCGGCAACCGGTCGCGGATCGCGCCACCGCCGATCAGCGTGGAGACGGGCACGCCCAGCCGCTTGCCGGCTAGGTCCAGCAGGGCGGTTTCGACCGCGCATTTGGCGAGGTGATTGCCGAAGACGCTCTTGCCGATCTTGGCCATCGCGGCCCCGACCAGTGCCGGGTCGCAGGTTTCGAGGACGGGGGCGATATAGGTGTCGATGGCGAGCTTGATGCCCTCCGGGCTTTCCTCGCCATAGCTGAGGCCGCCGATGGTCGTGCCCTCGCCGATCCCCTCGACGCCGTCGGAGTCGCGCAGCCGGACCAGCACGATCGACTGGTGATGCATGGTGGCCATCGCGAGCACATGCGGCCGGATCGTCGGGATGTCGACGATATAGGTATCGATCTCGACGATCGTGGCCATAACCTCTTCCTATCCAGTTTTATCCGAATTTCCCTGGAAACTAGGCTTGGCGATCTAGACGCGCAAAGATCATTATGGTCTTCTGGTGATACTTGGAGAGTATGACCCTATGGACCTGCGTCAGCTCCGTTACTTCGTCACCGTCGCCGCCGAGCGGAATTTCAACCGCGCGGCGGAACGGTTGCACATGGCGCAGCCGCCGCTCAGCCGGTCGATCCAGCAACTGGAGGCGGAGGTCGGCGCGACCCTGATCGACCGGGCCAGCCGACCGCTCGCGCTGACCCCGATGGGGCAGCTGTTCCACGATCAGGCGGTGCAGGTGCTGCGGCGCGTGGATGACATGCGGACGATGATGGATGCCGCGATCGCGACCGACCGGCGACGGTTCACCATGGGCTTCGTCGCCTCGACCATCTATGCGCGCCTGCCCGCGCTGATCCGCGAGTTCCGCGCCGAGATGCCCGATGTCGAGCTGACACTGGTCGAAAGCTCTACGCTGGACCAGATCGCGGCGTTGAAGGAGGGGCGGATCGATATCGGTTTCGGCCGTATCCGCTTCGACGATCCGGCGGTGCGGCGCACCGTGCTCCGGCGGGAGTCGCTCGTTGCGGCGGTCCCGATGGGAAGCCATTTGGGGCAGGACGGCGCGCCGGTATCCCTGTCGGCCCTAGCGCGCGAAAAGCTGGTTCTCTATCCCAGCGCATCGCGTCCCAGCTATGCCGATCAGGTCCTGTCGCTGTTCCACGATAATGGCCTGAGCCCGAACCAGATCGTCGAAGCGCGCGAGTTGCAGATCGCGATCGGTCTGGTTGCCGCCGAAGAGGGGGTGGCGGTGATCCCGGAGTCGGTGCGCAAGGCGCGGACCGAGGATGTGCGCTATCTCGATCTCGTCGAACCCGCGCATTCGCCGATCATCATGAGCCACCGGGTCGGCGACGCCTCGCCCGAGTTGCGCGCCGTTCTGCGGATCATCGCCCGCAAATATACCGAATGGGGCTATGGCGTGCCCGAAGCGCTGCTGGCGGACCATGAATAACACTCGGCTGCCACCGAACCGACGGCTCTGGAGAGGATGACAGGATGGACATACGGCAGCTGCGCTATTTCGTGACCGTTGCGCAGGAAGGCAATTTCACCCGTGCCGCCGAGCGTCTCCACATCGCGCAACCGCCGCTCAGCCGCCAGATCCAGCAGATCGAGGAGCGGGTCGGCGCGACCCTGATCGATCGCTCGGCCAAGCCGCTGCGGCTGACGCCGATCGGCCATCTCGTCTATGACCAGGCGATCAGCATCCTGGCGCGCATGGCCGATATGGATGCGATGATCGCGAAAGCCGTAGTGTCGCAGCAGCGGCGGTTCGCGATCGGCTTCGTCGCCTCCACCATCTATTCGCGCCTCCCCGCGATCATCCGGGCCTATCGGGAGGCGATGCCCTCGGTTGACCTGTCGCTGATCGAGGGCGGCACGCTGTCGCAGATCGCTGCGCTGAAGGACGGGCGGATCGATGTCGGCTTCGGGCGAATCCGGTTCGAGGATGACGCCGTGGCGCGGGTGGTGCTGCGCGAGGAGCCGTTGATCGTCGCGCTTCCGGCCACGCATCCGCTGTCGGCGGGGGGCGGGGTGTCCCTGGCGTCGCTGGCGACCGACCCGTTGATCCTGTATCCCAACGCCCCGCGGCCCAGCTATGCCGATCAGGTCGTCGGCCATTTCCGCGACCTTGGTGTGACCCCGGTGATCGCGCACGAGGTCAGTGAGTTGCAGATCGCGATCGGGCTGGTCGCGGCCGGGGAGGGGGTCTGCATCGTCCCGGCCTCGGTTCGCCGGTCGCGGGTCGACGGCGTCCGCTATCGCCCGCTGGTCGAACCGGTCGCATCGCCGATCATCATGAGCTTTCGCAAGGACGACCGCTCGCCCGAACTGGTCGCCATGGCGGCGGTGATTCGCGAGCGGTACGGCGCCTGGGATTATCCCGTGCCCGACGCGATCCTGCGGATGACCGGGGGCGGCGAAGAGGCGTGATCCGGCCAACCTTTTGGGTATGGCCATCATATGGAGTTGGTGTTGGACGCACGATGCGCGCCCCGACATTCTGCCCCTCACGAAAGCGAAGTCGCTTCGGGACAAGTCGCACGACAGATAGCGACGGCAGATGGAGAGGAAGCGGAAAATGGCTTCAATACCATATGGATATACGCGAGCCTTGCGAAAGGGCGGGGTGCTCGCCGGTGTTGCGGGATTGTGCCTGATGCTGCCGAGCGTGGCGCAGGCCCAGCAGTCGCAGGACGGCAAGGAGCGGCGATTCTATGTCCGGCTCGGCGCGGCGCGTGTCATGTTCGACGAAAAGGCCGATGTGAAGCTCGCCGGGCAGCCGCTGCCGGGCGCCAACGCCACCGCGTCGAACAACAACGGCGTCAGCCTCGATATCGGCTATTTCCTGACCTCCAACGTGTCGGTCGCGGCGACCGTCGGCGTGCCGCCGACCAGTACGCTGACCGCATCGGGAACGCTGGCGGGGGCGGGCACGCTGGGTAAGGTGACCTATGGTCCTGGCCTCTACAGCGTGCGTTATCATTTCGGGCGTCCGGGCGGGGTGCGGCCTTATATCGGCGGCGGGCTGAACTGGACGATCATCTTCAAGACCGAAGACGGCGTGCTGAAGGATTTCCGCACCAGCAATACCGTCGGTCCCGCGATCACGGGCGGCATCGATGTGCCGCTCAACGAGCGGATCGGTGTGTTCGGCGCGGCCAGCAAGGTCTGGACCAGCACCAACGCCCGCTTCCGGCTCGGCACGCCGAACGGCTTCGTGCCGGGTACGGCGCGCGTCCAGCTCAATCCCCTCATCGCGCAGGTCGGCCTGCAATATCGCTTCTGATCTCTTCGGCTCGAACAGGAAGACATGTCATGACCGTCACCGATATCATCCTGATCCATGGCGCCTGGAATCGCGGCGCCTGCTATGACGCGGTCGTTCCGCTTCTCGAGGCGCGCGGCTACCGCGTCCATGCGCCCGACCTGACCGGCCATACGCCCGGCGATGGCGGCCATTTGTCGGTCGTCGACATGGAGCATTATACCCGCCCCGTCGCTGACATCCTGGCACGGGCCGAGGGGCAGTCGATCCTTCTGGGCCACAGCATGGGCGGTGCATCCATCTCGTGGCTGGCGCACCACCATCCCGACAAGGTGGCCGGGCTGATCTACCTGACCGCGTTCCTGACCGCGCCCGGTGTTACGCCGGAAACCTTCGTCCTGCCCGGCGAGCCCAACCGGGGCACGCCGCACGCGCTGGACCTGATCCAGCCGGTCGACGAGGGACGTGGGCTACAGGCGGATTTCTCGCGACTGGAACGGTTCCGCGAAGTTTTCATGGGCGATTATCCCGGCGAGGGAATGCCGCCTGCCGAACAGTTCATCCAGACCCAGTCGACCGTGCCCTTCGGTACGCCCAATCCGATGGAGGGCCGCGCGCTGGAGATCCCACGCCTCTATATCGAGGCGCTGGACGATGTCGGGATTCCGATCGCCGTGCAGCGTCAGATGCAGAAGGAGTTCCCCGGTCCTGTCACGGTCGTGTCGCTCCCGGCCAGCCATGCCCCCTATTACTCGATGCCCGAACGGCTGGCCGAGGCGATCGCCGATTTCGCCGATGCCCCGGCTGGGTATCGCCAGACGGCGACGGCCGCGTAAGGACCACGGAGGCTATCCATGAAGATCGCGATCATCGGCGCCGGTATCGGCGGATTGACCCTCGCGCTGGCGCTGCGGGCGCGAGGGATCGAGGCGACGCTGTACGAACAGGCGGCGGAACTGAGCGAGATCGGCGCGGCGGTCGCCCTGTCGGCCAATGCCACCCGTGAGCTGCAAAGGCTGGGCCTGATCGATCAGCTGGAGCGGACGGGGGTCGAGCCGACCGAGCTGATCTACCGCGACGGGCTGTCCGGTGATCGCCTGGCGGACCATGCGGTGCGCAAAGGTGGTGCCTATCGCGATCGTTTCGGCGCGCCCTATCTCGGCATCCACCGCGCCGATCTACAGACGACGCTGGGCCGCGCGGTCGGGGCGGAGCATATTCACCTGGCGCATCGGCTGGAGCGGATCGAGACGGTGGGCGAACGGGTGGCGCTCCACTTCGTCGGACGCGATCCCGTCGAGGCCGATATCGTCGTGGGTGCCGACGGTGTGCGCTCCATCACCCGGCAATGGGTCGGCGGACAGCCGCTGCGCTACTCCGGGACGAGCGCGTTTCGCGGCATCGTGCCGGTCGAGCGGCTGGACGCTTTGCCCGATCCCCAGGCGATTCAGTTCTGGATCGGCCAGGATGCCCATCTGCTGCATTATGCGATCGGCAGCGATGGCGGTCACGTTAACTTCTTCGCGGTGGTGGAGGGCCCCACCGCTTGGTCCGGTAGCGCCGGGACGGTGCCGATCGAGCCGGGTGAGGCGGTGGCCGCCTTCGCCGGCTGGCACCCGGCCGTCCGGCAAATGGTCGCGGCGGGCGATGTGGAGCGTCGCTGGGGCCTGTTCGTCGCGCCGCCGCTTCGCCATTGGCATCGCGGGCCGGTCGTGCTGATCGGCGATGCCGTCCATGCGATGCTGCCGCATCACGGACAGGGCGCGAATACGACCATCGAGGATGCCATTACCTTGGCCACGATGCTCGATGGACTGACGTCATCCAACCGCGACGCGCGCTTTGCCGCCTATCAGAAGGAACGCGCGCTGCGCACCCGCCTCATCCAGCGCAGTTCATGGGACGCCAATCGCGCGCTCCATACCGATGCGGGCCTTCCCGATGCGACCCGGCACCGCGCCATGCACCACTTCCCTGAACGCTATGGCTGGATTCACAAGTTCGATGCGTCCGCGCATTTGTCGAGTGGCCCAGCCGTCCGTGCGATGCGCTAGCGACGGCATCCGCCGCCGCTTTGTCAAACCGGCGGCGGATTTCCATGGCGAATGAGCATGGGAAAGACAGGCTGTCAGGGGAACCCGGTTCGTTGATGGATTTGAAGCGAACCCCTGCATCGCTCCTAATTGCTTCGACGGGCGCGCCCGAGGCTGTGTGTCAGTCCACTTCTCGTGTGATCGGATAGCCAGCCGCATCCCGGCATCAGTTCGTGCCGCCGCTCGCCCAGCGACTGGCGCAGCATCCAGAGCGGGTCGACCTCGCGCTCCTTTGTGCTGGCGAGCCGATCCAGCGCCAGTGGCGCCAAGGGCGCGGCAACATAAAAGCCCGACCCAGGTCGTGATCGGATCGCTCCTTCGGCGGCGAGGCGATCATAGGCCTCGACCACCGTCGAGCGCGCGACGCCGCTCGTCTCGGCCATGGCGCGGATAGACGGCAGCCGTGCGCCTGGCGTCAGCGCGCGACTATCGATCCGGTCGCGGATCGCGCGGACCACCATGCCGGTGCGGGTTTCGTCGGGGGCGCTCGCCATCGTACTGCCAATCTCACCAATACAGTTCGGCATGATCGTACCGATGTGTATCTTTCAGCGCCAGTCGTCGCGCGTTACGACCAGCCATCAGCAACAGGAGATGCTCGTGACCCGCCCCTTCCGCCTGATCGACGTGTTCGGCACCGATCCGCTGACCGGCAATCCGCTGGCCGTCATCGCCGATGCCGAGGGTCTGACGACGGACGAGATGCAGGCGATCGCAAGCTGGCTGAACTTCTCGGAAACGACGTTCCTGCTGCCGCCGACCGATCCATCGGCTGACTATCGCGTGCGCATTTTCACCATGGCGCACGAACTGCCCTTCGCCGGTCACCCGACCTTGGGGAGCGCTCATGCGTGGGCGGAAGCGGGCGGGCAACCGAAGCAGGACGGCGTGATCGTGCAGGAATGCGGCGTCGGGCTGGTCACGATCCGGCGCGATGGCGACCAGCTTGCTTTTGCCGCGCCACCGCTGCTGCGCGGGGGTACGCCAACCGAGGCGGAGATCGCTCAGGTCGTTGAGTTGCTGCGGATCGACCGCGCGGCGATCGTCGACGCCGCCTGGGCGGACAATGGCCCCGGCTGGATCGCGGTCATGCTGGAGTCTGCGGAGGCAGTGCTGGCGGTCGAACCGGCGCGGTACCACCCCGACCATATCGACATCGGGATCGTCGGCCCGCATGCGCCCGGCAGCGAGGTCGCGTTCGAACTGCGCGCGCTCTTCACCGACGCGCATGGCGGGCTGATCGAGGACCCGGTCACCGGCAGCCTCAACGCCTCGGTCGGCCAGTGGCTGTTCGCCAGCGGTCGGGCCAGCGGCAGCTATGTCGCCGCCCAGGGCACGCGCCTCAAACGGAGCGGGCGCATCCATGTCTCGCAGGACGAGGCCGGGCAGGTCTGGGTCGCCGGCGCGACGCGGACTTTATTCTCCGGCCGGACGCAAGGGTGATGCAGGTCGCGGTCTTGACCTTCGACGGCTTCAACGAACTGGATTCGTTCGTGGCCGCTGCGATCATCAACCGGCTGCGCCCGCATGGCTGGGCCGCGCACATCACGGCGCCGACCGAGACGGTGACGTCGTTGAACGGCGTCACCGTCCATCGCCAACGGCCGCTCGCATTCCTCGAGGAGGCGGATGCGGTGCTGGTCGGCAGCGGTGTCCGCACGCATGAGATTGCCACCGATCCGGCGATGCTCGCCCGGCTTCGTCTCGATCGGACGCGGCAGTTGATCGCGGCGCAATGTTCGGGGACGCTGTTGTTGGCCAGGCTCGGCCTGATCGGTGATTTGCCCGCGTGCACCGACCTCACCACCAAGCCATGGGTGGTGGAGGCCGGTGTTACCGTCATCGACGCACCGTTCGCCGCTCATGGCAATGTCGCGACGGCGGGCGGTTGTCTTGCCGCGCCCTATCTCGCCGCATGGCTGATCGCGCGCGGAGGCGAGCCCGAACTGGCGCGCGAGGCCCTTCATTACGTCGCGCCGGTCGGCGAGAAGGCACGCTTCGTCGACCATGCCATGGCGATCGTCGCGGGCGAGTTGGCATTCGCCTGACCCGCCTGCGCGCGCATTTCGTAGGAACCCGCGTCGAGCTTACGCCTGCGGGCTGGCCCAGCCTTCGAGGACGATCTTGCCCCGCGTGGTGGCGCTCTCGATGCGGCGGTGCGCTTCGATCAGGTTAGCGGCGTTGATCGGCGAGAGCGTGTCGGTCGCCGTGGTGCGAATGCGCCCTTCGTCCACCAGTTCGGCCACCGCGTCCAACAGTCGACCCTGCTCGCCGACGTCCGGTGTGTCGAAGAGCGACCGGGTGAACATCAATTCCCAATGGACCGACACCGCCTTGCGCTTGAAGGCGACGATGTCGAGGATGGCGGGATCGTCGATCAGCGCGAAGCGCCCCTGCGGCGCGATCAGCTCGGCGATATCGGCCAGATGGCGATCGGTATGGGTGGTCGAGAAGACGAAGGCGGGCGCGCCGATCTCCAGCGCGGCGATCTGCGGTGCCATCGGCCGGGAATGATCGATGACATGATGCGCGCCTAGGTCACGCACCCAGTTCTGCGTCTCGGCGCGCGAGGCGGTGGCGATCACGGTCAGGTCGGTGCGGGCCCGCGCGATCTGGATCGCCGCGGAACCGACGCCGCCCGCGCCGCCGATGATCAGGATGGCGCGGGCACCGCCGGCTGGCTGGTCGTCGACCTCCAACCGATCGAACAGAGTTTCCCAGGCCGTGATGGCCGTCAGTGGCAGCGCCGCCGCCTCCGCGAAGCCGATGCTGCGGGGGCGATGGCCGACGATCCGCTCGTCGACCAGCTGATATTCCGCATTGCTGCCGTCGCGCATCAGGTCGCCCGCATAGAAGACCTCGTCACCCACCTTGAAGCGGGTGGCCTCCGGGCCGACCGCTTCGACCACGCCCGCCGCATCCCAGCCGAGAATGCGCTCGTCACGGCCGTCGAATGGCGCAGCGCCGGTGCGAACCTTCGCGTCGACGGGGTTCACCGAGATGGCCCGAACTGCGACCAGAATGTCGCGCCCGGTCGGAACGGGTTGCGGCAGTTCGACCTCGACAAGGGCTTCGTCTCGGTCAATCGGGCCGGGCTGGCGATAGGCTATGGCGCGCATGGGTCTTGCTCCTTCTGCTGACGCACGCGAGATAGAGACGGTGTCAGCTTTTGTCGTAGGCACAAAAAACGCTCATAGTGTCGAAAAGGATACCGTTCCGATGGCGAAAGCCCGCCACTCCCGCCTTGATTGTACCCCGGGCTGCGCCGTCGAGGCGGCGGTGAGCCTTATCGACGGCAAGTGGAAGGCGGTGATTCTCTACCATCTGCAGGACGGACGCACGCGCTTCAACGAATTGCGCCGCCGTGTCGGTGACGTGACGCCGCGCATGCTGACCAACCAACTGCGCGAGCTGGAGGCCGATGGCCTGATCGAGCGCGAGGTCTTCGCTCAGGTGCCGCCGCGCGTCGAATACAGCCTGTCGGATCGTGGACGATCCCTGTCGCCGATCATCGCGGCGCTGAAGGCTTGGGGCGATGCGAATATGGACCTCTTCGCGCGGCGGTGATCATCCGGCTGATGCGGCGGCGACGTTCGCGGCGTCGCTCGAACGGCGTCGTGCCCGGATCTACGCCAAGAGATGGGCAGGTGGGGCAAGCGACGGGTTTTCAACGTTTTTGCACATTATGTTCACATCCTGTTCTGCATGCGTTAAAAGGTGCGCATGGCGGTGCGTAAGATCATTCACGTCGACATGGACGCCTTCTTCGCCTCGGTGGAGCAGCGTGACGATCCGTCGCTGCGCGGCAAGCCGGTTGCGGTCGGTCATGCCGCCGCGCGGGGCGTGGTCGCGGCGGCCAGCTACGAGGCGCGCACGTTCGGCGTTCGCTCCGCTTTGCCCTCGGTCACCGCGCTGCGTCGCTGTCCCGACCTGATCTTCGTGCCGCCCCGCTTCGAAGTGTACCGCGACGTCTCGCGCCAGATCCATGACGTGTTCGCGCGCTATACCGACCTGATCCAGCCCTTGTCGCTCGACGAGGCCTATCTCGACGTCACCGCGAACAAGCGCGGCCTGGAAACCGCATGGCTGACCGCCAAGGCGATCCGCGCCGATATTCTCGCAGAGACCGGCCTGACCGCATCGGCGGGCATCTCGTACAACAAGTTCCTGGCCAAACTCGCCTCGGATCATCGAAAGCCCAACGGCCAGTTCGCGGTCACGCCGGATATGGGTGCCGCTTGGGTCGAGACGCTGCCCGTCAGCCGCTTCCACGGCGTCGGACCGGTGACGGCGGAGAAGATGAAGCGGCTGGGGATCGAGACCGGGGCTGATCTGCGCGCCAAGTCGCTGGCGTTCCTGCAGCAACATTTCGGCAGTTCCGCCGAATGGTATCACGCCATCGCGCGCGGGGAAGACGACCGTCCGGTCAATCCGAACCGCGTGCGCAAGTCGTCGGGGTCAGAAACGACGTTCAACCGCGACCTGACCGAACCCGGGGAGATTGAGGCCGGCGTACTGAAGATGGCGGACGATGTCTGGGACTGGTGCGAGGGACGGCAAGCCTTTGGCCGCACCGTCACGGTGAAGGTCAAATACGCTGACTTCCATCAGATCACCCGGCGGCGCAGCCAGCCCGTGGCGGTCATCAGTCGCGAAGGCCTCCACCACGCCGCGCTCGACCTGATCAGGTCGGTCCTGCCGACCCCGAAGGGGATACGACTGGTCGGCGTAACGGTATCGAACTTCGTCGAGGCCGGGGCAGCGGCGCCGACCGAATTGCCGATCTTCGCGGAGGCGGCGGCGTGATGCTCGACCTCTTTGACGCGCCGCTACTGGCGGGGCTCGCCACGCGGGCGAACCTGATCACGGCGGACGAGGAGCGCATGCTGATAGAGCGGATCGACGCGACCGATCTCGAACCGTTCCGCTTTCAGGGCTGGACGGGCAAGCGGCTGACAACGTCCTTCGGATGGAGCTACGACTTCAAGGTCGGGCGCCCGAAGGATGCGCCGCCCATGCCGGACTGGCTCGTACCTATTCGCGACAGGGCGGCCGATTTCGCCGGCCTCGCGCCCGAGGCGCTGATCCAAGCGCTGCTCATCCGCTACGACCCAGGCGCCGGGATTGGCTGGCATCGCGACCGGCCGATCTACGGCCATGTGCTCGGCATCTCCCTCGGCGAACCGGCGACGATGCGCTTCCGGCGGCGGCGCGCCGATGGCTTCGACCGGGTGTCGGTGCCGCTTGACCCGCGTGGCGGCTATCACATGAGCGGACCTGCCCGCCACGATTGGGAGCACAGCATCGCTCCAATGGAACGGCCGCGCTGGTCGATCACCTTTCGGAGTCTAGCGGAGAATCGGTGAGCAGGGACGAGCGCACTCGCGCTATGGGGATCGGTGCATCGATTTGGCCGCAATGACAGGCGATGACTATCGCACTGACCTATCCTATCGTCCGCCCGATGAATCAGTCCCGCCAGTGCGGGCCAGCCTGTTGGACCTGACGAACCGAATGAACGCCGTCGAAATTGAAGAAGCCGTATCCGACCTCGTCCAACAGCCGTTCGACGCCGCCGAATTCCCGTTCCAGTTTATCACTGCGTTCGGCGCCAAGAAGGCGACCGTCGACCGCCTGCGCGCGACGAAGAACGGCACCAACCAGTCGGATGTCGGCGGCGTCCTGCAGCGGAACAACATCCATATCGGCATCGCCCCCGTCGGACAGGTCGGCGCGATGCTCGCAACCTTACGCGCCAGTCCCAAGACCATCAGCGCGAAGGCCAAGTTCCTCCTCGCCACCGATGGCGAGACGGTGGAGGCCGAGGATCTGGTCGGCGGCGACGTCATCGCCTGTTCTTACGCCGACCTGCCGCGCCATTTCGCGACCTTCCTGCCGCTGGCGGGCATCTCCACGGTCAAGGAGATCAAGAACAACCCCATCGACGTCAAGGCGACGGGGCGGCTCAACAAGCTGTATGTCGAGCTGCTGAAGGACAATCCGGACTGGGCGACCGAGGAGCGGCGGCATGAGCTGAACCAGTTCATGGCGCGGCTGATCTTCTGCTTCTTCGCCGAGGATACCGGCATCTTCCGCGAGAACCAGTTCACCGCCACCATCACCCAGATGAGCCATGCCGGGCACGGCACCGGCGAGGAGCAATGGGGCAACACGCACGAGGTGCTGACCGAGCTGTTCCGCGCGATGGATACGCCAGTCACGCATGAGGGCAATCTCGACGACCGCTATCGCCGCGCGGCGGGCATCCGGCCCTATGCGGACGTCTTTCCCTACGTGAACGGCGGCCTGTTCACCGGCGCGACCGAGAGTCCGCGCTTCAGCCGCACCGCGCGCGCCTATCTGCTGCGCGCGGGCGAGCTCGACTGGAAGGAAATCAACCCGGACATCTTCGGATCGATGATCCAGGCCGTCGCCGACGATGGCGAGCGCGGCGAGCTCGGGATGCACTATACCAGCGTGCCCAACATCCTGAAGGTGCTGAACCCGCTGTTCCTCGATGGCTTGCGCGAGCAGCTGGAGGCGGCGGGCGACAGCCGCCAGAAACTGCGCAACCTGCGGCGGCGGCTGGGGAGCATCCGTGTGTTCGACCCGGCGTGCGGATCGGGCAATTTCCTGGTCATCGCGTACAAGGAGATGCGGGCGATCGAGGCGGTGATCGTCGAGCGGCTGGGTGGCGAGGCCAATCTGAAGCTGGATGAGCGGCGCAGCGTCATCCCCTTGAGCAACTTCTATGGCATCGAGATCAAGGGCTTCGCCGCCGAGATCGCCCGCCTCGCGCTGCTGATCGCCGAGTTCCAGGCGGACTGCCTGTACCTCAGCCAGCAGGAAGCCCGTGCGATGGTGTTGCCGCTGCATAAGACGGGGCAGATCACGGTGGGGAATGCCTTGCGGCGGGATTGGTTAGAGGTGTGTCCGCCGGTCCGCGTGGGGAGCGGTGCAGAGCAAGATTTGGGTGGGCCGACCGGGCGGCTGGCGCTGGAGGCAAACGGGTTGGGAGAGGTCGCGGGGGTTGAAACATATATCTGCGGCAATCCGCCCTATCTCGGCAGCACTTGGCAAACCGCAAGCCAAAAGGCGGACCTAGAGGCAATCTTCGGCAGTCGAACCGATCTCTGGAAGTCACTAGACTATGTCGCGGGCTGGTTCATGAAGGCCGCCGACTTCGGCACAAAAACGACCGCGGCTAGCGCCTTCGTAAGCACCAATTCTATCTGCCAAGGTCAGCAGGTACCTATCCTGTGGCCCCTCATCTTTGCAACCGGCCGATCGATCGCCTTTGCACATACGTCTTTCAAGTGGGCCAATTTGGCGAGCCACAATGCGGGTGTGACTGTCGTCATCGTCGGCTTGGCCGAAGAGCGTAAAGGTGCTATTCTTTTCGCGATAGACGACAATGGTATTGTCACTACCAAGGCGGCGGGCCACATCAACGCCTACCTTGTTGACGGTCCTGATGTTGTTGTCGAGAAGTCATCATCGCCAATCAGCGGTCTCGCGCCGATGGATTTCGGCAGCAAACCGGTAGATGGTGGGCATCTTCTGCTGGACTCCAAGGAGGTCGCCTCACTGAGCCTTACCCCGGATGAGCAGGCGCGTTTCATTCGCTGCCTCTACGGCTCGTTCGAGTTCATCAACGGCGTCATCCGTTACGCTATCTGGATCAGCGACGCAGACGAGAAAGAAGCTCGCCTGATCCCGACCTTGGTGGAACGCTTTGCCAAAGTGTCGGAAATGCGCGCCGGGAGTTCCAAGTCTCGGACAAGAGACGGTGCTCGCTGGCCTTACCGATTCGATGAAAGGCGGCAGAGCGGACGCGAGCAATTGATAGTTGTGCCAGCAATAAGCTCGGAAAATAGAGATTACCTGCCCTGTGGAGTTCTTCCATCTGGTGCGATCATAAACAACAAGTGCTATGCGCTTTATGATGCACCCGTGTGGAATATGGCTTTAGTCGTATCTCGGATGCACTGGGTCTGGATCGCCACCGTCTGCATGCGCATGCGCACCGACTTCTCTTACTCTAACACCCTTGGCTGGAACACATTCCCGGTACCCAAGCTCACCGGGCAGGACAAGGCCAACCTCACCCGCACGGCCGAGAACATCCTGCTCACGCGCGAGGCGCATTTCCCCGCGACCATCGCGGACCTCTACGACCCCGACGCCATGCCGGACGACCTGCGCCGCGCGCATGACGAAAATGACGAGGTGCTGGAGCGCATCTATATCGGCCGCCGCTTCCGCAACGATACCGAGCGGCTGGAAAAGCTGTTCGACCTCTACACCAAGATGACGGCGAACCAGCCGAAACCGAAGAAGGGCAAAAAAGCCGCATGACCCGCCTGTTCCGCATCACCGAAACCGGGTTGGTCGAAAGCCGCCGCAAGCCGCTCGATCTGGAAAGCCGGATCGAGGATTGGGTGGCGCGCGACCTCAGCCTTGTCGGCGTCGACGGCTTCGTCATTGGCCGCCAGGTCGCGACCGATCACGGCACGCGCATCGACCTGCTGGCGATGGACGAGGACGGCAACCTCATCATCATCGAACTGAAGCGTGACCGATCCCCCCGCGACATCGTCGGGCAGGTGCTCGACTATGCGTCCTGGGTGCGACACCTGACGACCAAGGACGTGCATGATCTCGTCCGCGCCGCCACCGGCCGTTCGCTGCCGGACTTGTACCGCGATCGTTACGGGAAGGCGGTGCCGGAAACGCTCAACGCTTCGCACCAGATGATCGTGGTCGCGAGCGAGGTCGACGAGGCAACCAAGCGGATCATCGAATATCTGTCCGAAGAACATGACGTCGGCATCAACGCCAGCTTCTTCAACATTTTCGGCGACCAGGGCCACGAATGGCTGACCACCGACAGCCTGCTCGACCAGGAAGAGGTGAAGGACCGCGCCGTCAAGAAGGCGAGGGCGCCGTGGTCGGGGTTTTATTATGTCACCGGCGGGGCGGAGGAGGATCGGCCGTGGGAAGAGCTGCGCCGCTACGGCTTTTTCACCGCCTGTGGTGGCCGCCGCTACAGCAATGCACTGGACCGGCTCGAAATCGGGGCACCTATCTTCTATTACCAGAAGAATAGGGGGTATTTGGGCTACGGGCTGGTGACGACCGCCAAGATGCCGGCGGCGGAGTTCAGGCTTGCGTCCGGTGATCTTCTTCCTGACGTGCTGCCCAGCGGATATGTGACCGATTATGCCGATGATCCCGACATCGCGTCCTATGTCGTCGGCGTAGATTGGAAGAGGACATTCGATCGCGACGAAGCCCGATGGTTTTCGGGGATTTTCGCCAACCAGAACGTCGTCTGCAAAATCTATGACCAGCAAACCGCCGATTTCCTGCGCGAGCAATTCGGCGTGACGCATGAGGAAAGTGAATGACCGATCACCGCCCCATTCCGGCCGTGCGTCTCGTCACCGGCCAGACCGGCGCATCCTCGAGCGCCAACGAACTGGGCATGCGGCCGATGCAGGCGCGCGCCTATGCGCATCGCGGCGAGCAGTATCTGCTGATCAAGTCGCCGCCCGCGTCGGGCAAATCCCGCGCGTTGATGTTCATCGCGCTCGATAAGCTGCACAACCAGGGCGTCAAACAGGCGATTATCGTGGTCCCGGAGCGCTCGATCGGCGGCAGCTTCGCCGACGAGCCGTTGTCGGCACACGGCTTCTGGGCCGACTGGACGGTGAAGCCGCACTGGAACCTGTGCAACACGCCCGGCGCCGACGACGTGAAGGTCGCCAAGTCGAAGGTGAAGGCGGTCGGCGAATTCTTGGCCAGCGACGACACGGTGCTGGTCTGCACCCACGCCACCTTCCGCTTCGCGATCGACGAGCTGGGGATCGCAGCGTTCGACGGGCGTCTGATCGCGGTGGACGAGTTCCACCACGTCTCGGCGAACCCGGAGAACCGGCTGGGTGCGCAACTGGGCCAGCTGATCGCGCGCGACAAGGTCCATCTGGTCGCGATGACCGGCAGCTATTTCCGCGGCGACGCGGTCGCGGTGCTGTCGGCGGAGGACGAAGCGAAGTTCACCACCGTCACCTACACCTATTACGAGCAGCTCAACGGCTATCGCTATCTGAAGACGCTCGACATCGCGTACAGCTTCTACACCGGGCGCTATATCGACAAGATCAACGATCTGCTCGACCCGGCGGTGAAGACGATCGTCCATATCCCCAGCGTCAACAGCCGCGAAAGCACCAAGGACAAGCATCGCGAGGTCGAGGAGATCATGGATCACCTCGGGCGATGGAAGGGCACCGACGCGCAAACCGGCTTCCACCTGATCGAGACGGCGGCGGGCGCGACGATCAAGGTCGCCGATCTGGTCGACGACGATCCCGCCAAGCGCGACCGCGTGGCGGCGGCCTTGAAAAGCCCGGAGGCGCGGAGCAATCGTGACCATGTCGACGTCATCATCGCGCTGGGCATGGCGAAGGAGGGGTTCGACTGGATCTGGTGCGAACATGCGCTGACCGTCGGCTATCGCTCCAGCCTGACCGAGATCATCCAGATCATCGGCCGCGCCACCCGCGACGCGCCGGGCAAGACGGTCGCACGCTTCACCAACCTGATCGCCGAACCCGCCGCCGCCGACGACGTGGTGGCCGAGGCGGTCAACGACACGTTGAAGGCGATCGCGGCTAGCCTGCTGATGGAGCAGGTGCTGGCGCCCCGCTTCGAGTTCACGCCGAAGGACGTCGGGGCGAAGGACGGGTTCGATTATGGTCCCGACGGGTATCAGGAAGGTCGCACCAATGTCGGCTTCAACGAGGAACGCGGCCAGTTCCACTTCGAACTGAAGGACCTAGTGCTGCCCAGCTCGACCGAGGGCAAGCGCATCTGCGCCGACGACATCAACGAGGTCATCACCAGCTTCATCCAGGACAAGCAGGCGATCGAACGCGGGCTGTTCGACCCGGAGGTGGTCCCGGAGGAACTGACCCAGGTCCGCATGGGCAAGATCGTCCGCGATCGCTATCCCGACCTTAGCGAAACCGATCAGGAGGCGATCCGCCAGCACGCCATCGCCGCGCTCAACATCACCCAGCAGGCGGCGAAGATCGTCACCGAGACGGCGAGCGATGACGGCAGCGGCGAGCTGAAGGCGAACACTTCGTTCGTCGATGGCGTGCGCAAGTTCATGAATGTGCGCGAGCTAGACATCGACCTGATCGATCGGATCAACCCGTTCGAGGCCGCCTATGCGATCCTCGCCAAGGCGATGAACGAGGGCGCGCTACGCCAGGTGCAGGCCGCGATCTCGGCGCGCAAGACCACGCTGACCGAGGAAGAGGCGCGCGCCTTCGCGATCCGTGCCGTCCAGTGGAAGCGCGAACGCGGTCGCGCGCCCGAGGCGACATCGCAAGACCCGTGGGAGCGCCAGCTGGCGGAGGGCGTCGCCGCCTTCGCCCGCTTCCGCGCGAAAGCCCAGGCCGCGGAGGCCGCCGTTAATGGCTGACATGACCGACGACGATATCCTTGCCGAACTCGGCGTCGACCTGACCCCCAAGAAGGTCCGCGCCCGCACCCCGCGCGAGGAACGGATCATAGCCGGCTTCGAGGATATCGTCCGCTTCCATGACGAACACGGCCGCGTCCCCCAGCATGGCGAGGGCCGCGACATCTTCGAGCGGCTCTACGCGGTGCGCCTCGACCGGCTCCGCGCGCAGGCCGAATGCCGCGAACTGCTGGCGGATATGGACGTGCATGGCCTGCTGGACGGCGCGAACAATGCCGATGCGATTGACGATTTGGACGACAGCGCGCTGCTGGCCGAACTGGGGATCGAGCCCGATGCGTCGAACGACATCACCCAGCTGCGCAACGTCCGCTCCAACGCCGATCGCCAGGCCGCCGAAGAGGTCGCCAGCGCCAAACGCTGCGCGGACTTCGTGACCTTCAAGCCACTGTTCGACCAAGCCCAGGCTGATCTCGACGCAGGCGTCCGCACCACGCGGCCCTTCGTCCGCGATCTCGGCATGTCGAAAGCCGATATCAAACCTGGCGAGTTTTTCATCGTCGGCGGGCAGATCGCCTATGTCGCGAGCATGGGCGAACCGATCGCGGCGCCCAACGGCGACACCGATGCCCGCCTACGCGTCATCTATTCCAACGGTACCGAAAGCGACCTGTTGCTCCGCTCGCTTCAACGCGCGCTGTACAAGGACGAGGGCGGTCGTCGATTCACCGAGCCGACCGCTGGGCCGCTGTTCGATAACGCCGCGAAGGCCGAGGTCGAACCCGACCACCTGCCGACCGGCACGCTCTATGTCCTGCGCAGCCGCTCGACGCACCCGACCATCGCCGCGCACCGCGATCTCGTCCACAAGATCGGCATCACCGGTGGATCGGTCGAGGCGCGCATCGCTAATGCCTCAAACGACGCCACCTATCTGCTCGATGATGTAGACGTGATCGCTACGTACAAATTGTTCGATATCAATCGACCTCGCTTGGAAGCATTGATCCACCGTGTTCTCGAAACGGTTCGCTTCGACATCGAGATACCGGATCGTTTCGGCAAGTTGGTCCGACCGCGCGAATGGTTTCTCGTGCCACTACCTATCATCGATCAGATTGTTGAGCGGATAATGGATGGAACTCTCGCGAACGTCAGTTATGATCCTAAGACGGCTTTGCTCGTCCCGACATCGGGATAGTCCGATCAGCGAGCAATAAATTCTATGTTCGTAACTGGACTTTCTGCAGGTACTCGTTCCGTGTGCTGGAACGAGTTAGCCGCCATCGCTGTGTGACACAGTCGAAAGGCATTTTGCGACCACAATGCGCCGTTTGTGGGAAGGCGCGGGAACGTCGGCTTGCGCCGCAACCCGCCGTTCGGCGGACGTCAACCTGCCAGTCTGCAACGCGCCCATTCCGGCCGCTCATCATTCCTTTTGACGCATCCAACATCGGACGTCCGGCTGCACCGCCGTCTTCAGGATCGCGCCGTCTAATCACCTTGCGCGATTCATAGAATGCGTGTTTGATGAGGCTCAAATTTGTACCCGCTCTAAGGTGTCGGAGAATTTATGCCCCTGGATGTGTTAGGGCTTACCCGCGATCTGCGATCCAATACGCCGGTCGTTTATTGCCAAATGGACATCCCCCAGTATCTCGAGATTGTTGGCGAAGATTTTGGAAATTTCACAATCCAGCGCCGTCGCGAATCCCATAAGGCTTACCAAAGGCTGTCGCACGATATCCGTAATGGCGCACTTCTCCCGTCCATCACGCTTGCTGTGAAACCGGAATTTGTTAGAGAGATCATCCCTATCCTCGCGGATAAGGATCGTACGGCGGAAGCACTGGTTCTGCCTGGCCGGGTTGATATCCTAGACGGATTGCAACGCACCTACATCATGCACGATCTTAAAGAAGCCGAGCACCAGTTCAGTGAAGATCAGAAGATTCTCGTCGAATTCTGGCTAGAAGATGATATAAAGAAATTAATTTATCGAATAATCGTTTTAAATGCTGGTCAGAAGCCTATGTCAATTAGGCATCAGGTAGAGCTCTTATTTATGTCGTTGAAGACATCTATTGAGAGCGAGATTGACGATCTTCAGATATATACTGAGAGAGATACAACCCGGCGTCGTCGTTCGCGAAAATTTCCTTTGAACGTGGTCGTGTCAGCCTATCAGGCCCACATAACCGCGTCATCGGAATCGCAAAAAGAGAATATCATTGCTAATAAGATGCAAATAGAAGCAGCGCTTGACGCGTCTGAGCAAGATATATCTGAGCAATTCCAATCATTCATCAAATATCTGAAGATTTATGCTCGTTTGGACGATCAAGTATTTCGAGTTTATCAAGGTGACGTGGGCGAAGATCCACTTGAAGACCCGATTGATCAGGTTGAAGTTGTTTCCGCTGTGAAGCCTTCGCGCAATGTGCATTGGTTGGCAACAGAAAATGTTTTCGTCTCTTTTTTCGCTGCTGCTGCGCAATTTACATCAAGTGAGTTGCCGGAAAATGTGGCCCTGAAAGCCGAGCGGCTAGATAAAGCGCTTGAAAAGCTATGTGCGAAAATGAGTGAGGCAGAGCCAGGGACTGACCCTCTGGACCTTGATGTGTTTGATCGCCTTCGGATGGGCAACAATCCTCGGAAGGTCAACGTCGGCGCTGCCACGAGAAAATTGCTCGTAAATGGTTTCAAAGAATTTTTCCGCGATGAGGGTGACAGCTCCTTAGGGCGCGCGTGGCAACTCGCCTCCGAATAAATGACTGTTGATGAGATCATTGAAGCTGTGCTCCTTGAGCACATTGGTCCGCACGAGGGTTTTCGTGTCAACAATCCGCGAGAGATCAACGGTTATTTGGCAATTGATCAATTTGCCATTTTACCAATCGCCGCAGTTTCCAGCGGGGTTTCGCAAGAAACGGACTTGGAGGTTATCGATTCCGCAGGGGGTTCACTCGGAACCCTCTGCTTTTCTCGATCTCTTGGCAACATTTCGATAGCCGAATTAACTATTTGGCAGTTTGTCGCTTTTTTAAGCGATGCAGAGCCCACAGAAATTTTAGATAGCCATTATAGTTTTAAGAGGGACTATCTTGTTCTTGAAATTGATATGCTGGATGACTATTTGAATAATTATATTTTGTCTGCCCCTATTTGGGGCAAGTTCAGTCATTTTCCAGTCGATAACCTCGAGCACGTTACTACTGTCGATAAAATAGTAGCAGTTCCGGGCATAAAAATTGCATCCCCGTACCATCAACAAACGCTGAACCGCTATTTGTATGCGAACAATCCATTTGAGAGGTTTTTGCGAATATATCACAGCATAGAACTTCTCTTTGACTACGTTTTAGTAAAAAAGATAAAAGCATTAGATGATAATATATTTGGATTTAGTCAAATATATTCAGACTTTGGGCGCACGGAAATTGATCGTCTTCGGGGGATAATTAGGGAATTTTGCGGAAATGCCTCTTCAATCGCTTCAATATTAGAGAATTCGTCACGTTTTTATTATGATAGAGAAGACATCTTTTTTAAATATAGCAAAAGCGCGAACCCCTTTGGAGATTCAGAAAAATGGGAGAAGCTGACTGAATGTTTAGATGGGTCATCGCTAAATGCTTCGACTTCAAAGCAAAAAAAGCTAATAAGTAAAGAAGATCTTTTTCCAACAATGGTTTTTGACTTGGCTGCTTATTGGATTTATAGAATAAGGTGTTCTATTGCTCATAATCGGGTCGGAGAATTTGTATTTGAGGATCGGCATAGAAACTTTGTCGCAGAGTTCGCTGAGCCATTGATTTTAGAAATTGCAAAGCAAGTCTTCGCTAGCCCTAATTTTGCGGCTTTATAGATTCAAATGCTTGCCGTGCACAAATGCTTGCTGGACGGTTTGGCAAGCATTGTGCAGCAGAGAAGACAATCTGAACGACTACTTGCGGAAATACTCCATCCAGAGCGGACCGCCCCCTACCAGTCAGGGTTGCTCATTCCGGTGACGATCGTTCCGGAACCCCAGAGGTCCGCTTCGACCGAAATATGCCGTTCCTCAGCATGATCTCGGGTGGCGGGTTTGTCCCAACATCGGCCACGTCAAGGGGAATACGATGATCGAGATCTATCGCTCGCCTGCTCAGGCATCACGCCTTGAGCAATGCGTCGGGGCATGTCGCACAGCTATGGCTGACCCGCGAACTGCGACGATCGTCAAGCACGACTACGGCTTGAGGTATCGCCAAGTCGACAAGCCCGTTTGATGGCCTTGCCACGCTGTACCCCTTCTTGTACCCATCACTGTGCAACCCGCCGACAGACGGGGTGAGCGTCGACGCAAAATCAATAGCTTAGCGCACGGAAAAAATTGGTCAGGAATCCTGTCTCCCCGACCATTTCCAAAAAACCGCAGTTTTTCACCGTTTTTTGAGGACCGAGTCGACGCTCTACATAGCACATTCACGTAGCAGTCTAGCCGCCTAAATTTGATGCGCTAAAATCGGCATCGCTCCGCCAACAGTCTATTGAACCGTAGGTCAACCGGGCGTCTGCTAGCATAGGCATCCGCTTGCGGTGAAGCACGATTGAGGTGCCCTGGCTCATGCAAACGCCATTGCGCATCCGGGTATGGTCAAGCGTTCGCCAATTTCGTGCTCAACGTAGGCATTCAGTCTGACGCAACCCTATGACAAGATGCCTCGTGTATAAAACGCGCGGGCGACTTTGACTGGCGAGTATCCTCCGGTAGCTAGGCGATGCCTGGCACTAGTACAAAGGGGTGCCAAATTTGCCACGTGTTAATGGGAGTTCCAGTTAGCTGGGCCCAGCGATCCATATTGGCTAGAAATGCTTGGCCAGTAACGCTACCTTATTCTGCACTGACGTCCCCCCTGTTTTTTCATCCATCTTGAGTGAGAGTTTTCCGGCCCTTGAGCCTCACCCCATCTTAGGTCCGGTCTTTATGAGAAAACCGGCTCTCTTTTTCATCAGGGCAGGCATGCCTGCCCTGATGAAAAAGCGCGCTCCATCGGGGTCTGGTTGCCGAGGGAGCTATGCGGACGGTGCTCGTTGTAATCGCGCCGCCACGCCTCACATTTTATCCGTGCGTCGTCCAAGCTCAAGAACCAGTATGCGTTGAGGCATTCGGCCCGCACCCGGCCGTTGAACGCCTCCGCGAACGCATTGTCGGTTGGCTTTCCAGGCCTGCTAAAGTCCAGCACCACGTCATGCTGGTGTGCCCACAGGTCGAGATCCTTCGAGATGAATTCCGGGCCATTATCCAGACGAATGCGCTTGGGACGACCATGTACCGCGGCAATGCGCTCAAGCGTCTCGACCACGTCAGAGCCGTGGTAGCTCGTCCGTACGTCGAGCGCTGGCGACACACGGGTGAAGTTGTCGACGATCGACAGCACGCGGATCTTGCGCCCGTCGGACAGCTGGTCCGATAGAAAATCCATCGACCAGCACTCGTTGGGCGCCGTCGCTGGCGTCCGGTCATCGCGCAGCTTCGCCTTCACCTTGCGCTTGGGCGTCTTGTTGCGCAGCTGCAGCCCGAGTTCGCGATACAGCCGATGAGTGCGCTTGTGGTTGATCTCCCAGCCCTCCCGTCGGAGAAGCACATGGATGCGTCGATACCCGTAGCGAACACGGGTCGCAGCCAACTCCTTGATCCGCATCTTGAGGCCGGCCTGATCGAGGCGGCGGGACTGATAGCGCTGGGTCGATCGATTGATCGGAAACGCGCTACAGGCTCGCCGTTCGCTGACCTGGTAGCTCGCCTGCAAATAGCCGACGATCTCCCGGGCTCGACCAGGCCCTACATTTTTCGGCGGATGACGTCCTGCAGCATCTCCTTGTCCAGGCTGAGGTTAGCCACCAGCCGCTTCAGCCGGACGTTCTCCTCCTCCAGCACCTTCAGGCGTTTCATCTCCGACGGCATCAGCCCTCCGTATTTACTACGCCATCGGTAGTAGGTCTGGATTGATATGCCGGCCTTCCGGCACACTTCCTCGACGGTTGTTCCATCCTCGGCCTGCTTGAGTATGAACGCTATCTGCTGCTCGCTGAACCTCGACTTCTTCATTGGCGGATTCCCTCGTCCGGCACCTGCCAAACCTAACCGGGAATTTCTCACAAAAAACGGACCAATCCGGAGGGCTCAGGTCACCCTTTGAAGCCTGCGGTCAAGAAGCTGGGACATGAAAAAGTCGAGGTACACGGAAGAGCAGATTGCGTTTGCGCTGAAGCAAGCGGAGATGGGCACGGCCGGTGGCCGAGGTCATCCGCCGCATGGGCGTGTCGGAGCAGACGTTCTACCGCTGGAAGAAGGTGTATGGCGGGCTGGGCGTCGGTGAGCTGCGGCGGGTCAAGCAGCTCGAGGACGAGGATCGCAAGCTCAAGCAGCTCGTTGCGGATCTGAGCCTGGACAAGCATATCCTGCAGGACGTGCCCGCAAAAAAGCTCTGACGCCTGGGCGACGGCGCGAGATCGTCGCGCACGTCCAGGCGTCCCACGGCGTCAGCGAGCGGCGCAGTTGCCTCGCGCTGGGTGTCGACCGCTCGTCGGTGCGATACGTGTCGCACAAGCCGGACCAGGCGCCGCTGCGGCTGCGCATCCACGATCTGGCGGCGACACGGGTGCGCTACGGCTATTTCCGGATCTACATCCTGCTGCGCAGGGAGGGCTGGCTGGTGAACCACAAGCGCGTCTATCGGCTTTACCGGGAAGGCGGGCTGAGCCTCCGGTTCAAACGTCCCCGTCGCAACGTCAGCGCTGCAAACCGCGAGCGCCAGCCAGCAGCTTCGGGCCCTAACGAGATGTGGTCGATGGACTTTGTCTCGGATGCCTTGTTCGATGGCCGAAGGCTGCGGGCGTTGACGGTGGTCGACGCGTTCACCCGCGAGGCGCTGGCGATCGATGTCGACCAGGGCATCAAGGGTGAGCGGGTCGTGGCGACAATGACGCGGATCTCGGCGATACGCAGTGCGCCCAAGACCATCCGGGTCGACAACGGTCGGGAGTTCATCTCGAAAGCATTGGATCGGTGGGGGTACGAGAACGGCGTCACGCTCGACTTCTCGCGACCGGGCAAACCGACCGACAACGCCTTCGTGGAGTCGTTCAATGGCCGCCTGCGTGACGTGTAACCGCATGCGGTTACACTGAACAGCCACTGGTTCCTGTCACTGGCGGACGCAAGAACCAAGATCGAGGCCTGGCGTCGAGACTATAACGAGAGACGTCCTCACACGGCGCTTGGCTGGCTGACGCCAGCCGAATATGCTGCATCCGCCGGGGTTAACCCCGGCGGATGCAGTCCGGAAGCTCGCATCACACCCGGATGAAAAATCGGGGGACCGTCAGCAGTCGCCGGCTTCTACCTTCGTCCACTTCAGTCCAAATACAAGTTGACCGTAGCCTATTCTAAAGGTGGACCCAAAACAATCATCCCCGTTTGAAGTTGCGGACAAGGCCGGTGAATGCCTGCACCGATACTTCGGTCAGACAGGCCATTCGTGACGCGAATGGTTTCTCATGGCCTACGAAGATCGTTGCTCCTTCCATCGCGGACGAAATGAACAGCGTGAGCGCTTCTTGCTCGTCAGATGACAAGTCGGGGCGGAGTTCGTTGATTATCTCGAACAGTGGCTTGCGCGCTCTTCTGTAAAGTTCATGCAACCGCTCAAGCACGAACGGGTCGTGGTTCGTCAGGGCCCACAGCTCGGGGAACAATCGCGTCGTTTTCTTGGTGCCGATGTCGTCCAGTATGAGCAGGCAATATTGCCTCAGCCTGGCTTCCGGCTCGAGATCCGGACGCCGCACGACGGCGTCGAATGCGATCTCGTAGCTGGTGATGACCGCATCGAGCAGCTCGCGCACCAAGTCCTCGCGCGTCCGATAGTGATAGGTGAGATTGCCGAATTTCATCCCGCAGATGAGCGCGACTCGGCGCATGGACATCGCGCGATAGCCCTCGTCGATGAGGATCGACAGCGCCGCGCGCAATATGATCTCTCGTGTCTCGCGGCCCTTGGAATAGCCACCATCGCGCTCCGGAACGACAAAGTCGGCGACGACCGCGTGCACTGTATCTGACTGTTTCAAGGCAATTACTTCCCCAGCAGAAACCCTAACATAACAGCATTCCGAAAATAGGTCACTTGGCATATTTAGGTCAATTGACAAGATTGATCCCTCCTCGTCATTATTTCACCAATGCCGAGCAATCGGCGGATTGAGGGGGACTCAATGAAAGTGTTCGTCCGTCTGTTGGCGACAGCGATTGGCTTCGCAACGCTTCCGGTCCATGCCGTGGTGCAAGCCCAATCCTTTCCAAGGCCGCTGCCCGAGGAATCCATCCCAAGCGTTACGCCGCTGCCGGCGCAATGGCCGAAAAGCTGGGTTCTCATCAACGATCTGCACTTCAACTCACTCGTCGACGGGCGCGTGGTCGTTGTCGATACCGCCTCGGCCGACCAACCGCTGAAAGGGATCATCCGCGCGGCGCAGTTTGCCAACATGCTGATCTCCAAGAAGCGCGGCGAGATACTTACAAGCGAAACCTTTTATTCTCGACTGACGCGTGGCGACCGCACCGACGCGATCACCGTCTGGAACATGGCCGATCTCCAGCCGAAGGGTGAGATCGTGCTGCCGTCCGGCAAGCGCCAGCAGTCGGTGACCTATCCGAACCTGTTCCAGTTCACCAACAACGACAAATGGGCGCTCGTCGCCAACTTCACGCCGGCCCAATCGGTTAGCGTTGTCGATCTCGACGGCCGAAAGGTGCTGAACGAGATCGACCTGCCGGGCTGTTCCCAGATCTATCCGACGGGCGAGCGCGGCTTTTCCAGCCTGTGCGCCGACGGTTCGATCTTCTCGGCGACGCTGGACGATCAAGGCAAGGTCGCGACCTCCAAGACCATCAAGGCGGTGCAGGACATCGACCGTCAGCCGCTGTTCAGCGCGCCGGCGATGGTCGGCAAGACGGCGTGGTTCGTCAGCCTGTACGGCATGCTGCAGGGCTTCGATCTGTCCGGGCCGGTAGCGCGACCAATTCCCGGCGCGTTCAGCGTCGGCGCGGCGCCGGGCGGCGCACCCGAATGGCGCCCGGGCGGATGGCAAGTCATCAACGCTGACGGAGCGGGGCGACTCTACGTCCTGATGACTCCCGCCGGCAAGGAAGGAAGTCATAAGGACGGCGGCACCGAGGTGTGGGTGATCGACCCCGCAACGAAGTCACGGGTCGCGCGCTATCCGCTCAAGGGTCAGTCGATCGCCATCGCCATCACCCGTGAGGAGCGGCCGCATATGGTGCTGTCGCGCGCCGATGGCGTGATCGACATCTATGATGCGGCCGATGGTAGTTTCGTGCGCACGCTCGGCGCGACGGTGGCGTTCAACCCGATCGTCATCACCCCGGTGCAATGATGGCGCCGCTCACCCTTTTCATTGCGCTGGTTCTGGCCATCTCCGCTGCGCACAAGGCCCATTCTCCGGCGCGGCTGAGCAACGCTGCCGCGCGACTGGCGGGCGTCTCCCCGCCGATCGGCCAATTGTTGCTGGTGCTGGCCGGTGCGATCGAGGCGGTCGCCGCCCTGTGCCTGACGATCCCCGGTATGGGGTCGGTCGGTGCCGCGATCGCCGCTGCCGTGTGGGCCACGTACGCGATGGCGCTGTGGCGTCGGCGAGGAGAAGTGCTCGATTGCGGCTGCGACCTGGTAAACCGGCCACGGGCGGTCGATGCGGGACAGATACTTCGGGCCGCGCTGATGGCGACAATCGCTCTCGCCCTGGTGGCTTGGCCCTCCACCCTGTCGCTGGAAGCGCTGATCCCCGCGTTCGCCCTCCTCGCGCTGTACGTCGGCGCGTCTGAAATCCTTGCCATTCCCCGTCCCGCCTGGAGGAAAGCCTGATGTTATCGCAATTGCTGTTGTGGACGGCGGTGATCGTCGAAGGGCTGCTGATCGCCGCCCTGGCACGCCAAGTCGGCATCCTGCATGAACGGATCGCCCCCGCCGGCGCGCTGACGCTGCACCAGAAGGTGGACGTGGGCGACGTGGCGACGCCGATGACCGTCGTCACCACTGATGGCCAACCGCTGGAAGTGGGTGGCCGGCGCGATGGGCGCAGCCAGCTTCTGTTCTTCGCATCGCCCGACTGTCCGGTGTGCAAATCGCTGTTGCCGGTCGTGCGCTCGGCAGCACGCGCCGAACGCAGTTGGCTCGACGTCGTGATCGCCGGCGACGGTGCGAAGGCGGGCTATATGCGTCTGGCGAAGGACCACGGGCTGACCGATCTGCCGCTGGTCCTGTCCGAAGCGCTAGGCCGGGCATTCGGCGTCGCCAAGCTCCCTTACGCCGTGCTGCTGGACGAAGAGGGCCGCGTCGCCTCGCTCGGCCTCGTCAACAATCGCGAGCATCTCGAAAGCCTGTTCGTCGCCAAGGAGCATGGCGTCGCGTCGATCCAGGACTTTCTTTCCCGCCGCCAGAAGGAGGCCTGATCGATGGCCGGTTTCGACAAGATCACCGAAGGCCTCACCCGCTCCATCGCACGCGGCACCTCGCGTCGCAGCCTGCTGGCGACACTGGGTGCGGGCATCACGGGAGCTGGCCTTCTGCCGGTCCTGCCCGTCGCGCGAGCATCGACCCATCCGGCCGGGGCCGCACGCCCGCCGGTCACGTCCGGCCTGGCGCAGGATCCCGGTGACCGGACGAGTTGCGACTATTGGCGTTATTGTGCCATCGACGGCTTCCTGTGCACCTGCTGCGGCGGATCGGTGAACGTCTGTCCACCGGGAACCGAGATGTCGCCGATCACGTGGATCGGCACCTGCACCAATCCCGCCGACAATCGCGCTTATGTCATCAGCTACAATGATTGCTGCGGCGTAACGTCGTGCGGTCAGTGCCTGTGCAATCGCAATGAGGGCGACCGGCCGCAAGTCCGCACCCAGTCAAACAACGACTACAACTGGTGCCTGGGGACGGAAAGCAGCGTCTACAACTGCTCGACCGCCATCGTGGTCGGCGTCGCGCTGGAGCAACCGAAGTGAGGGCGCAGGCGCTGGCAATCTTGGCGCTGCTGCCCGCCACCGCTGTCGCGGCTCAGGATGGTCGAAGTATCTTCAACCGCTGCGCTGCCTGTCACACCGCCACGGGGGCGGGCGTGCCGGGTGCCTATCCGCCGCTGCGCGGCGAGGTCCGTACATTAGCGGCAAAGCCGGCCGGACGGCGCTATCTGGTACTCGCGGTCGTAAAGGGGCTTTCCGGACCGTTGACGGTCGAGGGCAAGACGTACCGCAACTTCATGCCGGCACAGGGCGGGCTGGACAATGCGGCGGTGGCAGCGGTGCTCAACCATGTCGGCACCGCCATCGCGACGGCCGGACCGCCCTTCAAGCCGTTCACCCCCGCCGAGGTCGCCGGCTACAAGGCCGGAGCGGGTTCGATGACCGGGGCAGATGTCGCCAAGCTGCACGGCGCGATAACCGGCAAGTGACATTTCGCTGGGCCTTGCTGCTTCCAGGCTTCACCGCAGCATTGGTCGGAGCGGCGGGTCTGGCCCGTCAATCGGGACCGATGCGTGGAGTAGCGGATGCGGCACAGGCACGCGTCGACTACCAGCTAAAGTGCCAAGGTTGCCACCGCATCGATGGTGGCGGTGACGATCGCAGCAACCCACCGATGCGAGATATGGTGGCCCGTTTCCTGACCGTGCCCGGCGGGCGGGAGTTTCTCGCCCGGGTACCCGGCGTCGCCACCGTCGACCTCGACGATCAACGTCTCGCCAACCTCGTCAACTGGACGATCTACACATTTGATCCGCAGCACGTTCCCAAAGACTTCCGGCCTTACACGTCGGTGGAACTTGGGCGGCTGCGACAAAACCCTCTCCTCCTCGAACGCGCCGAAACGAGAGCGCGTCTGGTGGCGAGGCTCACACTCGCAGGAAGACATGGGGACATCATGAAATAGGGGGATTCTATAGTGGAGATGTATCTGCTTTCCCGAGCCGGCACGGTCGCGCTCGCTGCTTCCATGGCACTCGCGGCGTCACCGGTATCCGCGCAAACGGCACCGGATGCCACCGTTTCCCGAACCACCAAGACGGATTCGTCCCCGACAGGCGAAATCATCGTCACGGCGTCCAAGCGATACGAAAGCCTGCAGTCGGTGCCGATCTCGATCTCTGCCATCGGCGGCGACACCCTGGCGAAATCGCACACGACGCGGATAGATGACCTCACCAGCAAGGTCGCCAATCTCCAGATGACCGGCATCGTCGGCGACAATACGCCGATCTTCAGCCTGCGTGGCGTCTCGATGTCGGATTACAGCCTCAACCAGTCCAGCCCGGTCGCGACCTATTATGACGAGGTCTACAAGGGCAATTTCGCATTCCTGGGCGTCGCGATGTACGATCTGGAGCGGATCGAGGTGCTGCGCGGGCCACAGGGTACGCTGTACGGCAAGAACACCACCGGCGGCGCGGTCAATATCATCAGCCACAATGCGACGCTGGGGGAGAATAGCGGCTACCTCAACCTCGGCTATGGCAACTACAACCGCGTGGACGCGAACGGCGCGATCAACCTCGCCCTGGGCGCCAACGCCGCGCTACGGGTTGCCGGCACCTATTCCCGTGCCGATGGCTGGTTCAGAAATGTGCTTCCCGGCTTTCCCGACCTCAATTCGACGCGGGAGTTCGCCTTTCGCGGCACCTTGCGATGGGACCCGAGCGACAGGCTGAAGCTGGTGCTCCGCGGTTCGGTCAGCCAGCAGACTCCGCAGAATTACGGCATCTACGCCCAGAACGCGGACCAGTCGCGCATCGGCGGGCTCGACCGATATCAGATCGCCTCCGACGTCGCGGTCCGTCGCATCGCGCGCACGCAAGCGGTGTCGCTAACCGCCAATTACGAACTGACCGATACGCTGGCGTTGACCAGCATCACCTCTTACGATCACGGCACCCTCTTCTTCACCGAGGATACCGACGGCCAGGCGAGCAAGACGCTCGAAATACCCTATGGGGATCGTGCCAACCAGTTCGCACAGGATCTGCGGCTGACCAGCAGCAACGCAGGCCCCTTCGATTTCATTCTCGGGCTTTATTACAATCGCGAGAAGGTGTTCAACAGCACGTCCTTCAACATATTCAACGATGTCGATCTGACCGGCGACGGCAGGATCAACTCTGCCGATTGCGCGGCCGGAGTCGCCGCGGCCAATTTCGTCGCCTGCCAGGTGCGAAATCGTTTCGACCAGCTGAAGAAGAGCTTTGCGGCCTATACCGACCTCAAATTCAGAGTCACCGACGCCGTGACGTTGCGCGGCGGGCTTCGCTATACGCATGATACCGGTCGGCAGACCGGCTTCCGCTCCGATGCCTATGGCGTCGACGACGTTCTGGTGGCGAACCTGATCCCGCTCACCTCGGCTGCGTTTGCCACCGACAATCTCTCCGGCAAGATCGGCCTCGACTACAAGCTGGCCGATGGCAATCTCCTCTATGCCAGCGTCAATCGCGGCTATCGCGCGCCGAGCTTTAATGCGCAGGCCTTTTTCCAGCCGAACGAAGTGTCGGTGGCCAAGGACGAACGGATCACCGCTTACGAAGTCGGCGCCAAGACACGCCTGTTCGGCCGCCGCGCCACGCTCAATCTCGCGGCCTTCTACTACGACTATCGCAACCAGCAATTCATCAACGTTGATCCGGCGACTGCCGCGCAGATGCTGCTCAACATTCCAAGATCGCGCATCTTCGGTGGAGAAGCCGAATTCAATGCGCGCATTGCCGATGGTTTCCAGCTCCGCGCTGGCCTTGGCCTGCTTTCGACCAAGATCATCGACGGCAGCGTCAGCGGCAGGAACGTCAACGGCAACAAGCTTGCGAACGCGCCGTCCTTAACCTTCAATCTCGGGCCGGACATCACGCTGGCGCGTGGCGATTTCGGGACGATCAGCGTTCACCCCTCGGTCTCGTATCAGTCGAGCCAGTTCTTCGAGGTCATCAATCAGCCGATCCTGAGGCAGAAAGGCTATGCGCTACTCGATGCCCATCTCGATTACGAAAACGCCAACGGAAAATTCTCTGCGTCGGTATGGACGAAGAATGCGGCGCAGCAATTCTACTTCACGTCGCGCGTCGACCTGCTGGCGGGCTTCGGATTCATCTACAATCACATCGGCAATCCGCGCACCTATGGTGTGACGCTGGGCTATAAGTTTTAAAAAATATAACTTCAAATTGGAGAGGATGGAGATGGTCATGGTGGATTGCCAAATGCTGATCGGCGGCAAATTGGTCGATGCGGCGAAGCGTCTGGACGTCGTCAACCCCGCGACGGGCCAGACGTTCGCCACCGTGCCGCACGCCAGCGTCGCCGATGCCGATGCCGCGATCGCCGCGGCCCGCGCTGCGCAGCCGGCCTGGGCAGCGCGTCCGCTGGCGGAGCGCCGTGCCGCGCTCGTCGCGCTCGCCGATGCGATCGCGTCCCATGGTGACGAACTCAGCCGGCTGCTGACGATGGAACAAGGCAAGCCGCTGGCCGAGGCCAAGGGTGAGGTCGCATGGACCGAGGGCTATCTGCGTCATTACGCGACGCTGGAACTGCCCGATCGGATCATCCAGGACGATGCGAGCGGCTATATCGCCGTCCGGCACCAGCCGCTCGGGGTCGTCGTCGGGATCATCGCCTGGAACTTCCCGCTGCTGGTGGCGTGCTGGAAGATCGGCCCCGCCGTGCTGGCCGGAAACGCCATCGTCCTCAAACCGGCGCCGACCACCCCCGTGACGGCACTCCGGCTGGGCGAGATCGCGAAGGACATCTTCCCCGCCGGTATCGTCAACATCATCACCGACGACAATGATCTGGGACCACATCTGACCGCCCATCCCGATGTGGCCAAGGTCGGTTTCACCGGCTCGACCGCCACCGGCAAGCGGATCGCGGCCAACAGCGCCGAGACGCTCAAGCGCCTCACGCTGGAACTCGGCGGCAACGACGCGGCGATCGTGCTGGCGGACGTCGATGTCCGCGAGACGGCGCGTGGCATCTTCGACAGCGCCTTCCTCAACTGCGGCCAGGTCTGCCTCGCGGTGAAGCGGGCCTATGTCCATGCCGACATCTACGATGCGATGTGCGCCGAGCTGGTGCGCCTCGCCCAAGAGGCGGTGGTGGGCGACGGACTGGAACAGGGGGCGACCATCGGCCCGATCCAGAACCGGGCCCAGTTCGAGAAAGTGAAGGGTTTCCTCGACGCGGCCCGTGGCGAAGGCACGATCGTCGCCGGCGGCAATGCCATGGAACGCGCCGGCTATTTCATCGAGCCGACGATCGTCCGCGACGTGACCGATGGCGCCAGGATCGTCGATGAGGAGCAGTTCGGTCCGATCCTGCCCGTGATCCGTTTCGACGATGTCGACGACGTGATCGCACGCGTCAACGCCTCCGACTACGGCCTCGGCGGCTCGGTGTGGAGCGGCGACGTCGATCGCGCGACGGCCATCGCCGGCCGGATCGCCGCGGGGCAGGTATGGGTGAACCAACATATCGCGATCGGCCCGCACATCCCGATGGCGGGCTTCAAGCAGTCGGGTCTCGGTGCGGAGCAATCGGTCGAGGGGCTGGCGGAGTACACGCAACTCCAGGTCGTGAACGTCAAGCGATGAGCGGCCTGTCGATCGCGTGCGGTCCGACCGACACGCCGCTGTTGGAGATCACCATCGGCGACGCGCTGCGCGACGCGGCGGACCGGTGGGGTGACCGGCTGGCGCTGGTTTCGCGCCATCAGGCGATCCGCTGGACATGGGCCGCGTTCGACGCCGAGGTCGATCGCATCGCGTCCGGCTTGCTCGCGAGGGACGTCAAGGCGGGCGAACGGGTCGGGATCTGGGCCCCCAATTGCGCCGAATGGGCCGTCATCCAGTTCGCCACGGCCCGGATCGGCGCGATCCTTGTGAACATCAACCCGGCGTATCGAATCAGCGAGGTCGAATATGCGCTGAACAAGGTCGGCTGCTCGGTGCTGGTCACCGCGGCGCGCTTCAAGAGCAGCGACTATCTTGCGATGCTACGGGAACTGGGGCCGACCAAGCTGCCGGATCTGCGGCTGATCGTTACGCTTGGCGATCAGCCGCATGACGGCTTCATGCCGTGGGCCGATCTTGGCGTCACGACAAATCAAAAGGCCCTCGCGGTGGCGGCGGCGGGGCTCGATGCCGACGATGCGATCAACATCCAGTTCACCAGCGGTACGACTGGCCTGCCCAAGGGCGCGACACTTACGCACCGCAACATCCTCAACAACGGCTATTTCACCGCCCGCACGCTGCGCCTGACGCCGGATGACCGGATCGCCGTGCCAGTGCCGCTATATCACTGCTTCGGGATGGTTCTCGCCAATCTTGCGGCGGTCACGAGCGGCGCGGCCCTGATCTATCCCGGGGAAAGCTTCGATCCCGGTGAGGTGCTGAAGGCTGTAGCGGCAGAGCGCTGCACCACGCTGTACGGCGTGCCGACGATGTTCATCAACATCCTCAACCACCCCGATCTCGCGACCACCGATACCACGTCGTTACGCACCGGCATCCTCGCCGGCGCGCCCTGTCCGCTCCCCACCATGCGGGAAGTGATGGAGCGCCTCAACATGCGCGAGGTCACGATCGGCTACGGAATGACCGAGACCAGCCCGCTCACCACCCAGACCGCCACCGACGACCCGATCGAGGAGCGCGTGGGGTCGGTCGGTCGCGTGCATCCCCATGCGCAGGCTAAGATCGTCGGCCCTGACGGTGCGCCCCTTCCTTATGGACAACAAGGCGAATATTGCTCGCGCGGCTATGCGGTGATGCGCGGCTATTGGAACGATCCGGAACGGACCGCCGAGGCGATCGATGCCGACGGCTGGATGCACTCAGGCGACCTGGCGACGATGGATGCACGCGGCTATGTCCGCATCACCGGCCGCATCAAGGACATGATTATCCGCGGCGGGGAGAACATTTATCCCCGCGAGATCGAGGAGTTCCTGCTCGGGCATGTCGCGATCGCCGATGCACAGGTGTTCGGCGTGACCGATGCGATCTACGGCGAGGCTGTCTGTGCCTGGATCATCCCGCGCCCCGGCGTTCCACTCACGCCGGAGGACGTGATGGCATATTGCACGGGGCAGATCGCCCACTACAAACTGCCGCGCCACATCCGGATCGTCGACGGCTTCACGATGACGGTGACCGGCAAGGCCCAGAAATTCGCGATGCGCCGTATCATGGAAGCGGAACTTCAGACGACAGCCGACGTCGCGTCTGCCACTCCAGCGCCATCTGTGTCGCGAGGAAGCGGCGGATGAAACAGTCATCGCCTCTTCGTGGGGGCGGCGGCCGCGATTTCGCCTCATGATCTATCCGGTCGAGACGGGCGGATCGGCGATCGATGCCACGTGACGTGAACAGACGCAGCATCGGCGGCTACCTCAAACCTGAACGAATGTCGGATGTTAGGAAGCGTGGGAGGGGCTGCAAATAATTGCTTATAGGTCTGCAGACGGGAAGGGCAGCGTTCGCCATGCAGCACCTTGCGGGGGTGCTCGCCGGAACCCGCCCCAAATAGCAATGCAACGACATGCTGGCGGGTAAGAGCCGCCAGAGTCGCCCTTTGGTCACACGGGCTCCCGTTTTGCCGATGTTGCAGCTCCGCAATGCGAGCGATACACCGGTGAGGCAAATCGTTATGATGCAGATGACCGTGCTTTCTGAACCGATCGAGACCGTGGACCTCGAAACCCGTCTTCTTATCGTCGACGACGATCCCGGCATCCGCGAGCTGACCGCGGCATTTCTTGTCGACCACGGCTATGTCGTCGACGTCGCCGAGGATGCCGCAGCGATGCGTGCGGCACTGGTGCAGCAGGCTTATGCGCTGATCGTTCTCGACGTGATGATGCCGGGCGAGGACGGGCTGTCTGTCCTGCGCAGCCTGGATCGCGCGACCGCGCCGCCCGTAATCATCCTGTCGGTGATCGGCGAAGAGGTCGACCGTATCGTCGGGCTGGAGATGGGGGCCGACGATTACATCGCCAAGCCCGCCAACCCGCGTGAGCTGCTTGCCCGCATCCGTTCGGTCCTGCGCCGTAACCAGCCACGGCCGGAGACGATCGCTTCGGCCCCCGTGGCAGCTTCGGCATCGTGGGTGCGCCCGTATCTGCGCTTCGCCGGCTGGCGGCTGGATCCGCTGGGACGACAATTGTTCGACCCCGACGACGTCATCATCAATCTGTCCGACGGCGAGTTTCGCTTGTTGATTGTCTTGGTCGAGCATGCCCGCCGCGTCCTGACGCGCGACTTTTTGCTCGATCAGTCGCGCGGGGCCAATGCCGAGCATTTCGACCGCGCGATCGACGTGCAGATCAGCCGTCTGCGCCGCAAGCTGCAACGATCCGATGGGCGGGGCGGCGACGATCTCGTCCGCACCGTGCGCAACGAAGGCTATATGTTCACGGCCGATGTCGAGCGTCGCTGACCGGCGAGGCGACCGACGGGGCGCGTCGATCGCACGGCCGATCTTCCTGCTGGTCATCGTCTCCGTCCTGCTGGCGACGGCGATTTCGTTCGTGGTCACCTTTTCAGGGCCGCCGCCCTTCGATTTCCCCCGCAGCCTGCGGTCGATCGCGATGACGCTGAAAGGGAAGGGGCCGCCGCCTTTCGGTCATGGCGTCCCGCCGCCCGGTGCGGGGCAGGCGTTCGAAGACCATGGTCCCGGACCGGGGGCGCTGCGGCGTCGACAGGAACCATCCGCACCCATGGCTCGTAGCGGGGAGGTCGCCGATCCCACGGCACGACGTCGTCTCGCGGCGGAGTTGGGCGTGTCGCCCGCCGATATCCTGGCCTTTACAGAAACCGCGGGCAAAACCGAGCGTGATGCCTTTGTCGGCAGCTACACCTTCGCCTGGCACGAGGGGGCCGGGTGGTGGGTCGTGCGTAGTGATGTCCCGCCCTATCTGACGCGCTGGCATGTTCGCACTCTGCTAGCGATGCTCGTGGCGATCCTGCTACTATCCCTGCCGGCATGGAGCATCGCCCGGGCCTTGACCCGCCCCTTGCGGCTTCTCGCCGCCGCCGCCGATCAAGCGGGCACCGGTGCCGCATTGCCCGCGTTGCCGGATGGCAGTCGCGAGGTGCGCGATCTGGCTCGTGCGGTGACTACGATGCATGCCCGTCTCGCCCATTATGCCGAGGCGCGGACGGCGATGCTGGCGGGGATCGCGCATGACCTGGGTACGCCGCTTTCGCGTCTCGCCTTTCGCGTCGAGCAATTGCCCGAAGGCGCGCGCGTGCGTGCCGCCGCCGATATCGACGAGATGCGCGCGATGATCGCCGCCACGCTCGCCTTTACGCGTGACGATGCGGTCCAGACAGAGGCGAGCCGCCTTGATCTTGCCAGCCTGCTCGACAGTCTGGTTCAGGACATGGCCGATGCCGGTCAGCCTGTGACGCTGATGCCCGGCCCGCGTGCGATCGTGCGCGGGGATTCGGCGGCTTTGCGACGACTCTTTTCCAACCTGATCGAGAATGCGGTCCGCTACGGCGAGTGCGCGAGGGTTGGCTGGGAAATGGAGGACGGAAATGTCAACGTGTGGGTGGTGGACGACGGCCCGGGCATCGATCCGGCGCAGGCGGAACGGCTATTCCAGCCCTTCGTGCGCGGCGATCCTTCGCGCAACCGCGCGACCGGTGGCACCGGGCTGGGACTCGCCATCGCCCGGTCGATCGCGACGCGGCATGGCGGCGCGGCGACGCTGGAAAATGGCACCGGTGGGGCGGTGGCCCGCGTCGTGCTCCCGCTGGCGGGCTGACACACGCTGCAACATTATCGCGGCGACCTGACATAACCGGGCAACCCGGCACGCCGACATCCTCTCTCCGTTCAATGGAGTATGAGAGCATGTCCGGCCGCCATCATGACCACGCCCACAGTCTCGCCGACGATCTGAAGGTCATGGAGACGATGATGGCGCGTCGTCGCGCCCTGAAGTGGTTTGCCGGCGCGGGCACCGCCGCAATGGTTGCGGGTTGTGGTGGCAGCGACGCTGCGTCAGGTAGTGTCGCGGTCGTCAGCGGCGCCACCGCCAGCGCCACGCCGACGCCCACACCGACCGCGACACCCACGCCGACCGCTAGCAGCACGACCATGACGTGCATCGCCGACCCGGCCGAAACCGCCGGTCCCTATCCCGGCGATGGCACCAACACCGCTTCGGGAGCGACGTCCAATGTCCTCAATGTGAGCGGCGTCGTGCGCAGCGACATCCGACCGAGCTTCATTTCGACCACCACGGTCGCGACCGGCGTGCTGGTCAAGATCACGCTGACCCTGGTCGACGTCAACGCTACCTGCGCACCGCTTGCCGGGTATGCGGTCTATCTGTGGCAATGCGACCGCCAGGGGCTCTACTCGCTCTATACCGCCCCGGCGGAAAGCTATCTGCGCGGCGTCCAGGTTACCGATGCCAATGGCCAAGTCACCTTCACCACCATCTTCCCCGGCTGTTACGAGGGGCGGTGGCCGCATATGCATTTCGAGGTCTTCTCCAGCCTCTCCAATGCGCTGAGCGGTCGCTATGCGGTCCTGACGTCGCAGATGGCGATGCCGAGCGCCATCTGCTCGACCGTCTATGCCGACGCCACCACCTATCCGTCGAGCGCCAGCAAGTTTGCGCGCATCACCTTGTCGAGCGACGGCATCTTCGGCGACAACACCGCTGCGCAGGTCGCCCAGCAGACACCGACGTTCAGCGGGAGCGTCGAGGCAGGCTATACCGCGACCGCACTGATTGGTATTGCTCGCTAGGGTACTGTCAAACTACCAGAATTCGGTTCGTTTGACCTTCGGGCTCTGGGGGCATCCCGAGCTCCATTGGTGTAAGCGAGAACGCACAAGAACTTGGAAAACCTTTATCCTTTCGGTGCCCAACTGCGTATCAGGTTGTGCCTGAGGTGCGCGACGAGGCCGCGATACAGTTCGACCAGGCCCTGGAAATTGAACAAGGCCGTCGCGACGATCGACGTACGCTGGCGGGGTGTCGGACCATCAACTGCCGGCCATAAGGCGACTTCCATTGCCCAAAACGCCCCCCGGACGTGATGTCGTAGCTGTTGGCCTCGCGACAATCGCCATTGGGTACCAGCCCCCAGGACCAGGCCAGCCAGCCGATCTGAGCCTTTTGCAACGCGGTCATCGCCCATCGATAGGGAGAAGGCTTGCAATCCCAGCCGGTCCCGGTCGGCCCTTCGCCGAGCAAGAAGGGGATATTGTCTCGTGTCACCTTCGCAATGATGGCGCGATACGGTTTTTTTCGCTGCTCCTCGGTTCCCACCCAATAACTGTGCGCCGAGACCATGATCGCATGGCGTGGATCGGCGCGCTGGAAGACGGGCCAACTGTCGAGCAGCATCGCATACTCCTTGCCCCAGTCGGTCCCGTCGATAATCAGCGGCGTGTCCACCCCTGCGGCACGGATACGTATGATCGCGTCCAGATAGCCCGCGATGAAGCGATCGCGGGATACGGTCTCGCCCGCCTCATTGGCGATGTTCACCAGCGTCCAGCGGCGGTTCCTGCGCAAGACGGCAACGATATCGGGTCGGGTCCAATAGCCGACGCAGACGCCCAATCTGTCCCATTTTCCCGTCGCCGCATGACATTCGACGATCGGGATAAGTCCGTTCGCCACCGCATGGGCCAGGATCGCGTCGAGCCTTTCCGCCGAATAGTCGGGCAGGGTGAAGATGCGGACGGCATTGGCGCCGGTGCGGGCGATTTCGGGCATGGTGCGCACGCCGGTGGGATCGGTCGAAATCGAGAACATCTCGTTGACGCCACGCAGGACCACCCGTTCCCCCGCTGCGGTGTAGAGGAAGCGACCGCGGATCGTCATCGTCCCGTCATTCGGCGGTAGAGGGGCGGCGGCGACCAGCATGGTGGTCAACACGGCGTGACCGAGCCGGCGTATCACATCAGGGTCAGGACCCATTGATGTGAGTGTCGCGATCTGATTCAGACTCCGTGAGGAGACTGCAATGAGCGACCTGTTTTGGCTGACGGACGAGCAAATGGAGCGGCTGCGTCCGTTCTTTCCCAAGAGCCATGGCAAGCCTCGGGTGGACGACCGGCGGGTGCTGAGCGGCATCGTGTTCGTCAACAAGAATGGGCTGCGCTGGCGTGATGCGCCGAGCGCTTACGGTCCGCCCAAGACGCTTTACAATCGGTGGAAGCGCTGGGGGGCGGCAGGCGTGTTCACGCGCATGATGGAGGGGTTGGCGACCGCAGGCGCGGAGCCAGCAACGGTCATGATCGACGCTACCTATTTGAAGGGGCACCGCACGGCATCGAGCCTGCGGGTTAAAAAGGGGATCTCGGCCGCCTGATCGGGCGCACGAAGGGCGGCATGAATACCAAGCTCCATGCCCTCGCCGATGCGAACGGACGCCCGCTGAGCTTCTTCATGACCGCGGGCCAGGTCAGCGACTACACTGGCGCGGCAGCACTGCTGGATGACCTGCCCAAGGCACAGTGGCTGCTTGGCGACCGCGGCTACGACGCCGACTGGTTCAGGGACGCCCTGCAGGCCAAGGGCATCCAGCCTTGCAGCCCGGGCCGCAAATCGCGCAACGAGCCCGTCAGGTACGACAAGCGCCGCTATCGCCGTCGCAGCCGCATCGAGATCATGTTCGGCCGCCTCAAAGACTGGCGACGCGTCGCTACCCGCTACGATCGCTGCCCAACCACCTTCTTCTCTGCCATCACCTTGCCAGCAACCGTCATCTTCTGGCTGTGATCAACGAGTCCTGACCCCAGCGATGATCGCAGCAGTTGACTCGGCCGTGTGCTCGGCCGCCAGTCGCAGCGCCGCGCTCAGGTCGTCCACCTGTGATCTGGCCCCTGTTTCACCGGACGGGTTCAGGTGAGTCCAGAAATCCGTGCGCGATGCTCGTGCGGCGAACGCATTTTGAGCCCTAAATGTGGGAGGCGCTGTAGTCCTCGATCCATCCGGCAAGCGAAGTCAACTCGGTGAGTACATCGGGGAGCGGCAAGACGCGGACGTAATCGCGTTTGAGGGTATGGACGAAGGCCGCCGAGCTGTCGTTGGATTGCAGGCCGCGAACAGGCGTGAAGCAGGATTTGAGGTCCAACTGTCGGGCTAAGATCCGTGTTTTGCTGGCGGTGTAGGCCGAGCCGTTTTCCAACAGCATCTTGACCGGTGTCGTCGCGCGCATGCCGCCGAAGCGGGTTTCCACGGCTTCCGACATGATGCCGCGCACGTTCAAGCCGCTAATGCCAGTTTCGGCACCGCGCGCCTGGCGATGATCTCGCGGTCATGGACATCGATGATGAAGGCGCTGCGCAGGACCTTGCTGTTTCAGCAGATGAACTCGAAGCCGTCCGAGCACTAGCGCAGGTTGGAACGCATCGCCACCACGACCCCGTCATGGCCATAGTCCGCCCGCTTGGTATAGCGCCGCGCCAGCAACAGGCGGTCGGCTGCCATGATGCGGTAGATGCGCTTGCGATTGACCGACGCCAGTCTTTCGGCGCTTTGCTGTCGGTTGAGGACCACAGCAATGCGGCGGTAGCGGTAAGTGGGCCGATGCGCGGCGATCTGGCGGATGCGGGACAGCAGATCGGCATCCTGGGCCTTGGAGTACGGCCCGCGGGTCCGGGTGCTGCCGGTCGGGCGGTCGTACACCGTCGAGCGCCCAACGCCGAGCGTGCTGGCGATCAGGTTCACCGGATACTCTCCGGCAGCGGTGAGTGCATGAGCAAGCTCGCATTTTTTCGGGCGCGAGCGCTCCAGTTCCTCCTTCAGTATCTCGACCTCGAGCGTCTTGCGCCCGAGCTGGCGCTCCAGTTCGCCGATGCGGGTTTCCATCTCGCGTACCTGGCGATGGCTGGTCACGTCATCGTCGCTGGTAGCCACGACGCTCCCGCCTTCCTGCATCAGCGGCCGCCAGCGTTACAGCAGGTTCGGCGCGACCCCGTTGCGGCGCGCCATCACCGATATGCTTTCGCGACCATCGAGCGTCTTTTCGACGATCCTCAGTTTCTCAGCCGTACTCCAGTGACGGCGCCGACTGCCGTCGGTGATGATCTCGGACACGGACATAAGCCTATATTCAGGGGATAGCGCCATGCTTTCTGCTTGGGCCAAAATCCGTCCGTTCAAAATAGGGGGCAGATCAACAAGCGCCTCGAAGCATCCCGCAGCAAGCCGTCGCCACCTCTGCTGGTAAACCACCGCTCAGGGCAGCGGGTTGTTGATCAGCCGTCGCCACGGTGCACCCGTCTTTAAGGTGTGGTGAAGGCTGTTGAACACCTCATGCTGGTTGCGTACCCGCTGCCCTGCAGCAGCGAGTACGGCGCGATCAGTGAGCAGTCCTCGTCGCTTACGTCAGACGGATAGGGCTTGCGGCAAATGCTCTTTCAGAGACGGATGGGTCGACTGCAATCATACGTCCACAACTGCCTCAAGTTGAGCGAAACAAAAATATGTGAGGGGCGCAGCTATTGGGCCGCGCCCCGTATCTTTGTCAAAAACCGACACGGACCGACAGCGAGGTCGTTCTCGCGTTGATCGTCCGCGCCCGTACGATGCCATTCGCCGGGATCACGCCATCCTCGGCCTCGGTAAAGCCCAAAGCGTTGAACAGGTTGTTGCTGTTCAGCGAAACCAGGATGCGGTCGGTGGCGCGGAACTGCACGAAGGCGTTGACCACCGTATAGCCGGGCAGCTTCAGCTGGTTGGTATCCTGCGCGTAGCTGCTGGTCGTGCCGATCACGTTAGCGCCGATCGTGACGCGGTTCAGATCGACCTGCGGCGTCGCCTGGAAGATCAGCCGGGCCTGGCGACGCGGGGTGTTGCCGACCACGCCGGGGTTGAGTGCGTCGCTGACGATCTTGGCATCGGTCCAGGTGGCCCCGCCGGTCATGTTGAACGGGCCGACGCTATACGCCCCGTCCAGCTCCAGGCCATAGGCGCGGTACTCGCGGTCGATGAAGACCTGGCGCGTCGCCTCGTAATTCTGCTCCTCGGTCCGCGCCCAGAAGCCGGTCAGGTTCACGTACATGCCGTTCTGGCGATACTTCAGGCCCAGTTCGGCCTGGCGCACATAATCGACCGCGGTGTCGCGGTTGATCAGATGGCCGTCGGTGGTGCTGACCGCCGGGCCGAACAACAGCCGGTCGGCATTGGCGCGCGCGCCCCGGCTATAGCGGACGAACATCGCGAACGGCTCCGACACGCGGAAATTCAGGCCCGATGAGTAAGACAGATAGTGCCAGCTATAATCGACCGGCGCCGGGCTGGTCAGCGGGATCACCGCCACGCGCTGCTCGGCTGCGGAGATCACGCCGTCTCCGTTCATGTCGCGCGCCGTGGTGCCGACGCGCCCGCCGCCCAGATCCGACCCGAAGATCGACCCTTGCGCATTGCCGAAGTCGTAGCGGATGCTGGCGCCCAGCGCGAACCGCCCGATCTTGTAGTTCAGCGAGCCGAACGGCGCATTGACGTTATAGTCGACCCGGTAGCTGCGACGGCAGCACCCGCCAAAATAATCCGCCCCGAATGCGTAATATCCATTTTGGGTCTGCGCCACGCCTGCGGCATTATACACATTGACCAACGCCGCACGCCCGTCGCCGCGCACGTCCATCAATGTCGAGGTCCACAGCCAGTCGGTGTCGACCGTCTGCCGCGACTTGTAGAAGCCGGCGGTGGTGGTCAGCTCGCCCTTGCCGATGTCATAGACGCGACTGGCGCGCAGATCGTTGGTGACATTGTCGAGGCTGTTGAGCTTGGTGTCGAACACGACGACGCGGGCGAGCAGGCCGTTGCCGTTCAGCCCTGACAGGTTCGTGATCGCCTGTCCGCTGTTCGGTCCGCTGGCATAGCGCAGCGTCGCGCCGGCACCGCCCAGCGCGGTCGCGGTCGCCGCCGCGCTATCGACCGCCGAGGGGAAGTTCGAGATGAACCGGCCCGAGACATCGGCATAGCGGAACCGGTCGGTCACGGTCCATCCCGACACGTCGAAGCGCGTTTCCACCCCGAACGCGTTGACCACCGGATGCTGGCCGTCGCGAATATCGTCGACTACCGGATTGTTCTGCCCGTCCAGCGTCACGTTGCTGGTGTTATAGCGCGACAGCAGGGCGTCGCGGGCGATGTTGAAGCCGGGGATGCTTTCGTAGCGCGGATCGGCGTTGGTGCCGGTCACGCGCACGGGATTGGGCAGATAGGCCGCCGACCGATCGTTCAGGAACTTGCCGTAGAAGCGGATATAGCCGCCGCTGAACTCCTTGGTGATGTTCAGCTTGATCTGGCCGCCCTTGGTGCCGTCATAGCCGACGCGGCGCGGCCCTTCACCCTGATGATAGAAACCGCCGACATGGAAGCGCAGCGTGTCGGTGAGCTTGGCGCCGTAATCGAAGTCGAGCCGATACTCGCCGTAATCCAGTCCGGCGGTCGCCATGATCGCGCCGCCCGGCACGTCGCCGGTCTTGGAGATCATGTTGATGACCCCGCCCGGCGAATTGGACGAGAAGGTCGAGGCGGAGCCGCCGCGAATGGCGTCGACCGACGACACGTTCATATCGGCACGCAGGAAGATGTCGGCATTGCCGAAGGTGATGTCGCCGAATTCGAGCACCGGCAGCCCGTCTTCCTGCAACTGCAGGAACTTGGCACCGCCCGACGCGATCGGCAGGCCGCGGATCGAGATATTGGCGTTGCCGTCGCCGCCCGAGCTTTCCGAGCGGATGCCGGGGATGTTGCGGAAGATTTCGGCGGTCGAGCGCGGTGCCGCCTTCAGGATCTCGGCCGCGCCGAGCGAGCTGGTCGAGATGGCGCTGTCCAGACGATCGCGCCCGCGCGCGACGGCTGTAACGACGACATCCTTGTTGGCCGTATTCTTCTCGACGGCCTTGTCATCGGTCCGCTTGTCAGCCGGCGTGGTTTGCGCCTGGGCTTGTACCGGAACCGTCAGTACGAATGGAATGCCCGACATGATTAGCTTTTGAAGAAGCACGTGATCCCCCGTTTTTTTTATCGGGGGACCCAATACCAACCAAGGCTTTGCAAACGATTAAAGTGACTTCGTTCCAGCCTTGATTTATGCTGCATGGATGCAGCGGATATAAATGCCTTCAAAGAAGACATGCTAACCAACGCTTCGTCAGTCATGACGGAAGTTCTAGGTCGGTAGTATGCCCGTCGGGGGGAGGGCAATTCGCCCGCCATCACCACTATGCGCGTGCACATGATCATGTTCGTTACGCCACAGCCGCAGCACCGGGAGAGCATGGGAACGGCGTCTCGTTAAGGCATCTGACGTAGCCATCCTGCGGGGCTTCTCGGGCGCGGTATCGTGCCGTTCGAGTGGAGGCTCCTGCGCCCAGCTTTCCATATGATGCCGCCGTTCGCTTTGCTACAGGCCACGGCAATCGAGGCAGTTAGATCGAGTTATGGCCAGACGTTCGAAATACGATCCCTATGATCACCTTCCCCAGGAAGACGAGGTTCCGGCTGAGCCGACGCCATGCTGGCTGTGCGGTCGGCCGACGGGCAAGACCATTGTCTGGCACCATCCTGTCCCCAAAAGCCGCGGTGGCCGCGACGTCGTGCCGATGCATCCGATCTGCCAGCAGACGCTGACCGCCAATTTCACCAACTCCGAGTTGCAGCGGCATGGCATGAATGTCGCTGGCCTGCTCGACAATCCGAACGTGCGGAAGTTCGTGGACTGGGTGGCGAAGAAGGATCCGGACTTCACCGCGACCATCACCAAGAAGCAGCGCTGATACCGGCCGGTCGATCGCCCCGACCGAAATACAAATCAAAAAACGTCCGGCATCGGATCGACGGACATGGGCGGCTTTACGAGCCGAAACACGGGTGCCGTCATGGCACCGAATGGAAGGATGAAATGACAGAAATTGCAGGAACCGGCGAGTATGTTATCGATCGGGTGCAGCAGATCGTCCGGCAGCATGTTCCCGGTGCGACTTGTGCGTTGCTGGACTATGGCAAGCGGGTCGGATGCGGGGAACTTGACGACAGCGGCAAGCTTCACGAATTGCGGTGGCTGCGGCGCGAACTAGACGACGATCGGGTCGCTGAGGATGCCGAGCGTCTGGCAAGCATGATCGCCGAGGCCAATCGGCATGGTCTGGCGGACGGTTAAGTCCGATCGGCCGCGCCTTCGCGTCCGACCGACACGGCGTGCATTCGCCGGATGGCTCGGCCGTTATTCCGTGTCTCCGGAGGCCGTCTGGGAGCGGCCGAAAAGCTTCCAGCCGAGCAATATGGCCGCGAGCAGGCCGACGATCACCCATGTCAGGTTCCCGAGCAGGCTTGCGATCGTCTGAACCTGGTCGCTGAAGGCGCGACCGAGAGAGACGTAGATCAACAACCACAGGACTTCGCCCGCAATGTCGAGGACGATGAACCGCACCCAGGGATAATTCGTCAGCCCGCTGGTGACGTTGATCCACGGCCCCAGCGGTCCGATGAGCCACCGGCTGAAAAAAATGCCCCAGCCCGCCCATTTGCGCGAATGGGCCTCGGCCTTCTCGACCTTGTCCGCCCCGCCGATGCGTTGCGTGACCGCCGCGAGCAAAGGTCGCCCGCCATATCGCCCGAAGGCATAACCGATCTGATCGCCGACAATGGCCCCGGCCGAACCGGCGAAGATCACCGGCCAGAACGACAATTCCCCCTGCGCGACGAACGAGCCCATGGCGACCAATGTCAGCGAGCTGGGAAACGGCATACCCGCCGCGGCCAGCACCATCGCGACGAAAAGCGCTGGCAGCCCGTAGGTCGTCAGCAGTTCGAGCAGTTGGTCGGTCATCGGGCGGACGACGATGATCGCGATGGCATGATCGGTTGCGGGGGTGGGCCCGGCGGAGGGTAGGGGGGCCGCACATGCACGATCGCATAGGTCAGTCGTGCCTCGATCTGCGTCATCGACAGTCCGCTGTCGCGCGAGATCCGGGCCAGCGGCCGCCGGTCCGGGTGCGGCGGCAGGCCCAACGCGGCATGAAGCACATGAGGGGGCACGTGATAGGAATGGGCGACATAGCCGATCGTCATCCACGGCTCGATCGGTTCGTCGCGGTGCGCATTCCAATAGATGGCATCGCTGACTGTTCGAACCGCGTGATAGCCGGTGAAGGCCACGATCGCGACGAACAAGGCGATCAGGGCTTTTCGCCAAGTTCGGTTGCGGGTCATGATGGAGCGTTACGCCTGACGGATGCGGCGATCAACGTCCCAACGTCTGGCCATCTGCATCCTCTTGGAACCGCGTTGCTGCCCGTTCAGAATGAGAACGGGCAGCGCCGGCAGGCCGATATCGGATAAGCCTGATTACTTAGGGAAGTGAATCCCGCACAGCTTGTTGCCATCGGGATCACGGACATAAGCGAGTTCGATCGTGCCCATGCTGGCGGTGTTCCGCGGTCCGGGCGGAGCCTCGATCGAGGTGCCGCCATGGGCGACCGCGACGTCGTGAAACCGCTTCACCTGTTCCGGCGAGTCGCACGCAAATGCAACGGTGCTGCCGTTCGCGATGGTCGCCGGCTCGTCGTTGATCGGCTGGCTGACGATGAAGTTGGTCCCGTTGCCATTGTTGTAGATCAGCCGGATATGGCCGCTGTCGGCGATATTTCGTGTCGGTTCGCCGACGCCCAGGGTGCCAAGCACCGTGTCATAGAAGCGCTTCGATCGCTCGATGTCGTTCGATCCGACCATCGTGTGAAACAGCATATTTTTCTCTCCTGTTCGGGACATCGTCGAAACGAATCGAAACCGCATTCGGACCATGTATTTTTCACGAGCGATAATCCGGTTCGAGTACATCGCTGCGGCGATCGGCACCCCCTTAGCCGCGAAAGGTTCCAGCCTCGCCTTACGGGATCATGCGGCGTTATCCGTCCGCCGAGAGGCCGAAGCCGCCACCGCCAGGGGTCTGGATGGTCAGGCAGTCGCCTGCCTCCAGCGCCACCTGATCGACACCGGCCAGGCCATGGCTGGTCCCATCGGCCCGTTGGACATGCTGGACCCCGGTCGAACCATCGCCACCCCCGGCAAGGCCGAACGGGGCGATCGTCCGGCGGGATGCGACGATCGTCGCCGTCATCGCCTCCAGCGCAGTGATCGACCGGATAACCCCGTCACCGCCCCGCGTTGCGCCTTGGCCTCCCGATCCACGGCGGATCGCGAAACGGTCGAGGCGGACGGGATAGCGGAGTTCGAGGATTTCGGGATCGGTGATCCGCGTGTTGGTCATGTGCGTATGCACCGCCGACGCGCCGTCAAAGCCCGGCCCGGCTCCGGCACCGCCGCAGATCGTCTCGTAATATTGATAGCGCTCGTTGCCGAACAGGAAGTTGTTCATCGTCCCCTGCGCCGCCGCGCACGCGCCCAGCGCCCCGAGCAGCGCATTGCAGACCGCTTGGCTGACCTCGGTATTGCCCGCGACGACCGCGCTGCCACGCGGCGGCGACAGGAAGGAGCCATCGGGAATGACGATGGTCAGCGGCGCCAGACAGCCTTCATTGAGCGGCAGGTCAGCGCCGACCAGACAGCGAAAGGCATAGAGGATCACCGCGCGCGTGACCGCAGGGGGCGCATTGAAATTGCCAGGGCTGGCTGGGCCGGTGCCGGTGAAGTCGATCGTGGCGCTGCGGGTCACCGCGTCGACCGTGACGCGGACCTTCAGCGGGGTGGCGTCGTCCATCGTATAATCGAACGACCCGTCGGTCAGGCGGGACAGCACGCCGCGGATGCTTTCCTCGGCATGGTCCATGACATGGCCGATATAGGCGTCCACCATCGGCCATCCGCGCGCGGCGATCAGGGCGTTCAGCTCGGCGATGCCGGTGGCGTTGGCCGCCAGCTGCGCCTTGATGTCGGCGACATTGGTATCCGGGCTGCGCGCCGGATAGGGTGCATCGGCGAGCAGGCGGCGAAACGCCTCTTCGCGGAAGGTGCCGCCATCGACCAGCAGGAAGTCGTCGATCACCACGCCTTCGTCCGTCAGCGTCCTGGACTGGGGCGGCGTCGATCCGGGGGTGAGGCCCCCGATATCGGCATGATGGCCACGATTGGCGACGAAGAGGCGGATTGCCTTGCCTGCATCGTCGAAGACGGGTGCGATGACCGTCACGTCGGGCAGGTGGGTGCCGCCGTTGAACGGGTTGTTGAGCGCGACGACATCTCCGGGCTTCAGCGTCGCGCCCCGGCTGGCGATCACCGCGCGCAAGCTTTCGCCCATGGCGCCCAGATGGACGGGCACATGCGGCGCATTGGCGATCAACCGCCCCGCCGCGTCGAACAGTGCGCATGAAAAGTCGAGCCGTTCCTTCATGTTGACGCTGCTGGATGTGTTGCGCAGCACCACGCCCATGCGTTCGGCAATGCCCATGAACTGGGTGTTGAACAGCTCGAGCTGAACCGGATCGGCAATCGCCGGGTCGGGTTCGGCGCGGGCCGCAGCCCCGCTGTGATGGAGCATCAGCGCGCCGCCGTCATCGACCTCCAGGGTCCAGCCTGGTTCGACCATCGTCGTGGCGATGGCTTCGCGGATCAGCGCCGGGCCGGTGATGCGATCACCGGGCCGCAGGTCGGCGCGGTCGTGGATCGGCGTCGTATGTTCGGCACCACCGGTCCAGACGGTGACGGTCGCGATCGGGGCGGGCAGGGGGCCGTGCCGGGGGGCAAGCCGTGGCGGGGCAACTGGTGCGCCGGGCAGGTTCGCCTCGACCAGCAGGCTGTCGACGACGATGTCGCGGTCCGGGCTGACGAAGCCGAAACGGGTCTGGTGCGCGGCCTCGAACGCGTCGCGCATTACGCTATCATCGCCCAAGGGGACGCCCAGCGCGGTATCCGTCCCCGCATAGCGCAGGTTGACGGTGGCGACCCGCTCGGCCCCCGCCCCGACCTCCGCCTCGGCGGCCTCGCCTAGCGCGTCCGCGATGTCGCCGAGCGGCGTGCCGAGCGGTCGTTCGACCGAGCGCTGGCGAATGGCGATCCGGTCGGCGAGACCCATGCCATAGGCGGAGAGCACCCCGGCCAGCGGATGGATCAGCACCCGGTACATGCCCAGCGTCTCGGCGACGCGACATGCATGCTGTCCGCCTGCGCCGCCGAAGCATTGCAGCGTGAAGCCGGAGACATCCTCGCCGCGCTCCAGCGCGACACGCTTGATCGCGGCGGCCATCTGCGCGACCGCCACCTCAATAAAGCCCTCCGCGATCCGACGCGGGTCCGTGATGCCGGTCTGCGCGACGAGTGCGGCAAAGCCGCGCGCGGTGGCCTCGGCATCCAGCGGCTCGTCACCGTTCGGCCCGAACACCGCCGGGAAATGCGTCGGTTGGATCTTGCCGACCAGGACATTGGCATCGGTGACGGTCAGCGGTCCGCCGCGACGATAACAGGCGGGGCCGGGATTGGCGCCCGCGCTGTCGGGGCCGACGCGGAAGCGTGCGCCGTCATAGTGCAGGATCGATCCGCCACCGGCCGCGATCGTGTCGATCGCCATCATCGGTACGCGCATTTCCACGCCAGCCACCTCGGCATCCAGCACACGCTCGAACCGCCCGGCATAGAGGGTGACGTCGGTCGAGGTGCCGCCCATGTCGAACCCGATCACACGGTCGATCCCGGTCGCCTCCGCCGTGCGCGCCGCCGCCACGACACCACCGGCCGGTCCGGACAGGATCGCGTCCTTGCCCTGGAACGCCGCCGCCTCGGCCAGACCACCGTTCGACTGCATGAAGTGCAGCGGCACGCCGTCGAGGGCGCCTGCAACCCGGTCGACATAGCGGCGCAACACCGGCGACAGATAGGCATCGACGACGCTGGTCCGCCCGCGCGAGACGAGGCCGATCAGCGGGCTGACCGCATGGCTGGCGGACACCTGCGCAAAGCCTGCCGCGCGGGCGAGTTCGGCGACACGCACTTCGGTGGAGGGGTGCGCCCAGCTATGGGTGAGCGCGATCGCCACCGCTTCGAACCCCTCCGCGCGTTTGGCGGCCAGGGCCTCGGCCGTCGTCGCTTCGTCGAGCGGCACGACGATATTTCCGTCGCGGTCGATGCGGCCGCCAATCTCGATCACCGCATCATAAAGCGGCACCGGAAGCCGGATATCCAGGTCGAACAGGCGCGGTCGCGCCTGGTTGCCGATCGCGAGCAGGTCGGCAAAGCCCCGGTCGACCACCAGCAGCGTGCGGGCGCCCTTGCGTTCGAGCAGCGCGTTGGTCGCGACGGTCGTGCCCATCTTGACCTCCGCGATCATGTCGGTGGGCAGGGGGGCATCGTCGGCCAGGCCCAGCAGCTGGCGGATACCCGCCACCGCCGCATCGTCGTAGCGTTCGGGATTGTCGCTGAGCAGCTTGGTAGTCGTGATCGCCCCATCCGGTGCCCGCGCGACGATGTCGGTGAAGGTGCCGCCACGATCAATCCAGAACGACCAGCGCATCGCATAAGCCTTGTATGTAATTTATCGACGAATCATCGTGTACATGTTGACAGATTGGCTGGCCAGCGCGATCGTCGGTCGGGACTGGAGGGCATATGGCTAATGAACGGCGCGCGATCGTATCGTCGGCGCACCTTGCCGATGGTTCGGTGCCCGCGCTCTCGGAGCTGGAGTTCAGCCTGACGCTGGCGGCCGCCGCCTATCAGCGCTGGATGGCCCGCTGCGCTGCCGCGACCGGCCTGGCGCTTGCGCCGCTCGAGGTATTGATCCTCCACACCGTCCGTCATCGCGATCGGCCCAAGCGTATCGCCGACATCGCGCTGGTCCTCGACATCGAGGACACGCACCTGGTCACCTACGCCATCCGCAAGCTGGAAAAGGCCGGGCTGATAGCGACCCATCGCGAGGGCAAGGAGAAGCTGTTGCTGGCGACCGAGGCGGGACGCGACTTTTGCACAGGGTATCGCGATATTCGCGAGCATGTGCTGGCCGCCGCTGTCGATGCGGACGGCCCCGATGCCGAGGCGCTGTCGGCGGCCGCCGCCCTGCTGCGTCGGCTGTCGGGCCATTACAACCAGGCGGCGCGCGCCGCCGCGACGCTGTAGGGAAGGGGCGACGCGATGCTGGTTCTGTCGGGGATCGCGATCATCGTCATCGGCTTTGCGCTGGGCGTAAATCCGCTGCTGGTCGTGACGATTGCCGCCTTCGCCAGCGCGGCGGCGGCGGGCCACGGGCCGGTCGAAGTCGTGGCGATGATCGGCAAGGCTTTCGTCTCCAGCCGGTTCATGGCCGTCGCCTGGCTGGCGCTGCCGACCATCGGACTTCTCGAACGGGCGGGCTTGCGCGACCATGCGCGCGCGCTGGTCGGGCGGTTGCGCGGGGCGACGGTCGGGCGTGTCTTGCTGGGGTATCTGGCGGTGCGCCAGGTGACCGCTGCGTTGGGCCTCAACGCGCTGGGCGGGCATGTCCAGATGGTCCGCCCGATCGTGGCGCCGATGGTCGAAGGCGTCGCGGCGCGTGATGGCGACCCCGCGCTCGACCCCGACTTGCGCGACGATATCCGTGCGCAGGCGGCGGCGGTCGACAATATCGGCCTGTTCTTCGGCGAGGACGTGTTCATCGCGATCGGCTCGATCCTGTTGATCCGTGCGGTGCTGGAGCAGGAGGGGGTCGTGGTCGCGCCACTGGATGTCGCGCTATGGGCGATCCCGACCGCGATCATGGCATTTATCGTCCATGGCATCCGGTTGCTGCTGCTTGATCGCCGTTTAAAGGCGCGGTGCCGATGATCGGGCTGGATGCGCTGGGCTTTGCGGCGGCGGCCCTGCCTGCGGCCGTCGCGGCGCATCATGCGCTGGACCGGGTCTCGCCGACGCGGTGGCGCAATGCGGCGTTCTGGGGCGTGTTCGCGGTCCTGCTGGGGCCGGGCGTCTGGCTTCCCGATCTGGTGGCCGGGATGCTGGTGCTGGTTCTCGTCGGCCTTGCGACCTGGGGGCTGCGTCCCTCGGCCATCGCATCCAATGACGCGGGGCTCGCTCGCGCCGGGGCTGCACGGCTGGGCCATCGCCTGTTCGTGCCCGCGCTCGCCCTGCCGGCCGTGACGCTGGCGGGAACGTTGCTGATCCCCGATGGCATCATCGCCGGTATGCCGGTGATCGATCCCAAACAGGTTTCGCTTGTCGCGCTGGCGGTCGGTGCCGTGGTCGCCCTGGGCCTCGCTATCCTGCTGACCCGCCCGCCGGGCGGTGCCGCGGTGGCGGAGGGGCGGCGACTATCGGATGCGATCGGATGGGCGATGGTCCTGCCGCAGATGCTGGCGGCGCTGGGCGGGGTCTTTGCAATGGCGGGGGTCGGGACCGTTGTGGCGGACGGCGTGACCGGTGTCGTGGCGCTGGATACGCCGCTGGCCGCGACCCTGGCCTATTGCATCGGCATGGCCCTGTTCACGATTGTGATGGGCAATGCCTTTGCCGCCTTTCCGATCATGACCGCCGGGATCGGATTGCCGATCGTCATCCACCGCTTCGGCGGAGATCCGGCGGCGGTCGCGGCCCTGGGCATGCTGTCCGGTTTTTGCGGGACGCTGATGACGCCGATGGCAGCCAACTTCAACATCGTGCCCGCCGCCGTCCTGGAACTGCGCGACCGGTTCGGCGTGATCCGCGTCCAGTGGCCGACCGCGTTGATCCTGCTCGTCTTCAACATCATCGTCCTGACGCTCTGCGCCTTCCCCGGAAAGACAGCATGACCCCCGATCTCGCCAGCCGTTTCGCCCGTATCGCCCTGGGCCATGTGACCCGCGAATATCCGCACAAGGCGGACCATGTGATGACCAGCGATGCGGATGCCTATGTGCCGCGCGTCGCGCATCCGATCTTCTACGGCAGCTATGACTGGCATAGCTGCGTCCATGGATATTGGCTGCTGGCACGGCTGCGCCACCGCTTTCCTGCCCTTGGCGAAGCGGCCGAGATCGACGCGCTGTTTGCCGAGGCGTTCACGCCCGAAAAGGTCGAGGTCGAATGCGCCTATCTCGATCGGCCCGCGTCGCGAGGGTTCGAGCGGCCCTATGGCTGGGCCTGGTTGATGATGCTGGCGAGCGAACTGACCGTCTCGGGCAGCCCGCATGCCGCCACCCTGCGGCCGCTGGCGGAAGCCTTTGCGACGCGGTGGCACGATTTCCTGCCGCTCTTGACCTATCCGGTGCGGGTCGGGATGCATGCCAATACCGCCTTCGCGCTGGTCCTGACCGACCGCTATGCGCGGGTGGCAGGCGACGATGCGATGCGCGCCACGATGACCGATTGTGCCCGCCGCTGGTATGGCAAGGACCGCGCCGCCCAGGCATGGGAGCCGAGTGGGCAGGACTTCCTGTCCCCGGTGCTGGTGGAGGCGATGGCGATGCAGCGCCTGCTGCCCGCCGACGCGTTTGGCGACTGGTTTGCTGGCTTCCTGCCGGACTTGACCAGAGGCCAGCCAGCGGCGCTCCTGACCCCGGCCGAGGTCAGCGACCGCAGCGACGGACAGATCGCGCATCTCGACGGCCTGAACCTCAGCCGTGCCTGGGCGATGCGGGCGTTGGCCCAGACGCTGCCGCCGGCGCTCACCGCCATATTGGAGGAGTCCGCCGCCCGGCACATGGACGCCGCCTTGGAGGCTGTGTCCGGCGACTATATGGGCGAGCACTGGCTGGCCAGTTTCGCGACGCTCGCACTGACCGGCCTGGACTGATCGGACAGTGGGGCGGGGTGAACCCGCCCCACTGCCACGGGCTTAGTATTTTACACGCAGGCGGGTGTAGTAGAAGCCGCCGTTGCGCGGATAGACCTGTCCATCGGCGGTGCCGCCGGTGATCGGACAGATCGGTATGGTCGCGGTGGGGGCGAGCCGATCGTCAGCGTAAGGTTATGTGCGAAGGTATAGCCGATCTCCAGGTCCGCGGCGCTGACGATGAACGGCGAGGTCATGCCGATTACGGATATCATGCGCAGCGGATGCAGCAGCTTCGATTGGTCCTCGTTAGGCGTATCGGGACAACGGCTCGACGCCTGGTTTCGAGCCACGATCGTTTCTCACCCCCCCGCGTCAGCCGATCCATCCCGACCACTATTGTCGGGCAGGACCAAGCGCAGGATGGTCCCGGCCGAGGGCCGGTTTTCGATGCTGAGCTGCGCCCCGATCTGCCGCGCGAGGCTGGCCACAAGCTTCAGGCCCAGGCTTTCCGAGCGAGCGAGGGCGAATTCCGGCGGCAGTCCGGCCCCGTCGTCGATGACGCAAAGCTCGGTCGTCCCGTCCCGGCGGGTAAGGTTCACGACGACCGTGCCGAATTCCTTGCCCGCAAAGCCATGCTCCATCGCGTTGGCGATACCCTCCGCCATGATGAGGGCGAGCGGGATCGCGGCATCGGGGGGCAGAAGGATGCCGGAAACCGCGTCGATCCGGTGGCTGATACCCGGCCTGGCATCGGCCGCGAACAGGTCGGCCATCAGGTCGCGCAGGAATATGTCCAGCGGCACCTGCTCGCCACTGGTCGAATAAAGCTGTCGCTGGATACGCCCGATCAGTTGCAGCTTCTTGGACGCATCGGTCAGGATCATGCGGGCGATCGGATCGGTGACCTGTCTCTGTTGCAGCGACAGCATGGCACCGACCATCTGGATATTGTTGGACACCCGGTGCTGGAGCTCGTTGAACAAAAGCTCCGTGCGCTCGGCCAGGCGCCGTTGCCCGGCCGCCAGGCGCGCCGTCCGCCGATACGCGCGCTGCATCGCGTCGATCAGGCTGATATCGACGGCAACGACGAAGGTGTAGAAGCCGATCGCGACAAGCGTCCGCCCCGACAGGTCGAAGGTGTGGATCGGTGGAATGAAGAAATACCAGGCGAGTATCCCGCAGACCACGGCCGAAACCACGCCCGGACCGCGGCCGAACAGGAACGAGGTGAGGATGACCGCAGGAAAGAATGTCAGGTACGGAAAGCCGGGCGGGAAGGCCGAATGAAGCATCCAGCGTATCCACCAGGCGATAGCGCAGAGCAACAGGCTCAGCGCATAGGCCAAGGCCCGGTGTTCCTGAAGGAGCGGCAACTGCCCCAGAACCCGACGCTTCATTCTCAATCCCCCTAAAGCGTCCCCGTGCGTCTTCCCTCCTGCGCGATCATGCGGCGGGTTGCAAATTCCTGATTATAAAGTCGGATTGCCGACGATGCGCTGGCCCCGATTTACGGCATCGGCCGCAGCGTGAACCGCGTGATCTCGGACGGTACGCCCAGTCGCAGCGCGAAGCCCGGCCACAGGCCGGTGCCGTTGCTGACATAGAGCGTCATGTCACCCACGGCGTAACGACCCGACACGAACCCGGCATTGCCGCGAGCCACAAGCCGGTCGAGCCCACGGATCATGCCCCCATGGGTATGGCCGGACAGCTGAAGCGCAATGCCCTGCGCGGCGGCATCACGCGCCTTGCCGGGCTGGTGGTCGAGAAGGATGACCGGCGCATCGCCGGGGACGTTGCGGAGCGCGAGGGTCAGGTCGGGTCCGGCCTGGCCGACGCTGGGTGCCGAGAGGTCGGTCACTCCGGCGATGACCAGCCGATCGCCACCGCGTTCGACGACCGCATGGGCATTGGTCAGCATGCGGAACCCCATGCCCGACAGGTGCCGCATCCACGCATCATAATCGAAGAAATATTCGTGATTGCCCGGAATGGCATAGACCCCGTCGGGCGCGCGCAGGCGGCGCAACGGCTCCACGTCGTCCCGGCGCATATCGACCGATCCGTCGATGAAATCGCCGGTCACGACAATCAGGTCGGCTCCGGCGTCGTTGCTCCGCTCGACGACCGCGTGCGCCCATTCGGCGGTAAACAGGCGGCTGATGTGCAGATCGGTCAGTTGGATGATCCGATAGCCGTTGAACGCTGGCGGAAGGTCGCGGATCGCGACCGTCACGTCCCGGACCGGTGGCACGCGCAAGGCATTGGCCACCCCAAGCGCGGCCAACCCGGCCGCCAGCGCGGCGATGGCGTAACGCAGCGTCGCTGGTTCGCGGATCGCCTGTCGACGAACGAGCATCGTCACCAGCGCCCCCAGATCGACCACCAGCTGGAACACCGCGAGCAACGCCAGCGCGCCGAACGCCCAGTTGAACAGGATCACGACCGGGCGGGAGAACTCCGGCGCGAAGACCGACCCGGACGAGAAGCGGCTCCACAAATGGAATTGCGAGGCGGCCAGCATCAGCAGCCCAACGGGGATCTTGGCCCAGATGGGCACCGGCAAGGGCGACAGCCAGCGAGCCAGGACGATCAGCGCGGGGACAGCAAAGACGAGATTGAAGATGGGGAACACTCCGGCTTGGGCTTCCGATGCCGCCTGTAAACGTAGCGGACGCCATGCGTGTCCGCCCCATGCCATGCGCGAGCCGCCACGGACACTATCATGGGGGGAGCCCGACGCGCGGCCCCTCCCATAGAGAGGAAGGGGCCGCCTACGACTTACGCCGTCACACCGCCGTCGATATTGAGCGTCGTGCCGGTAATGTAGCTGGCGTCCGGCCCGGCAAGGAACGCGACCGCGCCCGCCACTTCCTCGACCTTGCCATAGCGACCGAGCGGGATGGCGCCCAGGACCTGGGTCGCGAACTCGCTGTCGGCGGGGTTCATGTCGGTGTCGATCGGACCGGGCTGGATCGTGTTGACCAGGATGTTGCGCGGGGCGAGGTCCTTGGCCCAGCCGCGCGCCAGCGCCGCCACGGCTGCTTTGGTCGCGCTATAGATGGTGGTCGCAGGGAAGGCCATTTCGCCCGAGATGCTGCCGATCAGGATGATCCGCCCGCCATCGCGAAGATGCGGCAGGGCGGCGCGCGTGCCTACGTGCAGACCCTTCACGTTGACGCCGAACTGGCGATCGAAGGTGTCGTCGCTATCCTCGGCCAGGGTAGAGAATTCGGCGATCCCGGCATTGTGGACCAGGATATCGATCCCGCCGAGCGCGGCGGCGCCCTGTTCGACACCACCACGCTGGGAGTCCGGATCAGCGGCATCGGCCTGAAAGGCGAAGGCGGTGCCGCCGGCACGCTCGATCGCCGCGATGGTGGCGTCGGCTGCGGCCGTGTTGCCCGCATAGGTGATCGCGACAGTCGCGCCATCGGCCGCCAACCGCTTGGCGATGGCCGCTCCGATGCCGCGCGATCCACCGGTGACGAGCGCTTTTTTGCCTGCAAGCGACATGTATATTCTCCAAGACATAGGGCCCGCGATCACGGCATCGTGCGCTGTCGGCAGGCAGGAGATGGGGTTAGGCTTTAATAGTTCAATAATGCCGAACTATTAAAATGGCGCGTCTGCCCTATATCGGCTTCATGCCCCGTTTCACCCATCCCCGGCTGGAGGACGTTCCCCTCGATCTGGCGCTGCACGCGCTGGCCGATTCCAATCGCCTGGCGATGGTGGCACGGCTGGCCGCGACCGAACGGCTGAGTTGCACCGATGCAGCACCGTGCGACTCCATCCCCAAGAGCACGCTGTCCAATCACCTCAAGCTGTTGCGCGCTGCGGGGCTGATCGAGACGAGGCAGGCGGGGCGCGAGATGATCAATACGCTGCGCCGTGATGAATTTGACCAGCGCTTTCCGGGGCTGCTCGACGCGGTGCTTGCCAACCGGCCAGGCTGATCACCGGCCGACGGCGAGGCACGGAGCATCAGACGTCTGGATGTCCCAGAGCGGCGACATGTTCGGCCACGGCACCCGCCGTCGTCCACCAGATGCGCGGGTCGTCCGCCTCCCGCAGTCGGGTCAGAACGCGTTCCAGATGCAGTGCGCGGTGCGGCTGCCCCATGATATAGGGATGGAGGGCAATACCCAGGACCGATGGTCGGCGATCGCACTCGCTCAGCAGTTGTTCGACATTGTCCTCGATCATGCCTGCAAAGGTCACCGCCTCCTGCTGGCGGGCTATGATCGAAGGAATGTCGTTGATCTCCTGCGAATAGGGGATCGACAGGATGCCCTTGCCGCTGCGGGTTCTCAGTCGCGTCGGCTGGTCATCATGTGCCCAGTCGAGGACATAATCGAATCCGGCCTCCGCCAGCAGATCGGGCGTCCGGTGGCTTTCGGAAATCCAGGGACCCAGCCAGCCGCGCGGGCGAACACCGATCCCGGCGAACGCCTCGAGCACGTTGGCGATCATCGCACGCTCCTCGTCCTCGCTCTGCTCCCCCTCGGCCTCCGCATTGCTATGCCCGTGCGCGGCGATTTCGTCGCCCCGATCCCGGCATGCCTCGGCAAGCCCCGGACACTGGCTGATGATCGCGGCGTTGACGAGCGCGGTGGTCCGCAGTTCGAGCCGGTCGAACATCTCCCTGAACCGCCACGCGCCGACCCGATTGCCATAGTCACGCCAGGCGAAGTTCATGACGTCCGGTTCGGTCTTGGACGGCGCCAGCGTCGCTCCCAGTCCCTCGCCGAACGCGAAGACTTCGTGGTTCACGCCCAGATAGATCGCCAGACGGCGGTTCTCGGGCCACGAATAGTCGGCGCGCCCGACGATCGGCCGATAGTCGTAGCGCCCATGGTGCGATAGCGTGGCCACCGTCATACGGTTTCCTCCACGCGAAGTGACGGCATGTGTCCCGCTTTTTCACACCCAGATGGCGCAGCGGGAAAGCGGGTGACGGGGCGTCCGGGGCCTGCTGCCCTGATAGGTCGAGTAGCCATAGGGGCCGACAACGACCCGCACATGATAATGGCTCATCTCGTTCGTGCCCCGGACTGTAAGCGAGCTTTTACAGAATAAGGTCGACGCCGACACGGCGGGAATAGCCGAGCCTCTGAATTGCGGCCCGCAGGCACCGGTGTCGAAGGACGCTGCTGATCGATGGGCGGGGGCAGGGGGCTGCGCTGACCGTATGACAGCCTCCGAGGTCGGCGAGCTGGGGAAGTTAGGGGGAGTGTGTGACGATGTTTTGGAGGAAAAGTGTCATTGGTGTGAAAAATGTTGTTGACGGGAATCGGGTGTCCGCCTAGAGGGGTTTCACCGCAGCGGTGGTCGCAACGACTGACCGGTGCAGCTACGACAGACTGGCGCGCTGGAAGCCCTGGGAACGGGGTGGTAAGGTGTTGCCGGTGATTTGTTGTCGGCTCTTTGACATTGTGATTTAGATGAAGGGACATGCGGGCGGCGGCTTGGCGGTTGTTCTGGGCATTCAAGGTGCTCGGAGATCGTTAATAAGCAATAAGCCAGTTCGTATGTCTCGTTACATATCCACTTGAATATGTGATGTGCAGGAATTGGCTCCTTGAAGTGAGCGGTTTTCGGTT
>NZ_JAXCWU010000007.1:0-152544 GCF_034044895.1 Sphingomonas sp. CFBP8993 | reverse complement strand
ACCACCCCGTTCCCAGGGCTTCCAGCGCACCAGTCTGTCGTAGCTGCACCGGTCAGTCGTTGCGACCACCGCTGCGGTGAAACCCCTCTAGGCCGAGGTCCCGAACCGGTCAACACAAAAAATGCCATTTTTCTGTAAAAATCGAAAAACCGCTATTTATCCGTATGTTGCATATCGCCTCCCGGTGTCTCGGGATCGGAACCTTTCCGCCATTCAGGATTAGCGCCGTCACGGCGCCTCGTTTAAGGGCATGTTTAGCCGTTGCGTTTAGGAACCGTGCGATACGACCATGACATCGCCTCGCATCACCGTCGCCCTGAGCGTCTATAACAATGCGGCCTATCTGGCGCTCGCGCTGGACAGCATGCTGGCGCAGAGCTTCACCGACTTCGAACTGCTGGCGGTCAATGACGGTTCGTCGGATGCGTCCCCTGCGATCCTCGACCGATATGCGGCGTCCGATCCGCGCGTCCGGGTGATCCATCAGAGCAACCAAGGGCTGATCCCCAGCCTGAACCGCATCATCGCCGAGGCACGCGCCCCCTATATCGCGCGCATGGATGGCGACGACATCGCCCACCCCGATCGCTTTGCGCAGCAGATCGCCTTTCTGGAGGCGCATCCCGATCATGGCGTATTGGGCACCCGCGTCTTCGGCATTACCGAGACCGGTGACCTGCGTCGCGACTGGACGATCGATCATCCGATCACGCCGGACGCGGTGATCGCTGCGCTCGAGGATGGCCCGCTCCTGTGCCATCCCTCCGTCATGATGCGCAGAGACTTGGTGCGTGCGGTCGGCGGCTATCGCGCGGCCTATCGCCATTGTGAGGATTACGACCTGTGGCTGCGCTTGGCGGAGCGGACTCATATGGCCAATCTGCCCGATCGGCTGCTCTATTATCGTTATTCGCCGACCCAGGTGTCCAATCGTCACGTCATGGCGCAGCATTATGGCGCGGCGGTCGCGCGGCTGGCACGGGCCGAGCGGCTGGCGGGGCGGCCCGATCCGACCGATGCCTGGCAGGTTCTGCCGCCGATCGACGCGCTCGACGCCGCATTCGACCGCCCCGGCACCGCGCAGGCGATCCGCGCCGAGGTGACGCGCGGCATCCTGTTCGATCCCGCTTCGCTGGCGGGTGACGGCCTGCCGCTGATCGCCGCGCATTTGGCGGAGACGCGCGGCCATGCCGGACAGCGGGTGGGAGGGCAGCGGGTACGGGGCCTGTGGCACGCGGTGGCCCGGCTGGCGCGGAGCGGCAGGCCCGTTGCGGCCTGGCGGCTCGCACGCACCCTGGCCCGCGACGCGGTCCGGCGATGACGTCGTCTTCGGTACGGGGCGCCGCGCTTTGGTCGATCGGCGCGCAATATATCGCCTTTGCCGTCCAGTTCGTGGTCAGCGTCATCATCTCGCGCTACTTCCTGACCCCGCCGGAAATGGGGCTGTATTCGATCGCGCTGTCCGCCGCGATGATGGTGTCGGTGCTGCAGGATTTCGGCATCAGCCGGTTCGTCGCGGGCGAACGCCATTTGAGCGACGCGCAGATCGAGACGTGCTTCTCGGTATCGCTGATATTCGCGCTGGGCATCGGCCTGCTGATCCTGGCGCTCGCCTGGCCGGTCGCGCAATTCTACGGCAATGCGCGGCTGACCCCGCTGCTCGTCATCATTGCCGGATCCTATCTGGTCGTGCCGTTCGGCATCGTGCCCAGTGCCATGTTGCAGCGGCGGATGGATTATCAGTCGCTGTTCCAGGTCAATGTCGGCGCCGCGATCATCAATGCGGTCTTTTCGCTCGGCCTGGCCTGGGCGGGCTATTCGGCGTTCGCGCTCGCCTGGGCAGCGGTCGCCCAGCAGGGCGCCCGCGCGCTGATCGGTCAGTGGCGATCGGGCATCCGCCCTCCCTTCCCGCCGCGCCTGAAGGGTGTCGGCCCGATCCTGCGCTTCGGGTCGAACAGTTCGTTGCTGCATATCAGCGGGGCGATCGGCACGCGCAGCCCGGACCTGGTTATCGGGCGTATCCTGACGCTGACCGCCGTCGGCTTGTTCAGCCGCGCCTCCAGCCTGGCCGCGCAGTTGCAGATGCTGGTCAGCGGCGCGGTCGACGGCGTGTTCTACCCCGCCTTCGCCCGGCTGCGCGACGAGGAGGCCGATCTGGCCGCCCCCTATCAGCGGGTCGTCGCGGCCTATAGCGCGGCGACCTGGCCCGCCATGGCGTTCCTGGCCGCCGCCGCGACGCCGATCGTGCTGATGCTCTACGGCGCGCGCTGGGCCGGGGTCGCACCGCTGCTCGCCTGGATCGCCATCGGACAGGTCTTCATGTCGGCGCTGCCGCTGCACGTCGAGCTGCCCATTTTGCTGGGCCGGATTCGCCAGCTCGTCTTCCTCAACCTGCTGGATACGGCGGCATCGATCGGGCTGTTGCTGCTGGGGGCGATGCTCGGGCTGGAGGCGGCCGCCGCGTCGCGGGTCGGCTATGGCATCTTGTGGTTCGTCATCTATGCCGGGTTGCTGCAACGGCTGACCGGCTTTGCCTGGCGGAATATGCTGGGCATCTATGCACAGGGCCTGATCGCCGCGCTGGCCACGGTGGCCCCATTGCTCGCCGTCTATCGCTGGGTCGCTTCGCCCGAAGCGGTGGGATTCGCCCTGCTGAGCCTCAGCGCCATTGCGGGCGTGCTCGCATGGCTGGCGGTCATTTACACGCTGCGCCACCCCGTCCGGCTCGAGATCAATGCGATCGTACAGGCGATGTGGGCGAAACGGCCGGGGCGGAACGCGACCTCGTCGGCCTGATCCGTGGCGGCTTGCCGAGCAGGCTCGCGCCACCCATAGTCCGGGCATGAGCCTTCCCCCACCCGGCCTCGACGATCCCAAACAGGCGGCCTTTGCCTGGGCGCGGTTCCGGATGATGATGGCGTGGATGACGGTGGCCGCCGCCATCGCGGTGGCGGTGGCGATGATCGCGCTGGCTCGAATCTATGGCCCGCTGAACGCGGTGACGATGCTGGGGGTGATCGGCGGGATCGGCGGCATGGTGATGCTGACCGGTGCGCTGATGGGGCTGGTCTTCCTCAGCTCGGGCACCGGGCATGACGAGGATGTCGACCGGCGGCCATAAAAAACCGGCCCCCGCAAATGTTGCGGAGGCCGGTCCTTGATCGATCGAAAGCGTGAAGGGCGATCAGCCCGCCGCCGCCTCCGGCTCCACCGGCGCAGCGGCGCGGATGCGCCGACGACGGGGCTTTTCTTCCGCCGCCGTTTCCGCTTCCGGCGCGGCGCTCAGCGCGGGCGGCAGGCGATCGGCGTCGAAGCCGGTCGATTCCACCACGTCCTCGGCAGGACGCTCGCGACGCGGGCGACCGCGACGGCGGGGTGCCTCCTCCTCGGCCTGCGGTGCTGCCGCGACCTCGGGGGTCATGGCGGGAGCGGTCACGACCGGCTGCGCTTCCTCGGCCATGACGGGCTGTTCGGCCCGCATCGGGCGGCGATCCTCGCGCGGTTCGCGGCGCGGGCGGTCGTCGCGGTCGCGACGGGGACGCTCTTCACGCTGCTGATTGTCGCGCGCATAGGTTTCGCGCGGCTGGTTTTCCCGCTGCTGGTTGTCGCGGCCCTGATTCTCACGGGGCTGCCGCTCACGACGCGGCTGTTCGACCTCGCCCTGCTGTTCGCCCGGACGGATCGGATCGCCCTCGTCGCCATAATCGTCGGCGTCGTTGTCGAAGCCGTCGTCATACTGGTCTTCGCGCGATTCCTGCGGCTGGCGGCGCTGGTTCTGCTCCTCGAAGCGCGAGCGGGTTTCGCTCAGCACCCGGAAATAGTGATCGGCGAACTGCCAGTAATATTCGGTGTTGACCCGGTCGCCCTGACGCTGCGCCTCGGTCGCCAGATTCTTGTACTTCTCGTACAGCTGGCTAGCGTTGCCGCGCGCGCGGTTGTCGATGCGATTGCCATTGTCGGGGCGGCCGGGATTGCCACCCGGACGCTGCCCACCGTTGTTGTTGCCGCCACGACCGCGACGGCGGCCGGCCTGCCGATTATTGATCAAGCTGTTCGTCCTTAGTCGTCAAACCAACAAGGTCCACTTTTCCCGGCACCGCGCGCGATTCGCGCGATGCGAAGCTGTCGCGCCCGAATTCGGGCGCTGCCACGGCCGCCGGACAGCAGCGACTGCATGACGAAGGGTATGGGCATCGGCCCGAAATCAGACGACCCCGAATACGGTGCCCCGAATAACGTTGGGAGTGCCGAATGTTCGCGTGCCCCTGCCCCCGCTCTAGCGGGTCCGGGCCGGGTCGTTCAAGTGAAATATAGGGCATCGTCGCGATTGTTCAATGCGCCAGCAGGGCGCGCGGCCGCCCGCCAAGGTCGCGGTGCAGGGTCACGGCAAAGCCTTGATCCGACAGCAAAGCCGTCACCGCCTCGGCCTGTTCATGCCCGATCTCGACCACCGCCGCCCCGCCGGGGGCGAGCAGGCGGCGCAGTTCGGGGGCGAGCAGGCGATAATCGTCCAGCCCGTCGGGCCCGGCAAAGAGCGCCGATCCGGGCTCATAGTCGCGCACTTCAGGCGAAAGCGGTTCGGCCGTGCCGATATAGGGCGGATTGGTGACGATGCAGTCGAACGGCCCCGTCAGCGCCGCTGCCCAGTCGCCCAGCACGAACCGCGCCCGGTCGGCCATTCCGCAGGCCGCGGCGTTGGCGACGGCATATTGCAGGGCTTGCGGGGAACGGTCGACACCCAGGCCCTTGGTATCCCGCCATTCATCGAGCAGCGCGAGCAGCAGCGTGCCCGGACCGGTGCCCAGATCGAGCAGGGTGGCGGGGGGACGCCCCCTGAAGTGCCGGAGCGCCGCATCGACCAGCGTCTCGCTGTCCACGCGCGGCACCAGCGCGCCAGGGCCGACCATCAGGTCGAGCGTCCAGAAGCCGCGCGTGCCGGTGATATAGGCGATCGGCTCCTGGCACGCGCGGCGCTCGACCAGCGGCCAGAAGCTGTCGGGAACGGGCCGGGTCAGATCGAGCAGCAGCGCGTTGCGCTCGATCCCCAGGGCGTGGGCGAGCAGCAGTTCCGCGTCGAGCCGCGCGGTGGGGGAGAAGGTGAACCGCTCTGCCGCCTGCGCGAGCGCGGTGCGGGCGTCGGTCACGCCGCCGTCTCACCACGGCGAATGCCGAAACGCAGAAGAATTTGGCTCGCGCGGAGGCGCGGAGGCGCGGAGATGTCCGGCGTGGGGCAACGCCCGGGCGTCATCAACCAGCGGAGATGGAAGGCCTGCGGCGCAGCGGGCTGGACCGCTCCGCGTCTCCGCGTCTCCGCGCGAACCTCTTTGATCGCTACGTGAGCCCCCTCACCCATCGAGCGCGGCGAGCCGCTCGGCTTCGTCCTCGGCCAGCAGCGCGCCGATCAGTTCGTCCAGCTCGCCCTCCAGAATTTCCGGCAGCCGGTGGAGGGTCAGGTTGATACGGTGATCGGTCACGCGGCCCTGCGGGAAATTGTACGTCCGGATGCGCTCGGAACGATCGCCCGATCCGACCATCGACCGCCGCGTGCCCGCGCGCTCGGCGGCCAGTCGCTCGCGCTCGGCCTCGTACAGGCGGGTGCGCAGCACCTTCATCGCCTTGGCGCGGTTCTTGTGCTGCGAGCGTTCGTCCTGCTGGATCACGACCAACCCGGTCGGGATATGGGTGATGCGGATCGCCGAGTCGGTGGTGTTGACGTGCTGGCCGCCCGCGCCCGACGAGCGATAGATGTCGATGCGGAGGTCCTTGTCGTCGATCTGGAGGTCGACCTCCTCCGCTTCCGGCAACACCGCGACGGTCGCCGCCGAGGTGTGGATGCGCCCGCCCGATTCGGTGACCGGCACGCGCTGGACGCGGTGGACGCCGGATTCGAACTTCAGCTTGGCGAACACGCCCGCGCCCGCGACCGAGGCGACGACTTCCTTATAGCCGCCGGTGTCGGGCACCGAGGCGGAGATCAGCTCGACCCGCCAGCCCTGCCGCTCGGCATAGCGCTGGTACATGCGGAACAGGTCGCCCGCGAACAACGCCGCCTCGTCTCCGCCGGTCCCGGCGCGGATTTCGAGCATCGCGGCACGCTCGTCGGCGGCATCGCGGGGCAGCAGCGCCAGCGCCAGGTGGCGATCCGCCTCGGCCAGCGCATTGCGGTTGGCGTGAAGCTCCTCCGCCGCCAGCTCGCGCAGCTCGTCGTCGCCGTCCTGCGTCATGAACGCCAGGCTGTCGGCCTCCTGCCGCAACCGGCGAACCTCGGCGGCGGCGTTGGCGACCGGTTCCAGCTCGGCATATTCCTTCGACACCGCGACGAAGCGGTCCGAGGGCAACTCGCCCGTCGCCATCATCGCCTGGAGTTCGTCGCGTCGCGCCTCGATCTGCGCGATGCGCTCGGCGGAGATGGTCTTCATCGCGCGGTCAGACGCTGCACCAAGGGAGGAAGCCGTTCGCCATGATCCGCGGCGATCTCGTCCTCGAACAACAGGTCGGACAGGCTCTGCGCCACCGTGTCGAGCGAGACCTTCGCCTGTTCGCCGGTCGTCAGCGCCTTTACCTGCACCTCGCCGTTCGCCAATTCGTCATCGCCCAGGATCAGCGCATAACGCGCACCCTGGTCGTTCGCCTTGGCCATGCGACGCTTCATATTGCCGCGAAACGCCATGTCGGTGGCGACGTCCGCGCGGCGCAGTTCCGCCACCAGCCCGGTCGCGCGCAACTCCGCCGCCGCGCCCATCGGCACCACGACCGCGTCGATCGTCGGCCTGGCCGGTTCGTCGAGCAGCATCGCCAGCCGCTCGACACCCGCCGCCCAGCCCACGCCCGCCGTGGCGGGGCCGCCCAGCGATTCGATCAGCCCGTCATAGCGCCCGCCCGCCAGCACGGTCCCCTGCGAGCCCAGCCGGTCGGTCACGAACTCGAACGCGGTGTGGCGATAATAATCAAGGCCACGCACCAGCCGCGCATTGCGCGTCCAGGCGACACCCGCCGCGTCCAGCCCCGCCGTCACCGCCTCGAAAAAGGCGCGCGCCTCGGGCGTCAGATAGGCGTCGATATCCGGCGCCGCATCGGCGATCGGCCGGTCGCGCGGATCCTTCGAATCGAGGATGCGCAGCGGGTTCTTCTCCAGCCGCACCAGGCTGTCCTCGGACAGCTCACCTCGGTGCGCCTCGAAATGCGCGACCAGCGCGTCGCGCCACGCATCGCGCGTCTCCGCATCGCCCAGCGTGTTGAGCTGCAGCGTGACGCCCTCGGCGATCCCCAGTTCGCGCAGCAACTGGTCGGCCATCACCAGCAACTCGACATCCGCCGCGGGTTCGGCCGCGCCGAGTATCTCGGCATCGATCTGGTGAAACTGGCGATAGCGGCCCTTTTGCGGGCGCTCATAGCGGAACACCGCACCCGACGTCGCAAGCTTGAGCGGCGCATATTGCTGCCACCCCTCGGTCAGGTACGCGCGCGCGATCCCGGCAGTGAACTCGGGCCGCAGGGTCAACAGGTCGCCGCCGCGATCGGGGAAGGTGTACATCTCCTTCGACACGACATCGGTCGTCTCGCCGATCGAGCGGGCAAAGACCTGCGTGTCCTCGAACACGGGCAGGTCGAGCCGCTGGAAAGCATAGAGGCCATGGACATGCTCGAACGTGGCCAGCACCTGCGCAAAGCGGCGCTGCTCCTCACCGAAGATGTCCTGCGTGCCGCGCACGCGCTTGGGGGTTTCGATCCGTGCCATAGAGGTGGCGCTATCTAAGGTAGCGAGCGCCGCTGCGCTAGAGTGCGATCACGCCTCGCGGGACAAGCCATCGGCCCCCGCCGGTTCATGGGTCGGCCGGGTCACCCCCGGTAGCGGCAGCAGCACCGGCGGGCTGGTCGCATGCAAACCCGAAAATTGCGGCTTCACCCCGAAACAACTGCGGTCACGCGGGCGAAGTGCGGTGGGCTTGGGGGGCGGCATTCATGCCGGGCTCCTCCCAAACTGCGCCCCTCAAGACCCTGGCATGGAACGACATCCATCAAACATCCGGGTCACGCCCTTGCGGACAAGAGCGGACCGCACCCGCTTTCACTCGGTCGGGATGCGATAGATTTCCTTGCCCCGGCGGATCATCAAGAGCGAAGGACCGTCCTTGTCGATGGCCACGTCCACCAGATCCTGGGTATCGGCGTTGAACAGGTGCAGCATGGGCGCGCCGGTCGGCTCGGCGATGAACATGGCATGTCAGCGGGTCTTGTCGTCCAGGGTCAGCAGGACGTTGGAATAGCCGTGATCGACCGTGGCATGGCCGCTGCGCTCCACGCCCACAACAGGGTCAGGTTTTTGCAGGGATCGTGCACGACCGGTCTTCATTCCATGCATCCGGCGCTTTGCCCTTCATCGCGGCTTGCACTCTCCCGGTACCCCATGCTCGGTCGAAAATGCGCGTGATGGAGGGCATGGTGATGAAGACCAGCAAGGCCGATTTTCGGCTGATCTTCGTGGCCCTGCCCACGACTTCGGCCAGCATCCTGGCCACGCTGCTGTTCGGGCTGTCGCTGGGGCAATGGGGCAGCAACCTGATATGGGGCAGCTATTTCGAGCTCGGATGGTGTCTGTCCGCCTTCTGGTCGGGCGGACTTTTCCATGACCGGTTTTCGATGGCGGTCGGTGTCGCCTGGGGCTGGATCGCGATGATCCCGCTCTACGCCGCGTCGGGATGGCTTTGGGAGCAACTGTCGGAGCGCGGGCGGGCGTGGGCGATCAGGATGCTGCTGCTTTCCGCCCTTCCGATGGCGCCCGGCCAGCGACTGATGGACTGGGAGGCAGCGGGGATTCACCTGCCGGATTACACCCTCCATCTTGCTCGGTCCAATTGATCCTGCCCATAGCCAAGCCGCCCCCGGCAAGCGTACATCCCCCTCCATGACCACGACCCGCTGGCAACGCCTGCAAACCCGTATCGGCGATCGGATCGCGCCGCCGCGCTTCCTGGCCTTTGCGGCGATCCTGATCGTGGCGAGTGTCCTGCTCTCCCCGCATTTCGGGATGACGCGGGGCATTCTGACCGGGTTCGACGCCGCCGCGCTGCTGTTCATCGGCTCGCTCGTCCCGCTGCTGCGACAGGGCGAGGCGGTTCGGATGCGCCGCCGGGCCGCGCGCAACGACGCCAACCGCGCGGTCCTGCTGGTCTTTTGCGGGATCGTGCTGGTCGTCGTGCTAGTCGCGGTCGGCGGCGAGTTGCGCGGGCGGAGCAGCGTCGTGACCATCGCGCTGGTCGTCGGCACGCTGATCCTGGCCTGGCTGTTCTCGAACGTCGTCTATGCGCTGCATTACGCGCACCTGTTCTACAGCGCCGGGGACAAGGGCGATGCGGGGGGCCTGCAATTCCCCGATACGGCCGAGCCCGATTACTGGGACTTCCTGTATTTCTCGGTGACGCTGGGCATGACCTTCCAGACGTCGGACGTGTCGATCGCGTCGCGCCGTATGCGGCGCGTGGTGACGGGGCAGTGCCTGGCCGCGTTCATCTTCAACCTCGGCGTGATCGCCTTCACGGTCAACGTGCTGGGCGGCGGCGGATAGGAGGCGAGGTCCAAAGGGTCTGGACGACTGGCCTATCGGATGCCTAACCTGCGGGCATCTCTCGCCGCAAAAGGCCTTCCATGATCCGCAACCCGCTTCGTTCCGTGTTCGTCGCCTCGCTGCTCGCCTCTTCCGCCGCCGCCGTCGCCCAGGTGCCGCCGGGTAACTCCGCCCCCGCCGCCGCCCTGCCCTTCGTCGAAACCATCCCCGACGCGGTCGACACCCCCTATCCGGGCACGATCAAGCTGGTCGTCGATGCGACGGATACCCAGCGCGGCATCTTCCGCGTGAAGGAGACCATCCCGGTCGCCAAGGCGGGGCCGATGGCGCTGCTGTTCCCGAAGTGGCTGCCCGGCGCGCACAATCCGCGCGGCGAGATCGAGAAGCTGGCGGGCCTGGTCATCAAGGCGAACGGCCGCCTCCTGCCCTGGACCCGCGATCCGGTCGACGTCTTCGCCTTCCATATCGACGTGCCCTCGGGCGCGAAGGCGCTGGACCTGGAGTTCCAGTTCCTGTCGGCGACCAAGCCGGACCAGGGCCGTATCGCCGTCACCCCGACGATGATCTCGCTCCAGCCCAATTCGCTGAGCCTCTATCCGGCCGGTTACTATACCCGCCAGATCCCGATCCAGATGACCGCGATCTTCCCGGCCGGCTGGACGGCGGCGGGCGCGGTGCCGTCCAAGGCATCGGGTTCGACCTATACCTATGACACGACCAACTACGAGATCCTGGTCGATTCGCCGGTGCTGGCAGGCAAGTATGGCAAGGTCTTCCCGCTGACCCCGCGCGTGAACCTGAACGTCTTTGCCGACAACGCCGCCGAGCTGAACGCCAAGCCCGAACAGATCGCCGCGCACAGCCGCCTGGTCGACCAGGCGGTCAAGGCCTTCGGTGCGCAGCATTACGACAAGTACGAGTTCCTGCTGTCGATCAGCGACCAGCTGGGCGGCATCGGCCTGGAGCATCATCGCTCGTCCGAGAATGGCGTGACGCCGGGCTATTTCACCGAATGGGATGCCGGGCCGGGCCGCCGCAACCTGTTGCCGCACGAGTTCACGCATAGCTGGGACGGCAAGTTCCGGCGCGGGGCGGACCTGTGGACGCCGGACTATCGCACGCCGATGCGCAACTCGCTGCTCTGGGTCTATGAGGGGCAGACGCAGTTCTGGGGCTATGTGCTCCAGGCGCGGTCGGGCCTGGTGTCGAAGCAGGACACGCTGGACCAGTACGCCTCGATCCTCGCCATCTACGACACCGCACCCGCGCGGCAGTGGCGCGACCTGGTCGATACCACCAACGACCCCATCATCTCGTCGCGCAAGCCCAAGGGCTGGACCAGCTGGCAGCGGTCGGAGGATTATTATAACGAGGGCCTGATGGTCTGGATGGAGGTCGACGCGATGCTCCGCCAGAAGTCGAACGGCGCCAAGTCGATCGACGATTTCGCCAAGGCCTTTTTCGGCATCCGCGACGGCGACTGGGGCGAGGTGACCTACACCTTCGACGACGTCGCCAAGACGCTGAACGGTATCGTCCCTTATGACTGGGCCGGTTTCCTGCGCCAGCGCATCACCGAGACGGGCAAGCCCGCCCCGATCGAGGGCTTTGCCATGAACGGCTACAAGCTGGTCTATACCGACACGCCGACCGCGACCTTCAAGCAGGGCGAAAAGGGCAGCACCAACGTCAACTATTCGCTGGGCATGTCGGTGTCGAACAGCGGCGAGGTGACCAGTTCAATTTGGGACAGTCCCGCGTTCAAGGCGGGCATCGATGTCGGCACGCAAATCCAGGCGGTGAACGGCGAAAGCTATACCGGCGATCGCCTGAAGGCCGCGATCCTGGCCGCCAAGGATCCGGCCAAGCCGGTCAAGCTGGTGATAAAGAACCAGGATCAGTTCCGCGACGTGACGCTCAACTATACCGGCGGTCCGCGCTATCCGCGCCTGCAAAAGGTCGGCACCGGGGAAACCGGACTCGATCGACTGCTCACGGCGCGCTAAGGTCGGACTGACCGACATCTATCGACAGGCCATGGCGGGTTGCGCTATCGCGCCCGCCATTGTTTTTCCACCGGAACTCTTCCGGTACCTAGGCAAGAAAGACCGTTTCGATGCGCATCGACCTTATCCCCGTCGGCAAGAGCCCGCCCGATGACATCAACGTCGTGATCGAAGTGCCGACCGGCGGCGAGCCCGTGAAGTATGAATTCGACAAGGCCAGCGGCGCGCTGTTCGTCGACCGCATCCTGCACACGCCGATGCGCTACCCGGCCAATTACGGCTTCGTGCCGCACACGCTATCGCCTGATGGCGACCCGCTCGACGCGCTGGTCGTGTCGCGCACGCCGTTCATCCCGGGCTGCGTCGTGCGCGCCCGTCCGATCGCCGTCCTGAACCTGGAAGACGAAGCCGGCGGCGACGAGAAGCTGGTCTGCGTGCCGGTCGACTCGACCTTCCCCTATTATTCGAACGTCGGCGGCCGCGACGACCTGCCCGAGATCGTGTTCCAGCAGATCGAGCACTTCTTCACCCACTACAAGGATCTGGAGAAGAAGAAGTGGGTGCGTATCGGCACCTGGGGCGACCGCGACGAAGCCCGCCGCATCGTCGTCGAGGCGATTGAACGCTACGAGGACGCCAAGGCCAAGGGCGAAGAGCCGCACGACCACGACGTGCCCGGCCGCGCCTGAACCCATAGGGTTTCGGTTTGAAAAACGCCCCGGTGCCCCGCGCACCGGGGCGTTTTTTGTGGGTGGCTACGCCCAAGTCCTGATCTTCTTGCTCCTCTCCCACAGGCGGGACCCCCGACTTCTGCTCCCCTCCCGCAGGCGGGAGGGGCTGGGGGAGGGCAATCCCGGAGCTTGGGGAAAGATCATCGCTTGGCCTTCGACTAGGCTCCAAGCCGAACGGGGGTGGAGAGGTGTCTCGCCGGTAGCTAACGGCATCCCGCAAAAGCCAAGCGGGTAGGAAAAAGAGACAGCCCCCCTGCGTCCTCCGCGCGAACCATCCCCTACCGCCCCGCCAACCGCGCCAAAGCCTCTCCCGACACCCGCTGCACGGTCCATTCCTCCATCGGCTGCGCCCCCATCGCGCGGTAGAATTCCACCGCGGGCGTGTTCCAGTCGAGCACCGACCATTCGAACCGCGCCCAGCCCCGGTCGCGTGCGATACCCGCCAAATGGATCAGCAACGCCTTGCCCACCCCGCCGCCGCGTGCGGACGGCGTGACGTAGAGATCCTCCAGATACAGCCCCTGCCGCCCGGTCCAGGTCGAGAAATTGGCGAAGAACAACGCAAAGCCGACCGCCTGACCGTCGCGCTCGGCGATCACCGCTTCCGCCGCCGGGCGCGGGCCGAACAGCGCCTCGGCCAGCATCGGCTCGGTGGCGACGACCGCATCGGGTTCGCGCTCGAACGCGGCGAGTTCGCGGACGAAGCCCAGGATGGTGGCGGTGTCGGCGGGCGTGGCCGCGCGAATGATGGTCATAGTCCTGCCTCGCTCTGCGGCCCCGGTCCGGGCTGGCGCACCGCCACCACGCACCCGCCGATGATCAGTGCCGCCCCGACCAGCGTGAACGGCGACACATGCTCGCCGAACACCGCATAGCCCAGGCACGCCGCCCAGACGAAAGCGGTATATTCGACCGGCGCGAGGATCTGCGCCTCGGCCCGCGCATAGGCCCAGGCCAGCAGCAGCGCCGACAGGCTACCCAGCAGGGCGGCGACCACGATGCTGGGCCATTGGTGCGACGCGGGCCAGCCGGCGGCAAAGGGCGCCGCCGGGGTCATCAGCAATGCGATCACCAGCATGGTGAACAGCGCGACCTCGGCGGGTCCCGCGACCTGCGCCTGCCGCCGGAGCAGCACCAGGCTGACCGCATAGAGGATCGAGGCGACCAGGATCGCGATCGAGCCCAGCACAACCTGTGTCGAGGCCTGCGCCTGCACCTCGCCGCCCGCGATCACCAGCACGCCAAGCCCCGCGATCAACGAGCCCAGGATCGCGGCGCGCCGGATCGTCTCGCCCAGTGCGAAGGCGGCCAGAAACAACGCGATCAGCGGCGCAAGAAAGGTCAGCGCGATGCTCTGCGCCATCGGCACGCGCGCCAGCCCCCAGAAGAACAACAGCACCGACGCGCCCCCGGTCGCCCCGCGCGCCACATGCAGGGTCAGCGCCTCACGCCCCGGCCAGCGCCCACGCTTGGCCAGGAACAGCGCCCCCGTGATCGCGACACCGACCCAGGACCGCCACAGGACCGCGCTATAGGCGCCGCTGTCGATCGACAGCCGCTTCATCAGCGTGTCCATCACCGAATAGATCGCGATGCCCAGCGCAGCCGCGCCAAAGGCGATGACGGGGGACGTGCGTGCGCTCATGCCATGGCGATACCGGGGGTGGGAGGGAAAGGCGAGAGCGGTCGAGCTACCCTCACCCTTCCGGCGCTTCGCGCCTCCCTCCCTCTCCCATCGGGAGAGGGAAGGGGCCCGCCCGCGATAGTGGGTGGGAAGGGTGAGGGTCGCTCCCACAATCAAATATCGCCGGGATTAAACCCCGCCCCGCATCCGTTGCCGTGTCGAAACGGACACCAAAGGGACAAAAGGGTATGAAAACGCTGATCGTTGCCGCCGGTCTGGCCATGTTGGCTGCCACCCCCGCTCGCGCGCAGGTGACCGCCTCGGTCGGCGGGGACTATGCTTCGGGCACCTACGGCACCGGACAGCAGGTGCGCAGCGCCAGCTCGACCGCGACGTTGCGCGCCAAGCGCAAGCGGGTGACGGTCTTTGCCGCCCTTCCCTATGTACAGGTCGATGCGCCGGGCAATGTCGTGGCGCCGGGCGGACCGCTGGGCCTGCCGATCCTGGTCGATCCCACCAGGCCCGCCACCCGCGTCCGGCGCAGCGGGCTGGGCGATGCGGTGGTCGGCGCCTCCGTCCAGTTGATCCCGCCGCGCCGCCATCACCTGGCGCTGGCACTGACCGGCAGCGCCAAGCTGCCCACCGCCTCGGCCGCGCGCGGGCTGGGCACGGGCAAGGCGGATTATTCGGTCGTCGCCGAAGCTGCGGTGCCGGGCAAGGTCACCCCCTTCGCGGCGGTCGGCCACAGCTTTGTCGGACAGCCCGACGGCTATGCCTTGCGCGACGTAACCAGCGCGCGCGGCGGCCTGGCGCTCGGCATCGGCAAGGCCAGCGAGGTCAGCGTCTCGTACAGCTACGCCTCACGAGCCAGCGATCAGGTCGCCGACCGGCAGGATATCGGCGCGGGGCTGGACACCGCGCTGTCGCAGCGCCTGTCGCTGGGGGTGCAGGGCAGCGCCGGGGTCAGCAAGGGCGCGCCGGATGTGGGCGCGGGGGTGCGGCTGGGGTTGCGGCTGTAATCAGGCGTCGGGGCGCGGCGGATCGGCGTCCGGGCCGTAATACTGGTACCGATACGCGTTCAGCGCCGTGCCTACGCACTCCACGCTGGGCGCCGCCCCGACATCGCGTTTCTGGGCCGCATCCCGGTACAGGAACCGGACATAGGGCAGGCCGCTGCGTGACATGGCGAAAATGGTCGGCGTGACCCCGCAGGTCCTGGCGATCCGGTGAAACGCACGCTTGGTCAGCAACGGCTTGCCCGTCCCCGTCGTCGCACAGCCGGTCAAGGCCAGCGCGCTCGCCATGATCACCGCAATCCGCCGCATGTCGTCACCCCCTGCCCGCTCCGCCCCGCCACCATGGCAGAATATGATTGCGAAGCAAAGGCGCGATCGGCATCGCGTCGACCGAACCCGCGTCGACCCAGATGGCCTCCGCGATCTCGGCCGCGGCGACCGGCGAGTGGTCGACGCGCAAGCGAAAGACCGTGGCGTCGACGCTGTGCCCCGGCTCATTGGCCGCCGCCGCCGAGAAGCGGCCGATCGGGTGCAGGTCACTCTCCGCGACGGTCAGGCCGATTTCCTCCTCCAATTCGCGGAGCAGCGCGGCGGCGGGGGTTTCGCCCGGCTCGATCTTGCCGCCCGCCTGCATGAAGAAGGCCGTTCCCGCCTTGCGAACCAGCAGGATGCGGCCCGCGCCGTCTTCGATCAGGGCGGCGGCGATACGGATGACGGTCATGCCCGTCTGGTACTGTACCTCCGCGCGGCCGTGCAAGCGGCCCTATCGGCAGGGACCGTCGCACATACCGGTGCCGCGACGGCGCAGCGTATCGAGCGCATTGTCCTGGTTGACCTTGTCGAGCTGCTTCCACTCCTCCGCCGAGTGGCAGATGCGGGTGGGCAGGATCGAGCCCGTTTCCGGCGCACGGCGACAGATCTTCTTGTCCGCCGCCGGCCTGGGCGGCGCGGCTGCGACCGCCCCTGGGCCCTGCATGAGCAGCGCCATCATCAACATTATCATCTTTATCCTCCCCGATCAGGATGTTAGCGCGATGCTAAACCCCGATCGGGGGGCGGGACAAGACCGGTTTACTCCGCCGCGATCGCTGCCTTGGCGACGTCGGCGGCATCCAGTTCGGCGGCCTTGGCCTCGACCAGCTTGACGATATGTTCGACCATGTCGGCATCCTCGACCGTGTGATCGGTCAGGCCCGACAGATAGACCATGTGCTTGCCGTTGCCGCCGCCGGTCACGCCGATATCGGTCTCGCGCGCCTCGCCGGGGCCGTTCACGACGCAGCCCAGCACCGACAGCGACATGGGCGTGCGGATATGCTGGAGCCGTTCCTCCAGCACCTGCACGGTGCGGATCACGTCGAAGCCCTGGCGGGCGCAGGACGGGCAGGACACGACGCGCACGCCGCGATTGCGGATGCCCAGCGCCTTAAGGATCTCGAAGCCGACGCGCACCTCTTCCTCGGGCTCGGCCGAGAGCGAGACGCGGATCGTGTCGCCGATCCCGAACCACAGGAGCGAACCGATGCCGATCGAGGACTTGACCGTCCCGCCGATCAGCCCGCCCGCCTCGGTAATGCCCAGGTGCAGCGGGCAATCGGTCGCCTCGGCCAGCCCCTGATAGGCCGCGACCGCCAGGAAGACGTCGGACGCCTTCACCGCGACCTTATATTCGTGGAAGTCGTGGTCCTGGAGCAGCTTGATATGGTCGAGCGCCGATTCGACCAACGCCTCGGGACAGGGCTCGCCATATTTTTCGAGCAGGTCCTTTTCCAACGACCCGGCATTCACCCCGATGCGGATGGCGCAACCATTGGCCTTGGCCGCGCGCACGACCTCGGCGACGCGCGCAGACGATCCGATATTGCCGGGATTGATGCGCAGGCACGCGGCGCCCGCATCGGCGGCTTCCAGCGCGCGCTTATAGTGGAAATGGATGTCCGCGACGATCGGCACCCGCGCCGCCTTGGTGATCTTGGCCAGCGCGGCGGTCGAATCGGTGTCGGGGCACGACACGCGGATGATGTCCGCCCCCGCCTCTTCGCAACGCCGGATCTGGTTCAGCGTGGCGACCGGATCGCTGGTCGGCGTGTTGGTCATGGTCTGCACGGTGACGGGGGCGTCGCCGCCCACGGGCACGTTGCCCACCATGATCTGACGGCTTTGGCGGCGGGCGATATCACGCCAGGGACGAATGGACATGGGCCCTTATATACGCGCACGGCGTTGCGGTTCAAAGTCAGTGCTGTACCTGTCGCCCCGGAATACCAGATTACCCCATGATGCCCGTATGACCGCCGCCACCGCCATCCCCCGCCATTACGGCCTCGACTGGTTGCGGGTCGGGGCGTTCGCCATCCTGATCCTGTACCATATCGGCATGGTCTTCGTGCCCTGGGGCTTCCATGTCCAGCTGGCCAGCCTGCCCTGGGTCGCGATCCCGATGCTGGCGAGCAATCCTTGGCGATTGATGCTTCTGTTCGTCGTGTCGGGCTATGCCACCCGCGCGCTGGCGGTGCGGCACCCGACGATCGTCAGCTTCGCGCGCGGGCGCAGCATCCGCCTGCTGGTGCCGCTGCTGTTCGGCATCGGCGTGCTGGTGCCGCCGCAGATCTGGGCCGAGCTGGCGAGCAAATATGGCTATGGCGGCTCCTACCTGTCGTTCTGGCTGCATGACTGGCTGGGCTTTCGCGCGATCGGCGGGGTGGTGCCGACGCCCGCCTGGAATCACCTTTGGTTCGTCGGTTACCTGTGGGTCTATACCATGGCGATCGCGGCGATGCTGGCGCTGGGCCATCGCTGGGCCAGCGCCGCGCAAAGGGCTTTCGACCGGGTGCTGGGCCGCTGGGGCGGCGCGGTGCTGCCGGTCGTCTGGCTGCTGCTGGTCGATATCCGCCTGTTTCCCGGCCAATCGGAGACGCACGGCCTGCTCGACGACTGGCTGGCCCATGCCATTTATCTGCCCGCGCTGCTGTTCGGCTTCGGCATGGCCGGGTCGGAGCGGGTGCTGGACAGTTTCTGCCGGGGATGGCCGGTTGCCGCCGCCATCGCGGTGGCCAGCTACGGGGTCGCGGCCGGGTTGGAGTGGCGCTGGCCGGGTATGGCGGGCGCGCCGCCGGGGCTGGGCATCGTCTTTGCCGGGGCACGCGCGGTGCAGGGCTGGATGGCGGTCGTCGCGCTGATCGGGGTGGCGGAGCGGTTCTGGAATCACGACCACCCATGGCGACCGACCCTGACCGAGGCGGTCTTTCCCTTCTACCTGATCCACCAGACGATCATCATTCTGGTCGCCTTCGCGCTGCATGGCCTGTCACTGCCGCTATGGCTGGACGCGGTCATCCTGATCGCGGCGACGGTGGCGGGGTGCTGGGCCTTCTACCTCGTCGGGCGGCAGGTGCGCTGGCTGCGCCCGCTGATCGGCCTGCGACCGTGAGGGATGGCAGGCAGGCCGCGATCTGATAGGGGCACGGGGCTATTTCCCTGTCCCTGCTGGAGTTTCGCCCATGTCCCCATCCTGGTCGCTGGTCATCCATGGCGGCGCGGGCCGGATCACCCGCGAGGTGCTGAGCCCCGAACAGGATGCGGGCGCGCGGGCCGCGCTCGACGCCGCGCTGGCTGCCGGGTCGGCCATACTGGCCGACGGCGGCACCGCGCTGGACGCGGTCGAGGCCGCGGTGCGCGTGCTGGAGGACGATCCGCACTTCAACGCGGGGCGCGGCGCGTGCTTCACGCGGGACGGCACCAACGAGCTCGACGCCGCGATCATGGATGGGCGCGAGCGGCGGGCGGGGTCGGTCGCGGGGGCCACGCGCACCCGCAATCCGGTGTCGCTGGCACGCGTCGTCATGGAGGCGAGCCCCCACGTCCTGCTGGCCGGGGCGGGCGCGGACCAATTCGCGGTCGAACAGAGGCTGGAGCAGGTCGACCCCGCCTGGTTCCACACCGACGAACGCCGCCGCCAGCTCGACGAGCTGCTGTCGCAGGGCGCCGATGCCTTCGACAGCGACATGAAATACGGCACAGTCGGCGCGGTCGCCTGTGACGCGCAGGGGCATGTCGCCGCCGCGACATCGACCGGGGGCGTGACCGGCAAGCGCTGGGGCCGGATCGGCGACTCCCCGCTGATCGGGGCAGGGACCTTTGCCGACGACCGCGCCTGCGCGGTGTCGTGCACGGGCTCTGGCGAGGTCTTCATCCGCGTCGGCGTCGGGCATGAGATCGCGGCGCGCCGCCGCTTCACCGGCGCGGAGCTCCAGGCCGCCGCCGACACCGTCCTGGCCGAGGTGAAGGATCTGGGCGGCACCGGCGGCACCATCGTCGCCGGACCCGACGGCACCATCGCCTGGAGCATGACGACGGCGGGCATGTATCGCGGCCGCGCCACGTCGGGCGGCGAACACCGGGTGGCGATCTACGCCGACGAAGGATAAAAGGCGGCCCATGAAGCACTTGCGTATCCTCACCGGGATGCTGGCGGGCCTGTTCGCCAGCCTGTTCATCGCCTCCCCCGCCCCCGCCTATTGGGAATATGGCCACGAAACCGTCGCGGCCATCGCCTGGGCCAACATCACGCCGCAGGCGCGGAGCCAGATCCGCCAGATCCTGAAGGCGCAAGCCACGCTCGACACCCCGACCTGCCCGGTGCGCACGATCGAGGAGGCCAGCGTCTGGCCCGATTGCGTGAAGCCGCTGAAGGACGAAAACGGCAAGTCGCGCTTCAGCTATGCCTATGTCTGGCACTATCAGAATATCGACATCTGCCAGCCCTTCCGCCTGCCCCCGGCCTGCGACACCGGCGACTGCGTCTCGGCGCAGATTCCTCGCCAGCTCGCCATCCTGAAGGACAGGCGCGCGGGCGCGAAGGAGCGGGTGATGGCGCTGGCCTTCCTCGTCCATTTCGTCGGCGACCTGCACCAGCCGCTGCATGCGGGGGACAAGAGCGACAAGGGCGGCAACGACACCCATGTCGATTACGGCGTGTACGCGACGCCGCGCCTGAACCTGCATTCGATCTGGGACGGCCTGCTGGCCGAGCGGGCGATCTCCGCCCCGCCCAAGCTCGTCCGCGCCTATCCGGCCGCCGAACAGCGGCGCGAGGCGGCGGGCGACGTGACGGATTGGAGCCGCGAGAACTGGGCCATCGCCAAGCGCGCCTATGCCGCCGCCATGGGGGGCGACCCGTGCCGGCCGACGCCCGCGCATATGAAGATGGATGAAGCCGCGATTCGCGAAATGGCCCCGGTCGAGCGCGAACAAGTGAAGCGCGGCGGCCTGCGGCTGGCGAAACTGCTGAACAGCGCCTTCCGCGGGTAATCGTTCGTACCGAGAAGGCAACGCGCACGCCCGGCGCTTTGCCGCGAAGGCCTGTCCCGTGGCCTTCGACTTCGCTCAGGCTGAACGGGGGCTCGGGACTCGGTTTCGGGACAACCCCATTCCTCCCCAAGCTCTGCTTGGGGAGGGGGACCGCCGCAAAGCGGTGGTGGAGGGGCAAGAACGCAATAGCCTGCCCACACCGATCGCCCTGACGGACGACGCCGCTCAACCCCATACCGTGGACGCGGTCCCCCCTCCCCATCCGAAATGGGGAGGATAAACCCGGTCAGCTCAGGACGACGGTCACCGCACGGCGGTTCTGCGCATAGCTGGCCTCGTCCGAACCCAGCGCGATCGGGCGTTCCTTGCCATAGCTGATGACGTTCATGCGGTCCGCCGACACGCCGCGCGCAGCCAGATAGTTCTTGGCCGCATTCGCCCGGCGATCGCCCAGCGCGAGGTTGTATTCGCGAGTACCGCGCTCGTCGCAATGCCCCTCGATGGTGATGCGGACATTGGGATAGCGCGCCAGCCACTGCGCCTGGTTGTCCAGGATCGCGCGCGCCTCGGGGTCGATGTCATACTGGTCGAGCCCGAAATGGACGGTGTTCGACGTGACCGAACGGCGAAAATCGGCGTCCGAGCCGGGGACGATCGCGCCGTCCGGATTGCCGGTGTTGGCCCCCGCATTGGGATCGACACCGGCATTCTGGTCGACCGGTGCGGGCGGCAGCACGGCGGGCCGCTTCTTCGCGCAGCCGGCGATCGCAAGCGCCATGGTGGCGACGACGAGCGTGGTCTTGATCTTGTTCATCGGACTCTCAACTCCCTCTGGGTTTGTTTCGCCCCCGAAACTTGCGCAGTTGTTCGTTATGGACGCGGGCTCATGGGCGCAGCGGCCCCCAGGCCGGGTCCGATCCGTCGAGCGGGGTCGGAATGCGACGCTCGTTGACGCCGGTCAGGTCGACCATCCACACATCCGCCTTGCCCGACGCCCCTTGCGTCGAACGTTGGAAGGTGATGACGCGGCCATTGGGGGACCAGCTCGGCCCCTCGTCCTGCCAGCTGTTGGTCAACAGCTTTTCGCCGCCGCCCGAGGGGTTCATGATGCCGATGCGGAACGCCCCGCCCAGCTTGGTGAAGGCGATCAGGTCGCCGCGCGGGCTCCAGACCGGGGTCGCATAGCGACCGCCGCCAAAGCTGATCCGCTGCTGGTTCGACCCGTCCGCATTCATGACATAGATTTGCTGCCCGCCCGAGCGATCGCTCTCGAACACGATCTTCGATCCATCAGGCGAATAGCTGCCGCCGGTATCGATGCCGGGCGCGTTGGTCAGCCGCTGTGGCGTGCCCCCTTGCGCCGATACGCGATAAATGTCGGTATTGCCGCCTTGCGCCATCGAGAACAGGATCCAGCGGCCATCGGGCGAGAAGCGCGGCGCGAAGGTCGTCGCGGCATTCTGCACCACCAGCCGCTGGCGTCCCGATCCGATGTCATAGACATAGATGGCGGGCCGCTTGTCGACATAGGACATATAGACGATCGACTGCTGGTTCGGCGCGAAACGCGGGGTCAGCACGATCGACTGGCCGTTCGTCAGGAAGCGGTGGTTCGCCCCGTCCTGGTCCATGATCGCCAGCCGCTTGATACGCCGCCCCTTTGGCCCCGTTTCCGAGACATAGGTCACGCGGCTGTCGAAGTAGGGGCCTTCGCCGGTCAGCTTGGTATAGATGGTGTCGGCGCATTTGTGCGCCGCGCGCCGCCAGTCACCGGGCGAGACGACGAAGCCCTGCCGCGCCAGCTCGCTCTTGGCCAGCACATCGTACAGATAGCAGCCGACGGTCAGCGTGCCGTCGCCATTGGCGCGGACATAACCCTGGACCAGCGCCTGCGCGCCGGTGCCGTTCCAATAGTCGAAGGCGGGCGCGGTCACTTCCGGAAAGGACACGGTGCGCAGCTGCGCCGGGGGGATCGGCGTGAACAGGCCCGAATTGCGCAGGTCGTTGGCGATGATCTGCGACAGCTGCTGCCCGACGACGTCTGTCGTGCCCGCCGGGGTCTGCACCACCGCGCTGGTCGGCATCGCAGGGATCGCGATCGGCATCGGCGCGGAAATGCCGCCCTCGACATCGACGACCAGCCCTTCCTGGCCCGCCGCCGCCGGGGCGGCAGGCTGCTGTTGCCCGGCCGGGGCAGGCGCCTGATCCTGGGGTGCGGGCGCGGGCACGTCCTGCGCGCCGACGGCACTGGCGGCTAACGCCAGGGTGAGCGGAAGAGTCAGCAGGGAACGGGGCATAAGCATCATCCTCAACCCGGAAGTTTGTAGCGCAGCGTGAAATTGCTCCAGCCGCCCGGTACGTCGTAAAGGTCACTGGGCAGCCCGCGCAGCGGCGAGCAACCCTTGAAGGTGGCGATCGCCAGCGCGTCGACGCGGTCGACATAACGATCATTCTCGCCGTCGACGCCGCTATGCCCCATCACGCGCGGCTCGGCGGCCAGGCTGCCGTCGCGGTTCAGCCGCAGGTTCATCGTCACCCGAATCCGCTCCGCCCCCGGGCCCGGCGTGACCTGGCGATTGGCGCAGGGCTGCACCTGACGCAAAATGGCCGAGGCGATGTTGGCCAGTTGCTGCGCGCCGATCCTGGTGGCGGGCGCGGCCTCGGACCTGGACGGCGACGGATCGGCGGACAGGCCCTTCAGGAAATTGTCGCCCAGATGCGATCCGCGCGGCTTGGCCGTGGTCGCGTGTGCGCTGTTGCCGCTGCCGCGCGCGGGCGTCGCAGGCTTCGTCGCCGAGGGCCTGGCCGCCTGGCTGGCCTTGGCGGGAGCGGCGGGTGCGGGCTTGGCCGGTGCGGGTTTCGCAGGCGCAGGCTTGGCGGGTGCCGGTTTGGCGGGGGTCGGCTTGGCAGGCCGGGGCTTGGGCGGCTGGGGCCGGGGCTGCGGCTTTTCCGCCGGTTTGGGCTGCGGGCGCGGCTGGGGCTTAGGTTCCGGGCGCGGCTCGGGCTTGGCCGGTTCGGGTTTCGGCTGGGGCCTGGGCTGCGGTTTCGGCTGCGGTTTCGGCTGCGGTGCCGGGGGCGGCGGTGCGGGTTGGGGCTCGGGTTCGGCCTCCACCGGCTCGGGCGGCGCGGCGTCTTCGGGCGTGCCTTCTTCGGGGGCGATCGACTGGGCGGCCTGCTGGTTGGGGGTCGGCGACGCCGCCTCCAGCGCGACGTCCTTGACCAGCGAGATGTCGATCGGCGTGACCTTCAGCTTCTCCGGGTTCGGCGTCGCCAGAAAGCCGACCGACAACAGGCCGAACAGGACCAGATGCCCCGCGACCGCGATCGCCAGTCCTGTCCGCTCGCCACGCTCCATCAGCGGGTGCCCGCTCCCTGACCCGCGCCCTGGGCTGGCCCGCCCTCGACGGTGACCAGCGACACGCGGTTCAGGCCCGCGCGGTTCAGCTCGCCCATCACCCGCATCACCCGGCCATAGTCGAGCGCCCGGTCGGCGCGCAGATAGACCTGCGGCACCTGTCCGTCGGGACCTTTACGCGCCGCGATGGCGTCCAGCCTGGCGGGCAGGTCGGCCTCGGTGATCTCGTCATCGTTCAGGAACATGCGGCCCTGTTCGTCGATCGCGATCTGTTCGGGCTTCTGCTCCTGGTCCAGCGCCTTGGCGCGGCTGTCGGGCAGGTTCACCGGCACGCCCGTGGTCAGCAGCGGCGCGGTCACCATGAAGATGATCAGCAGCACCAGCATCACGTCGACAAGCGGCGTGACGTTGATGTCCGCCATCGGTGCGCGACGACCCCGGCCGGATCGGGAGGGAAGGTTCATGGCCATCGCCGTTACCCCTTCAACGCGCCTGGTCGAGCTGGCGGCTGAGCGTCGTGTGGAAGCCGTCGGCGAAGCGATTCAGCGACGCCTCGACCCGGTTCACGCCGTGGCTGAAGCGGTTATACGCGATCACCGCCGGGATGGCGGCGAACAGGCCGATCGCGGTGGCGAACAATGCCTCCGAGATGCCCGGCGCGACGACCGCCAGCGAGGTGTTCTGCGCCTGCGCGATGCCGGTGAAGCTGCGCATGATGCCCCAGACGGTGCCGAACAGCCCGACGAACGGCGCGACCGAGCCGACCGTCGCCAGCACGTTCAGCCGGTCCGACAGCTTGTCGATCTCGCCCGCCACGGCCGATCCCATAGCGGTGGCCAGGCGCTCGCGCGTGCCGTCGCGGTCGATATGCCCGCCCGCGGTCGAACGCCGCCATTCCTGTACGCCCGCCGAAAAGACGCGCGCGGAGGGAAGCTCGTTATCCTGCTCCATCCGGTGAAAGGCGTCGATATCCTCGGCCTTCCAGAAATCGCGTTCGAACCGGACCATGCCCTTCTTGGTGCGCGACAGCTTGCGCGAAAAGGCGACGATGATCGTCCAGGTCCACACGCTGGCAAGCAGCAGGCCGATCATCACGAACTTCACCACCCAGTCGGCGTGGATGAACAGCGCGACGGGCGACAAGGAAGCGGCATCCATGTTGAAGACGGGATTCATGGGTGTTGGGTGTCCCCCTGCCAGACAAGGCGTTGGTAGATGGCGATCCAGTCGGCGGGCTGCCGACGCGGGCGACCGTTCGGGCCGACCCACGCGACGGTCACGCGCGCATCGGTCAGCTTGAGCGCGCCGCACCTGACTGTCTGATGAATGACGACGCGCACCGCACTGACCTCGATCAGTCTGGACGTGACGACCAGGTCGTCGTCCAGCCGGGCAGAGGCGGCATAGCGGATGGCGATGTCGGTGACGGCATAGGCGCCCTGCCCCGCTTCGTGCGCGGCGCGCTGGTCGATCCCGGCTGTCCGCAACATGTCGGAGCGCGCGCGCTCCATGTAGCGCAGGTAGTTGGCGTGATAGACCACACCCGACAGGTCGGTATCCTCGAAATAGACACGCACCGCAAAGCGATGCTCATGGCCCTCGAAGCGGCCGCCCTTCGGCTGGTCTTCTCCTGTCACCGTCATGGTGACCGCCCGTTAACCCATCCGCCCGGGGGAAGGAAGGCACTTGCGACGGTGTTACCTATGGGTTACATGATACCTATGGGTTACAGGAGGTCGTGATGAATCTCGTGGAAAAGGCGGAAAAACGCAGTCAAGTGCGAGCGGTGCTATTCTACGCGCTGGCGACGATATTGCTGCTGATGACGATCCTGGCCCTGGCGACACCCGGCGAATCCATGACCCGGCTTCTGCCCTGGCTGCTCGTAATCGGGCTGGCCGCCTTGAACCTCAGCAGCCTCCCGTTCCGCTGGAGCCGGTGTGGACCGGTATCCCGTCTCATGAATGACGAGACGACCAAGGATCACCGGCGATCAAGTTTTGCCGCCGGCTTTTGGGCAATGATCCTGTCGGCGGCGGCGACCATGGTGGTGGCGACCTTCCAACCATTGGGTGCAGCGGCCATGGGCCGAATCACGATCACCGCCGGGCTTGCCGCTGCGCTCATCGCCTTCGCCACGCTGGAGCTGCGTGCCAGCCGATGAACGAGACGCTCGCCAACGACCTGAAGGCCGCGCGCGAGGCCGCCGGGCTGACCCAGGGCGGCCTCGCCGAGGCGATCGGGGTCAGCCGCAAGACGATCAACACGGTGGAGAACGGCGTCTTCCAGCCCTCCACCCTGCTCGCGCTCAAGCTGGGGCGCGCGCTGGGCCGTTCGGTCGAATCGCTGTTCTGGATCGCCGAGTGACCGCGCTTATCGCAGCGCGGTCGGATCGACGCTCAGCGACGGCGGGTTGATGACTGGCGGCGCATAGGGCTTGGCGGCGGGCACCGGCTGGCTGGACAGCACCGGCGAGTTCGGGCTGCGCGGTGCGACCGCCGGATTGGCCTGGGCCGCGATGGTCAACGGCGCGGCGGTCCGCTCGACCGGCACCATCGTGCCATTGCGCCACGCGTCATAGGCGCGGAAGAAGGCGATGAAGGGCGCGTTCAGTCGATCCAGATGGGTCGCTGCGGCGACCTCGAACCCCTCGGCGGGGGCGGTGCTGATGTCGGCCAGCACCTGTTCGGCCGCGACGCAGAAGGTCTTGCGCACCGGGGTGACCGAGAAGAAATTGTACAGCCGCGTCATCGCGTCGTCATAGCGGTCGCGCCAGTCGCCGCCCTTCGACTGATATTCCGCCGAATAGCGCTTTTCCGCCGCCGCCAGCGTGATCCGCTGCACGGTCAGCATGGTGTTGTAGCGCGTGACGATCTGCCCCTCGTCCGCCCCGCGACAGGCCAGCGCGGCGACGTTCAGCGCCGAACGCAGGTGCCAGATGGTCGCGGCACTGGTCAGCGAGCGGTTGGGCGTGTCGTAATTGCCGTCGGACAGCAGGATGGGGATCCGCATTCCCGGCGTGGCGCCCGGCGGCAGCGGCGCCTTGGCATATTGCGGCTGCGGCGCGGGGATCATCACCGGCGGCGGCGCGACCTTGGCCGTTTCCCGCGCGGCGCAGCCCGCCAGCGACAGACCGATCGCGACACCCGATACAACACGCAAACTCGCCATGACCCTGATCCTTGGAAAACCCCGCCCCGGCTCCTGACGCACCTCATGCCGAATCAAGGTTAACACGTCGTAAGCCGTGCGACGAAACGAGCCTTATGTCAGGGGATTGGAAAGAGGATGAAATTCCTCCCCTACAAGGGGAGGGGGACCGCCGCAAAGCGGTGGTGGAGGGGTGTCGCGCTTCTCGAAGGCGGGACACCCCTCCGTCAGGGCTGCGCCCTGCCACCTCCCCTTACAGGGGAGGAATAGAAATCAGGCCGCGCGCGCGACCAGCGCGGCGGCGGCCTCGGTCATCAGTTGCGCCAGGATATCGGCGATCGGCTCTTCCTTCGTGACCATGCCGACCGACTGGCCCGCCATGACCGAGCCATGCTCGACATCGCCGTCGATCACCGCACGGCGCAGCGCCCCGGCCCAGTAATGTTCGATCTGAAGCTGTGCCTCCATCATCGCGACCTTGCCCTCGTCCAGCGACTGGGCGACTTCGCGCTGCTTGGCGGTGAACAGCTCGCCGCCCGCATTCTTGAGCGCGCGGACCGGGATGACCGGCAGGCGCGGATCGATCTGCACGCTCGCCACCGCATCACGGGCCGAGGCGCGGATGAACGCCTTCTTGAAATTGGCGTGCGCGATCGATTCGGTCGCGCAGACGAAGCGCGTGCCGAGCTGTACGCCCGCCGCGCCCATGTCGAGATAGGCGGCGATCGCCTCGCCCCGGCCGATGCCGCCCGCGACGAAGACGGGAAGCTGAGCGGCGATCTCGGGCAGCATCTCCTGCGCCAGCACGCTGGTCGAAACCGGGCCGATATGGCCGCCAGCCTCCATCCCCTCGATCACCAGCGCATCGACGCCCGAGCGGATCAGCTTCTTGGCGAGGCTGAGCGCGGGGGCGAAGCAGATGACCTTGGCCCCCGTCTCCTTGATCGCCTCCAGCGCGCCCTTGGGGGGCAGGCCACCGGCCAGCACGACATGGCCGACCTGGTGACGGCCGCACACCGCGATCAGGTCGAACAGCTGCGGATGCATGGTGATCAGGTTCACGCCGAACGGGCGGCTGGTCATCGCCTTGGTCGCGGCGATCTCGGTATCGAGCAGTTCGGGCGTCATCGCGCCGCACGCGATCACGCCGAAGCCGCCCGCGTTCGACATGGCGGAGACGAGGTTGCGCTCCGACACCCAGGACATGGCGCCCGCCATGATCGCCATCTCGGCGCCCAGGAATTCGGCCCCGCGCGCCATGCGGGTGGCCAGGCGCTGTTCGCCGGTGGTGGTGATATGGGTGTCGGTCATCGCCGCTCCATGCCTTGGGCCGGGGCGGACGGCAAGATTTGGTTCACGCGAAGCCGCGGTGACGCGAAGAAGAATGGGTTCGCGCAGAGGCGCGGAGGGCGCAGAGAGGTTTCCTGCGCGGCAGCACAATCCTCTCTCTAACGATCAGTGATCAAGAAGGGGAAGTGCAGCTGGATACGCCACCTCTGCGCCCTCCGCGCCTCTGCGCGAACCAACTTCCTTAAAACGCTTCGCGTCCTCGCGTCTTCGCACGAACGAAAAGCTCCTCCCCAGACCCGTCCCAGGGAGGAACCGAAAAGTTACGCCGCGTCGGCGTCCAAGCCGTAGGCGGTGTGCAGCACACGCACCGCCAGTTCGGTATAGTCCTCTTCGATCAGCACGCTGACCTTGATCTCCGAGGTGGTGATCGCAAGGATGTTGATGCCGCGCGCGCCCAGCGTCTGGAACATGGTCGACGCCACGCCCGCATGGCTGCGCATGCCGACGCCGACGACCGATATCTTGGCGACGCGGGTGTCGTGGACGAGATTGCCGTAACCGATCTCGCCGCTCGCCTTTTCCAGCACGTCCAGGCTGCGCGCCAGGTCGGCCGAGGGCACGGTGAAGGTCACGTCGGTCGAGCCGGTCGAATGCGCGATGTTCTGGACGATCATGTCCACATTGATCCCCGCATCGGCCAGCGGCGCGAAGATTGCGCCGACCGCGCCGGGGCGATCCGGCACGGCGGTCAGGGTGATCTTGGCTTCGTTCTTGTCATGCGCGATGCCGGTGATGAGCTGGCGTTCCATATCGTCGATTTCCTCTTCGCCCACGATCAACGTGCCGCGATGTCCGTCTTCGTCCCGTGCCTCGTCGAACGAGCTGAGCACGCGAACCCGCACCTGTTCCTTCATCGCCAGACCCACCGAGCGGGTCTGGAGCACCTTGGCGCCGACGCTGGCGAGTTCCAGCATCTCTTCATAGGTGACCTTCGACAGCTTGCGCGCGCGCGGCACGATGCGCGGGTCGGTCGTATAGACGCCGTCGACATCGGTATAGATGTCGCACCGCTCCGCCTTCATCGCCGCCGCGACCGCGACCGCGCTGGTGTCCGATCCGCCGCGACCCAGCGTCGTGACCCGGTTACCCTCGGCCACGCCCTGGAAGCCGGGGATCACCGCGACCACGCCGCTGGCCAGGCTCTGGTCGAGCGCGGTCGTGTCGATCTCGCCGATCCGCGCCTTCGCGAACGCGGTGTCGGTGTGGATCGGCAACTGCCAGCCCAGCCACGAACGGGCGGGGACGCCCATCGCCTGGAGCGTGATCGCCAGCAGGCCGCTGGTGATCTGTTCGCCCGCCGAGACGACGACGTCATATTCCTGGGGATCGTAAAGCGACGAGGCCTCGCGGCAGAAACCGACCAGCCGGTCGGTCTCGCCCGCCATCGCGGAGACGACGACCGCGACCTCATGGCCCGCCTCCACCTCGCGTTTGACCCGCGCCGCCACGTTGCGGATGCGCTCGATTCCGGCCATCGAGGTGCCGCCGAACTTCATCACGATACGGGCCATGCGGTTTTTGCCAATCTCCTTGGGGTAAAACGGCGGTCCTGATAGGTAGCCCCCATGACGAACGCAAGCCATTTGAACGATTCTACCATTATTGGGGCCGAAGCCGCACATTTCGGAAAGATGGCCGCCGAATGGTGGGACCCCAAGGGATCGAGCGCGATGCTGCACCGGCTGAACCCGCCCCGGCTGCGCTATATTCGCGAGCAGATCGACCTGCACTGGGATGCGGACGGCCAAGGATTCACCCCGCTGAAGGGCAAGCGCGCGCTGGATGTCGGGTGCGGCGCGGGGTTGCTCTGCGAACCGCTGGCCCGGCTGGGGGCGGAGGTGACGGGGCTCGACGCCGCGCCGGAGAATGTCGCGGTCGCCGCCGCCCATGCCGCCCAGTCGGGGCTGGAGATCCATTACCGCGCGGGCAGTGTCGAGGGACTGGCGGGCGAAACGTTCGACCTCGTCACTTCGCTGGAGGTGATCGAGCATGTCGCCGATCCGGCGCGATTCGTGCGCGGGCTGGCGGATGCGCTGGCGCCGGGCGGCCTGATGATCCTGTCGACGCCCAACCGCACCCCGCTGTCCAAGTTGGCGCTGATCACGCTGGCCGAGGGGACGGGCAAGATTCCCAAGGGCACGCATGACTGGTCGAAGTTCCTGACGCCTGACGAACTGTCGGCGCTGCTGACCGAGGCCGGGCTGACCGTGCGCGACGTGCGGGGCCTGAGCTTCTCGGCCACCAAGGGGTTCATGGTCAGCGACTCGACCGCGCTCGATTATTTCATCACCGCGACTCGGTAGGCCCCTTCCTCCCCTGCAAGGGGAGGTGGCGGGCCGTAGGCCTGACGGAGGGGTGTCACCCCTCTCGATAGCGGGACACCCCTCCGCCAGCTTCGTGTACGAGCGAGATTGTGCCCCCGGCACAATCTTCGTCTGCCGGGGGCAGACCAAAGCTCGAACACCCCTTCCCCTTGCAGGGGAGGAATGATTCGGACCTTTTCGAATGTCGAGACTTCTGACCAATCGCCCCGCCACCTCGGGCCATCACCGCCTCCTGATCCTGCTCGCCGTCGCGGTCCTCGCCCGCGTGGCAACCTTCGGCAATCCGGTGGTCCATGTGGACGAGGAGTTCTATTTCTTCACCGGCCATTCGATGTGGCAGGGTGCATGGCCCTTCGTCGATGTGTGGGACCGCAAGCCGATCGGGCTGTTCCTGCTCTATGCCGTGCCTGCCGCATTCGGTTTTCCGGCGGGCATCTGGGCCTATCAGGCGATGGCGCTGGCCAGCGTGGTGGCGACCAGCTGGCTGATCGCACGGATGGCCGACCGGCTCGGCTGGGGCGCGGGCGCGACGGCGGCGGGGATCGCCTATATCCTGTGGCTGAACCTGCTCGGCGGACAGGGCGGGCAGGCGCCGGTCTTCTACAATCTGCTGATGATGGGTGCCGCCTGGGCGATCCTCGAATCGGATCGGCTACGACGGCGCAGCATGGGGCTGGTCGCGATGGCGCTGGTCGGCATCGTCCTCCAGATCAAATATTCGGCGGTGTTCGAGGGAGTGGTGTTCGGCCTCTGGCTGCTCGCTTCCGAATGGCGGCGGAGTCGTTCGCCGGTCGCCCTGATCCTGTACGGCGCGGCGCTGGTCGCGGTGTCGCTGCTCCCCACCCTGTTGGCGGCGGGAGTCTATGCGGCGATCGGACAGTGGGACGCCTTTCTCTACGCCAATTTCCTCTCGATCTTCCACCGCAACCCCGATCCGCTGGCCGAGCTGGCGGGCAATCTGGGGCAGATGGTCCTGATCCTCTCGCCGATCGTCACGCTGGCGGTGCTGGGATTGAAGCGGACATGGCGGGCGGATGCTGAAAAGACCTTCCTTGCCATCTGGCTGGGCGCGGGCGTGGTCGGCGTGCTGCTGTTCCGGCCGTGGTTCGACCATTATGGCCTGCCGATCCTGCTCCCCGCCTGCACCGCCGCCGCCGCGATGCTGGGGAGTCGGGACTGGCGGCGGCGCTATACCCCGGCGCTGCTGATCACCGTCGCGCTGGCGGGGCAGATCGTGCTGCTGAGCCTGCGCCATGAGCGCGGCGACGCGACCGAGTTCACCGCCCTGTCCCAGGCGGTCGGCACGGAGCCGGGCTGTCTCTACGTCTATTCGGGCAGCACCATGCTCTATGTCGCGACCCGGCGCTGCGCCCTGTCGCGCTATATCGTCCCCGCGCATCTCAGCCGCGCCCGCGAAGCCGGCGCGACCGGCGTCGACCAGGATAGCGAGATCGCCCGCATCCTGTCGCGACACCCGGCCGTGGTGGTGATGCGCCCGCCCTATAATGGCGAGCGGCCCGCCGCCCATGCCCGTGTGCTGGCGGCGATGGCCGATGGCTATCGGCTGACCGCGAAACTGCCGATGGGCAATGAGACGATCAGCGTCTATAAATCCACGCGATGAAACGCCTTCTCGCCTCGATCCATGACGTATCCCCCCGGTTCGAGGGGGCGGTCGATGCGCTGTTCGACCGGCTGTCGGGCCATCTCGGCGGCCCTCGCCTGGCCATGCTGGTCATCCCCGACCATTGGAACAGCGCACCGATCGCGCCGGGCACGCCCTTTGCCACCCGGCTGCGCGACTGGGCGGACATGGGGATCGAGATGTTCGTCCATGGCTGGTCGCACAAGGACGACATGGTCCACACCGACCAGAAGACCGCGCTGAAGGCGAAGCACATGACGGCGGGCGAAGGCGAATTCGTCGGCCTGGACCGGGCCGAGGCGCTGCGCCGGATGCAACGCGGCACCGCGCTGATCGAGGATATCATCGGCCGCCGGGCGACGGGCTTCATCGCGCCCGCCTGGCTCTATTCGGACGAAGCGCGGCTGGCCTTGGGCGATGCGGGATTCGGGCTGGCGGAGGATCATTTCCGGGTGTGGACCCCGACCGACGGCAGGATCATCGCGCGCGGCCCCGTCGTCACCTGGGCCAGCCGTTCGCGTGGGCGCCAGCTGAGTTCGCTCGCCGCCGCCGCCGTGCTGCGTCACGGCCTGCGCCCGACCCCGGTCGCGCGGGTCGCCGTGCATCCCGGCGACAATGGCGTGCCCGCGCTGCTCGACAGCATCGACAAGACCTATTCGCGGCTGGCGAAGACCCATATCCCGTCGCGCTACGCGGACCTGCTCGCCGCCTGATCAGCGCGCGCCCAGCGTGTGGAGGTAGCGATGCCGTGCCTCCGATCCGCGCGGATACCGGGCGAGTTGCTCGATCTCATCTCGGGTGAGCGCAAACTTGCGATAGCCTTTGCGACCCAGGCATTGTTCGACATCCGCGACCTGAATCCCGTGAAGCAGTCTCTTCTGTCGATCGGGCTTCACCCGCTGCACCGAATCGATCCATGCATCAATGTCGGGCGCACCCGGCATGTTCAGGCCGTTATCAGCCGTCTCGAACCCCCTGATGAACCGCTTGGCCGGTTCGTCCTGCGACACGTCCCGAAAGTAGCCCTGCTTCGCGCACGCGATCGAGTCGGCGCGATACTGGTCGAAACCGACGCCGGGCTTGCCCCAGCTTTCGACGGCTCCGCGTGGTGCGGCCGGGGCCGGGGCGGCGGCACCCAGTAAAAGCAGGGCCAATACGACCCGCATCATGATGCGACCACCGAACGGGCGGCCAGTTGGTGGAGATACCGGTGCCGCGCCTCGGATCCACCCGGATAACGCTTCAACATTTTGACCTCGGCGGCCGACAGGCGGAAGCGGCTATAGCCCCTGGCCGTCAGGCATTGTTCGACATCGCCGACCTGGATCGCATGCAGGAGCCGCTTCTGCCGATCGGGCTGAGTCCGCAATATCGCATCGATCCAGCTTCCAGCCGTCCCACCGCCATTCAGCGCGTTATCGGCAGCCCCAAAACCGGCGATGAAACGCTTGGCGGGTTCGTCCTGCGATACGTCACGGAAATACCCGCTCCTGGCGCATTCCACCGAGTCGGCGCGATACTGGTCGAAACTGACGCCGGGCTTGCCCCAGCTTTCGATCGGAGGACGGTCGGCGGCGCGGGCCGTGCCCGATGCCGCCAGAATGATGCCGATCACGACCGCCACGCCACGACTCATCGACCGTCTCCCATGACATTTTTGTCATGATGACAAATTCTCGAAGCCTGGGAAAGGTCCGCTTCGGCTTTACGCCGCGTCGCGCTGGCGTTCGCCCTCGTTCAGCAGCGCCTGGTAGCGCGCAATCAGGGCCTCGGCGTGATCGCGGTCGCTGAACACCTTGCCCGCCGCCACGCGCGCGGCGTTGCGCAGGACACGCTGGTCGCGCGACAGCAACCGCTCGATCGCCTGGGCACAGGCCGCGCCGTCGCGGGCGCGGAAGGTTTCGGCGAACAGCGGATGGGCGACCTCGGCACACCCGCCATAATCGGGCACGACCAGCGGCAGGCCCGAGGCCAAAGCCTCCGAGGCGACCAGCCCGAACGTCTCGGTCTCGCACCCGTGCACCAGCGCGTCGCAGCTTGCCATGATCCGGGCCAGGCGCGGCCGGTCATAGACCGGGCGGAACAGGCGGATATGCGGGCTTCCGGCGATCCGCTTCTCCAGCGTGCGGCTGGCGACGCCGCCGCCGATCAGGACCAGGCCGACCGGCCGGGTCGAGGCCACCCGCTCGACCGCGTCGATGACCATCGGCCAGCGCTTTTCGGGGTGATGCCGCCCCAGCCCCAGCAGCAGATGCGCGTCCTCGGGCAGCGCGCACTGCGCCAGCAATGCGGCGCGCAGCCGGTCGTCACGGTGATCGGGCGAGAAGAAATGGCGCTCAATGCCCAGCGGAATCCCCTCGTCCACCCGCACGCCGCGCTTGCCCAGGCGCTTGACCAGCGCCGGGCCATTGGACAGCACCAGGTCGTAATGGTCGAGGAAGCGGTTCATGTAGCGGCTGTACCAGCTGAACCAGTCCTCAACCCGCTCCTGCGCGACCAGCCCGTCCAGCCAGCGGACCGGATAGGTGCCGACATTGTCGTTGTGCATGAAGAAGACCTTCTTCGCACGCCCCTGCCAACTGGCGACGAACCAGGCGGGCTTGGCGGGCGAGGAGACTTCGACGATGTCGGGGTCCAGCTCGTCGAGCAGGCGACAGACGGGCGCGCCGTCCCAGAACATGCCGTAATTGGTGTCCAGGATCAGGCGCGGCGCCTTGATATAGATGATCTTGCCGCCGCCCGGACGCTCCTCGACCACGTCCTCGGTGCCGGGGGCGAGCACGATCAGCTCATGGCCCATCTCCGCCAGGATCGACATCTTGCGGTCGATATAGGTTCGCACGCCCCCGCCGGTGGGAGAGTAGAACTCGTTGACGTCGACGATGCGCATCGCCTGTCCTTACTCTACCGGGCCGAAACCGCCCAGCCCCCGCAGATACTGGGCCCGGATCGTCGTCGTCGCCACGCCATTGGGCACGTCGATCAGCGCGGAGGCGAGCGGCGGCTTGCGACGGCCCAGCTTGGTGTTGGCCGGAAAGCCCGCGCCATCGCTCCAGAAGTTGAACTTGTTCTTGCCGTCGCGGTCATGGGTGAAGAGCAGCGCATAGCGGCCGGGGTGCGGCACGCGGATGCACATCTCGACCCGACCGCCGCCCGCCGGCGTCGGCACCTGGACGCGGCGGAACGTCTTGCCCGCACGGACCAGCACGCCGTCGTCCTGAAGGAAATCCTCGTCATTGGCCGGATAGAGTTCCAGCTTCAGATTGCCCTTGCGATCCTTCAGCCCGTCGATCCGGGCCAGGATGGCGGGACCGCCGCCGGTGCAGGCCGCCGCATCGCTGCCCAATATCTGTGCGCCCGCCGCCTGGGGAATCGCCGCCAGTGCCGCCACCGCTACCGTCACCATCTTCATCACGCGAATCATGCGCGTACCTTCCGAACCAGGGCCGCGAGACCGAATCCGGCGATCAACACGACATGCACCAACAGGGTCAGTGCCGCGGTGAACGCGATCAGCTCGCTCAGTTCCTGATCCTGCCCGATCAACAGGATCGCGAAATTGGCGAAAAGAAGGTCCTTGTTAGGCACCAGCGGCAGGCGCGAGACCAGCAGCCGCGCCGCCGACAGGAACAGCCACATGCCCAGCGACACGCTCGGCATCCCGTAATGCCACGCCAGCGCCACCAGCAGCGAGTTGGCGATCAGGCGGATGCAGTGGACCATGAAGACCCACCAGAGCGTCTTGCGGTCGAGCGAGAAGACCCGCCGCGAGAAGATGATGAAGGGCAGCGAGGTCGCCATGACGATCGCGATCGATCCCCAGACCAGCCGCAACTGTTCGGGCGTCAGCAGCTCGCGCCCGACCGGCAGGGCTAGGCCGATCATCAGCAGGGTGATCGCATTGCCCGCGATCGCCGAGAGAATGCCGACGTCCTTGACCGCGCCGAAGGGCGCCGCGACCATCTTCGCATGGGCGCGCGCCCAGGCGTAGAAATAGGCCTCGCCCGAATAGCTGAACGCCACTTCGTTGGCGATCCGCTTGCGGATCAGCGCGGCCATGCCGCTGATCGGGATGCCCCACAACCGCCGGAAGATGATGTAGTCGCCGATCGGCAACGCCATGTAGAGCCCGACGAAGACGATATAGAATAGCGGGTTGCCGGGCACCGAATGGCTCAGCCCGACCAGTCCGCGGCCGAGCAGCTCATGCCCCAGCCCCACGATCATGGCGAGCGTCAGCGCGCCGCCGATGATGGCGGGCAGGCGGTTCTTGACCGTCTTCAACGGCTCCAGCGCAGCCATGTCGCGCGCCACCGGGCCGCTTTCACCGCCCGCTCCGGGAGCCAGGCCGCCAGGCAATGCCTGTTGCGGGGTCATGGGATCATCTCGTTCATTCTGCACGTTAGGGAGATTCCTCGGCGGCGTTCGCCGGTGGCGCCCGCTAACCTCAACACTGCTTTCTCGCACCTGAATAAGAATTCATCTCTGTCGTGCGATTGTGTCCACCTTAGGGCTGATACTGACATAATTGCGCGACAAGCTCCGATTAGCCCTCGTGCCGATCCTTTCCGCCAGCCCTTCGGAGCCTATGCCCGCCGATCACATCCTGACCTATGCGCTCGCGATGCGGGGCGGCGTGGAAGCGGCGCTGGGCCGTATGCTGCAGGGCTGGCTCGACCAGGACCGCCGCGTCACCCTGGTGCTGGGCGACGATGACGGGCAGTTTCAGGGCGGCGTGCCGCACGGCGTGGACATGGTGACGCTGGGCCATCAGCGCTATGGCGGGCTGTGCACCGCGCTGCCCGGCTTGATCGAGCAGGCGCGGCCCGACGTCATCTTCTGTCCGGGCAATCACTATACCGCCATGGCCGCCTGGACGCGGCTGCGCCTCGCCGGCGCCTGCCCGCCGATCGTCGCCAAGATGTCGAACGCGGTCGATCGCGGCGACCAGGCGGGTTGGATGGCCTGGGGCCAGCGGCAATGGCTGGCGGGGCATCGCCACTTCCTGGACGCGCTGGTCGCGATGACCCCGGCGACGGCGCGCGAGGCGCAAGGGGCGACCGGCCTGTCGGTCGCGGTGATCCCCAATCCGCCCAGCGTGCTGCCCGGTTTCGCGTCCAATCGACCGCCGGTGGCGAGCCGCCGCATCCTGGGCGTCGGGCGGCTGGAGCCGCAGAAACGCTGGGACCGGCTGATCACCGCGATGACCCATTTGCCCGAGGATATCGGGCTGACCATCTTGGGCGAGGGTAGCCTGCGTCCCGCGCTGACCGCGCAGATCGAGATATTGGGGCTGTCGCACCGTGTCTCGCTCCCCGGCCACAGCGCCGATGCGCCCGGCGCGATGGCCGCCGCGCCGGTGGTCGCGCTTGCCTCCGACTATGAAGGCGTGCCCGGCGTCCTGCGCGAGGCTCTGGCGGTGGGGACCCCGGTCGTCACCACCGATTCGAGCCCGGCGGTGTATGAGATCGTGACCGATCCGACGCTCGGCACCATCGTCCCGCGTCAGGACGTGCACGCGCTGGCGGCGGCGCTGCGCCATTGGCTCGATCCGGTCGCGCCGCGCCCCGATCCCGTGCCGCAGCCGGGACAGGATTCGGCCGAGCGTTATCTGGCGCTGTTCGATTCGATCGTCGCGGCGCGCGGGCGGCAGGCGCCGATCTGGTCCGAGCCTGAGCGGATGCCGTCAGCCGAGATCGGCTTGGGCGCGCGCGCCGTCGCCGTCGCGCGCCGCCTCGCGCTCCGACCGGCGCTTTAGCGCGGTCTTGACCATCGCGGTCATCGGATCGGCAAGCGCCAGACCCAATATGCCGAACAGCGCGCTCGCCATGATCTGCGTCGACAGGGTCAGCGCCGGTGGCATGTCGACGGTGCGCTTGGCGACCATCGGCACGACGACATAGCCGTCGAAGGTCTGCACCAGCAGATAGGTGCCGATCGCCCAGAAGCCCGTATCCTGCCCGGCCGAAAAGCCGACCGCGATCATCAGCGTGCCGGTGATGATCGCCCCGATATTGGGGATGAAGGCCAGGATGCCCGCGATGATGCCCAGCAGCATCGCCATCGGCACGCCCCCGATCATCAGAGCGATACCGATCAGCACCCCCTCCACCGCCATGCCGAGCAACCGCCCGGCGAGCAGACGGCGCAGCGTGTACATGACGCGGCCTTGCGTGACCGCGAATTCGGCGCGTGCGGAACGCGGCACCACCCATTGCAGGCCGCGCGCATAGCCTTCCGGGTCCATCGCCAGGAACAGGCCGATGACGAGGATCATGACCATCGTCGTGACCGCCCCCACCGCCGTGCCTACCCAGGAGGTGAGCTTGCCGATCGAGCCGACCGACTGTTTCAACAGGCCGTTGATGTCCGAGGTGCCCGGCATGACGCCGTGCGACGACAGCCAGCCGGTGACCTTGCCCGCCTGCGCCTCCAGCGTCGAGCGAAGCTGTGTCACCTGTTGCGCCATCTCGACGCCGGTCAGGTAGAAGGTGCCGAGCAGGAAGGCGACCACCGCCAGCACGACGATCAGCAAGCGCCAGCCGCGCCCGATCGGCAGCACCCGGCCGAGCAGCCGCACACCGCCGTCGAGCAGCGTGGCGAAGACCAGCCCGGCAAAGATCACCAGCAGCGGCTGGACCAGCAGCACCGCCACCGCCATGGCCGCGATCAGCCCCAGCCAGATCGCGGCGCGCGTCAGCTCCCGCCGGACGAACCCCTCGCGAAACTCGATCGGCGCGGGATCGTCGGTTAGCGGGCGCTGCTCGCTCATGATCCGGGCTTTACGGTCGTCGGATGGAGCGAGGTGCCCGCCCGGCCGGAGCGCAGCGAACCCCACCAGGTCAGCGGGTTCAGCGTCGCGTCGCCGTCCAGGCTGAAGGTCACGAATTCGGCGCGACCGCCCAGATTCTCATAGGGAACCGCACCGCCCAGGCCCAGCTCGGCCAGCGAGAAGCGGCTGTCGGCCGAACGATCGCGATTGTCGCCCATCAGGAAGACATGGTCGGCCGGAATGGTGATCGGCCCGTAATTGTCGCCGGGGCTCCAGCCCAGCTCGACCGTGTCGTACCGCCGGTTGTTGGGCAGGGTTTCGGTCACGATCGGCAGGTGGCAGACCCATTGGCCGCTCGCCAGGCGGATCTTCGCCTGGTCGCCATAGTCGGACGCCTTGCACGGGCTGTTCGTGTCGACGGGGATGTCGATATAATGGAGCGGTCCGCGCTCGACCGGCTTGCCGTTCAGGATGACAACGCCGTCGCGCACCTCCAGCCGGTCGCCCGGCAGGCCGATGACCCGCTTGATATAGTCGTTGTGCGTGCCCGGCGGGGTCACGATCACCACGTCGCCACGGGTTGGCAGCGAGCCGAACAGGCGGCCGTGAATGAACGGCAGCTGATAGCTCCAGCTATCCTCCGGCTGGCGCAGGACCACCGACTTGAAGATCGCGATCGGGTTCGGGATGGTCGGCGAGACATAGGACCAGCCATAGGCGAACTTGCTCACCACCAGCCGGTCGCCGACCTGAAGGCCCGGCAGCATCGATTCGGAGGGAATGTAGAAGGGCTTGGCGATGAAGCTGTGGAAACCCAGCACGATCAGCAGCAGCCAGAACAGCCCCTTGACCTCGGACCACCAGTCGGTGCCCTTCTTCCTGGCAGCAGGCGGCGGGGGCGGCGCGGTCACCGATGGGTCGGCCGCCGGCCGTTCGGCGGGCGAGCCCGGATTCGTGTCCAACACCGCGTCCTTCATGCGGAAACTTCCGGTCGTGCCTCGATCACGACAAAGGCCTGCGCCCAGGGGTGATCGTCGGTCATGGTCAAGTGAATATGGGCGACGTGGCCCGGCGGGGTCATCGCGTCAAGCCGTTCGCGCGCGCCGCCGGTCAAAGACAGCGTCGGCGCGCCGCCGGGAAGGTTTACCACGCCGATGTCGCGCATGAACACGCCCTGCGCGAAACCGGTGCCGACCGCCTTGGAAAAGGCCTCCTTGGCGGCGAAGCGCTTGGCATAGGTGCCCGCGCGGGTGAAGGGGCGTCTGGCCGCCTTGGCCTGCTCGATATCGGTGAAGCAGCGCGCCTCGAACCGGCCGCCGTGCCGATCGAGCGCCGTCTGGATGCGCTCGATATTGCAGAGGTCGGAGCCCAGACCGATGATCATGCGATCCTCCCCGATACGGGGAGGGGGACCGTCGCGAAGCGATGGTGGAGGGGGCTCTCCACCACGCGGGTCATCTGGGGCGCCCCCCCACCACCAGCCTGCGGCTGGTCCCCCTCCCCGTGCCGGGGAGGATTCACCGCGCCAGGTCCATCGCGGCGCGCATCTTGCGCACCACTTCGGGCAGGCCGACGAACACCGCATCGGCGATCAGGAAATGCCCGATGTTCAGCTCACGCACCTGCGGGATCGCCGCGATGGGCGTGACATTGTCATAGGTCAGGCCGTGGCCCGCATGAACCTCGATCCCGTTCTTCGCCGCCAGCGCCGCCGCGTCGGACAGGCGGCGCAGTTCGTCGGTACGCGCCTCGCCGTCCAGTTCGGCATAGCGGCCGGTGTGCAGCTCGACCACCGGCACGCGCAAGGACAGCGCCGCCTCGATCTGGCGGGGATCGGGTTCGATGAACAACGAGACGCGGATGCCCGCCTCGCCCAGCTCGGCCACCATGGGCGCCAGCCACTCGCGCTGCCCGGCAGCATCCAGCCCGCCCTCGGTCGTGCGCTCCTCGCGCTTTTCGGGGACGATGCAGGCGGCGTGGGGGCGATGCTTCAGCGCGATGGCGAGCATCTCCTCGGTCGCCGCCATCTCCAGGTTGAGCGGCACGGTCAGCTCGGCGGACAGCCGCGCGATGTCATCGTCGGTGATGTGCCGCCGATCCTCGCGCAGATGCGCGGTGATACCGTCCGCCCCCGCCTGCGCCGCGACCAGCGCCGCCTGGACAGGATCGGGATAGCCCGCGCCGCGCGCATTCCGCACGGTCGCGACATGGTCGATATTGACGCCCAGGCGCAGATGCTCGGTCATGCCGCCGCGCGGCTCCCCGGCTTGATCGCAGGGATGGCCGCCAGCTCGGGGGGCAGGTCGTCGGGGCTGTAGCTCGGCACGTCGAGCCGGATCAGCGGGAAGAACGGCACGCCCAGATCGGCCGCCCCGTTCGAGCGATCGACCAGCGAGGCGGCGGCGATCGTCTCGCCGCCCTCGCGCGCGATGGCGGCGATCGCCTCGCGGCTGGACAGGCCGGTCGTGACCACGTCTTCCATCATCAGCACCTTCTGCCCCTGCTCCAGCCGGAAGCCGCGGCGCAGGTGGAAGGTTCCCTCGGGCCGCTCCAGGAACATGCCGGGCACGCCCAGCGCGCGCGCCATCTCGTGGCCGACGATGACGCCACCCATGGCGGGGGCGACGACGGCGCTGATCTGGTCGCGGATGTCCGCCGGAATCTTGGCGGCGACCGCCTCGCACAGGCGGGCGGCGCGCGCCGGGTCCATCAGGACGCGCGCGCATTGCAGGTAACGCGGGCTGCGCAGGCCCGACGAGAGGATGAAATGCCCTTCGAGCAGCGCCTCGGCGGCGCGGAACTCGGCGAGGACGTCTTCATCGGTCATGGGGCAACTCCGGCATCGGTCAGATGACCCGGCCTCATAGGATCGCCCCAGCGTGGGCGCAATCTGGCATGTTGCGCTCTAGGGTTGAGGGGGCGAAGACCCGTGCTATAGTCCGCCTAACAAAAACGACATGACGCCCCGCCCCAAGACCGTCGGACGACCGATGGACGGGCGAGGGAGATGGGAGACGAGAGCGGGATGAGCGAGGTCAAGCGCATGTCCGGACCCCGGAGGATGAGGATGCCGAAACGGATGAAGGCGCTGGCGATCGCCGCCGGGCTGGGCTGCGCCGCGCTGTCGGGAGCGGCCTTCGCGACTCCGACCGCTGCCCCGGCCCCCGCGCCGCAAACCGCCGCCGAACCGGCGGGGGTGTCCAACACCGCCCCGACCACCGCTGCCGCCCCGGCGACTGCCGCGCCCACCAGCCCGCTGCTGGCGCAGGACGGTGCCCCCGCGATCACCATCGATCCCAAGGTCGGCCTGCCGATCAGCGGCAAGATCGGGCTCCAGCCGCAGGTGACGAAGAACGGCGAGTTCGCGCACTGGATGCACAACGATGTGCTGATGCCGGTCATCACCATCATCTGCGTCCTCGTCCTCCTGCTGCTCGCCTGGGTGGTGTTCCGCTTCAACCGCCGCGCCAATCCGGTCGCGTCGAAGACCAGCCACAACACCTTCGTCGAAGTGCTGTGGACGCTGGGCCCGGTGGTCGTGCTGGTCGCCATCGCCATTCCGTCGATCGGTCTGCTCCAGGCGCAGTTCAAGCCCGCGCCCGCCGGGGCCGTGACGCTGAAGGCGATCGGCAACCAGTGGTACTGGACCTATCAATATCCGGATCATGGCGGCATCGAGATCACCGCCAACATGCTGAAGGAAAAGGACCAGGTATCGCCCGGTGAGCGCGCGCGCACCGATGTCGACGGCCCGCGCCTGCTGGCGGTGGACAATCGCATCGTCCTGCCGGTCGGCGTGCCGATCCGCCTGATCACCACCTCGAACGACGTCATCCACAGCTGGGCGATCCCGGCCTTCTGGATGAAGCTGGACGCGGTACCCGGCCGGTTGAACGAGACGAGCTTCACCATCGAGAAGCCCGGCCTGTATTTCGGCCAGTGTTCCGAGCTGTGCGGCGCACGCCATGCCTTCATGCCGATCGCGGTGCAGGCGGTGTCCCCGGCGCAGTTCGCCGCCTGGGTCGCGGCCAAGGGCGGCAAGATGCCGGGTTCGGCGGCCCCCTCCTCCTCGGTCATCCCGCAGCCGGGCGCCGAAGGATCGGCCGCCGAGGCGACCCAGGCCAATGCCGCCGAGGCGGTGACGGGTCCGGCGGACAACGCCTCGACGCCCGCCCAGTCTCCCACCTCCGCGCAGGGCGCCACCGCCAATCCGGCCGGCCCCGGCAACGCTGGACAATAAGCCATGACCGACACCGCACTTCACCCCGGATCGGCTTTTGTCGGTCATGACGATCACCATCACGCGCACCATGACGCCGATCACAAACCCGGCTTCTTCGCGCGCTGGTTCCTGTCGACCAACCACAAGGACATCGGCACCCTCTATCTGATCTTCGCGATCGTGGCGGGCATCATCGGCGGCGGCATCTCCGGCCTGATGCGCGCCGAGCTGCGCGAGCCCGGCATCCAGTATCTGGGCCTGTGGGCCGGGATGCTGCATGGCGGTGCGCAGAGCCTCGACCAGTCGCTGCACCTGTGGAACGTGCTGATCACCGCGCACGGGCTGATCATGGTGTTCTTCATGGTCATGCCCGCGATGATCGGCGGGTTCGGCAACTGGTTCGTGCCGATCATGATCGGCGCGCCGGACATGGCGTTCCCGCGCATGAACAACGTGTCCTTCTGGCTGCTGATCCCGGCCTTCACGCTGCTGCTCGCCTCGCCCTTCTTCGGGTCTGGTGCGGGCGTCGGCTGGACCGCCTATGCCCCGCTATCCACCTTCGGCGAGCCGGGGCCGTCGGTCGACATGGCGATCCTGTCGCTCCACCTGGCGGGCGCTTCGTCGATCCTGGGCGCGATCAACTTCATCACCACCATCTTCAACATGCGCGCGCCGGGCATGACCCTGCACAAGATGCCGCTGTTCGTCTGGTCGGTGCTGGTCACCGCCTTCCTCCTGCTGCTCTCGCTGCCGGTGCTCGCCGCCGCGATCACCATGTTGCTGACCGATCGCAACTTCGGCACGACCTTCTTCGATCCCGCCGGGGGCGGCGACCCGATCCTGTACCAGCACCTGTTCTGGTTCTTCGGCCATCCCGAAGTGTACATCATGATCCTGCCGGGCTTCGGCATCGTCAGCCAGATCATCGCGACGTTCAGCCGCAAGCCGGTCTTCGGTTATCTGGGCATGGCCTATGCCATGGTCGCGATCGGCGTGGTCGGCTTCGTCGTCTGGGCGCACCACATGTTCGCCACCGGCCTGTCGGTGAACACCAAGATGTACTTCACCGCCGCGACGATGATCATCGCGGTGCCCACCGGCATCAAGATTTTCTCGTGGATCGCGACGATGTGGGGCGGCTCGCTATCGTTCAAGACGCCGATGGTCTGGGCGATCGGCTTCATATTCATGTTCACCGTGGGCGGCGTGACCGGCGTCGTGCTCGCGAACGGCGGCATCGACGACTATATGCACGACACCTATTATGTCGTGGCGCACTTCCACTACGTCCTGTCGCTGGGCGCGGTGTTCGCGCTGTTCGCGGGCTTCTATTACTGGTTCCCCAAGATGTCGGGGAAGATGTACAGCGAGCTGCTCGGCCAGCTGCATTTCTGGGTGTTCTTCGTCGGCGTGAACCTGTTGTTCTTCCCGATGCACTTCCTGGGCCTGCAGGGCATGCCGCGCCGTTATCCCGATTATCCCGACGCCTTCGAGATGTGGAACCGCGTCGCGACCCATGGCTATGAGATCATGGCGCTGGGCATGGTGTTCTTCTTCGTGAACCTCGTCTGGTCGCTGGTCGCGGGCAAGCCCGCCGGCGACAATCCGTGGGGCGAAGGCGCGACGACGCTGGAATGGACGCTGTCCAGCCCGCCGCCCTATCACCAGTTCGAGACGCTGCCGCGGATCGACTGATCGTCCTCCACCACGTGACACAGGGCCCCGGGACCAGGTTCCGGGGCCCTTTTTCGTGGTCCCCTCCCACGACGTTACAATATAACATATTGAACTTGAGCAATTTCCCGATCGTCGTCGATCGGAAAAACTGAACGCCGCATCCCTCTGGCACGGACTTCCTGCGGACCCATATGGACGCCGCGACCGTTCGGTTGCGCCACCGTTTTCCACAGGAGCTTCCATGCCCACTCCCGCCAAGGGTTATGCCGCGCAGTCGGCCGAGACCCCGCTCGCGCCCTATTCGTTCGAGCGTCGCGACTGCCAGCCCGACGATGTCGCGATCGACATCCTGTATTGCGGCGTCTGCCACTCCGACCTTCACACCGCGCGCGGCGAGTGGGAAGGTACGCTTTACCCTTGCGTACCGGGCCACGAGATCGTCGGCCGCGTGACCGAGGTCGGCGGCGAGGTCACCAAGTACAAGGTCGGCGATCTGGTCGGCGTCGGCTGCATGGTGGACAGTTGCGGCCACTGCCCGTCCTGCCATGACGGCGAAGAGCAATATTGCGAGACGACCGGTTTCGTCGGCACCTATAACGGCCCCGACCCCGTGCTGGGCGGCCATACGCTGGGCGGCTATTCCGACCATATCGTGGTCAAGGAAGACTTCGTCCTGAAGATCAACCATGACGAAGCCGATCTGGCCGCCGTCGCGCCGCTGCTGTGCGCAGGCATCACCACCTATTCGCCGCTGCACCACTGGATGGTCGGGCCGGGCCAGAAGGTCGGCATCGTGGGCCTGGGCGGCCTGGGCCATATGGGCGTGAAGATCGCCGCCGCGATGGGGGCCGAGGTCTATGTCTTCTCGACCTCGCCGAACAAGGCCGAGGATGCCAAGCGACTCGGCGCCAAGGAACTGATCGTGTCGAAGGACGCCGATCAGATGGCGGAACACGCCAACAGCTTCGACTTCATCCTGAACACGGTCGCCGCGCCGCATGACCTGGATGCGTTCATGATGCTGCTGAAGCGCGACGGCACGATGACGCTGGTCGGCGTGCCCGATTCGCCGCACCCGTCGCCCTCGGTCGCCAATCTGGTCTTCCGCCGCCGTTCGCTGGCGGGCTCGCTGATCGGCGGCATCGCCGAGACGCAGGAGATGCTGGACTTCTGCCACCAGCACGGCCTGACCGCCGATATCGAGATGATCGCGATGGACGAGGTCAACACGGCCTATGACCGGATGCAGAAGAGCGATGTGAAGTATCGCTTCGTCATCGACATGGCGACGTTGAAGCAGGCGTAACATCAGTGAGTCTCACGCCCCTCCCGCTTGCGAGTTTCAGGTCGGTCATGCCCCCGGCATGACCTAAACGATGCGGGGGCATCGTTTACCTGAAACTGGGATGGGGGAGGGAATGCCACGGGCGATAGTCTCGGTGAGACACCCTGCCCTCCCCCCAGCCCCCTCCCGTTTACGGGAGGGGGTGTGCGTGTGGCGGCCGGTGTGCTTCTACTTCACCCACTTCGATTGCCCCACCTTTCCGCACGGCCTATATGCCGGACATCCATGTCCAGCATTCCATCCTCTGTCTTCGTTCCCGCCGACTGGCGCGACTTTCTGGCGCTCACCAAGCCGCGGGTGATGACGCTGGTGGTGTTTACCGGCCTGTGCGGGATGCTAGCCGCCCCGGTGAGGGTCGATCCGGTCATCGGTTTCACCGCGATCCTGTGCATCGCGCTGGGCGCAGGTGCCGCGGGGGCGCTGAACCAGTGGTATGAGGCCGATATCGACGCGCTGATGCGCCGCACCGCCAAGCGGCCGCTCCCGGCAGGCCGTATGAGCCGCGAATCGGCGCTGCATTTCGGCGTGGGCCTCGCCTGTTTTTCGGTCCTGCTGATGGGATTGGCGGTGAACTATGTCGCCGCGGGCATCCTGACGATTTCGATCCTGTTCTACGTCCTTGTCTACACCGTCTGGCTGAAGCGGCGGACACCGCAGAATATCGTCATCGGCGGCGCGGCGGGGGCGTTTCCGCCGCTGATCGGCTGGGCGGCGGCGACGGGTGAGGTCGCCCTGCTGCCCTTGCTCCTGTTCAGCCTCGTCTTCCTGTGGACGCCGCCGCATTTCTGGGCGCTCGCACTGTTCGTGAAGACCGATTACGCCAATGCGGGCGTGCCGATGCTGCCCGTGGTCGCGGGCGAGCGGATGACGCGCACGCAGATCGGGCTCTACACCATCCCCATGGCGATCGCCGCCGTCGCGCCCTGGCCGCTGGGGCTGACCGGCGCGATCTACGGCATCATCGCCACCGCCGGGACTGCACTCTTCGCCGCCTATGCCGCCATCGTCGCGTTCCGCCACACCCAGGCGGACGACGCGATGAAGCCCGAGAAGCGGTTGTTCAAATACTCGATTCTCTATCTTTTCCTTCTCTTTGGCGCGCTGGTGGTGGATCGTTGGGCATGACGCCTGACGATTCGAATCGGATTCGCGCCAAGCAGCGCGCCCGCGCCACCGTGATGGCGCTGCTGCTCGGCTTCCTGGTGGTGCTGATCTTCTTCATCACCCTGTCGAAGATCCGGTCGGGCATGCACTGATGCGGCTGACCCGCCAGGGTAGGACGGTCGCCCTTGCGGTGTTCGGCGTGGTATTCATGACCGGCCTCGCCTTTGCCAGCGTGCCGCTCTACCGCATGTTCTGCCAGGTGACGGGCTATCAGGGCACGACCCAGCGCGGAAGCCAGGCACCGGGCAGCGTCCACCGCCAGATCACAGTCAACTTCGACGCCAACGTCTCCTCGCGCCTCGCCTGGACCTTCAAGCCCGAGAACCCGCACGAAACGGTCGATATCGGCGCGCGCGACATGGTGTTCTTCACCGCGACCAACAATGCGAAAGTCCCGGTCACCGGCACCGCGACCTTCAACGTCACGCCTGACCAGGCGGGCCGCTATTTCACCAAGATCCAGTGTTTCTGCTTCACCCAGCAGACGCTGAAACCCGGTGAGACGGCGCGGATGCCGGTAATCTTCTTCATCGACCCGAAGATCCTGAACGACCCCGATGCCAGGGACATCGAGACCATCACCCTGTCCTATACGTTTTACCCGGTGGATTCGGGGAAGAAAGCGGGTTAGCCTGCCCTCAAAATAGCAAAAAGCTAAGGGACGGGATCATGGCTGGCGCAAAGAACCACGACTATCACATCCTGCCGCCGAGCCCCTGGCCGCTGGCCAGTTCGATGTCGGCGCTGCTCATGGCCTCCGGCGCGATCATGTGGATGCACAGCGTGTCCGGTGGCGGCTGGGCGTTCCTGGCCGGTTTGGCGGCGGTGCTGTTCTGCATGGGCAGCTGGTGGGCCGACGTGATCCGCGAGGCGCATCATGGCGACCATACGCCCGTCGTGCAGCTGCATTTCCGATACGGCATCATCCTGTTCATCGCGTCGGAGGTGATGTTCTTCGTCGGCTGGTTCTGGGCGTTTTTCGACTTCTCGCTGTTCCCGACCGCGATGAGCATCGTCGACGGACAGGTCGAACGCGCGGCCGAGGGTGCCGCCGCCATCGCTGCGACCTGGCCGCCCAAGGGGCTGGAGGTGATCGACGCCTTCAAGCTGCCCTTGCTCAACACGCTGATCCTGCTGACCAGCGGCACCACCGTCACCTGGGCGCACCATGCATTGATCCACGACCAGCGCGGCGGCGAGAAGCGCGGCCTGTGGGGTGCGCTGGGCGTCGGCGACCGTGACGGCGTGCTGAAGGGCCTGTGGCTGACCGTGGTGCTCGGCCTGATCTTCAGTGGGATCCAGGCGTATGAATACATGCACGCGCCCTTCCCCTTCAAGGGCATCAACTATGGCGCGGCCTTCTTCATGGCGACCGGGTTCCACGGTTTCCACGTCATCGTCGGCACCATCTTCCTGATCGTCTGCCTGATCCGCGCCTATCGCGGCGACTTCACCCCGCGCCAGCATTTCGGGTTCGAGGCGGCGGCCTGGTACTGGCATTTCGTCGACGTGGTGTGGCTGTTCCTGTTCGTCACCATCTATGTCTGGGGTGGCTGGGGCGCGCCGGTTCATAGTGGCTGATCCAACGCCTCCCACCATCGCACAGGCGGCATTTCAGGGGCTGTGTCCGCGTTGCGGCCAGCCCCATTTGTTTGCCGGGCCGCTCTTGTCGAAGCATCTGGTGACCTTTGCCGATCGCTGCGCGGCGTGCGGGCTGGACTTCACCCGGTTCAATGTCGGCGATGGCCCTTCGGCCTTCCTGACCCTGATCCTGGGCACGGTCATCACCATCGCCGCGATCACGGTCGAGCTGACGCTGCATCCGCCGCTGTGGCTGCACATGCTGATCTGGCTGCCCCTGACCGCGATCGCGGTGGTCTATTCCCTGCGCGTCGCCAAGGGCGCGCTGATGGCCGCCGAATATCGTAACGAAGCGCGCGAGGGGGCGATCGCCCGTCCCGAGGACGATGCCGAGCTATGACGCGCATCCCCGTCCTGCCCACCCTGATCGTCGGCCTGGCGATCGCGACGATGATCGCGCTCGGCCTGTGGCAGCTGCTCGACCGGTTGCCGCAGAAAGAGGCGTATCTGGCGCAGCTTGCCGCCAACCCGGCGCGCGCCGTGATCGCCTTTCCGCTCCAGCCCGACGAGAGCCTGCTCTTTCGCCGCGCGGTCGCCGAATGCCACCCGCCCGTCACCCTCCGCCGCGCGGGCGCGGGTGCGGCGGGCTTCCGGCTGATCGCGACCTGTTCGGTGCCGCAAGGCGCGATGCAGGTCCAGCTGGGCACCACCCATGATCCGCGCAAGCAGATCAGCTGGTCCGGCGGCCGGGTCAGCGGCTATGTCGCCCATGCGCCCGACAGCCGATCGCTGATCCAGTCGGCCTTCAATCACCGGCCCCAGGCGATGCTGCTGGTCGCGGATGCGCCGGTCGCCGGGCTCGAACCCAATGCGAGCCCGGACCTGGACGCGGTGCCCAACAACCATCTGGCCTATGCCATCCAATGGTTCCTGTTCGCCGCCATCGCCGCAATTATCTATGCTTTGGCGGTCTTTCGACGCAATCGAATGGTTGTCGCGAAGCCCGCACCCCGTTAAGCCGCAGCGCATCATGCGCTATATCAGTACTCGCGGCTCTGCCCCCGTCCTCGATTTCCGGGGCGCGACCCTGGCCGGTCTCGCCAGCGACGGCGGACTTTACGTCCCCGAAACCTGGCCGTCCCTGACCCCCGAAGAGATTGAGGGGCTGGCGGGCCTGTCCTATGCGCAGACCGCCGCGAAGATCATGGCGCCCTTTATCGGCGACAGCCTGGGCGCCGACGAATTGCAGGCGCTGTGCGACACCGCCTATGGCCGCTTCTCGCACGCCGCCGTCACGCCCCTGGTCCAGCTCGACCATGACCAGTGGCTGCTCGAACTCTTCCACGGCCCGACGCTGGCGTTCAAGGACGTCGCGCTGCAGATGCTCGGCCTGCTGTTCGAGCGATTCCTGCGCGGCACCGACACCCGCCTGACCATCGTCGGCGCGACCAGCGGCGACACCGGATCGGCGGCGATCGACGCGGTGGCAGGGCGCGCCAATATCGACATCTTCATGCTGCACCCGGTGGGCCGCGTGACCGAGATCCAGCGTCGCCAGATGACGACGGTCCTCGCCCCCAACGTCCACAACATCGCGGTCGAAGGCAATTTCGACGATGCCCAGGCCCTGGTGAAGGCCATGTTCAACGATCGCGCCTTTGCCGATCGCCATACCCTGTCGGCGGTCAACTCGATCAACTGGGCGCGGTTGATGGCGCAGGTCGTCTATTATTTCTACGCCGCCGTCCGGCTGGGCGCGCCGGGCAAGCGCGTCGCCTTCTCGGTGCCGACGGGCAATTTCGGCGACGTGTTCGCCGGTTACGTCGCGGCGCGCATGGGCCTGCCCATCGAGCGGCTGATCGTCGCGACCAACGTCAACGACATCCTCCACCGCGCGCTGTCCTCTGGCGATTATTCCAAGGGGCAGGTCCAGGCGACGGCCACCCCCTCGATGGACATCCAGGTCAGCTCGAACTTCGAACGCCTGTTGTTCGACGCGAACGGCCGCGACGGCAACGCCCTGGCCGCGCAGATGAAGGGTTTCGAGGGGTCGGGCGCGATGCGGCTGACCAATGCGCAGAGCCAGGCCATCGCCCCGCTATTCACCAGCACCCGCGTTGATGCCGACGACATGAGCCGCGCGATGCGCTGGGCGGCGGACGAGGCGGGGCAGATCCTCGACCCGCACACCGCCATCGCCCTGTCCGCCGCACGGGCGAGCGAGCTGACCGTTCCCGTGGTCACGCTGGCCACCGCGCACCCGGCCAAGTTCACCGACGCGGTCGAGCGCGCGACCGGCAGCCGCCCTTCGCTGCCCCGCCGCGTCGGCGACCTGTTCGAGCGCGAGGAACGCTATACCACCCTGCCCGCCACCTTCGACGCGGTGACGGCCTTTATCGACGGGCATGGTTTGCGCTAACGCATCCCCATGAAACTCGAAACGATGATCGGCGAGCCCTGGGCGGATTACGGGCTGGTCGACTCCGGCCATGGTCGCAAGCTGGAACGCTATGGCCGGTTCCGCTTCATCCGCCCCGAACCGCAGGCGATGTGGGCCCCCGCGACCGAGGACTGGCGCGCGGCGGCCGAGTTCGTGCCCGGCTCGGACGAGGATGGCGGCGGTCGCTGGAACTTCAACGAACCGGTGCCGCGCGATGGCTGGCCGCTGAAGTGGAACGAGGTGCGCTTCACCGCGCAGAACACGCCGTTCCGCCATCTCGGCTTCTTCCCCGACATGGCGCCGGTGTGGAGCTGGATGCGCGAGCAGGTCGACGGGATGGCCGAGCCGGAGTGCATGAACCTGTTCGGCTATACCGGCGTCGGCACGCTGGCGATGGCCAGCGCAGGTGCGAAGATGGTTCATGTCGACGCCTCGAAGAAATCGGTCGAGGCGGCGCGTGGCAATGCGATGCTGTCGGGCCTGGGCGATGCGCCGGTGCGCTGGATCATCGACGACGCCGCCAAGTTCGTCGCGCGCGAGGTTCGGCGCGGGCGGCGCTATGACGGCATCCTGCTCGACCCGCCCAAATATGGACGCGGACCGGAGGGCGAGGTGTGGCGGCTGGAGGAAGACCTGCCCGGCCTGATCGCGAACTGCCGCCAGTTGCTGGATGCCGATTCGCGCTTCCTGTTCCTGACCGTCTATGCGGTACGCATGTCGGCGATGGCGATCGGCGAGATGATGCGCCAGGTGATGGCCGACCTGCCCGGCAAGGTGGAATGCGGCGAACTCGGCGTGCGCGAGGAAGCGCGTGGACTCACCTTGCCGACCGCCATCTGGGCGCGGTGGAGCCGGTAGGGCCCGACAGCCCTACCCAACCTCCGTTCAGCCTGAGCGCAGTCGAAGGCCACGCCCGATCATAGCGGCGGGGCGTGTGCTTCGACTTCGCTCAGCACGAACGGGGGTTGTGGATTTCGATCAACGCCACCTCATAGGTCGCGACCGCCCCGCCCGCCTCGAACGCCCGCGCAATCCGGCGCATCGCGCCGGGCGGGATCGGCCGGTGCCCCTCACGCGGCGTTCCCGCCCCGATCGCCCGGAGCGCGCGCATGAAGTCCGCCGCCGATTCGTGCCGCTGCTCGAAGCGCCGTGTCTCGACCGACCACCCCAGCGCCGCGACCGGCGGATAGGCCGGGCTCCCCGCCACATACCCTTCCGCCCGGTGCGCCTCATGCCACGCCGCGAAGGTCCCCTCGACCAGCGTCGTCACCAGCAATCGCCCGCCCGGCGCCAGCAATGTCGCCAACCGCCGCAGGCCGCTTTCCAGATCGGCGAACCACTGCACCGCCAGGCTGCTGACGATCAGGTCGAACGGCGCTTCGCCCGGCAGGTGGGGATGTTCGCCGTCCATCACCCGCCCACGCACGCCCATATGCTTGGCCAGCCCGCGTTCCAGCATGGCGGGTGCGATATCGGTCATCAGCCAGTCGGGCCGCACCAGCCGGGGCAACACCGCCCCGGTCAGGAAGCCGGTCCCGCATCCCACCTCCAGCACGCGCGGCGCGGGCGGGGCGACCGCCACGACGCGATCGGCCAGCCAGTCGGCGACCTGCCGCTGGACCACGGCATGTGCGTCATAGGCCGCCGCCGCATCGAAGGCGTGCGCGATCCGCGCCGCCGCCATGGCCGTGGTTTCGCGCATCGTCTCAGTCGCGCACCGAACGGATCGCCGCCGCCGCAATCCAGGGCGCGCCCGCGACCAGCATCAGCGACACCGCCGCCAGCAGCTTGAGCGCACCCATGTCGCCACTTCCCGCACCGAAGATCAGCAGCGGCAGCGCCAATGGCAGCAGCAGCAACCCGGCCAGCCCGCCCGTACCGCGCAACCCCGCCGTCAGCGCGCCCGTCGCCACCGCCAGCGCGGCCAGCCCCGGCGTACCGAGCAGCAACCCCGCCTCGACGCGGCCCACCGCCGCCGGATCCAGGCCGAACAATCCGCCCGCGACCAGCGCCGCCAGCATCAGTGGCGGCGCAAAGGCGATCCAGTGCGCGACGATTCGCAGCGCCATGACCAGCGGCAGCGACAGGCCATGGACCCGAATCTGGTCGAACCACCCCGATTCGGCATCGGGCGCGACCAGCCGCTCGACCGGCAACAGCGCCGCGAGCAGCGCCGCGACCCAGATCGCCCCCCCGCCGACATGCATCAACACCGCCCGGTCGGGCCCGATTGCGAAAGGAAACAACACCACCGCCAGCAGGAAGAAGCCGCAGACCAGCCCCGCCCCGCCCCCGGCATAACCCCGCCGCACGTCGCGCGCGATCAGGGTGAGGGCGACGCTCATGCGGGCACGAACCCGTCCAGCGCGAGCGTCCGGGCGTCGGGCACCCCGAGCGGCTGATGCGTGGTCAGCAGCACCGCGCCGCCCGCCGCCCGATGCTGCGCGACCACCCGCTCCAGCATCGCGACGCCCCGGGTATCGAGCCCGTTGCCGGGCTCGTCGAGCAGCCAGAGCGGGGCCTGCGCGGCCAGGACGCGCGCCAGCCCAGCGCGACGCCGCTGGCCGGTCGACAACAGGCGCACCGGCACCTCGGCCAGCGCGCCCAGCTCCACCATCGCCAGCGCGGCGGTCACCCGCGCCTGCGCATCGGCACCGGCATTCAGCCGCGCCCAGAATATCAACGCATCGCCCAGCCGTCGTTCGGCGTCGAGCGCGAGGTCTTCGGTCATCAGCGCCATCGGCTCCGCACGCGCGACCGTCCCCTCGAACGGCGCGATCAGCCCGGCGGCAAGCCGCAACAGGCTGGATTTGCCGATCCCGTTGGGGCCGGTGACGACCGCCGCCTCGCCCCGGTCGAGCGACAGCGACAATCCAGCGAACAACAGTCGCCCGCCGCGTGCGCAGGCGACCTGGGACAGCGAAAGGATCACGTCGCCGGGCCGTCCATCGCCTCTTCCAGGGTATGCATGTCGTCGTCGGACAGGCCGAAATGATGGCCGATCTCGTGGATCGTCACATGCACGACCAGATCGTCCAGCCGCACCCCGGTCTCGATCCATTCGTCCAGTATGGCACGGCGATAGAGGTGGATGCGGTCGGGCAATGCCCCGGAATCCATCGAACTTTTCTCGCCCACCGGGCGGCCATGATAGAGCCCGCTCAGGTCGAGCGGATGCTCGATGCCCAACGCCGCCAGCGTCTCGTCATCGGCATGTTCCTCGACGATCAGGACGACATCGCCCAGATGCGCGGCGAACGCGGCGGGCAGGCGTGCGATCGCATCCCGCGCAATCCGCTCGATCACGTCGGCAGTCGGCGCTTCACCGATCGCATCTTGCCCGCTCATGCGCGTCGTCATACCGCTGTGCCGGCCAAAAGAACAAGAGAAGCAAAGGGACGGCTATGGTGGAGCGGCTGAGCGAACTGGACCGGGACGAGGCACTGGACGGCCTCATCGAATGGGACTGGGACGAATCACGCGATGCGATCAGCCGCCGTTTCGTCTTTGCCGATTTCAACGAGGCATTCGGCTTCATGACCCGCGTGGCGCTGCTGGCGGAGAAGGCGGATCATCACCCCGAATGGTCCAATGTCTGGAACCGGGTGGATATCGTGCTGACCACCCATGACGCGGGCGGCCTGTCCGCGCGCGACATCGACATGGCCGAGGCGATCGACGCGCTGGTGGAGTAAAATCCCAATCCTCCCCATCTTCGATGGGGAGGGGGACCGCCCGGCGCAGGCGGGTGGTGGAGGGGCGATGCCCCGCATTCACCGCGATCGGCAACGGCCCGGCCATGCCCCTCCACCACCGCTTCGCGGCGGTCCCCCTCCCCAAGCATGGCTTGGGGAGGATCGAGGTTCAGCCGACGGTCTGCTCGATCGCGCCGAAGATCGGATGGTGGCGGTCGTCCTCCATCCAGATACGGACGGTGTCGCCCTTCTTCAGGAACGGGGTGACCGGCTCACCGCCACGGATCGTCTCGATCATGCGCAGCTCGGCCAGGCAGCTATAGCCGACGCCGCCCTCGGCGACCGGCTTGCCCGGGCCGCCGTCCGAATCGCGATTGGACACGGTGCCAGAGCCGATGATCGTCCCCGCCCCCAGCGCGCGGGTCTTCGCCGCATGGGCGACCAGCGTGCCGAAGTCGAAGGTCATGTCCTGCCCCGCATCGGCGCGGCCAAAGGGCTGGCCGTTCAGGTCGACCTTCAGCACGCGGTGCAGCTTGCCGTCCTGCCACCAGTCGCCGAGCGATTCGGGGGTGACGAAGACCGGCGAAAAGGCCGAGGCAGGCTTGGACTGGAAAAAACCGAAGCCCTTGGCCAGCTCGCCGGGAATCAGGCCGCGCAACGACACGTCGTTGGTCAGCCCGACCAGCCGGATCGCCGCCAGCGCTTCCTCGCGACTGGCCCCCGCAGCCACGTCGCCGGTGACGACGACCACCTCGCCCTCCAAGTCGCAGCCCCAGCTTTCGTCGGCCAGCGGGATCGCATCGCGCGGCCCCAGGAAACCGTCCGACCCGCCCTGATACATCAGCGGATCGTGCCAGAAGCTGTCGGGCAGTTCCGCCCCGCGCGCCTGCCGCACGAGCGCGACGTGATTCACATAGGCCGAGCCGTCCGCCCATTGATAGGCGCGCGGCAGCGGCGAGGCGGCGTCATGTTCGTGGAAGCGCGCGCGCGGGATCGCTTCATGGTCCAGGTCGGTCGCCAGATTGGCGAGCGCGGGCGCGTGTGTCTCCCAATCGTCGAGCGCGGCCTGGAGCGTCGGGGCGATATGGCCCGCATCCGCGTACCAGGCCAGGTCGCTCGACACGACGACCAGCTTGCCGTCACGACCCTGTTTCAGACTGGCGAGTTTCATGCAGGACTCCTCTTGCCTATTTGGTATCGGATGTAACCATCCGCCCGCGATTGTCACGCTTCGCGACACCGATCCTGCCCGAAACTTGACTTTTGGCAATGGGCAGCGCACATGCCCGCCCGTCGAAGGCGTCCACTTGCAGCGTGAACGGACTTTCCAGTCCCGGCTCCGCCCCGACCCTGTCTCCAGGCTTCCCTTGTCACGCGGGGTGTCATCAACCCCGGCGCCGCTCTTCGCGGCCCTCCGTGACACGTGCGCCATGTCTGAAAGTATTCCCATGTCCTTTTCCGAACTCGGTCTTGCCGAGCCGCTCGTCCGTGCGCTCGAAGCCAAGGGCTATTCCGAGCCCACCCCGATCCAGCGTGATTCGATCCCGACGTTGCTGGAGGGCCGCGACCTGCTCGGTATCGCGCAGACCGGCACCGGCAAGACCGCCGCGTTCGTCCTGCCGTCGATCCAGCGTCTGGTCGAAGCCAATAAGCGCGTCCTGCCGACTCATTGCCGGATGCTCGTCCTGGCCCCGACCCGCGAACTGGCCAGCCAGATCGCCGAAAATGCCAAGGGCTATGCCAAGTTTTCCAAGCTGGCGGTCGCGACCGTCTTTGGCGGCACCAGCCTGAACAAGAACCGCCAGGATCTGTCGCGCGGCGTCGACATTCTGGTCGCCACGCCGGGCCGCCTGATCGACCTGGTCGAGCAGGGCTTCCTGAACCTGTCGATGATCGAGATCCTGGTGCTCGACGAAGCCGACCAGATGCTCGACCTGGGCTTCATCCACGCGCTGCGCCGCATCGTGAAGATGATCCCGCGCAAGCGCCAGACCCTGTTCTTCTCGGCGACCATGCCCGCCGCGATCCGCGACCTGGCCGACAAGTTCCTCGACAATCCGGCGACCGTCACCGTCACCCCGGTGGCGACCACCGCCGAGCGTGTCGACCAGTCGGTGACCTTCGTCACGCAAGCCGAAAAGCAGGCGCTGCTGACCATCCTGCTCGCCGATCCGGCGATCGAACTGGCGCTGGTCTTCACCCGCACCAAGCATGGCGCGGACCGCGTCGTGAAGCTGCTGGCGGGCAACGGCATCGCCGCCAATGCGATCCACGGCAACAAGAGCCAGGGCCAGCGCGAGCGGGCGCTGGGCGAGTTCCGCTCGGGCCAGACCCGCGTGCTGGTGGCGACCGACATCGCCGCGCGCGGCATCGACATTCCGGGCGTCAGCCACGTCTTCAACTTCGAACTGCCCAACGTCGCCGAGCAGTATGTCCACCGGATCGGCCGCACCGCGCGTGCGGGTCGCTCGGGCATGGCCATCGCCTTCTGTGCCGAGGACGAGCGCGCCTATCTGAAGGATATCGAGAAGCTGACGCGGCAGAAGGTCACCGTCGTGCCGCTTCCCGCCGACTTCGTGAAGCGCGCCGAGACGATCAAGTCGCAGCGCGTGAAGGCGATCGGTGCCGACCCCGCGCCGCGTGTCGACCGCCCACGCGATCCGGCGCGTCCGCGTGCCACGCATTCCCCACGTGCGACCGATACCCGCGCGCCCCAAGGTCGCCAGCCGCGCCGTCGTAGCGGCGGTGGTGGTGCCCCCGGCGGCCCGGGCGGCGGCGGTGGTCGTGGTCGCGGCGGCCGCCCCGGCGGCGGTGCCGGTCGCGGCGCACAGGGCTGATTCCTTCTTAAGCCCCTCCCGTAGACGGGAGGGGCGTGCTGGTGGCACCCGCATGAACCCCAAAGCCCCTCTCCCGCGTTGACCGCGTAACGACACGCGAGCTTCTGGAGAGGTTGCCATGGATATTGCCCACACCCCCGCTGCCGAACGCATTGCGCGTGTGCTCTGCGGCCAGCGGCTGAGCGCCAATGCCAAGGGTGATTCCGAATCCGCCGCCAAGCTGGTCGACGACCATTGGCGCGATCATATGTCCGACGCGCTGGCGGTGCTGCGGACGTTGCGCGAGCCCGATCAGGCGATGGCCGATGCGGGCGATCCCGCCATTTGGGAAAAGATGGTGCTGGTCGCGGTCGAGGCCGCCAAGCCGCCCAAGGTTACGCTGTAAATCCTCCCCGGCACGGGGAGGGGGACCGCCGGGCGTCGGCCCGGTGGTGGAGGGGCAGGCCAGCGGTCTGCCTGATGCGCTAACGCCGGAAGATCGCGAAGCGGCCCGTGCCCCTCCACCACCGCTTCGCGGCGGTCCCCCTCCCCAAGCGAGCTTGGGGAGGACCAGCCTACACCGTGACCTGCTCGCCCAGTTCGAGCACCTTGCCCGGCGGGATGCGCAGGAAGTCGGTCGGGTCGCTGGCATTGCGCTGCAGGAACATGAACAGGCGATCCTGCCAGGGCGGCATGCCCTTTTCCGCCTCTGGCTTCAGCGTGTTGCGGCCGATGAAGAAGCTGGTCTTCATTGGGTCGAGCCCGTTGGGCCGTTGCTCCAGCCCGAAATTGCGCGGCAGGTCGCGCGGCACGTCGGGCGTTTCCATGAAGCCATAGGTCAGCACGACGGTCGCGAAATTGTCGTCCACCCGCTCGACATGCGCGCGGCGCTCGGGAAGCACGACGGGGCGATCGGCGGTGCGGATCGTCACGATCAGATTCTGTTCGTGCAGGATCTTGTTGTGCTTGAGATTGTGGAGCAGCGCGCCCGGTGCCGAGGCCGGGTTGGCGGTCAGGAAGACAGCGGTGCCCGGCACGCGCTCGGGTGGGCGCTTGGTCAGTGCGGCGGCCAGGTCCGCCAGCGGGATCGCCTGCCGCTTCTCGAACGCCGACACGATACCGCGCCCGCGCACCCAGGTGTGGATGGTCATGCCCACGCCAGCCCCGACCAGCAGCGGCACCCAGCCGCCTTCGATCACGCGCAGGATGTTCGCGCCGAAGAAGACGAGGTCGAGCGTCAGGAAGGGCAGGATCGCCGCCGCCGCAAGCCACCGCGACCAGCCCCAGCGGTGACGCACCACCAGATAGGCCAGGCAGGTGGTGACGACCATCGTCCCCGTCACCGCGATGCCGTACGCCGCCGCCATCGCCGAGGACGTCTTGAACTGGATCACCAGCACCAGCACGCCGAACAGCAACAGCCAGTTGATCGCGGGAAGGTAGATCTGCCCCTGGAAATCGGCCGAGGTCTGCCGGACGCGCAGGCGCGGCAACAGGCCCAGCTGGATCGCCTGCTGCGTCAGCGAGAAGGCGCCGGTGATGACCGCCTGCGCCGCAATGACGGTGGCCAGGCCCGCCAGCACGATCAGCGCGGGGCGAAGCGGCTCGGGCGCCATCAGGAAGAACCAGTCCTGGTTGGTGAAGGGCTTGCCGCTCGCCGCCGCCGCCTCCAGCGACGAGAGTGCGAACGCGCCCTGCCCCAGATAGTTGAGCGTCAGCGAGGGCAGGACGAGCGAGAACCAGCCGATACGGATCGGCAGCCGCCCGAAATGCCCCATATCGGCGGTCAGCGCCTCCGCGCCGGTCACGGTCAGGAACACCGCGCCCAGCACGAACAGCCCGACGACGCCGTGGCTGATCAGGAAGCTGACCCCGTATCCCGGCCAGATCACCCGCGCGATCGAGGGTTCGTCGGCGATGTGCCAGATGCCCAGGCCGCCGATGACGAAGAACCAGAGGATGCAGATCGGACCGAACAGCTTCGACACCTGCGCCGTACCCCGCGACTGGATACAGAACAGCGCGACCAGGATGACGATGGTGCACAGCCGGATCACGTTTTCGTCGAAGATCGTCGCCGCCGCCGGAATGGTGCGCAGCCCCTCCATCGCCGATAGGACCGACAGCGCGGGTGTGATGATCGCATCGCCGTAGAAGAGCGAGGCACCGATCGCGCCCAGCACCAATGCGACACGCGATCGGACCCCCGCCGCGCGCCGGGCCAGTGCGGCCAGCGCCAGCACGCCACCTTCACCTTGGTTGTCGGCGCGCATCAGGAAAATGACGTATTTGACGGTCACGACCAGGATCAGTGACCAGAGCGCCAGGCTCAGGACGCCAAGGATCTCGGTCGGATCGATGCCGTCCCCGGCCGACTGCGACAGGGCCTCGCGAAAGGCATAGAGCGGACTGGTGCCGATATCACCGAACACCACGCCGATGGCACCGATCGTCAGCGCAACCAGCGCCGGATGCCGCTGAACGCCCGTCTTGTCCCCTGTCTTATCACTGTCGCCGGATGAGGAATCCTGGCCCATATTCTCGGTTGCCGTGCCCGTCATGCCCGCCGGAACCCCCTGTGCCAAAATGACGGCGCGCTTTACGCTTCTGCGCGCCCGACGCAAGGGCTTTCCACCGGCCCATGCAAACGCTTGATATTGCCGAGCGTCAAGCGCATGGACGGCAAATGGTTCCCTTTTCGTTCGGTGGCCACGACTTTACCGCCCTGTCCGATGGCGCGCTGTTCTGGCCCGCCCGCGCCGCCTTGCTGGTGGCCGACCTGCATCTGGAGAAGGCCAGCTGGTATGCGGGCAAGGGACAGATGCTGCCACCCTATGATTCGCTCGCCACGCTGACCGAATTGACCGACGTCGTCGCCCGCACCGGCGCGCGCGAGGTCTGGTGCCTGGGTGACAGTTTCCACGATGCCGAGGGGTGCGACCGGCTGCTGCCCGAAGCACGTGCGATGCTGCTGCGGCTGACAGGCGCGACCGCGTGGACCTGGATCACTGGCAATCATGATCCGGTGATGCGCGACCGGTGCGGCGGCGCGGTGACCGACGAGGCGCTGGTCGACGGCCTCGTCCTGCGCCACGAAGCCGATCCGGCCGAGACGCGGCCCGAATTGTCGGGCCATTTCCATCCCAAGCTGCGGGTCAGGGTGCGCGGCAAGCTGGTCGCGCGACGCTGTTTCGTCGGCACCGCGCACAAGCTGATCCTGCCCGCCTTCGGGGCGCTGACCGGCGGACTGGACGTCGATCACCCCGCGCTGCGCCAGGCAGTCGGCCGTCCGGCCGAGGCGCTGGTGCCGGTGCGCGACCGGATGTTGCGATTTCCGGTGGCGGCGTGATCGCCGCCTGATCCTACCCCTCCAAGCTAGGGAAACCGCCGCGAACCGGTGGTGGAGGGGGTGTCGCTTCACCCCTGCGTCGGGGCTACGCCCTGCCACCTCCCCTTGCAGGGGAGGATCAGAAAGGACCGTTATCCCGCCCGTGCCAGATCGGGAAACCCCGCGCGGAAGCCCGCCACCTTGGGCTTGTCCCAATGCACGATGTACGGGTGCGTCGGATTGCGGTCGTAGAAATTCTGGTGCTCGGCCTCGGCCGGGAAGAAACTGCCCTGTTCGATCCGGGTGGTGATCGGCCGGGCAAAGGCATGGCCGCGGCTCAACTGCGCGATATAGGCGCGGGCGACGCGGGCCTGATCGGGCGTCTGCGCGAAGATGGCCGAGCGGTAGCTGGGCCCGCGATCGGGGCCCTGTCCACCGACCTGGGTCGGGTCATGCGCGATCGCGAAATAGACGCGCAGCAGCGTCGCATAGGACACTTGCGCGGGGTCATAGGTGATGCGGATCGCCTCGGCATGGCCGGTACGCTCGGTCGAGACCGCGCCGTAATTCGCATCCTCTCGCAGCCCACCGGCATAGCCCGCGGTGACGCTGCGCACGCCCTTCACCCGCTCGAACACCGCCTCCATGCCCCAGAAGCAGCCGCCTGCCAGCACCGCGACCTGAGGACGCTGAGCGGTCGACACGTCAAGCGTGGCCTTGGGCAGGGGCACCGCGCGTTCGGCGGCGGCGGGGAGGGAGGACAGGGCGATCGCGCCGAATGCGGTCGCTGCCAAGGCGAGGCAGAGGGAGTTGCGCATCGCCCGAATATGGGGTGGGTCTGGGGGTTCGGCTAGGGGTGAGCGTCGGGCGTGCGCTTCGACTTCGCTCAGCCTGAACGGCTGTTGTGTCGTAGGGCTAATCCCAACCTCCGTTCCGCCTGAGCGAAGTCGAAGGTCACGGGAATGACCCTGCCAGAAAACCCCTTAACGAACCGCCTCGATCGGCGCCGAGCCATAGCGGCTGGGTGCTTCGGCCGGGTGAAGGACCACGAGACCCAGGGCTCCCAGCGCAAATCCGCCGGCGAACTGCCACACGAAACTGGACTTGAAGAGGGCACGCATCGTTACTTCACCTGTTTTAGCGGGTCGCTCCCCGGTGGGGCGAGCGATCATCCGGGCGCCATCTGGTCGATCGGCGCCGTTCCGACAATGACGTTTATAGAAACGCTGCATTAACGGCACGTGGACGTGTCGTTCATGCCACAGTTAAGCCATATTGCTGCGGCGCACAGGACGATATGAAAAAGCCAGCCGATCCGGTGGCTTGACCGGATCGGCTGGCTTTCGCGCCGCACCATGCGGCGGCTGGTTTCCTGATTTATTTCAGCGCGGCGCAAGCCGTCTGGATGCGGGTGCATGCCTCCTTGAGCAGCGAATCAGAGGTCGCATAGCTGATTCGCATCGCAGGCGAGAGGCCGAACGCCGCACCCTGCACCGCCGCCACCTTCGCATCGTCGAGCAGATAGCCAACGAACGCCTCGTCGCTGTCGATCAACCGGCCCGAGGGCGTGGTCTTGCCGATCAGGGGCGCGAAGGACGGATAGACATAGAAGGCGCCCTCCGGTGTCGGGCAGGTCATGCCGGGAATCGCGTTCAGCATCGCCACCACCATGTCGCGCCGCGCCTGGAAGGCTAGGTTGCGCTCGGCCAGGAAACTCTGGTCGCCGGTCAGTGCGGCGGTCGCCGCCGCCTGCGCCACCGAACAGGGGTTGGAAGTCGACTGCGACTGCAGCTTGGCGATCGCCTTGATCAGCCAGGGCGCGCCGCCCGCATAGCCGATGCGCCAGCCGGTCATGGCATAGGCCTTGGAACAGCCGTTCACGGTCAGCGTGCGATCGTACAGTTCGGGGCAGACCTGCGCGATGGTGGCGAAGCGGAAGCCGTCATAGACGATATGCTCGTACATATCGTCGGCGAAGACCCAGACATGCGGGTGGCGAAGGATCACCTGACCCAGCGCCTTCAGCTCGTCGGCGGTATAGCCAGCACCCGTCGGGTTGGACGGCGAGTTGAGGATGACCCACTTGGTCTTCGACGTGATCGCCGAGTCCAACGCCTCCGGCGTCAGCTTATATCCCTGTTCGGGCCCCGCCTTGACGATCACCGGCACGCCACCCGCAAACTGGACGACATCCGGATAGCTGACCCAGTAGGGTGCGGGGATCACGACCTCGTCGCCCGCGTCGATGGTCGCGACCATCGCGTTGAACAGGGTGTGCTTGCCGCCGACATTCACGCTGATCTGGTCGGCCTTATAGGTCAGGCCGTTGTCGCGCGCGAACTTGGCCGCAATCGCGGCCTTCAACTCGGGCGTACCGTCGACATTGGTGTATTTGGTCTTGCCGTCGCGGATCGCCTGGATCGCGGCCTCTTTGACGAAGTCCGGCGTGTCGAAGTCGGGCTCGCCCGCGCCCAGCCCGATCACGTCGACGCCGGCGCGCTTCAGCTCCATCACGCGGCTGGTGATGGCGAGCGTGGGGGACGGGCTGATACGGCCGAGCGCGGCGGAGGGCTGCATGAAACGGAACCTTTGCGTCAGGAGAATGCGCGTCGCCCTTAGCCGGTCAGCGCCTCAATCCGCAACCATTCGTGCACGAAACAATCCGCGAAGCGCGTTGCCAAGCAAGAATCCATCGCGAAGGTCGCCGCGAGTCAGCCGTCCCTCGACCGCTTGGCCGCCGTCGATCAGATGGCGGCGCAGCACACCGGGAAGCAGGCCCGTCGCCAGCGGCGGCGTGACCAACCGGCCATCCCGCTCGACGAACAACGAGGTATAGCTGCCCTCGGTCAGTGCGCCGTCCGGTGCCTCGAACACCACCTCGGCGGTGCCCGCCCCGATCCGGGCTGCGTCGTAGAAGCCACGCGCGCTGGTCTTGTGGCGCAGGCGCAGGTCGTCGGGCGACACCGGCAGCGGCACGATCCGCACCGGCACGACATCGGCGAAAGGCGCAGGCGCAGGCCCCACCTCGACCACCACCGCGCCGCTGCGCGCGAGCAGCAGGCGGATGCGCCGGGCATCGCGCAGGCGAAAGGTTGCCGCCTGCAACTCGTTGCGCGCATCATGCCGGTCGAACCGGAAGCCGAGCGCCGCCGCACTCGCCTTCATCCGCGCCAGATGCGCCTCCAGATGCTGGATACCCTCGACGGGATCGAAGGCCATGGTTTCGATCAGGTCGAAATCCGGCCGCCCGCCGTTCAGGAACGCCCCCTTGGCCAGGCACTCGTCCCATTCGGCCTCGGCAGCCGAGTCGGCCACCACGCCCGATCCCAGGCCCAGCACCGCATGGTCGGCCCCGACCGGCCAGGTCAGCGTACGGATTGCGACGTTGAACATCGCATCGCCATGGGCATCCAGCCGCCCGATCGCGCCGGTATACAGGCCGCGCGGCGAATCCTCGATATCGCGGATCGCCTGCATCGCACGGATCTTGGGCGCGCCGGTGATCGAGCCGCAGGGGAACAGCGCGGTCAGCACATCGACCGCGTCGCGCCCCTCGGCCAGTTCGGCGGTGACGGTCGACACCATCTGATGCACCGTCGGATAGGGTTCGACCGCGAACAGCGCGGGCACCGCCACGCTGCCCGCACGCGCGACCCGCGACAGGTCGTTGCGCATCAGGTCGACGATCATCAGGTTTTCGGCGCGCTGCTTGGGGTCCTCGCACAATGCCTTGGCGGCGCGCGCGTCGGCGGCGGGATCAGCCTCGCGCCGGGCGGTGCCCTTCATCGGCCGCGCGGTCAGGCGGCTCCCCTCAAGCGCGAAGAACATCTCGGGCGACAGCGACAGGATCGTCGCCTGCCCCGTGGCGACCACCGCGCCCCAGCCCGCCTTCGACCAGGCCCGCAAGCCCGCATAGAGCGCCAGCGGATCGCCCGAAACCGGCACGCTCGCCCGGAAAGTCTGGTTGACCTGATAGAGGTCGCCCGCCGCGATCAGCGTCTGGACCGCAGCGAACTGCTCGCCGTGACGCTCCGGGCCGACCTCGGGCACCAGGTCGCCGATCATGGCCCCGGCGGGATCGGGAAGGAACGCATCGACGTCGATCGTCGCATAATCCTCGAACAACCCGAACCAGAGCAAAGGCGTCGCAGGTGCCGCATCGGGCCGCGGGGCCACCCCAGGCTCGAACGCGGTGCCCGCTTCATAGCTCAGATAGCCGACCGCATGCAGCCCTTGCCCCTGTGCCCGACGCAGCGTCGCCAGGGCGGCAAGCACCTCCTCCGGACGGTGCGCGACCACGATATCGACCGGCCGCGTGTACAGGCGTGCCGCCGCTCCCCCGTCACGGGCGTCGTCGAGCAGGACGAAAGGAGGGACGGGCCGTTGCATGAAACACGATCCATGCACGGCGCGCAGGGAGGCTGGCAAGTAAGGATTGGGGCAAGTAAGGATTGGCCCCGGCTGCGCCAGCCCCTATCTCCTGCGCCATGACCGATGCGAGCCAGACCCAAGCCAACCCGCCGCTGCGCGCCGCGATCGTGCCGGTAACCCCACTCCAGCAGAACTGTTCGGTCGTGTGGTGCACCGCGACGATGAAGGCGGCGGTGGTCGACCCCGGCGGCGACCTGCCGCGCATTCACGACGCGATCGCCAAGACGGGCGTCAGGGTCGAGAAAATCCTTCTGACTCATGGCCATATCGACCATGCGGGCGGGGCCAAGGCGCTGTCCGACGCGCTGTCCGTGCCGGTCGAGGGGCCGCAGGAGGAGGATCGTTTCTGGCTCGCGCGGCTGGACGAGGACGGCCAGGCCTATGGCATCCCGGCGCAGGTGCTGGAGCCCACCCGCTGGCTGTCCGAGGGCGACACGGTGACGATCGGCGACCTCACCCTCAATGTGTACGAGACGCCGGGCCATACGCGCGGCCATGTGATCTTCCACCACGCCCCGTCGCATTTCGCGCTGGTCGGCGACGTGCTGTTCCAGGGATCGGTCGGGCGATCGGACCTGCCCGGCGGGGATCACGACACGCTGATTCGCTCGATCGTCGAGAAGCTGTGGCCACTGGGCAACGAAACCGCGTTCATTCCGGGCCATGGCCAGCCCAGCACCTTCGGCCATGAGCGGCAGAGCAATGCGTTCGTCGCGGACCGGGTGCTGGGCCTGGGGTGAGGCGTGGGGCGGTGAGGTTGGGGGCGTGGGCTTCGACTTCGCTCAGCCTGAACGGAAGTGGGTATGCGTTACCAAACCCCGTTCAGCCTGAGCGGCGTCGAAGGCCAAGGGATTACTTCCGCTCCGCAGCGCTCTCCGCCCGAATCGCCTTGAACTCGGACCCGGCCCGCCACTCGGGCCAGTCGCGCCCATCGGCCAGCTCGCGCCCGATCCGATAGAACAGCCCGACATCCGCCGCCGCCCCGCGCAAGTCCCATTTTGCGTCCCAGGCATCACAGGTCTGGTGATAACAGCGCATATAGCCGTCGAGCCACGCCTGCCCCGCAGGACGTCCGCCCGCGACCAGATCGGGCGCGCCGCTGATCGCCATCAGCAGCAGCGTCGGCACGCCGCGCCGCGCGACCGAGAAGTGATCGGCCCGGTAGAACAGCCCACGCTCGGGAAGAGCCTCGGGCGTCACCATGCGCCCTTGCGCGGCGGCGGCGGCCTTTAGCCGGTCCTCAAGGTCGTTCTGCCCGTCGCCGACCAGCATCACGTCCTTCGACGGTCCCGCCGTCTGAAGGATGTCGAGCGTCAGGTTCGCGACCGTCTTGGCGAGCGGATAGACCGGCTTCACCGCATAGGTCTCCGACCCCAACAGTCCGCGCTCCTCGCCGGTCCACAGCGCGAAGACCAGGCTGCGATCGGTCGGGGGTGCGGCCTTGTAGGCGCGCGCCAGTTCCAGCACGCCCGCCACGCCCAGCGCGTCGTCATTGGCGCCGGGGCGAATCGTCCGCCCCTGCGCATCCGCCTTGCCCTTGCCGTACGCATCCCAATGCGCGCCGAACATCACGACTTCGTCGGGACGCGTCCTGCCGGGCAGCCTGGCGAGCACGTTGCGGCTCTCGGCACGAACGGTGGTGACGGGCAGGTCGGCGGAGAACGCCTGGCCCTTCAATTCGACGGGCCGGAAATCGGCACGGCGCGCAAGCGCGCGCTGCTGCGTCAGGTCCAGCCCCGCGGCGGCGAACAGCTTGCCCGCCGACTCGCCCGACAGCCAGCCTTGCAGCAGGATGCGCGAGGTCGGGTCGCTGCGCACGATATCGTAATTCTCGCCCGCCGGAGCCGTGACCGTCGCCCAGCCATAACCCGCCCCTGCGGTATCATGGACGATCAGCGCCCCGATCGCGCCCTGCCGCGCCGCTTCCTCATATTTATAGGTCCAGCGGCCATAATAGGTCATGCGCCGGTCGCCGAACTTACCCTTGGCGTCGGCGCCCGCGACCGCCTCGAAATCGGGGTCGTTGACCAGGAAGACGGCGATCTTGCCCTTCAAGTCGACGCCCTTGAAATCGTCCCAGCCGCGCTCGGGCGCGTGGACGCCGTAGCCGACAAAGACCATCGGTGCGTTCCGGATGGCGACCCGGTCGAGGGGCCGCACGGTCGAGACATAGATGCCCTGCCCCTGCACCAGCGGCATCGCCCCCGCCCGCATCGTCCCCTGCCCGATCTGTGTGCGGATCAGCGGCACGGCCTGCGTCCACTGGCCGTTCGGGCCGCCGGGTTGCAGGCCCATCGCCTTGAACTGCGCGACCAGCCAGTCGACCGTCTTCGCCTCACCCGGCGTGCCGGGCGCGCGCCCTTCGAACGCGTCGGAGGCAAGGGTCTTCACATCCGCCGACAGCCGCTGCGGCGAAATGGGGTCGGGCGCGGCGGCGGTCAGTGCGACGGCGGCCAGCGCGATCAGGGGCAGGCGAATCATCAGCGGTCGATCCTCACGATGGTGGTGGTCGCGACAGGGATCGCCTGCGCGGTATAGACGATGCCGATCGCCCAGCCTGCCAACAAGGCCAGGATGGCCCAGGTTCCGATCGCGCCGCCCGCACGCCCGATATTGGGCGCCGGGCGCATCATGCCCCAGCCATGGCCGATTCGCGCCAGGATGAACGCACCGCCCAGCACCCACAGCCAGAAGGCCGAGCCCCCGGCCAGTTCGACCAGGCCCATCAGGATCAGGACGAAGGGCGCATATTCCACGAAATTGGCCTGGGCGCGCATCCCCGCCCCGAGTCGCGAATCGCCGCCGTCGCCGATCATCACCTTGCCGCGCACCCGCCCGACGACGATTCGCAGGGCAAGCCACAGGTTGACCAGCGCGGCGGCCGCCGCGATGCTGAGCGTGACGGGCAGTATCATAAGCGCCGTATTCTTTCGTGAATTGAACCTGGGCACGGCGTGCCATCCTGCGCCCGCGCTTGCAACATCGGCAAAACTCGCTATAGGCGCGGGGCTTCGCGATGCGTCCGGCTGGGTGCTCACGCGGCCGGGTCTTCGATCCGGGCGCGCAATGGGTGCTGATCGTGACGTATTCCACCCATTGTTCGATTGATAAGGTGCCGCAATGGCCGTCCCCAAGAGAAAGACTTCGCCCTCCAAGCGCGGCATGCGCCGTGGCCACGACTCGCTGACGGTCGCGGCGTTCCAGGAATGCCCGAACTGCGGCGAACTGAAGCGCCCGCACAATCTGTGCACCGCCTGCGGCCATTATAACGGCCGTGAGGTCGTGTCGGTCGAGGGCTGATCCCCTCTTCCTGACTAGATAACGACCGTTAGAGGAACGCATGGCCGATAACGCCTGGATCGCCGTCGATGCGATGGGCGGCGACGACGGGTTGGCCGTGATGCTGGCCGGCGTCGCCAGAGCGCGACGCCGTTTCGAGGGCATGCGCTTCTTCCTGGTCGGTGACGAGGCGCAGATCGCGGAGGGGTTGAAGACCCATCCCAATCTGTCCGCCGCGTCCGAGATCGTGCACGCACCCGAGGTCGTCGGTTCGAGCGAAAAGCCGAGCCAGGCGATCCGGCGTGCGCGCGTCACGTCGATGGGCATCGCCATCGACCTGGTGAAGCAGCGCCGCGCCGCCGCCATGGTGTCGTCGGGTAATACCGGCGCGCTGATGGCGATGGCCAAGCTTTCGCTTCGCACCCTGCCCGGCATCGACCGGCCTGCGCTGGCGGCGCCGCTGCCGACGCTGGGCGACAATGACGTCGTCATGCTCGACCTGGGCGCCAACACCGAATGCGATGCGCGCAACCTCGTGCAGTTCGCGGTGATGGGCGCGGCCTATGCCCGCACGCTTCTCGAACTCGACAATCCGCGGGTTGCCCTCCTCAATATCGGGTCCGAGGATCAGAAGGGCACCGACGAGATTCGCGACGCGGCCGCCGTGCTGCGCGGACAGAATCACCTGCCGCTGAACTTCACCGGCTTCATCGAGGGCAACCAGCTGGCCCGCGGCGAGGTCGACGTGATCGTGTGCGACGGCTTTGCGGGCAATATCGCGCTCAAGACCGCCGAGGGCACGGCCCGTTTCGTCGGCGACCTTCTGAAGCGCGCCTTCCGTTCGTCGACCCGGTCGAAGATCGGCTTCCTGATCTCGCGCCCCGCCACGCAGTTGCTGCGCGATCACCTCGACCCCAATAATCACAACGGCGCCGTATTCCTCGGGCTGAACGGCCTGGTGGTCAAAAGCCATGGCAGCGCCAATGAACTGGGCGTCGCCACCGCGATCGGCAATGCGGCCAAGATGGTGCGCGCCGACCTGACCCGGCGTATCGCCGAGGATCTTCTGAATTTCGAGGACGCCGCATGATTCGCTCGATCGTCACGGGTACGGGTTCGGCCCTTCCAACCCGGCGGGTGTCGAACGAGGAACTGGCGCAAGAGGTGGACACGTCCGACGAGTGGATCGTCGAGCGCACGGGCATTCGCTTCCGCCACATCGCGGGGCCGGAGGAAACGACCGCGACGCTGGCCGCCGACGCCGCCAAGGCCGCGATCGCCGCCGCCGGGCTGTCGGCGCAGGATATCGACCTGATCGTGCTGGCGACCGCCACCCCGGACCAGACCTTTCCCGCCACCGCCACCAAGGTCCAGGCGATGCTGGGCATCAACGACTGCGTCGCGTTCGACGTGGCCGCCGTCTGCTCGGGCTTTCTCTATGCGGTGCAGGTCGCCGACGCGATGCTGCGCTCGGGTGTGCAGCGCCGCGCGCTGGTGATCGGCGCCGAAACGTTCAGCCGCATCCTCGACTGGGAGGATCGCACCACCTGCGTCCTGTTCGGCGACGGCGCGGGTGCGATGGTGCTGGAGGCGCGCGAGAGCGACGACGCCACCGGGCGCGGCATCCTGGCCACCAAGCTGCATGCCGATGGCCGCCACAACAGCCTGCTCTATGTCGATGGCGGTGTCTCGACCACCGGCACCGTCGGCAAGCTGCGCATGAAGGGACGCGAGGTCTTCCGCCACGCCGTCGTCAATCTGGCACAGGTGATGGAAGAATCGCTGGGCCTGGCGGGCCTGACCTCGGCCGATGTCGACTGGGTCGTGCCGCACCAGGCCAATGCCCGCATCCTCGACGCGACCGCGCGCAAGCTGAACCTGGCGCCCGAGAAGGTCGTCGTCACCGTCGACCGCCATGCCAACACCTCGGCCGCCTCGGTTCCGCTGGCGTTGGACACCGCGGTGCGCGACGGACGGATCAAGGAAAACCAGCTTGTCGTGCTGGAAGCGATGGGCGGCGGCTTCACCTGGGGCGCTGCGGTGATCCGGTTTTGAACAATCGATTGACATTAACCGAGATAAATCCCTTTCGGTCCCAATCCCTGCTATGGTAGGCGACCCCTTCACACCATTGGGGGATGGAATGACCAAGGCTGGAACGTTGACGCGCGCTGATCTCGCCGAATCGCTGCATCAGGAGGTGGGACTTTCGCGGTCCGATTCCGCCGAAGTGGTCGAACAGATTCTCGTCGAAATGTGCGAAGCTCTGGGGCGGGGCGAGAACGTCAAGATTTCCGGGTTCGGAACCTTCGTGCTGCGTGACAAGGGCGAGCGGATCGGCCGCAATCCCAAGACCGGGATCGAGGTGCCGATCGCACCGCGCCGTGTCCTGACCTTCCGCGCCAGCCAGATGATGCGCGATCGCATTGTCGCGGCAGGATAGACCGGAACGCCCCCTCGACGGCGGCAAGGCCGATGGTGCGCTGCGCACCATCGGGGAAGTGTCGCGTGAGACGGGGGTGGCGCAACATGTCCTGCGCTATTGGGAAAGCCGCTTTCCCCAGCTCAAGCCGGTCCAGCGTGCGGGCAACCGCCGCTATTACCGGCCGGAGGACATGACGCTCATCCGGCGCATCGACCAGCTGCTCAACCAGCAGGGCTATACCGTGCGCGGCGTCCAGCAGTTGTTCGACGGCGAAGCCCGCGCCAAGGACGATCCTGCCACGATGCTGCGCGGCATTCGCGATTCGCTGGTCGAGGCGCTGGCCTGGGACGACCGGGCCGAGCGACGGGAAGCACGACCAGCGGTTTGAGGTTGCCGGGCGGGGGCGTCGCGCAGGCTATCCTACAGCATTCGCGATCGTCCACCTTCCCTCTCCCGTCGACACGGGGAGAGTGTTGCAGGCGCGGAGCGCGCACGAGCCGAAGGTGCGCTCGATCCCTATGAGACTTTGGGTCCACCCGACCTTAACTACCGCCCCGGCGGAGGCCGGGGTCCAGTTGGGTGTGCGGCTGTTATAGTTTGGTACGCTCCATCAACGAAGCCTTCGCGACTGGGCGCTGGCCTCCGCCGGGGTGGTGCTTCAGCTTGGTGGGATCAAACTGTGGGCTTCGCTCCTCAAAGAGGAAAAGCCACCAGCTGGGTCGCCCCTTGGCCTTCGACTTCGCTCAGGCTGAACGGGGTTGGTGGTTTCGCGGTATTCCAAAACCCCGCTCAGCCTGAGCGAGGTCGAAGGCGACGCCCCACCTCAGAGCGAGGCAGGCTGGACCACCCCGCCCTTCTCGGCGAGCAGCAGATCGCGGCATGCGCGATTATAGGCGTGCGCCTTCCACCAGAACCAGCCACCATTGCCCACACCCCAGGCCGCCACGCCCAGCGCCGCCCAGGGCAGACCGCGTGCGGCACGGCCGCCACGCGCCGCGACCCGGCCCGCCGCCAAGCCACCCTGGCCGATCTTGCGGGCCGTCTTGGCCAGTCGTCCGGCCGCGCGCGCCTGCGACAACAGGCCCGATCCACCACGCAGGTCTTGCAGCAGCGCGGCGGGCCCGACAAAGCCCTTCAGCTTGCCTGCCAGTTCCTGCGCCTCGATGGCCATGCCGGGTTCCAGCTGGCGACGCTGGGCACCGGTCAGGCCATAGGCATCGGCGATGGCGTCGATCGTATCGACCAGTTTTTCGGTGCCGATGGTCAGCGCCTTGGCCCCGGCCTTCAACGCGCGTCGGCGGATCAGCTTTTCATTGGCTTCGAAGGTGGCGTCGATCGCGGCGCGGTCCATGGCAAGTCCCTGTTCGGTCATGCGCCATGAAGCCGCGACACGGGCCTCCGGTTCCGTGACGGGTCCGCGAACTACCGTTCGCGCGTCGCGACGAAGCGGACCTTCGGATATCGATCGGCGACATAGCCGACTTCCCAGGCGCTTTTGGCGAGGAAGACGGGGTTGTCGTCGCGGTCCTTGGCCATGGCGGCGCGGTTCAGGTCCATGAAGGCCTTGAGGTCGGCAGGGTCCTCGGCGGTGATCCAGCGCGCGGTGTCGAACGGAGCGGGCTCCAGCCCGGCCGCAACCTTATATTCCGCATCGAGTCGCGAGAGCAGCACGTCGAGCTGGAGCTGCCCGACGACGCCGATGATCCAGTTCGAGCCGATCTCCGGGTAGAAGACCTGGGTCACCCCCTCCTCGGCCATGTCGTCCAGCGCCTTGCGAAGCTGCTTGGTCTTGGTCGGGTCTTTGAGGGCCACGCGGCGCAGGATTTCGGGCGCGAAATTGGGTAGGCCGGTGAAGCGGATATCCGCCCGCTCCGACAGGGTGTCGCCGACGCGCAGCGTGCCGTGATTGGGGATACCGATGATGTCGCCCGGAAACGCCTCGTCCGCGACTTCGCGGTTCTGCGCGAAGAACAGGATCGGCGAATGGACCGCGATCGGCTTGCCATGGCCCGTGGGGGTCAGCTTCATGCCGCGCTTGAACGTGCCCGAGCACAGCCGCATGAACGCGATGCGGTCGCGATGCTGCGGGTCCATGTTCGCCTGCACCTTGAACACGAAGCCGGTGACTTCCTTGTTCTCGGGCGACACCGGCGCGGGTTCGGCAGGCTGCGGGCGCGGGGGCGGCGCGTGGCGGCTGAGCGCGTCGATCAGTTCGGCGACACCAAAATCCTTCAGCGCGGAGCCGAAATAGACCGGCGTCAGGTCCCCGTTGCGATAGGCCTCGCCATCGAATGCCGCATACCCCGCCTGCGCCAGTTCGACCTCTTCGGCGATATCGGCGGGCAGGGTCGCATCGGCGTCGACCTTGCCCAGGAACGCGCGGCTGTCGCCTTCGGGACGGCTGACCTTGCCGGTGGTCAGGTCGAGGATACCCTCGAACAGCCCGCCCATGCCGACCGGCCAGCTCATCGGCGCGACGTCGAGCGCCAGGATGTCGGCGATCTCGTCGAGCAGTTCGAAGGGCGGGCGCCCCTCACGATCGACCTTGTTGACGAAGGTGATGATCGGCACCGAGCGCAGGCGGCACACCTCGAACAATTTCCGCGTCTGCGCCTCGATGCCGCGCGCCGCGTCGATGACCATCACCGCCGAGTCGACGGCGGTCAGCGTGCGATAGGTGTCCTCCGAGAAATCCTCGTGGCCCGGCGTGTCGAGCAGGTTGAAGGTCACGCCGTCCTTTTCGAACGTCATGACCGAGGACGTGACCGAGATGCCGCGCTGCTGCTCGATCTTCATCCAGTCCGACCGCGCGCGCCGGTTCTGGCCGCGTGCCTTGACCTCGCCCGCCAGATGGATCGCGCCGCCGAAATAGAGCAGCTTTTCGGTCAGCGTGGTCTTGCCGGCGTCAGGGTGCGAGATGATCGCGAAGGTACGGCGGGGGGAAGTCATGGGCGGCTCTGTCGAATAGGGAAATGGCGCATCCGAGCGCCCGAGATGCTGCGCCTGTTACAGCAAATTGCGGCACAAGACAGGCCCCGGATTGCGACCCGCCTATGCATCGAGGCGCCTTCTCATTCCCCTCCCGTTCAGGGGAGGGGAATGAGAAAGGATCATCCCGCCAGCGTCACCGTCATCTGCATGACCTTCTCACCGCCGACCGGCACGGTGAACACACCGGGCTTGTCGAAGAAATCGCCGTCATACCCTTCGGGATCGGCGATACCGTGCCAGGGCTCGACGCAGACATAGGCCGCACCCGGCTTGGTCCAGATGCCGAGCTTGTCGGTATCGGGGAAGGCGATGCGAAGCTGCGGCGCACCGTCCGCGCCATAGGTGACGCTACGGCTCTCGACCGGGTCCCAGACCAGCGCGTCCTCGGTGAACAGATCGTCCGCCAAGTGCAGCACCCGGCCGTCGAGCGGGCTGTCGCGGCGGTCCTCGGCGATCAGGCCGTCGGGCGCGATCTTGCGCAGGCGGGCGGGTTCGTTCTTCTCGAAGACGATCCGGTGATCGGCACGCGCTTCGCCATAAGGCAGCGGCCATGCAAAGGCGGGGTGGAAGCCGAAGCTGGCGGGCATCGGCTCTTCGCCCCGGTTGAGGACGCGGATTTCCATCACCAGCGTCGCCTCTTCCAACCGGAACTCCGCCTCCAGCCGGAAGGCGAAGGGATAGGATGTGCGCGTCTCCTCGCTGTCGCCCAGCGAGAAGACGGCGCGAGTGGCCTCGTGCGTCACCAGCTCGAACATCGAGTGGCGGGCAAAACCGTGCTTGGCCATCGGATAATGCCGCCCGTTCAGGCGGATGCCGTCACGGGTCACGCCGATCACCGGGAACAGCAGGGGGGCACGGCCGGTCCAGAAGGCCGGGTCCGCATCGGTCATCAGCTCGCGGCCCTCGGCATCCTTCAGCGAGGACAGTTCGGCCCCGAACGGATTGATCGCCGCCGACAGATGGTCGTTGCCGATACGGACCCAGTTTTCCTCATTAGCCACGGAGTTGCGCTCCCTGCTTGGCGGCGGCGGCGACGATCTTGTCGGCGATGGCCTTCAGTTCCTCGTCGGTGAAGCTCTTCTGCGACGGTTGCAGCAGGACCTCGACCGCGACCGACTTGTGGCCCTCGGGCACGCCCTGACCGGCGAACACGTCGAAGACGCGCGCGGCGGTGATCATGGCCTTGTCCGCCCCCCGCACGGCACGGATCAGCATGTCGGCGGCCAGGCTGTCGGGCACCAGGAAAGCGAAGTCGCGGCGGACGGACTGCAACGCCGGGGGCGTGTAGGCCGGGCGCATGAAGCCCGTCGCCCGCTTGGGCGGGATGGCGTCGAGATAAATCTCCACCGCCGCCACCGCGCCGTCCAGGTCGAACGCCTTGAGGACCGAGGGGTGGACCATGCCGAACGCCGCCAGCACCGTCTTCGGGCCAAGGCGCAGCGTGCCCGACTGGCCGGGATGCCAGGCGTCGCCCGCCTCGCCCATCACCTGGAGGTTGTCCACCGGCGCACCGGCCTGGGCGAGCAGCGCGATCGCCTCCGCCTTGGCGTCATACGCATCATAGCCCTGCGCCTTGCCCGAGCGCCAGTTGCGGGGGCTCTTGTCGCCCGCCATCACCACACTGAGCGTCGGCCGCTCGGCCTCTGCCAGATAACGACGACCGATCTCGAACAGGCGCACGGCGGTCGCGCCGCGCTTGATGTTGCGCTCGGTCGCGGCGAGCAGGCCGGGGAGGAGCGACGGCCGCATGACCTTCAGATCCTCGCTGATCGGGTTGGCCAGCGTGAACGCGCCGCCGCCGAAGGGCGCGGCCTGCGCCTCGCTGATGAAGCTCCACGTCACCGCTTCGTCCAGCCCGCGTGCGGCGGCGGCGCGGCGGGCGCGGCGCTCCAGCTTCTGCTGCGGCGTGGCGGTGGGACGCGCGACGCCGGGGGCGCGGGGAAGCGCCACCGGCGGAACATGGTCGATCCCCTCGATGCGGATGACTTCCTCGACCAGATCGGCGGGGCCGTCCACGTCGCGACGCCAGCTCGGCGCGGTCACCTGCCAGTCGGCGGTGACGGTGAAGCCCAGCGACTCGAGGATCGCCTTCTGCCGCGCGGGTTCGATGGCGAGGCCACCCAGCGTTTCCGCCAGGCTCGGATCATAGACGATGGTCTTGCCGACGACCGGCGGCTCGCCCGCCCGCGTCACGCCGCTCGCCGTACCGCCGCAATATTCCAGAACGAGGAAGGTCGCGATAGCGAGGCCGTCGTCCAGGAAGGCCGGGTCCACCCCACGCTCGAACCGGGTGCGCGCGTCGGAGGTGAGGGCGAGCTTCTGGCCGGTGCGGGCGATCGCCTCGGGCGCGAAGTACGCGCATTCGATGATGACGTCGGTGGTCGTCTCCGACACGCCCGAATGCTCGCCGCCCATGATGCCGCCGATATCGTGCACGCCCGCATCGTCGGCGATGACGGTCATGCCGTCGGACAGGGTATAGGTCCGGCCGTTGAGCGCCTCGACCGTCTCGCCGTCCTTCGCCTTGCGCGCGACCAGACCGCCCGACAGCTTGGCCTTGTCATAGACGTGCAGCGGGCGACCCAGATCGACCGTCATATAGTTGGTGATGTCGACCAGTGCCGAAATCGGCTTCTGCCCGATCGCGGTCAGGCGCTGGCGCATCCATTCGGGCGCCTCGCCATTGGTCAGGCCCGACACGCCTTGCGCGTAGAAGGCCGGGCATCCTTCGACATCCTCGATCCGCACATCGGGACCGGGACCTTCGCCCGCGACCGACGGCACGGTCGGCGCGATCAGCGTGCCCAAGCCAGCAGCGGCAAGGTCGCGCGCGATGCCGTGGACGCCCATGCAGTCCTGGCGGTTGGGCGTGATCGACACGTCGATGACCGGATCGTTGAGCCCCGCATAATCGGGGAAGGACGTACCGATGGCCGCGTCCTCGGGCAGCTCGATGATGCCGTCATGGCCCTCGCCGATCTGCAACTCGCGCGCCGAACACATCATGCCGTTCGACTCGACACCGCGAATGGCGGCGACCTTCAACGTCACGTCGAGGCCGGGGACATAGGCCCCGGGAGCGCCGAACACGCCGACCAGGCCCGCACGGGCATTGGGCGCACCGCACACGACCTGCATGGGGCCATCCCCCGCATCGACCGACAGCACCTGCAGCTTGTCGGCCTGCGGATGCCGCTCGGCCGACAGGATGCGCGCGACGCGGAAGGATGCCAGCGCTTCGCCCGGATTGTGCACGCCCTCGACCTCCAGGCCGATGCGGGTCAGCCCCTCGACGATGGTGTCGAGATCGGCGTCGGTGTCCAGATGGCTCTTCAGCCAGCCCAGGGTGAACTTCATGCGCCGACTCCTCCCGACAGCGTGGGTACGTCGAGGCTCGCGAACCCGTAATGCTTCAACCAGCGGATATCGCCGTCGAAAAAGGCGCGCAGGTCGTCCATCCCGTATTTCAGCATGGCGAGGCGATCGATGCCGCAGCCAAAGGCGAAGCCCTGCCACTCATTGGGGTCGAGCCCGCAGGCTTCGATGACCTTGGGGTGGACCATGCCGGAGCCGAGCACTTCCATCCAGCCGCCGCCCGAGCCACCGATGACGCGCTTGCCCTTCTCGATGGTGTAGCCGACATCGACCTCGGCGCTCGGTTCGGTGAAGGGGAAATAGCTGGGGCGCAGGCGCAGGACGATATCGTCGCGCTCGAAGAACGCCTTGAGGAAGGTCTCCAGCGTCCATTTCAGATGGCCCAGCGTAATGCCCTTGTCGATCACCAGCCCCTCGACCTGGTGGAACATCGGCGTGTGGGTCGCATCCGAGTCGGAGCGATAGGTGCGGCCCGGCGCGATGATGCGGATCGGGGGTTTCTGGTCCAGCATGGTGCGGATCTGCACCGGCGAGGTGTGGGTGCGCAGCACGCGGCGCACCGTACGCTCGTCGCCGCCCGCCTCGACACCCGCCAGGTAGAAGGTGTCGTGCATCGCGCGCGCCGGATGCGTCTCCGGAATGTTGAGCGCGGTGAAATTGTGCCAGTCGGTCTCGACCTCCGGGCCCGTCGCGACCGCGAAGCCCAGGTCGGCGAAGATTTCGGCCAGTTCGTCCATCACCTGGGACACCGGATGGACGGTGCCGAAGGCGGTGGTGTCGACCGGCAGGGTCATGTCCAGCCGTTCCGACGACAGCCGTGCGTCGAGTGCCGCCTGCTCCAGCCCGGCCTTGCGCGCGGTCAGCGCCTCGGTCACGGCCTCGCGCAGGCCATGGATGCGCGGCCCCTCGACCTGGCGTTCCTCGGGACTCATCTTGCCCAGCGTCTTGAGCAGCTGGGTGATACGGCCCTGCTTGCCCAGCGCATCGACGCGCACCGTCTCCAGCGCGTCCAGCGCGGGCGCGGCGGCGATGGCAGCGAGCAGATGCTCGCGCATATGGTCTACTTCGTTGCTCACTCTTCACTCCGTCGGCCGCCGCACGCCCCCGAAAGGAGGAAACCCGGCCGGTTTGCGGGTCTGACCCCGCCGTAGCGTTTAGGGACGCCCCGGATCAATCCTTGAGACGCATCGGCCATCACGTGGCGCAGACCGGCACAAGGTGCCGGATCATGGCCAATGCGAAACCAAGTCGTAACATATATTATATTACAGCACTGTGCGCCGGTCCCGGAGACCTGCTGCTCGTGCGAGATCCGCGATCATGATACTAAATATTGCCAGTCTACAGGTCGTCGCCGCAATCGGCAGCGTCCTGTCCGGACTGCTCCACTTCTTTCCCGGACTGACAAGCCGCGATTCCGGTCGCTGGCCCTATTGGTGGGGGACCGGCAAGATCATCATCGGCGTGACCAACGCCGCGGGACTGTGTTTCGACGGCACCCGGCTATCCATGCTGGAGCGGGCGACCGATGTCCTGCTGTTGGTCGGGCTGTGCCTTTGCGTCCACGCCATGGCGATCTTCGCCCGTCGCCGGCCGCCCACACCATTGCTGGTCCTGCTTGCCGTCATCGTCGTATTGACCGTGCCGTTCATCCTGCTGGGTGACCCCGACATGCGGCTGACGATCATCTTGCTGGGCGGCACGCGCACGCTGTTCAATTTCACCGCTGCCTGGATGCTGATCCATATCGCGCGGACCGAGCATGTCCGCACCGCCTGGGTCATGGCCATCATGTTCGCGGCCTCGGTGCCGCTGTTCATGACGCGCACCGCCTTGCTGATGGTGACCTGGAGCGATCCCGTGTGGGAAAACGCCGCGCAGGTCACCGCCGACTGGAGTGTGTGCATCGCGATCATCCTGGTATCGCTCTGCCATCTGGCACTGCTGCTGATCGATGCCGAACGCGTCCAGCGCGCCCTGTCCGAACAGGCCAGCCGCGACCATCTGACCGGCGCGCTCAACCGTTTCGGGTTGCAGGGGATCGAGGCAGGCTTGCGCGGCCCGGTCACGCTGCTGCTGATCGATATCGACCGGTTCAAGGCATTGAACGACGGGCAGGGGCATGGGGTGGGCGATACGGTGCTGCGCCTGCTCGCCGACCTGGCGCAGCGCGAAATGGCTGATCGAGGGACGCTGGTCCGGATCGGCGGGGACGAGTTCCTGTGCGTGCTGCCCGATTGTCCCGAGGGCACGGCGCGGGGAATCGCAGCGGCGCTGTCGGACCGGTTCGACCGTGCGGTCCCGGCGCTGGTCGACGGACCCTGCTATCCCGGGCTCAGCATCGGATTGTCGTGCGGCGCGGTTACGGGATCGCTGAACGCGCTGGTCGCAGAGGCGGACAACGCGATGTACGCGATCAAGCGCCAGCACCATCTTCGCGAGCGGCACGCCAAGGCGGCGTGAAGCCGCCGCCTGTTGATCGCCGCCACGGGGCGGGGGGACCGGGTCGTCCACGGCACGCTGGCCGACCGATTTCGGCCTGGGCAAAGCTGCGAATCTAGGCGGCGCGTGTTTTCCCCAACTCCTTCCCTCGAAGGGGAGGAATTGGTGTAATGCTGCTTGGGGGGCGATCGCTCGCGAACGCCACCGCCCCCTATCGGATCACAGCGCCTTGGCCGATCCCGGCGTGTTGACGCCCATCGACTGGAGGTAGCGCTTGATGTTGCGCGCCGCCTGGCGAAGCCGTTGCTCGTTCTCGACCAGCGCGATGCGGACGAAGCCCTCGCCATTCTCGCCATAACCGACGCCCGGCGCGACCGCGACCTTGGCCTCGGTCAGCAACTGCTTGGAAAACTCCAGGCTGCCCAGATGCGCGAGCGCCGGAGGCAGCGGGGCCCAGGCGAACATCGAGGCCTTGGGACTGGGAATGTCCCACCCCGCCCGCCCGAAGCTCTCGACCAGCACGTCGCGGCGCTTGTGATAAAGCTGGCGGTTCTTCTCGACGATATCCTGCGGCCCGTTGAGCGCGGCGCACGCCGCCGCCTGGATCGGGGTGAAGGCACCGTAATCGAGATACGACTTCACCCGCGTCATCGCCGCGATCAGCTTCCGGTTGCCGACCGCGAAGCCGATCCGCCAGCCCGCCATCGAATAGGTCTTGGACAGCGAGGTGAACTCGACCGCGACGTCCTTGCCGCCCTTGACCTGCAGGATCGAAGGGGTCGGATTGCCGTCATAATAAAGCTCGGAATAGGCGAGGTCGCTCAGCACCCACAGCTCGTGCTTCTTCGCGAAGGCCACGAGGCGTTCGTAGAATGCCAGGTCCACCGTCTCGGCGGTCGGATTGGACGGATAGTTGACCACCAGCACCGAGGGGCGCGGCACGGTGAAGTGCATCGCCCGCTCCAGGCTTTCGAAATAGGCCTCGTCGGGGGTCGTCGGCACCGCGCGGATCGTCGCCCCCGCGATGATGAAGCCGAAGGTGTGGATCGGATAGGAGGGATTGGGGGCCAGGATCACGTCGCCCGGCGCGGTGATCGCGGTGGCGAGGCTGGCCAGCCCCTCCTTCGACCCCATGGTGACGACCACCTCGGTCTCCGGGTCCAGATCGACGCCGAAGCGACGGCCATAATAATTGGCCTGGGCACGGCGCAGACCGGGAATCCCCTTCGACTGGGAATAGCCGTGCGCGTCGGGCTTCTGGATCACCTCGATCAGCTTTTCCAGGACGTGGGGCGGCGGCGGCAGGTCGGGATTGCCCATGCCTAAGTCGATGATGTCCTCACCGCCCGCGCGCGCCGCCGCCCGCATCGCGTTGACTTCGGCGATGACATAGGGCGGCAGGCGCTTGATGCGGTAGAACTCTTCGGACATGGGTCCCTCAATGTAACGATTTGGGACCCGGACCTTAGCGTCTTTCGTTTGGCAACGCGACCCGACATGATGGCGCAATATCCTGACGCCAATATGGCGCACGACGAACGAGAGGATGTGGATGACCCCCGGCGAGACGAAAGCCCCCAATGCGGCCGGCACCCTCCCCACGCTGGAGGAGTTGCAGCACTGGACCTGGGTGATGGGCCGCGCGCAACAGATGATGATGGAGGCCGCGCTGACCTCCCCGCCCGAGGGGGTGCCGGTGGTGCCGGGCTTCAACGATCCCGCGACGATCGGTCGCGTCCGCGACTTCTGGTCCGATTCGATGAAGCTGTGGCAGCGTTTTGTCGACCCCGCCGCCGAACCCAGCGTGCCCCCCAAGCCCGACCGCCGTTTCAAGGCCGAGCAGTGGCAATCGCCGCTCTTCGACTGGATCCGGCAAAGCTATCAGATGGTCTCGGACCATATGCTGCGCGGTGTCGATGCGCTGGAGGGCGTCGACCCCAGGCAGAAGGAGCAGATCCGCTTCGCCGCGCAAGGCTTTATCGACGCGATGAGCCCGACCAACTTCCCCGCGACCAACCCGGAAGTGCTCGACAAGATCGCCGAGACGCGCGGCGAGAACCTGCTGAAGGGTTTGCAGAACATGCTCGCCGACATGGGGCGCGGGCAGCTGACCCATAGCGATTCGAGCGCGTTCGAGGTCGGCCGCAACCTGGCCGCCACGCCGGGCAAGGTGGTGAAGCGCAACTATCTGTACGAACTGATCCACTATACCCCGACCACCGAGCAGGTGGCGGCGGTGCCGATCGTGATCTTTCCGCCCTGGATCAACCGCTTCTACATCCTCGACCTCGCACCCGAGAAAAGCCTGATCAAATGGCTGGTCGACCAGGGGTTCAGCGTCTTCATGGTGTCGTGGAAATCCGCCGACGCGACGATGAAGGACGTGATGTGGGACGATTATGTCGCGGCCCAGGTCGATGCGATCGACACGGTGCGCGAACTGCTGGAGGTGCCATCGGTCCACACCGTCGGTTATTGCGTGGCGGGCACGACGCTGGCCGCAACGCTGGCCTATCTGTCGGCCCAGAACCAGGCGGAGAAGGTCGCCAGCGCCACCTTCTTCACCGCGCAGGTCGACTTTTCCAAGGCGGGCGAACTGCTCCACTTCATCGATGACGAACAGTTGAAGATGATCGCGACGCTGTCGCCCGACGGTTTCCTCGACGGGCGCTATCTGGCGATGACCTTCAACCTGCTGCGCGGGCGCGACCTGATCTGGAACTATGTCACCAACAACTATCTGCTGGGGCGCGATTATGTGCCGTTCGACCTACTCCACTGGAACGGCGACGTCACCAACCTGCCCGCCAAGTGGCACCTCGCCTATCTGACCGACCTGTACCGCGACAATCTGTTGATGCAGCCCGGCGCGATGACGATCGGCGACGTGCCGCTCGACCTGACCAGGGTGGCCACCCCCGCCTATGTCCAGGCGGGTCGCGAGGATCATATCGCGCCGCCCGAAAGCGTGTGGAAGATCACCGAGGCGTTCACCGGGCCCTTGCGCTTCGTGCTGGCCGGATCGGGGCATATCGCGGGCGTGGTGAACCCGCCCGCCTCGGGCAAATATCAATATTGGACCAATGAACAGCCTGCCGCGACGCTGACCGAGTTCGTGGCGGGCGCGACCGAAACCAAGGGCAGCTGGTGGCCGGACTGGGCCGCCTGGCTGCGCCAGCGCGACTCGGCCACCGTGGCGGTGACGGGCGCGCGCATACCGGGCAAGGGCAGCCTCGCTGCACTCGACGAAGCGCCCGGACGCTACGTCCGACAGCGTTAGTTTCGGTTTTGTTGCACTGCACAATAGACTTGATTTTGCACCCGCGAATCACTATTGTGCAGCGCAACAAATCGGGAGAGCGCTCTTGGACAAGAACAAGCCGACCGTGCCTGCTGCCAAGGCGCCTGCCAAAGCCGCGCCCAAGGCCAGCCGCGCGACGAAACGGGTGGCAGCCAAGACATTGCCGGGCCTGCCCTCCGATCCCGTGCCTTCGCCCAAGCCCGCCGCTCCGACCGCGCCGCTAACCCCGCCCGCCGCCAAGGCGGAGCCGGTCGCGGCCAAGGCGGCGGCAGAAGCACCGAAGGTTGCCGTTGCGGCAAAGCCCGCACCGGTCGCCAAGGCCCCCGCCCCCAAGGCGGAACCCGCCAAGCCGCAAGTCGAGGCGGCGGTGGAGCCCGAGGTGAAGGCCCCGGCTCCGCAGCCCGCGCCCGAACCCGCTGCCAAGGTGACGGCCCCCGAAGTTTCTTCCCCGACCGCCGCGGTTTCGGCGGACTCAAAGCCCAAGGACAAGATCATGGACGCCACGAGCACCATCGAAAACGCCGCCAAGGATACCGCCGCCAAGACCCAGGCGATGTTCGGCGAGGCCCAGGCCCGCACCCAGGCCGGCATGGAGAAGAGCGCCAAGCTGTTCGAAGACATGATTGCCTTCAACAAGGACAATCTGGAAGCCGTGGTCGAATCGTCGAAGATCGCCGCCAAGGGCGCCGAGACGCTGGGCCACAGCGCCGCCGACTATGCCAAGCGCTCGTTCGAAACCGCCAGCCAGACGCTGCAGACCCTGTCGTCGGTCAAGTCGCCGACCGAGTTCATGAAGCTGCAGTCGGACTTCGCCCGCTCGGCCTTCGACTCGATGGTCGCCGAGACCTCGCGCTCGACCGAGCACATGATGAAGCTGGCCGGCGAGATCGCCCAGCCGATCAGCAACCGCTTCGCGGTCGCTGCCGAGAAGATGAAGACCGTCGCGTAAATCGCTGACGTTTTCCTTCGCGGAAACAGAGAGGGGGCGGTCACTGCGGTGGCCGCCCTTTTTCTATGGGGTGGGTGAGGCACACTGAGCGACTCGCCCGTGGCCTGCCCTCCCCCATCCCCTCCCGCCAGCGGGAGGGGAGCGGCAAGATCGGACGGTTTGAATAATTCTCAACCGCGCTCCTTGGCACGCCCCTCCCGCAGGCGGGAGGGGATGGGGGAGGGCCCGGTGTCTCATCGAGACCAACACGCGCCAACACCCCACTGGCATCCCGCCCCCTTCGCGCCTACATTCCCACCATGTCGTTCTTCGGCCGCTTCTCCCCCGTCCGCGCGATCCGCGACCTGCGATTCTTCCTGTCGCAGCGCCATCCCTATGAGCTCGTCTTCCTGATGATCGCGGTCGGGATCACCGGCTTCTTCATCTATGCCTTTGCGCGGGACGATTATGTGCCGGTGCCGTACCGGCCCGACATCATCTATGTCGAACAATGGCCCGCCGATCGCACCGATGCCCAGATTCGTGCGCAGCAGAAGATCGACTATGTGAAGAAGAAGCAGGAGCTGGCCGAGGTGAAGGCCGCCGAGGAGCAGCGCCGCGCCGAGTTCAAGAAGGTCGACGACGCGCTGACCAAGTGGGGCTTCTGACCGACCAGCGATGGATGGGCGTGGCGCTGGCGCTGGCGAATCGCGGCGTCGGGCGAACCGCGCCCAATCCCAATGTCGGCTGTGTCATCATTCGTGACGGCCGGGTCGTCGGTCGCGGCTGGACGCAGCCCGGTGGTCGTCCCCATGCCGAGGCGATGGCGCTGGCCCAGGCGGGCGAGGCGGCACGCGGCGCCACCGCCTATGTCACGCTGGAGCCTTGCGCGCATGTGTCGACTCGCGGGCCCGCCTGCTCCGACTTGCTGATCGCGCATGGAGTCGCGCGCATCGTCGCGGGCGCGGGCGACCCCGATCCCCGCACCAACGGCCGGGGGTTCGCCCGCGCCCGCGCCGCCGGGATCGCGGTCACGACCGGGGTGCGCGAGGCGGAGGCGCGCGCGATGATCGCGGGCTTCCTGACCCGCCGGGCCAAGGGTAGACCCTTCGTCACGCTGAAACTCGCCACCTCGCTCGACGGCAAGATCGCCCGGCCCGATGGGACAAGCCGCTGGATCACCGGACCGGAGGCGCGCGCGCATACCCATTTGGAGCGCAGCCGCCACGAAGCGATCCTGGTCGGGCGCGGCACGCTGGAGGCCGATTCGCCCAGGCTCGACGTTCGCCTGCCCGGCCTCGAATCGCGCTCCCCGCGCCGCATCCTGCTGTCCCGCACCGCCGAACCCGGTTGGGAGGCGATCACCGATCCCGCCGCCATCGCCGATCTGGCGGGCGTCGACCGGCTGATGGTCGAAGGCGGTGCGAAAACCGCCTCCGCTTTCCTTGCCGCCGATCTGGTCGATCGGCTGTTGCTCTACCGCGCGCCGATCCTGATCGGCGAGGGGCGCGCGGCGCTGGGCGATATCGGATTGCACCGGCTGGCCGACGCGCATGGCCGCTGGCGGCTCACCGACTCGCGGATGCTTGGCAGCGACCGGTTGGAGGTCTACGAGCGCGACTGATATGTTTACCGGGATCGTCACCGACATCGGCTCCGTCACCGCCGTGGAAACGCGCGGCGACACGCGAGTCGTCATCGCCACCGCCTATGACACGGGCTCCATCGACCTGGGCGCGTCGATCGCCTGTTCGGGCGTCTGCCTGACCGTGGTCGAGAAAGGCCCGAACTGGTTTGCGGTCGACGTCTCGGCCGAGACGATTGGGCGCACCGCCGACCAGTGGACCATGGGGCGCCCCCTCAACCTCGAACGCGCGATGAAGCTGGGCGACGAGCTGGGCGGGCATATCGTGACCGGCCATGTCGACGGCGTCGGCCATGTCGTTTCGGTTGCCGAGGAAGGCGGATCGCACCGGGTCTTCGTGACCGTGCCCACCGACCTTGCCCCGTTCATGGCGACCAAGGGTTCGGTGACGGTCGACGGCGTCTCGCTGACCGTCAACAGCGTCGAAGACCGTGCCGACGGGACGGTCTTCGGCCTGAACATCATCCCCCACACCGCCGCCGTCACCACGCTGGGCGGCATCACCCAAGGCCAGCGCGTCAATATCGAGATCGACGTGCTCGCCCGTTACCTGCAGCGCATGGAGCATTATCGTGGCCGCTAATCCCGACGCCCTGGCCGGTCTGCGGCGCGGTTTCCTGTCCAGCCCCGAAGAGATCATCGACGAGGCGCGCAACGGCCGCATGTTCATCCTGGTCGATGACGAGGACCGCGAGAATGAAGGCGACCTGGTCATCCCCGCCCAGATGGCGACGCCCGAAAAGGTCAACTTCATGGCGCGGCACGGGCGCGGGCTGATCTGCCTGGCGATGACGCGCGAGCGGGTCGACACGCTCGGCCTGCCGCTGATGAGCCCGAAGAACGGGACGCGGCATGAAACCGCCTTCACCATTTCGATCGAGGCGCGCGAGGGCGTGACGACCGGCATTTCGGCGGCCGACCGGGCGCGGACCATCGCGGTGGCGATCGATTCGAACCACGGTGCCGATGCGCTGGTGACGCCGGGCCATGTCTTCCCGCTGGTCGCGCGCGACGGCGGCGTGCTGGTGCGCGCAGGCCATACCGAGGCGGCGGTCGACGTCGCGCGGCTGGCCGGCCTGAACCCCTCTGGCGTGATCTGCGAGATCATGAACGAGGACGGGACGATGGCGCGGATGGACGACCTGGTGTCGTTCGCGCAGCTCCACAATCTGAAGATCGGCACGATCCGCGACCTGATCGCCTATCGCCGCCGCTACGACCATCTGGTCGAATTGCAGTCGGAGGCCACCTTCGAAAGCGAATGGGGCGGCACCTGGACCGCGCGTGCCTATCGCAACAAGGCGACGGGCACCGAGCAGGTGGCGCTGGTCAAGGGCAAGCTCGACACCACGCAACCCGTGCTGGTGCGGATGCACGCGCTGTCGCCTTTCGCCGACGTGTTCGGCGAGGCGGGCGCGCGCGGCGCGCTGCTCGCCAAGTCGATGCGCATGATCGCCGAGGAAGGCGCGGGCGTGATCGTCGTCATCAACCGCCCGCGCACCGACGCCTTCACCACCGCCGTCCGCCTGAAGGCGGGTGAGGAGGTGCAGATCGACATGGAGGAACTGCGCGACTACGGCGTCGGCGCGATGATCTTGGCTGAAATGGGCGTGCAGGACATGGTGCTGCTGACCAACACCCACCACACGCTGATCGGGCTCGACGGCTATGGCCTGTCGATCGTCGGTGAACGTCGCATCGAGAATTTTGAGGGAGACGCCTGATGGCGCATGTGTTGATCGTCGAGGCGCGTTTCTACGAGCATCTGAACGACCTGCTGCTGGCGGGCGCGCGTGCCGCGATCGAGGAAGCGGGCCACAGCCATGAGACGATCACCGTCCCCGGCGCGCTGGAGATTCCCGGCGCGGTGGCGATGGCGGCCGATACCGGACGTTATGACGCGTTCGTCGCGATCGGCGTGGTGATCCGCGGCGAGACCTATCATTTCGAGATCGTGTCGAACGAGAGCGCACGCGGCCTGATGGCGCTGACCATGGACGGTCTGCCGATCGGCAACGGCATCATCACCACCGAGAACGAGGCGCAGGCGCTGACCCGCGCCCGTCCGGACGAAAAGAACAAGGGTGGCGAGGCGGCCAAGGCGGCGCTTGCCATGCTGGCGCTGAAGGGCCGGTTCGGATGACAAGCCCCGTTCTCCAGACCGAGCGGTTGACCTTGCGGCCTCCCTCGGCGGAGGATTTCGAGGCCTGGGCGGCCTTTCATACCGAGGAGGACACGATGCGCTTCCTTGGCGGCGTGCAGAAACGCGGGGCGGCGTGGCGCAATATGTGCACCATGGTCGGCGCGTGGCATGTGCGCGGCTTTGCGATGTTCTCGGTGATCGAACGCGACACCGGCCGCTGGGTCGGCCGGATCGGCCCGTGGCAGCCAGAGGGCTGGCCGGGGCGCGAGGTCGGCTGGGGCATCGCCCGTGCCTTCGCCGGGCGCGGCTATGCCTATGAAGCGGCGTGCGCGGCGATGGACTATGCCGTCGACACACTCGGCTGGGATCATGTGATCCACACCATCGACCCGGACAATAGCGGCTCGATCAAGCTGGCGCAGCGGCTGGGGTCGGTGAATCAGGGGCCGGTCAGCCTGCCCGCGCCGCTCGAGGATTTCCGCGTCGACGCCTGGGGCCAGAGCGCCGACCAGTGGCGCGCAAGACGGGCGCGCACCACCGCATGACCGACATGCCGCCCACCCGCTTTCGCGTCGTCGAGCGGGGGCGGCGGCTGGAGGTGATCGACACCCAGGCGGGCCAGACGCCGCCTGCGCGTCGGACGGAAGCACCGCGCCCGATGGAGGGCGGCAAGCCCCGGTTCAGGCTGCCCGAGAAGATACGCTTCGACGGCGGCGGTTCCTGGGCGACCGACAGTTTCTACGACACGAAGGGGCCGCGTACGCTGACGCTGGACGCGGGCGCGATGCGCAAGCTGCGCTATGCGGGGGCCGGGCTGGTAGTCTTGGTGATCGTGTGGGCGCTGCTGGCCGCGATCCTGCCCGCTCTGTGGGGCGCGCCGCTGCTGCTGATCAATTCCAAGGTGCGCGACACGCTGCGGGAGCAGGCGACGACATTCATCGACGGGCTGGATAGCAACGAATAGCACACACTCCGTTCTCGCTGAACGCGATGATGTCTGCTCGTGCAAAGGGTCCGCCCCGGCGGAGGCCGGGGTGGTCGCCGTAAGGATGCGGGGCGGGAAGCGATATGCCCCCGCCCCCCTCACCTCACGCCGCGCGATTCTGCTCGGCGAGCGTCGGGTAATCGATATACCCCTCCGGCCCCTGGCTGTACCAGGTCTTCATATCGCTCTCGTTGAGCGACGCGTCGGTGCGCAGCCGCTCGGGCAGGTCGGGGTTCGCCAGGAAGGTACGGCCGAACGCGATGCCGTCCGCGACACCCGAATCGAGCGCCTCTTGCGCCTTTTCGCGGCTGTCATAGTCGCTGTTCAGGATCAGCGGCCCCTTGAAGACTTCGCGGATCTGCGGCGAGAGCTTGGGCACGTCGGTCTTGCCGAAGGTGCCGTCCGGGCCGGGCTCGCGCAGTTCGAGGAAGGCGATGCCCAGGTCCGACAGCATCTTGGCCGCGGGCACAAAGACCGAGGCGGGATCGCTGTCGTCCACGCCCTGGCTGTCGCCATTGGGGGACAGGCGAACGCCGACCCGCTCCTTGCCCGCGACGGCGATCACCCGCTCGGTGATTTCGCGGAGCAGGCGGATGCGGTTCTCGGGGCTGCCGCCATATTCGTCCTCGCGGGTATTGGCCCCGTCGCGCAGGAATTCGTCGACCAGATAGCCGTTGGCGGCATGGATCTGCACCCCGTCGAACCCGGCGGCCAGCGCATTGCGCGTCGCCCGCTCGTAATCCTCAAGCAGACGCGGGATTTCCGAGAGTTCGAGCGGCCGAGCCGTCTCGAAGTCCTTCTTGCCCTCATAGGTATGCGCCTGCCCCTCGGTGCGGGTGGCGGAGGACGAGACCGGCTGCGTGCCCGTCACCGAGCTATGTACCTGACGGCCCATATGCCAGAGCTGGGCGACGATCCGGCCGCCCGCCTTGTGCACGGCGTCGGTCACGGGCTTCCATGCCTCGACCTGCTCGTCACTCCACAAGCCCGGCGCATAGGGCCAGCCCAAGCCCTCGCGGCTGATACCGGTAGCCTCCGAGATGATCAGGCCCGCACTGGCGCGCTGGGCGTAATATTGCGCCATGATCGGCGTCGGCACCGCTTCCCGTGTGGCGCGGGCGCGGGTGAGCGGCGCCATCAGGATACGGTCGGGGGCGTGGATCGCCCCGAGATCGATGGGGTCGAAGAGCGTTGGCATCAGAATGCAATCCTTTCGCGGCCTTTCCGGCCTGACGCAACGCAGATAGGGCGTTAAGGGACCCCATGCCCGTGTCCGCCCCCCCAAGAAAAAATGAGCGCGTTGAAAGCGCTGGTCTATCGGGCCGGAGCGGAACCAACCCATTGCCTTCGACACCGCCGCTCGCTTTCGCGGCGGTCATCCTCGCCAATGTCGCGCTCGCCTTCGGACCGCTGCTGGTCCGCATGGCCGATACCGGGCCGGTCGCATCGGCCTTCTGGCGGATCACGCTGGCCGCCCCGGTACTGGTGCTGATCGCGCTGGTCGGGCGTGCGAGACCGCGAATGCCGGGCAAGGGACAGGCGGGGTTGTGGGCGCTGCTGCTGATCGGCGGGATCGCCTTTGCGGGCGATCTGGGCACCTGGCATATCGGAATCCGCCAGACGACGATGGCCAACGCCACGCTGTTCGGCAATTCGGCGACCTTCATCTTTCCGCTCTATGGCTTCCTCATGGCGCGGGCCTGGCCGTCGCGCACCCAGGGTCTTGCCCTGATCCTGGCCGCGATCGGTGCCGGGTTGCTGATGGGGCGCAGCTATCAGGTCGATCCGCGCCATCTGGTCGGTGACCTGCTGTGCGTGCTGGCGGGCATCCTCTATGCGCTGTATTTCATCCTGATGTCGCGGGTGCGGGTGTCCATGCCGCCGGTCGCGGCGCTCGCCTGGTCGACCATGGCCAGCATCGTGCCGCTGTTCGTCTTCGCCACGCTGCTGGGCGAGCGGGTGTGGCCCGGTCACTGGAGCGCGCTGATCCTGCTGGCACTGGGGAGCCAGATCATCGGCCAGGGGTTGATGATCTATGCGCTGGGCCTGCTCAGCCCATTGGTCGTCGGCCTCGCGCTGCTGGTGCAGCCGATCGTGGCGACGGCGATCGGCTGGGTGGTATATGGCGAGACGCTGGCGCTGCCCGATCTGGTCGGCGTGGCGATGGTCGCCGTCGCGCTGGTGATGGTACGGCGCGGATCGAGCGGGACGGTTGCCAAGCCGGGCGCCAAAGCCGAACGACAGGATGACGGGTAAGATGATGACCGAGGCTGCCATGACCGATGTTCAGGACCTGACTCTCGACGAAGTGCGCGCGGCGCTGGCCGAGGGGATCGCCGCCAACGCCGCGTTCGACGGCTGGGGCGACGATGCGCGCGACATGGCGGCGGATGCGGCCGGGATCGACCGCGACATTGCGCGACTCGCCTTCAAGGACGGCGCCGTCGCGATGATCGACGCCTGGTTTGCGCAGATCGACGCGGTGATGGTCGAGTCGGTGCCCGTCGAACGGGCCGCGCAGATGAAGATCCGCCAGCGCATCACCGCGCTGGTCGAGGCACGGCTGGCCGCCGTCGCCCCGAATCGCGAGGCGCTGCGCCGCGCGCTGACGATCCTGGCGATGCCGCAGAACGCCGCGAGCGGCGCGCGACTTGGCTGGCGGACGGTCGATACGATCTGGGCACAGGCCGGCGACACCGCCACCGACTATAACCACTATACCAAGCGCGCGACGCTGTTCGCGGTCTATGCCTCGACCATCGCGGTGTTCCTGAACGACGAGAGCGAGGATCATGCCGATACGCGCGCCTTCCTGGCGCGTCGGATCGACGGGATCATGCGGTTCGAGAAGTGGAAGGCGGGCATGGCCAAGCGGGGCGAGAACATGCCGAGTCTGTCGCGGTTTATCGGGCGGTTGCGGTATCCGGCGGTGTAAGGGTCAGGCGCTCCCCTGGCCTTCGACTTCGCTCAAACTGAACGGAGCGAGGCAATGGGGCCTGGCATAGACATCCGTTCGCACCGAGCGAAGTCGAAGTGCACGCCCCGAACCCGCCCAAACCCGTCATCCATTTCACCAGCGGGTAATTGATAATCAATCGCACTGTGGTTATGTACACCCCATGGCGATGCTCAGCAGTCTCGAAACCCTTCCCCGGCGGCAACCGGCGACCGTGGCCGCGATCGACTGGACGCAGCTGGCGCTGCCCGAGGCGCGGCGCCTGCGCGAACTGGGTTTCGACGAGGGCGTCGGGATCGAGGTGTTGCACCGCGCGACCCTGGGCGGCGGGCCGATCGCCTGTCGGATCGGCCGGATGACCGTGGCGTTGCGTCGCCGAGTCGCGGCTTCGATCCGCGTCGCGACGGGCGCTTGAGGTCCAACCGACCATAATGAACGCCGCACCGCTGGTCGCGCTCGTCGGCAACCCCAATGCCGGCAAAAGCGCCCTGTTCAACGCGCTCACCGGCGCGCGACAAAAGGTGGGCAACTATCCCGGCGTCACGGTCGAGCGGCATTCGGGCCGACTCGTGCTGGACGATGGCCGCCCGATCGAACTGGTCGACCTGCCCGGCGCCTATAGCCTCGACCCCGGCAGCCTGGACGAGGAGGTCACGCGCAACGTCGTCATGGGATCGCAGGCGGGCGAGCGTCGCCCCGACGCGATGGTCGTCGTGGTCGATGCCGCCAATCTCGACAACCACCTGCGCTTCACGCTTCAACTGATCGCCCTCGGCCTGCCGGTCGTGGTCGCGCTCAACATGGTCGATCTGGCGGAACGCGACGGCCTGACGCTCGACGCCGACATCCTCGCGCGTGAGCTGGGCGTGGCGGTCATCCCAACCGTGGCGGTGCGCCGTCGTGGCCTGGACGCACTGAAGGCCGAGATCGACCGGCTAGTCAGCCAGCAGCGCGGGCACGCCGTCGCGGCCGCCGACAAGATCGACGACATCGTCACGCTGCAACGCCGCGCGCGCCAGATCGCCGCGACCGCGACGGTAGCCGAGACGCCGACCCGCCGCTGGACGCACATGCTCGACTCGGTCGCGCTGCACCCCATTGTCGGGCCGATCCTGCTGGTCGGCTTGCTCTTCATCATGTTCCAGGCGGTCTTCGCCTGGTCCGAGGCGCCGATCAGCTGGATCGAGCAGGGCTTCGTCTGGCTGGAGGCGCAGGTGGGTGCCGCCTTGCCGGAAGGCTGGGTGCGCAGCCTGATTACCGACGGCCTGATCGCCGGTGTCGGCGCGGTCATCGTCTTCCTGCCGCAGATCCTGATCCTGTTCCTGTTCATCCTGGTGCTGGAGGCGACCGGCTATATGGTCCGCGCCGCCTTCCTGATGGACCGGCTGATGGCGCAGGTGGGCCTTTCGGGCCGTGCCTTCATCCCGCTGCTGTCCTCCTTCGCCTGCGCGGTGCCGGGGATCATGGCGACGCGGACGATCGATGACGAGAAGGACCGGCTGACCACCATCCTGATCGCGCCGCTGATGACCTGCTCGGCGCGACTGCCGGTCTATACGATCATCATCGGGGCGTTCATTCCCGACCGGCAGGTGCTGCCCTTTGTGGGATTGCAGGGGCTGGTGCTGCTCGGCCTCTATCTGATGGGCATCGTCGGCGCGTTCTTCGCGGCGCTGCTGCTGCGCCGGACGGTCACCAAGGGTGCGTCGTCGGGCTTCATGATGGAAATGCCCAAATATCAGTGGCCGCATATCCGAGACGTGGCCCTGGGCCTGTGGAGCCGTGCGCTGATCTTCCTGAAGCGCGCCGGGACCACCATCGCGTTGACCACCGTCATCCTGTGGGCGCTGTTGTCCTTCCCCAAGCCGCCGGAAGGCTCGGGGATCTCACCGGTCAATTATTCGATCGCAGGCCGCATCGCGAGCGGGATCGAGGTCGTGGTCCGCCCGATCGGCTTCAATCGCGATATCGCGCTGGCCCTCGTCCCCGCCATGGCGGCGCGCGAGGTCGCGGTCGCGGCGATCGGCACCGTCTATGCCATCGACGATACCGAGCATGAGGGCGGGCAGAAGGCGATGACCGACAAGCTCAAGCGCAACTGGTCGATCCCCACCGCGCTCGCCTTCCTGATGTGGTTCGTCTTCGCGCCGCAGTGCATCTCGACCATCGCAGTGACGCGCCGCGAAACCAATGGCTGGAAGTGGCCCGCGTTCATGGTGGGCTACCTTTTCGTGACCGCCTATGTCATGGCGGGCATCACATATTGGCTGGCCGTATTCGCCGGCCTTTAGACCAAGCACAGGACTGATACATGGCGGGCAGCGTCAACAAGGTGATTCTCGTCGGCAATCTGGGACGCGATCCCGAGAGCCGCTCCTTCCAGAATGGCGGCAAGGTGGTCGAACTGCGCATCGCCACGTCCGAGTCGTGGAAGGACCGCAACAGCGGCGAGCGCAAGGAAAAGACCGAGTGGCACACGGTCAAGATCTTCAACGAAGGTCTGGCCAATGTCGCCGAGCGTTTCCTGCGCAAGGGCTCCAAGGTATACATCGAAGGCGCGCTGACCACCCGCAAGTGGCAGGACCAGCAGGGTAACGACCGTTACTCGACCGAGGTGACGCTGCAGGGCTTCAACTCGGTGCTGACCATGCTCGACGGCCCCGGCGGCGGCCAGGGCGGCGGCGGTCGTGGCGGCAGCGACTTTGGCGGCGGTGACGATTTCGGCGGCGGCGACTTCGGTGGCGGGTCGAGCGGCTATGGCGGCGGGAGCGGCGGCAACCGCGGCGGCGGCGCGGGCAGTTCCGGCGGCACGGCGCCGAGCGGGAACGGCGGCAATCGTGGCGGGTTCGGACAGGGCGGCGGGTTCGCCGACGATCTGGACGACGACGTTCCGTTCTGATCGGGCGCGTCCCATCAGGTAAAGAACATGCAGGATACGGGGTTACACGAGGATCGGGGCGCGGATCATGGGAATGGGGGGATGGACATGCTCGACCCCCTGACCATCCCCGAGGAGACGCGGGCCGCGATAATCCAGGCCTATGACCTGTCGGGCTATCGCGACAGCGGCTGCCTGGACGATCTGGCGGCGTTCGCGGCCGAATTGTGCGGCACCCCCGTCGCGCTGATCAGTCTGGTCGAGGAAGAAACCCAGCAATTCCTGGCGGCGATCGGCTTTGACGAGGCTCGGACGCCGCGCGATACCTCGTTCTGCGCCCATGCCATGGTCGCGGGTGACCCGGTGATGGTCATCCCCGACGCCAGCACGGACCCGCGTTTCCTCGACTTCCCACTGGTATCGGGACCGCCCCATATCCGTTTCTATGCGGGCGCGCGTCTCGTGTCGCGCGAAGGCGTGCCGCTGGGCGCGATCTGCGTCATATCGCCCGAGCCCCGGCCGGAGGGGCTGACCCATTTCCAATATTGCGGACTGGAAATCCTGGCGACCGCCGTCATGGGCCGGTTGCAGGATCGTCGCGCCCAGCTGGAATATGAGCGCACCGTCGAGGCGTCCGAGGCACGTGTCGCCGACAGCGAGCAGCGCTTCCGCACACTCGCCGACACCATGCCGCAAATGGTCTGGTCGACGCTGCCCGACGGTTTCCACGACTATTACAACGCCCGCTGGTATGATTTCACCGGCATGCCCAATGGTTCGACCGACGGCGAAGGCTGGAGCGGCATGTTCCATCACGACGACCAGGACCGGGCCTGGGCGCGCTGGCGGCAAAGCCTGACGACCGGCGAGCCCTATCAGATCGAATATCGCCTGCGGCACCGCGACGGTACCTATCGGTGGGTCTTGGGGCGCGCATTGCCCATCCGCGATGCCGAGGGGCGGATCATCCGCTGGTTCGGCACCTGCACCGACATTCACGAGCAGAAGCTGGCGCTGGAAGAACGCGAGATCGTCAGCCAGGAACTCAGCCACCGGATCAAGAACATCTTTGCGGTGATCTCGGGCCTGATCGCCTTTGCCGCGCGCAGCCATCCGGACTTTTCGGCAATCGCGCGCGATCTGCGCGACCGGATCACCGCGCTGGGCCGCGCGCACGACTTCGTCCGCCCGCATAGCGCCCAGTCACGGCCCAAGGCGCGGCAGGACTCGCTGCATGGGCTGCTTGGCGACCTGTTCGAACCTTACCGCGATGGCGAGGCCGGCTTGCGTATCCATGTCGCGGGTGACGATGTGCCGGTCGACGACCGCTCGGCAACGCCGTTGGCGCTGCTATTCCATGAACTGGCGACCAATGCCGCCAAATATGGCGCGCTGTCGGCGATCAACGGCCATGTCAGGCTGTCGAGCCATTGCCGGGGCGAGATGGTCACGCTCTGCTGGCAAGAACGTGACGGCCCGCCACTGGAGGCCACGCCCGCCCATGCCGGTTTCGGCTCGCAACTGGTCGAATTGTCGGCGGTCCGCCAATTGGGCGGCACGGTACGGCGTGACTGGCAGCGCGAGGGGCTGGTGGTGACGATCGACGTGCCGCTGGCCGCCTTCAGCCGACCGCCTGGAACAGGCCCCTGTCGCTAGAATTTGATCCATCCAATTCGAAGCGCCACCCCGGCGGAGGCCGGGGCCCAGTCGGGGGTGCCGTTGTGATGGTCCCGCCCGCTTTATCAATGAAGCCTTCGCAACTGGACCCCGGCCTTCGCCGGGGTGGTAGGACAATAGTTCGGGGCAGGTGGATCAAACTCTGGGGTCAGCCGCCCCTTTCCATGCCTCGCATCGCACGCCTTCCCCTGTCGGGAAGGCGTAGAGGCCAAATAGTCTGAAGCGGGTTATTTCGGGAAAAGGGCCGGAACCATGCGTTCCGGTCATCATCAGAATTCAACGGCCCGCCGGGGCGGTCACATCACCATGCCGAGCGGGATGACGTCCTCGTTCGGGGCCGCCGACTGGCCCGCCGCCATTGCGGCTGCGGCCAGGATCGCGCGTTCGCTGAACGGCTTGCGGATATAGCCCAGCGCCTTGATGTCCGATCCGATCTGCGACGGGTTGGCGGTCACGAACACGATCGTCACGCCGAAATCATCAGCCAGCCGACGCGCAATCTCGGGACCCGTCGCACCGTCGCGCAGGTTCACGTCGACAAAGGCAAAGGAGCAGCCGGGCGCGGTTTCAAGAGCGGTGCGGCTATCCGCCGCGATCCCGGCCACATTATAGCCGGCATCGGTCAGAATGCGCTCCAGATCGAGGGCCACGAATATCTCGTCTTCCACGATCAGGGCGGTTTGGCTCATGTCAAATTCCCGTCACTTTCGTCCTCAACAGTCTTGATCCAGATAAAGTTCCGCAACTGTCGCCGTTTCAGCGACGTAACAGGAAAACGGCATGTTCGGCGCGGAAATTGGCCGCCGCCGCGCTGGTCGGGCGGCCACGCGACAGGAACCAGCTGCCCTCGACGGTGATCCGGCGCTCGCCGACGAAGGCCCGGAAATCGTCGATCGTCACATGGTGAATGTTGGGCGTGTCATACCATTGTTCGGGCAGCAGCGGCGTCACCGGCATCCGCCCGCCCCACAGCAGCGACAGCCGCACCCGCCAATGCGCGAAATTGGGGAAGGAGACGAAGGCGCGGTTGCCGATGCGCAGCAGGTGATCGAGCACATGGTCGGGTGCGCGCGCGGTCTGCAACGTCTGGCTGAGGATGGCATAGTCGAACCCCTTGTCGGGATAGCCCGCCAGGTCGATGTCCGCGTCCCCCTGCACCACCGCCAGCCCGCGCCCGACCGCCGAGGCGACATTGGCCGGATCGATCTCCAGCCCGCGAGCATCCACGCCCGCACCGTCGCGCAGCGCCGCCATCAACTGGCCGTCGCCACAACCGATATCCAGGACGCGCGCGCCGCGTGCGACATGCCGCGCGATGATCGCCAGGTCGGGGCGAAGCGGCTCGCTCATGGCTCGGCCCGCAGGAAGCCGTCGATCACCCGGTTCATCTCGGGCGCTTCGAGCAGGAAGGCGTCATGGCCGTATGGGCTGGACAGCTCGACGAAGCTCGCCGCCGCGCCCGCCGCGTTCAGCGCCTGCACCACGGCGCGCGACTCGGCGGTGGGATAGAGCCAGTCGGTGTCGAAGCTGACCAGGCAGAAGCGCGTGGCCGTCCCCCGGAAGGCGTTGGCGAGCAGCCCGCCATGCTCCTCAGCCAGATCGAAATAATCGAGCGCACGGGTGATATAAAGGTACGAGTTCGCGTCGAACCGATCGACGAAACTCAACCCCTGGTGCCGCAAATAGCTCTCGACCTGGAAATCGGCATCGAAGCCGAAGCTCTTGGCGCCGTCCGGCCGGTCGGGCCGCGCCTGGAGCCGCCGCCCGAACTTCTCGGTCAGCCCCGCCTCGGACAGATAGGTGATGTGCGCCGCCATCCGCGCGACCGCCAGGCCGGCAGCGGGGGGATCGTTCGATTCGTAATAGGCCCCGCTGCGCCACTTCGGATCGGCCATGATCGCCTGTCGCCCAACCTCGTGAAAGGCGATGTTCTGCGCCGAATGCCGCGCGGTCGAGGCGACCATGACACACGCGCGCACCCGCTCCGGATAGGTCGCGGCCCAGCTGATCGCCTGCATGCCGCCCATCGAGCCGCCGACCACGGCCTTCAACGGCCCGACGCCCAGATGGTCGAGCAGCATGGCCTGCGCGCGCACCATGTCGCGGATGGTGATGACCGGAAAGCGCATCGCCCAGGGCTCGGCGGTCGAGGGATCGATCGTCGCCGGACCCGACGATCCCATGCAGCTGCCGATCACGTTCGAACAGATGATGAAATGCCGCGCCGGATCGATCGGCTTGCCCTCCCCCACCAGCCGGGTCCACCAGCCGGGCTTGCCGGTGCGCGGATGGGGCGAGGCGACATGCTGGTCGCCGGTCAGCGCATGGCAGATCAGGATGGCGTTGGAGCCATCGGCGTTCAACGTGCCATAGGTTTCGTACCCGATCTCGACCGGGGACAGCAGCCCGCCGCCGTCGAGCCGAAGCGGCCCCGGCAGCACGACATGGCGCGACAGACCGAAACGCCGGTCGTCGCTATGGGATAAAGCGGAAACGGAAGCGGCCATGGAGGAATATCCGCTAGGCCGCGATGCTTGGCAACGCAAGGGCGGGGCCGCTATGGCGTTCGCCATGACCGAGCACAAAGCCCCCGAACCGATCTCCTGGGTCAAGGCGATCGCGCCCTATGTCCCCGGCCGTGCGACGACCGATGACGGACGCAAGGTCGTCAAACTCTCGGCCAACGAGAATCCGCTGGGCACCAGCGAAAAGGCGCGCGCCGCCTTCGCCGCCGCTGCCGCGCATCTGGAGCGCTACCCCGACCCGGGCGCGACCGCGCTGCGCGAGGCGATCGGCGCGGTCCATGGCCTGGACCCGGCGCGGATCATCTATGGCACCGGCTCGGACGAAATCCTGCACCTGGCGGCGGGCGCGTTCGCGGGACCGGGGGACGAGATCATCCATGTCCGCTACGGCTTTGCGGTCTATGAGATCGCGACCCGGCGCGTCGGGGCGGAGCCGGTGGTGGTCGCCGATCATGACTATGCCACCGATGTCGACGCGATCCTGGCCGCGGTGACGGCCAAGACCAAGGTGGTGTTCGTCGCCAACCCCAACAACCCGACCGGCACCTATGCGGGCGCGGGCGAGATCGCGCGGCTCCATGCCGGGCTGCCGAGCCATGTCCTGCTGGTCCTCGACCAAGCCTATGCCGAATATCTGGAGCCGGGCGAGGATGATGGCGGTCTGGCGCTGGCCGAGCGCGCGGGCAATGTGCTGGTGTCGCGGACCTTCTCGAAAATCCACGGCCTGGCGGCCGAGCGGATCGGATGGGGCTATGCCGCGGCCCCGATCGTCGACGCGCTCCACCGTATCCGCGCGCCGTTCAACGTCACCATCGCCGGGCAGAATGCCGCGATCGAGGCGATCCGCGACCGCGCCTTTGTCGAGGCGTCGCGCGCGCACAATGCGAAATGGCTCGGCTGGTTCGAGGAGCAAATCGCGGGCCTGGGCAATGCGGGCCTGCGCTGCGTGCCGTCCAAGGCGAATTTCTCGCTGGTGCTGTTCGAGGGCGAGTTGACCGCCGAGCGCGCCTATCACGGGCTGATGGATGCGGGCTATATCGTCCGCTGGCTGCCAGGACAGGGTCTGGGCCAGGCCCTGCGCATCACCATCGGCACCGAGGACGAGATGAAGGGCGTGCTCGCTGCGCTGCGTGCCATGGTCGGATCAGAGGGGAAGCGGGCATAATGCTGCCCTTCGCGCGGATCACCATCATCGGGCTCGGCCTGATCGGCTCCTCGGTCGCGCGCGCGACGCGCAAGGCGATGCCGACCGCGCGGATCACCGCCTATGATGCCGACCCGGAGGTGCGCGAGACGGTCCGCGCGCTCGACCTGGCCGACGACGTGGCGGACACGGCGGGGGCGAGCGTGATCGACGCCGACTTCGTCATCCTGTGCGTGCCGGTCGGCGCGATGGGCGCGGTCGCGGCCGAATTCGCCGACGACCTCCCCCAGGACGCGATCGTCTCCGACGTGGGCAGTTGCAAGGCCGCCGTCCTGACCGCGCTGGCCGAGGCGCTGCCCGGCACGACGATCATTCCGGCGCACCCCGTGGCGGGCACCGAGCGCAGCGGACCGGAGGCGGGCTTCGCCACGCTGTTCCAGAAGCGCTGGTGCATCGTCACCCCGCCCGAGGGCGCAGACGAACTGGCGGTCGAGCGGGTGGCGGAATATTGGCGACGGCTGGGCGCCGATGTCGAGCTGATGGCCCCCGACCATCACGACCGGGTGCTCGCCGTCACCAGCCATCTGCCGCACCTGATCGCCTATACGATCGTCGGCACCGCCAGCGACCTGGAGGAAGTGACCCAGTCCGAGGTCATCAAATATTCCGCCGGTGGCTTCCGCGACTTCACCCGCATCGCCGCATCCGACCCGACCATGTGGCGCGACGTGTTCCTGACCAATCGCGAGGCGGTGCTGGAGATGCTCCAGCGCTTCTCGGAGGATTTGAGCCAGCTGCAACGCGCGATCCGCTGGGGCAAGGGCGACGAGCTGTTCGAGTTGTTCAGCCGCACCCGCGCCATCCGCCGCTCGATCATCGACCAGGGCCAGGACGATGCACGCGAGGATTTCGGGCGGAACCACGAGGGCTGAGATAATCCTCCCCTGCAAGGGGAGGGGGCCGCCGCGAGCGACGACCTGCATGGAAGCCCCCCTCCGTCAGGACTTACGCCCTGCCACCTCCCCGTGCCGGGGAGGATTCCAGCGCATTCATCGCCGCATGCACCTTCGCCTCCGCCTCCGCGCGCGGCAGGCCCGGGGGGATCACCTCACCGAAGCGCAGCGTCACCACGCCGGGCCGCTTCAGGCCCTTTCGCGGCCACACGATCCCCGAATCGGTCGCCACCGGCACCACCGGCATGTTCAGCATCCGATAAAGGCCTGCAAAGCCGGGCTTGAGCGGCGGCGTCTCGCCGGGCTTTACCCGTGTGCCCTCGGGAAAGATCATGATCGCGCGGCCCTGCTTCACCGCGCCCTGCGCATCGCGCATCATGCCGCGCATCGCCTTGGCCGAGGCGTTGCGATCGACGACGATCGCGCCGTATTTGCGGACCGTCCATCCCCAGACCGGAATATTGGCCAGTTCGCGCTTCAGCACCATTGCCGGGCCGTCCAGGATGCGTTGCAGCTCCATCGTCTCGAACATCGCCTGATGCTTGGCGGGATACAGCGCCGGGGTCGTCGGCCGCGTCCCTTCCACCCTGACCCGGATACCCAGGATCCAGCGGGTGCACAGCCGATGGAATGTCGTCCAGGCCGTGGCCCAGTGCACCACCGCATGACGCCCGCCGACCGCGATCAGCGGCGACAGCAGCGCCATGACCGCCGACACCGGATAGAAGATCGCGACGAACACGATGTTGCGAAGAAGAATCACGCGCCAATCCCCGTCCAAAGCGCGATCCTGCGCAGGATCAGCTTGTTATATTCATTGACCAACGTGCCCATGCGCGGCTCCGACGGCACGCCGTCGCCCAGCACCAGCACCTGCTTGTCGAGCGCGGCGGTCAATTCCATCTTCGCGCGCGGCAGATGCCAGTCGGAGGTGACCAGCCGCACGGTGCGATAGCGATGCTGACGCACCCAGGTCGCCGTTTCCTCGGCATTGGAGCGGGTGTCGACCGCCTCGCCGCCCAGGTCGATGCAGCACGCGAACAGCGATGGCGATGTGCGATAGGTCCGCGCCAGGTCGATCGGCCGCACGCCCGGCGCGACGCCGGTGACCAGCATCCGCTTGGCCTGATGCGCCTTGAGCAGCGCGATCCCGCGATCGATCCGCCCCGGCCCGCCGGTCGGCACCACGATCGCATCGGTGGTGTTGTTCTCCAGCGGGTGCGGCAGGGTCAGCATGAAGGCCGCGAAGCCCAGGCACCAGGCAAGCGCCGCCAGACCGATCAGCCGCAGCATCAGAGCATCCGCCGCATCTGGCGCAACACCGCCAGCCGCGCCGCGACGACCGCCAGCGCGACGAAGCCGAACGGCAACGCGGTCAACATGCCCAGGTCGGCGACACCCAGTTGCAGGCCGCCGAGCAGTTCGGATTCGAGCGTGCCGACCTGCCGTGCGATCAGCAATATGGCCCCGCTCGCGATCACGCTGCCCGCCACCGCGCCGATCCCGGCATCGAGCGCGATCCGCCGCTGGAACAGCCGCGCCACCTGTCGGTCGGTCGCGCCCAGCATATGGATGACCTCGATCGTGGCGCGGTGCGCCTCCAGCCCGGCGCGCGCCGCCAGCATGACGACCGCCCCGGTCGCCACCAGCATCAGCAGGATGATCGCTCCGGCCAGCCAGGCGGCGGTGTCGAGCAGCCGCCCGACCGGCCCCAGCCAGGTCGCATGGGCATCGACCCGCGCCGCCGGGCTGGCCCGCGTCACCGCCGCCGTCACCCGCGCGATCGCGGCCGCATCGTCGCTGTTCAGGTCGACATCGACCAGGGCCGGGACGGGCAGGCCCGCCGCCTCGGCATCGGTGCCCAGCCAAGGCTCCAGCATCCGCGCCAGATCGGCCTGCGCCACCGGCGTCGCCCGCGCGACATCGGGCAGGGTGCGCAGCACGCGCAGTACCTGCGCGGCGGCGGCGTCGCGGCGCTGCGTCTCGCCCTCGACGATCTGGACGGTCAGCCGCCCCGCCATCTGCCGATCGAGCGCGCCCGCCGCATGCGCGGTCGCCAGCCCCGCCGCGCCGGACAACAGCGTCAGGAACAGCATGATCGCGATGACCCAGCTCATGACATGCGCGCCGCCGCCATCGTCGAGCGCGCGCGCCTCCGCCCCGCCCCGCGTCGCTTTGGTCCGTGTCACAGGCCGCTCCGCACGACCGTCGATCGCGGGGCCAGAGGGGCCGGGGGCTGCGCTGGTGTCGGCACCTCGGGCCATTCGGCGTCGACCAGGCGACCGCGCTCCAGATGCAGGTGGTGTGCGCCCGGCACCCGTTCGATCAGGTGCCAGTCATGCGTCGCCATGACGACGGTGGTGCCCAGGCGGTGCAGCGAGCTGAACAGGTGAAGCAGCCGTTCGGCCATGGCGGGGTCGACATTGCCGGTGGGCTCGTCGGCGACCAGCAGTTCGGGCCGGGCGATGACCGCCCGCGCGATCGCCACCCGTTGCTGCTCACCGCCCGACAGGGTCGCGGGCCGCGCGCCCGCGCGTTCGGACAGGCCGATCCATGCCAGCATCTCGCGCACCGCACGCGCAATCTCCGATTCGCTCATGCCCGCGACGCGCAGGGGGAGCGCGATATTGTCCGCCGCCGACAGATGCGGGACCAGCCGGAAATCCTGGAACACCACGCCGATCCGCCGCCGAAAGCCCGGCAGCCGGTCCCGCGGCAGGATCACCGCATCCTCGCCGAACAGGCGGATGATGCCCCGGCTGGGCCGCTGCGACAGATAGAGCAGGCGCAGGAGCGACGTCTTGCCTGCGCCGCTGGCGCCGGTCAGGAAATGGAACTGGCCCGAGCGCAACGTGAAGCTGACGTCGCACAGGGTTTCCTCGCCCGCGCCGTACCGAAGGCCGACATTCTCGAACTGGACGATGTTCGCCATGCTCCCTCGGCCTTGGCATGGCCCGCCGCTCTCTTCAAGTTCCGCGCTTCATGCTTGCCACGGCTAGGGGCGGCGTGCTTACTGAATGGACGGGGGCCTGAACCGGATGGCCTGTCCGTCTGTGACCCGTCCTGTTCGTCCCCGTCCTGTTCGTCGAAGTGCCTGTCCGCATGATCCTGGAATGCCCTGAGTGCCGCACCCGCTATCTGGTGCCCGACAGCGCGATCGGGCTCGAAGGGCGGACCGTGCGCTGCGCGAATTGCCGACATAGCTGGTTCCAGTCCCCGCCCGAGCCGGAGGACGAGCCGCCCGTGATGGCGCCCCTGCCGCTGGGCGATGTCACGCACGAGCCCTTGGCCGAGCCGGCCGCCCCGCCGCCCCCACCGCCGCCGCCCGTGATCGCGCCGACGCCCGCGCCGCCGATCCTGGCGCAGGAGGATGCGGGCTTCGACGCCTTTGCCCATCGCCCGCCGTTCCGCGCCCGCCGCAACCCGGTGCGCCGCTGGACGATCGGTGCGGTCGCGGCCTGCCTGTTGCTGCTGCTCGCCACCGCCGCGATCATGTGGACGGGGATGCCGGGCATCGGCGGCTGGCTGGGCCTAGGCAAGACCGAGTCGGCGCTTGAATTGCGGTCGAACCCGATCGAGCGGCGCGAGCTGGAAAACGGTTCGGAGCTGTTCGCGATCTCGGGTCAGATCATCAATCCCTCGGCCAGCGCCCAGCGGGTGCCCGACCTGCGCGCCGAGCTGAAGGATGCGCAGGGCCGCGTCGTCTTTTCCTGGGCGATCGCGCCGCAGCAGCGGACGCTGGGCCCCGGCGCCTCGATCGACTTCAACTCGGCCAAGCTGGACGTGCCGCCCAGCTCCAAGCGGCTGGATCTGAGCTTTGCCGGAGAGGGCCGCGCAACGAACTGATGCGGGTTGCTGGCGTGGGCTTCGGCCTACGCCGCCCGCAACCGCCGCGCGACGACCGCAAAGCGCGTCCCGTGCAGCACCGCCGCCACCAGCATCCCCAGACCCGATGCCCAGGCGAGCGCCGACGCCCCCCACCCCGCCGATACCAGCCACCAGCCCAGCCCGCCGGTCACCACGAAATAGGCGATGATGCTGTTGATCCCCGCCACAACCTGATCGTTCAGCGAGCGTAGCGCATAGACCAGCACGACCTGCACCCCGTCGAACACGATGAACGGTGCCCAGATCATCAGCATGGCGGCCGCCGCCCAGTGCGCGTCGGGCAGGGCCGGGAACAGGCCGACCACCGTCTGTGGTACGGTCCACAGCCCCAGGCTGCACAGGCCCATCGCCAGCGCCGCCATGCCGACCGCCAGCAGGCTGCGCGGTACAGCGGCGCGCGGCGCGCCCTCGCCCACCGCATTGCCCGCCCGCACGCCTGCCGCCGATCCCAGCCCGATCGCCAGCGCGAAGGTGACGTTGTGCAGCGAGAAGACGATCTGGAAGCCATGCGCGGTCGCATCACCCAGCCGCGTCGACAGCGCGATCAGGACGGCGAACCCGGCCAGCTCCAGCCCCGATGCGACGGCAGGCACCGCGCCGAATCGCGCCAGCCCGGCCGCCCCGGCCAGCGTCGGGGCCCAGGCCGCCCGGTCCATCCGCCGGAGCCCGCGCGCCTGTCCACGCGGCAGGGTCACCGCGCTCGCCACCATCGCGACCGCCCCGATGGCCGAGGCGATGACCGTCGCCAGTGCCGCCCCCACCGCCCCGAGTGCAGGCAGCCCCACCTCGCCCCCCGCCAGCGCCCACGCGAGCAGCGCATTGATCGGCAGGATCGACAAATTGACCATGGTCACGCGGCGCGGACGGCTGATCCCCTCCAGAAAATAGCTGGTGGCGATCATCACCATCTGAAACGGATAACCCAGCGCCATGACCGCCACGACCCGCGCGCCCGGTGAGACCAGCGGCGGCGCCACCCCGGTCCCGGCGAGCAAAGGTGCCGCCCCCAGCCCCAGGATCAGCATCGCCGCGACCCCCAGCATCAGCCCCAACACCATGCCGTCGCGCATCGCCTGCCCCGTGGCGGGCAGGTCGCCCGCGCCGTCGGCCCGCGACGCGCGCACCAGCACCCCCGACAGCCAGGCCAGCCCGGTGACGATCGCGATATAGGTCAGCGAACGGCTCGCCGAGAGGGCGGCCACCTCATGCTCACCCACCCGGCCGACCACGACCACATCGGTGACGTGCAGGATCGTCCAGTTCAGGCTGGTCAGCATCACCGGCCAGGCCAGGCCGAGCAGATGGCGCGCCTCTGTCCGGTAGGGGGCCCGATCGGGGGCCGGGGGCCGAACCCCATCGGGGCGGAGGTTTTGCGTCATGCCCCACACCTAGGAACGAAGAAGGTTGGACGAAAGGCATTGCGCAGTCCGTATCGCTTTGCTAGGGGCACCCGCCTACCAGCCCTCCGGCTTGCCGGTGGTGACTATCGAGTGCGGTCGTGGCGGAATTGGTAGACGCGCAACGTTGAGGTCGTTGTGGCCGAAAGGCCGTGGAAGTTCGAGTCTTCTCGACCGCACCAGATTTTCCAGAGCAGATAGGTTGATGGACGGCTCCGGCCGTCCCCCCCTTTCCGGACGACCGGCGGAAGGATGATCCATGCCCTGTGCTGTCTGCGGCCGCGCGATTCCCGACAAGGCCCGTCGCTGCGTTCATTGCGGTGCCATGCAACCGGCGAACGATGGCGATGCGCCCGTACCGGTCAACCGGATCGGCCGCGCGATCGGCATCCTTCTGGCCGCCGCATTGATCCTGTTGGTCGTCCTTGGCCTGATGAACGCGCCGCGCTGACGCCGATCCCCTGCGGCTTGGCCTGGCGCGTCAGTCCAGCGCGATGATCGCGGCGAGCGCGTCGATGCGCAGCGGCGAGACGAAGCGGAAGCCGAAGCGGCCATCCTTCACCCAGCAGATCGTGCCCGGGATGGCGGTGCCCAGCGGGTGCACGACGATGTGCCCGGCAAGACCCGGCTGGACCGGGCCCGCCGCCTCCAGCTTGGCCCCGCCGGCCGATACGTCGATCATCGCGGCGGTGAATTTCCGATCGCCCAGGCGGACATCGGCCGTGCGCGCGACCGGGAAGCGTGGCGGGCGCGGGATGGTCCCGTCCTCATTCTCGTTCGAGAAAATCTGTTCATAGGGCTGGGGCGAATCGAACTGCACGCCCGCCTTCTGCCCCTTTACCCAGCGCACCGTGCCCGAGACGGGTGCCAGACCGCGCACCTCGACGCAGATCGCATCGCCTACGGTCGGCACGTCGACGAACCGCGCCATCAGGCCATTGGCCGAGATATTGTGGACCAGGCACACGCCGGGCCGATCGCCGCACAGCTTGCCCAACAGCAGGACCGCCGAATGCCGCCGGCCCGCCCGCCGCTCGGCAGACGTCCCTTGCTGCTGTTCGACCTGTTCCATGCCCGTCCTTTCGACCAGGATCGCCCCCGTGCGATTTCCGGTTTCGGGCCTGCTCTAACCCAACGGACCTAAAAAACCACCAACTTTGCGCGTCGCCCGCGCCGGTTCATCCTGCGCTCAGCCGCCCACGGGCATCGGCCGCTTGTGGTCATGTCCAAAGCCCTGTAATTCGCGAGCCATCCCATGCCTCGCGCGTCGTCCCCCCGGTCCTCCCGGCCCCGCTCCTCCAAGCCCCGCTCTCCCTGGCGGCGCCGGATCGTCGTAACCCTGCAGATCCTGATCGGCCTGGCCGTGCTGGCGGTCGGTGCGCTGGCGATCGCTGTCTTCGTCGCCAAGTCGCAGCTGCCCAGCTTCGACGAGCTGAAATCCTCGCCCAACGGCCAGATGATCCGCGTCCATGCCGCCGACGGGTCGGTGATCGTCTCGCTCGGGCCGAGCTATGGCGAGTGGCTGCCCTATGACCGCATCCCGCTGGTCATGCGCGACGCGACCATCGCGGTCGAGGATCGCCGTTTCCGCGAGCATCCCGGCGTCGACCCGATCGGCATCGCCCGGTCGGTCCAGGTCCGCCTGGAAAAGGGCCGGTGGAAGCAGGGCGGCTCGACCATCACCCAGCAGATCACGCGCACCATCTTCCTGAACAACCAGAAGAAGTTCGGGCGCAAGTTCCGCGAGGCGATCCTGGCGCTGGCGATGGAGCTGAAATTCTCGAAGAACCAGATCCTCGAGCTGTACCTGAACAAGGTCTATTATGGCGGCGGCGCGTACGGCATCGACGCGGCATCCCGCAAATTCTTCGGCCACGGCGCGGACCATCTGAACCTGTCGGAGGCGGCGGTGATCGCGGGCCTGGTCAAGGCGCCGTCCAACTATTCGCCGACCGCCGATGCCGAGGCCGCCGTAGGCCGCGCGGGCGTGGTGATCGAGCAGATGGAGCGCAACGGCTTCATCACGGCGGGGCAAGCCGCCGCCGCCGATCCGCAAGCGCTGAAGCTGGCCCCCGAGCCCAAGCAGAATTCGGTCCGCTACTTCACCGACTGGGCGCTGCCGCAACTCGACATGCTGATCGACGAGCAGACCGCGCCGCTCGACGTATGGACCACGCTCGATCTGGGGATGCAGCGCGCCGCCGACAGCGCGATCCGCGCCGATGCGCCGCCGGGCACGCAAGGCGCGCTGGTCAGCCTGGACCGCGACGGCGCGGTGCGGGCGATGGTGGGCGGCCTCGACTACGTCTCGACCAATTACAACCGCGCGACGACGGCGGTCCGCCAACCGGGTTCGGCCTTCAAGCTGTTCGTCTATCTCGCCGCGCTGGAGGCGGGCCACAAGCCCGAGGACCAGGTGGTCGACGAGCCGGTCACCATCGACGGCTGGAGCCCGCGCAACGATTCGCGGCGCAATTCGGGCAACGTGTCCCTGCGCACCGCCTTTGCCTATTCGTTGAACACGGTCGCGGCCAAGCTGGGCCAGGAGGTCGGTTTCCAGACGGTCGCCGACATGGCGCGCCGCTTCGGTATCTCGACCCCGGTCAACACCCACCCCTCGATGGTGCTCGGCACCTCGGAAGTGCGCGTGATCGACATGACCAGCGCCTTTGCCAGCGTCGCGAACAAGGGGGTGAAGGTCACGCCCTATGGCATCACCAAGGTGACCGCGAACGGCCAGACCATCTACACGCATGAGGTGGACCGCAGCCGGGTGCTGGTCGCGCCCTATGTCGCGGCGCAGATGACTGACCTGCTGCAGACCGCGGTCAACACCGGTACGGGGCGTGCCGCACAGATCGGGCGACCGGTCGCGGGCAAGACGGGCACGACGACCAGTTCGAAGGACGGCTGGTTCCTGGGCTTCTCCAGCGGGATCACCACCGGCGTGTGGATGGGCCGCGACAATGGCAAGCCGGTCGCCGGGCTGCACGGCGGCACCGCGCCCGCCAAGGCCTTTGCCGACTATATGAAGATCGCCACCGCCAATCGTCCGATCGAGCAGTTCGAGACTCAGGTCACCCTGCCCGAATGGCAGCTGGAACCCGACGAGGAGAGCTATTTCGGCCAACCCGACGACGGTGTCCCGGCGGTCGATGCCGACGGCAACCCGCTGCCGCCGCCCACCGCGGCACAGCCCGACGACGGCAGCGAGGCGGTCGAGATCCCGACCCGCCGCGAACCCGGCAGCCCTGCGCCGATCCAGCAGCAACCGGGCACGCCGGGCCAGCCGCAACCGGCCCCGGACCAGCAGCCCGCACCACAACAGCGACTGGACCAGGCGTGGATCGACCGGGTGACCGGTCGCGGCAACGGGGCGGCCCCGCGTGGTGACGGGCGCGACGCACGGGTGCCCCCCGCGCCCCCGCGCGGTTCACCGCGTGAGCGTCAGGACGACCGACCGTACCAGTGAAGCCCCGCGCCATGCTGCCGCAACCAGGCGGTGGCGGGCGCCGGGTCCTCGCCCAGCAGCTCGGCGACGAGCGCGTGGAAGGCGGGGGCATGGTTCATATGGACGCGGTGCGCGACCTCATGCGCCACCGTCGCGCGGCGTACCTGGTCGGGTGCCAGGATCAGCCGCCAGCTATACCGGATCGCGCCGGTCGAGGCACAGCTTCCCCAGCGCGCCTTGGGATCGGCGACGCTGACCTTGGAAACCGCGACACCCGCGACGCGCGCGACCTCGGCCGTCTCGCGCGCCAGCACTTCCAGCGCCTGCCGCTTCAGCCAGGCCTCGACCCGGCGGCTGAGCGTTTCCAGCGGGCCCGAGGCGATCAGCCGGTTGCCCTCGCGCTGGATCACGCGGGCGCGCCCCTCCGCCCATTCCAGGCGCAGCACGGCATCGCCGAACGGGATGTCCGATCCCGGCACGAACGGACGCGGCCGGGGCAGGCGCGCGCGCTGCTCGGCCAGCCAGTCCTTCTTCTCCTCCGCCCAGGCCAGCGCCTTGTTCAGCGCGGCGCGCTTGGGCACGACCAGACGCGCGGTGCCGGTGGCGGGATCGACGCTCAGGCGGATGGTCTTGGCGGTCGGATGACGGACGACTTCGTCGATCACAATTCGCGGTCCACGACATGGTTTTCGAAATCGCCCGCATCGTCCTCGCTGATCGTCCAGCCGCGCACCGACTGTCCGGCGCGGTGGACGGCCTCGCGGTCGCCGCAGACCAGGTAATGCCAGTCGGGCAAGGGCTCGTTCGCGGCGCGCAGGCGATAGGCGCAGGTGGTGGGCAACCAGTCGATCGAACGGACATTGCCCATGGTCAGCCGCACGCACTCGCTGACATAGGCGCGGCGATGGCGGTAATTGGAGCATTGCCCACTGCGCCGGTCCAGCAGGCGGCACGCGACGTTGGTCGGCACCAGTTCGCCCGTATCCTCATCCTCCAGCTTGTGGATGCAGCATTTGCCGCAGCCGTCGCACAGCGCCTCCCACTGTGCGCGGTCGAGGCTTTCGATCGGCTTTTCCCAGAACCGCTCCATCAGCGCACCCACTGGTCCAGCGTCTTCGCCACCGCCTCGGGCCCTTCGTCCGCCGGGACCAGCGCCAGGGGCTTGTTGTCCGGGTCCATCAGATAGACCTGGCGGCTGTGGTTCACCAGATAGCCACCGCCCGGCGCAGGGTCGCCCTTGGCCGACCAGATGGCATAGGCCTTTTTCACCGCGTCGATCTGGGTGGGCGAGCCGGTCAGCCCGACGATGCGCGGGTCGAAGGCGGCGGCGAAGCGGCCGACCACCGCCGCCGTATCGCGTTCGGGATCGACGGTGACGAAGATCGGCACGATGGCCTTCGCCTTGGCCGGTGTGCGCTTGTCCAGCAGCTTCAGGCCCGCAGCGATCGCCTGCATGTCGGTGGGGCAGACATCGGGGCAGAAGGTATAGCCGAAATACATGACGCGGTAGCGCCCGGCGAAATCGCGGTCGGTCACGGTCCTGCCCCGGCCGTCGGTCAGCCGGAACGGCCCGCCGATCTTCGCACCCGCCAGCGGCGCCCGCGCGTCGGGTTGCCCGCCGGAGGGATCGGAGGAGCCGCAGCCCGCGACCAGCAGGGTCAGCGATGCCAGGAGAGGCAGAAATAATCGGGTCATGACGCCGATAGCCTTGCTGTGATAAATCGCCCGTTGCAAGCCATGGGTCCTCATTCAGGCCCTCATTCGGGCCCCCTGTCAGGAATGCCGTTCATGCCCTTTCGCCCCCTGTTCGCCGCCGCGCTGATGGCCAGTGCGCTTACCGGTGTCGTTGCCGCCCCCGCGTCGGCCCAGATGATGCAGTCGGAAAGCTACAAATTCCTTCAGGCGGTCCGCGAGGCCAAGGGCAACGACGTGACCAACATGCTGGACCGGCCGGGTGCCAGCATCATCAACACCCGTGACGTGACCAGCGGCGAAGGCGCGCTGCACATCGTCATCAAGCGCGGCGACGAGACGTATCTGCGCTTCCTCCTTCAGAAGGGCGCCGATCCGAACCTGCGCGACGGGCGCGGCAACACCCCGTTGCTGCTGGCGGTGGCGGGCGGCCAACCCGACATGATCCGCGTCCTGACCGCGGCCAAGGCCAATCCCAATATCGGCAATTCGGGCGGCGAAACCCCGCTGATCCGCGCGGTCCAGCGCCACGATATCGGCATGGTCCGCGACCTGCTGGCCGCCGGGGCCGATCCCGACCAGTCCGACAATGTCGCCGGGCTGACCGCCCGCGACTATGCCCAGCAGGACGCGCGTAACACCGCGATCGCCAAGCTGTTCGCCGACACGCCCAAGAAGACGCGCGCGGCGGTGGCCGGGCCTAAGTTCTGACCCGAAACATCCTTCCCGGCACTCGGCACATCCGGTGCCGGGAGGGATCAGATCAGCCCCAGTTCCACCAGCTTGCCGACCAGCACCGGCGGCATCGTGTCGATCCCGCTCGCCGCGCCGTCCAGATCGGGCGGGGCGTCCGCCGCCTCCAGATAGCGCCAGCCCTGATGCGCGCGGCGCGGCTGCGCCTGGACCAGCACCAGCGCGGGGTCGATATGGATCGCGCAGCGACCGCCCTCCGCCTCGCCGAACGACAGGATCGGCGAGCGCGCGATCAGCTGATGCTTCAGGATCCAGAACAGCGAACCCTGCCCCGCCACCTCCTCGTGCCGCTTGGGCAGATAGCGCGTGGTCAGGAATAGCGGCCCTTCCTGCGCCCGCATCTTCAGCCGTTCCGCCAGATGATCGATACTGGTCGCCCCGAATGCGACCTTGGTCAGATGAAGCGCCATGTCGACGGGCGATGTGGGGACGGCGGCATCGAAACGCCAGACAGACCCGGCATTGACTCATAAATCTACATATGTGACGTTACATGGATGAAGCGAGCCCGCCGTCCATCCAAACAGATGCTGACCCTGATGGCGGCGCTAGCCGACCGGGGCGGGCAGTGGTGGCATGGTTATGACCTGATGAAGCAGACCGGGCTGCAATCGGGTACACTCTACCCCCTGCTGATGCGCATGACCGAGCAGGGCCTGATCGAGGCCGAATGGCGCGCACCCGAACAGCCCGGTCGGCCGCCGCGCCATGCCTATCGCCTGACCGCCGCCGGGGTCGCCCATATCCGCGCGCACGCCGCGCCGATCGACGGCGCACTCGGGCTGGCCGGGGCATGAGGCGCACGCCCGCCCGGATCGCGATGACCGCCGCCTTGGCGCTGATGCACGAGCGCGAGCGCGACTGGGCAGAGGCCATGGCGATCGAATTCGACCAGGCCGAATGCGACGGACACGGCCTGGGCTTTGCGCTGGGGTGCGTGACGGTCGCCTTGCGCCGCCTGGCGACCTCGTCCGCCGGGTGGCATGTCCTGACCCGCTATGGGCTGGCGCTGGTGCTGCTGCTGCCCATGGCGCTGTTCCATCTGGGATGTGCGGTTCACGGCCTGCGGTACTGGCTGTTCGACACCGATCCCTATCTGGCCGTGCTGGAGGCCGGGAATGCGGGCCAGCGGATGATGGCCGTCGCCTATCGCAGCTGGTCGCCAGTGATCATGGTCGGGCTGGTCACGCTGGGGACGCTCCATATCCTGATCGCCTGGTGGATCACCGCCTGCGACTGGCGGCGGGCGGGCCGGGCGATGATCCTGGCGATCGTCATCGTCGCCGGATTGATGTTCGCCATCGCCGCGATCCATCCGACCCCTTGGGGCATGGCGCTGCAAGGCATCGCGCTGATCGCCGAGATACTGGCCGTTCCGATCCTGATGGCATGGGATCGGCGGCAGACCCGCTCTCCCATCGGTTAGGCTTCTCAAACGGAGACGTTTTCATGAACCATCGTCATTTGACGGGATGGCTGTGCCTGGCGGCCGCCATCCTGCCGCTGTCGGCCGCCTCCGCGCGGACCGGTGATCCGCTGGCCCTGGTCGATCGATTCGAGACGGCGCGGCGCGACTTCGACCCCGTCGCCCTGGCCCGGACGCTGGCACCGGAATTCGTCGAGATTTCGCCGCGTGGCGAGGTCGATCCGCGCGACGCGGTACTGGGTTTCTACACGCCCGATCAAAAGCATTCCGTCCCACCCATGGACAGCGACGAAGCCACCGTCCGGCTCGCAGGCGACACCGCGCTGGTGACACGACGCCTGTCGATCATCCTGCCGGGCGCGGGCGGCAAGCGTTCGGTACGGGCGCTCTATGTCGCGCATCGCACCAAGGCCGGGTGGCAGCTCCTGTCGGCCCAATACACGCCGATATCGCCTCCCGTGTCGAAATAGGACGGTTAAGAGGGGGAGGCACCGGTCTTCCCCCAACCGCCCATAAAAACCCGATAGTTTCTGCTTTCGATACTGACTTGCAATAACACCAGGCCGGTCATAGGAGGCCCCCATAACAGGGAGTTTCCGAATGCCGATCCTGATGCCGCTGATGGCCAGCGCCGCCGCCATCACCGCCCCGACGCCCGCTCCCGCGGCAACCGATCCGCAGGTCACCCGCGACGATATCGTCGTCACCGGCCAGCGTACCGAGGGCACGGACGACTATACGATCGAGGGGCAGACCACCGCGACGCGTATCCCGCTCACCCTGCGCGAGACGCCGCAGTCGGTCAGCATCGTCACCCGCCAGCAGATCACCGACTTCCAGCTGAACGACGTCAACCAGCTGCTGACGACGGTGCCCGGCATCAACGTCCAGGCGAACGAGACCGACCGCGTCTATTATTCGGCGCGCGGTTTCGACATCCAGACCTTCCAGATCGACGGCATCGGCGTCCCCTTCGCCTTCGGTATCCAGACCGGATCGATCGACACCGCCATCTATGACCATATCGAGGTGGTCCGGGGCGCGCCCGGCCTGTTGTCGCCGACCGGCAATCCGTCGGCGGTCATCAACTTCGTCCGCAAGCGCCCGACCAAGGACCTGCAGGCCAGCGCCAGCGTGCAATATGGCTCGTTCAACAGCCTGCGCCTGGACGCGGACGTCAGCACCCCGCTGACCAAGGATGGCAGCGTGCGTGCGCGCGGCGTCGGCGTGCTGTCCGACGCGGACAGCTATCTGGATCGCTATTCCCTGCGTCGCTGGACCGGATACGGCGTGGTCGAGGCGGACCTGGGCCCTGATACCGTGCTCAGCGGCGGTTACGGCCATCAGGATCACCAGAGCCACGGTGCGATGTGGGGCGCGCTGCCGCTGACCTATACCGACGGCACCCGCATCGACATGCCGCGTTCGACCAATGTCGCGCCCGAATGGGCGGGCTGGAACGTGATCGACCGGCAGATCTTCGGCGACCTGACGCATCATTTCGCCGGTGGCTGGGTCGCGCGGATCAGCGCGGTGCGCCGCGCGACCAGCGAAGCGGACGAGCTGTTCTACGTCTATGGCAATCCGGTGCGCGGCGCGCCCAACGGCATCGCCCCGGACCCCGCGAAGCCGGGGCAGTTCCTAGGCATCAAGAGCTATCCCGGAGCCTTCCGCGCGCAGACCCGCAACCTGACCATGGAAGCCTATGCCACCGGCCCCTTCACGCTGTTCGGGCGCGAGCATCAGCTGATGTTCGGCGTCAACCGCAGCGCGCAGGATTACAAGCAGGGGTCGTCCTATGATTATTCCAAGGTCGGCCTGACCCTGCCCTTCCCGGACCTGTTCCAGGGGACGTTCCCCAAGGTCACGTTCCCGACGCCCTTTTCGACCGACTATGCGTCGAGCCAGAACACCCAGACCCGTCGCGAGACCGCCTATGGCCTGGTCCGCTTCAACCTGGCCGATCCGCTGAAGCTGATGCTGGGCGGCAACGTCACCCATGCGCGCAGCGTCGGCTTTTCGTACGATGTCGACACCAATTACGACAATACGCGCTTCTCGCCGTTCGCGGGCGTCACCTATGACCTGAACCGGGCGCTGAGCGTCTATGCTAGCTATACGACGATCTTCAATCCGCAGGACGCGATCGGCCAGGACGGCCGTATCCTGGCGCCGATCAGCGGCAAGAATATCGAAGCGGGGATCAAGGGCGACTGGTTCGGCGGACGGCTGAACGCCAGCGCGGCGATCTTCCGCGTCCACCAGAACAATACCGCCGAGAGCATCGGCTTCGTCAATGGCCGCTTCGTGTCGCGCGGCGTGAACGCCAAGTCGGAGGGCATCGAGCTGGAGGTCGGCGGACGGCTGGCCGAGGGCGTGCAGGTCACCGGCGGCTATACATTGATGCGGGTCGAGGATCAGAATGGCGACGCGGCGCGCCTGTTCGTGCCGCGCAACACCGGGCGCCTGAACATCGTCTATTCGCCGCCTGCCCTGCCCGCGCTGAAGGTCGGTGCATCGGCCCAGTATCAGAGCGTGATCTATACCCAGACCCGCTCGGTACGGCAGGACGGCTATGCGCTGGTCGACCTCATGGCGAAGTACGACATCACCCGCCGCATCGCGCTGTCGGCGAACCTGCGCAACCTGACCAATGCGAAGTATCTGACCGCGTTGACCTTCGACGGCGGCTATTATGGCGCGCCGAGGTCGATCCTGGGGACGGTGACGGTCCGGTATTGAGGCACGGCCATTCCTCCCCGGCACGGGGAGGGGGACCGCCGCGAAGCGGTGGTGGAGGGGTGTAACCGCTCGCGAGGAAAGACCTCGCTGGCCGGGACACCCCTCCGTCAGGCCTACGGCCTGCCACCTCCCCTGCAAGGGGAGGAATATTTACAAACGAAAAAGGGCGCCGGTGGAAACCCACCGGCGCCCTTTCCTGATTTCCGGCGCTAGCCGTCAGTCGCGAATTACGCGGCCTGCGGCAGAGCGGACTTCGCCTGTGCGACGATCGCCTTGAAGGCTTCGCCCTCGTGCATGGCGATGTCGGCCAGGACCTTCCGGTCCAGTTCGACGCCCGCCAGCTTCAGGCCGTGCATGAACTGCGAATAGGTCAGGCCCTCGGCCCGGACACCCGCGTTGATGCGCTGGATCCACAGACCACGGAAGGTCCGCTTCTTAACCTTGCGGTCGCGATACGCATATTGACCGGCCTTTTCGACGGCCTGGCGAGCGATGCGGATGGTATTCTTGCGACGGCCATAATAGCCCTTCGCCTGTTCCAAAATCCGCTTATGCTTCGCCTTGGTGGTCGTGCCCCGCTTGACGCGTGCCATATCTTTCTACCCTTCCAGAAATCAGTTCAGGCCGTAAGGCGCCCAGGCCTTCACGGTCTTGGTGTCGGCATCGGACAGGACCGAGGTGCCGCGGTTCTGGCGGATATACTTGCCGTTATGGCTGATCAGGCGGTGGCGCTTGCCGGCGACGCCGTGCTTGAGCTTGCCGGTCGCGGTGAGCTTGAAGCGCTTCTTGACGCCGCTCTTGGTCTTGAGCTTGGGCATTTTTTTCCTTTCGCTAGAGCTAAGGCAGAAACGGCCGCGGCAGCCCTGATGGCCGGGCCGTTCGTGACACCTCGCTCGGGAAGCGGGCCGCTTAGACGAAGCGGCTCCGGATTGCAACCGATGGCCGATGGAATCGCCCAAGGAACCAGCGCCTCGCTCGGGCGCTTGAAGGCGCCATGGATCAGGCGCCAGCGGCCGACAGTTCCACGCATACCGACGCTGCCCGTGCGGGGTGGCGCCGCTGGGCGTTGCGAATCGCCATCGGCCTGATCACCGTCCTCGCCGCGATCTGGCTGGTGCTGTTCGTGACCAAGGGGCGCTTCCTGCGCCATTCCTTCGAATCGGTCGTCGGACGGCTGACCCACCGGACGGTCAGCGTGGACGGCGACTTCCAGCTGTATTTCGCGCCGTGGCGGATCAAGTTCGTCGCCGAGAAGATCGCGGTTTCCAACCCCGGCTGGGCGACCCGGCCCAATTTGTTCACCGCCGACCGAATCGATTCGCGGATCGCTCCGCTGTCGCTGCTGTTCGGCAAGCGACGCTTTACCTGGCTGGCCTTGACCAATGGCGCGGTCGATCTCGAATGGACGCCCGACCACCGCACCAACAGCTGGACGTTCAGCGAGAAGAAGGGCGGCAAGCCGCTCGAATTTCCGCGCATCGATACCGCCGAGATCAACGGCACCACGATCCGGTATCGCGATCCCCGGATGCGGGTGACCGCCGACCTGACGCTGGCCGATTTCCGGTCGCAGGACGCCCGTATCGGCCGGGCGGTGGGGGTGCGCGGCAAGGGCGTGATCCGCGAGACGCCCTTCACCGTCACCGCGCGGCTGCTGTCGCCCGACGCCACCGCCAATCGCGGCAAGAACGAACTGGTCGCCCGGATGCGCGCGGCGGGCAATATCGTCGACGTGACCGGCACCCTGCCCTCGATCGCGGCGGTCGAGAATGTGCCGTTGCGCACCCGTGCGCGCGGCAAGGACCTGTCGACGCTGCTCGAGGTGATCGGCGTCGTCATCCCGCGCACCCGTACCTATGACATCCATGCCCAGCTGGTGAAGGACGGTGACGTCTATCGCTTCACGGGCATGAAGGGGACGTTCGGCGACAGCGACCTGACGGGCAAGCTGACCGTCACGCATGGCGAGCGACTGCACCTCGATTCCGTGCTGGCGACCCAGAAGCTCGACATCATCGATGCCGCGCCTTTCATCGGCTACAACCCCGATATCGTCGCGACCAAGGGCGCGGAGGCCGCCGCCGCAGCTACGGGCGTGGGGCCGCAGCGGCTGTTGCCCGACGCGGCGCTGCCGGTCGCGACGATGCAGCGCTTCGACGCCGATCTGAAATGGACGATTCGCACCGTCCGCTCGCGGCGGGTGCCGATCTCCGACGTCGACCTGACCCTGGCGCTGGATCGCGGCAAGCTGACCCTGTCGCCGCTGAAATTCGCCATGGCGCGGGGGAATGTGTCGTCCGACCTGCTGTTCGATACGCGCCAGCGGCCCAGCCTGGTGCGCTACGACATCCGCCTGGCGCCGACTGCGCTCGGCCGGTTGCTGGCGGGTTGGGGCGTGGCGGAGGCCGGGACGACCGGCACGGTCAAGGGCCGGGTCCAGCTGACCGGACGCGGCGACACCATCCACGATTCGCTGGCCAGTGCGAACGGGCGCATGGCGTTCATCCTGCCCGCAGGTTCGCTATGGACCCGCAATGCGCAGCTGGCCGAACTCGATATCGGCACCTTCGTTCAGAAGATGTTCGAGAAGCAGTTGCAGGAGCCGGTGCGGATCAATTGCGGCCTGATCGCCTTTACCGTGCGCGGTGGCGTGGCGGCGGCGGATCCGATCCTGATCGACACGTCGAAGAACGTCGTCACCGGGCGCGGCGGCTTCAGCTTCCGCAACGAGGCGCTCGATCTGGCGGTGCGCGCCGATGCCAAGACGTTCAGCCTGTTCTCCGGCCAGTCGCCGGTCGGCATCACCGGGATCTTCGCGCATCCCGGCATCAACCCGATCAGCGGCGACCTGGTGGCACGCGCCGGGGCCGGGCTGGGGCTGGCCCTGGTCGCGACGCCGCTGGCGGGTGTCCTGGCCTTCGTCGATGTCGGCGACGCCAAGGCGGCGGCCTGCGGCCCGGTCCTGTCCGGCGCGCGGGCCAATGCCCAGCGGACGGTGAAGGGCGCGCCGCGCAATGATGTTGGACGCGGCACCACCGCCAAGGCCGAGGACGGAAAAGGCAATCCGGGCGAGGCCAAGTCGCAGCGGAAGAAGTTTCTAGGAATTTTCTAAAGAGCGTAGCGAACCGTCGACCAGCATGGTTTCAACATCTTGAATGTCCTGCTGACCCAGGCCGCGAGTGGCGTGCCCGTGTTCGATCGTAATTCCATCGGGAAGCCCAATTCCAGGCCATAGCGGGCTTGAAAGCGCACGCGGTAACCCACACCGTCCAATATGATTTCGCCCCGATCATCCGGCAAGACCGGGTCGGGCATCGGAATGGACCGTAGATTGCGGACCGCATCAGCCGCCACGGGGCACGTTTGGCTATTGGCCCACTGAATACGCGGCGCTTCGCCGTGACGTCGCGAGACAAGCCGCAAGGCGACACCGCTCGCGTCCCCACGGCCTTCGGTGCGAAGTATTTCAATCGTCTCCGAAACACCGGCAAGGGACGCCGAGTAGGAAAGATCAGCCCACACGTCCCCAGGCAAGGACAATGAATCAGCGGCTTGCAGAAACAGGGCGATTATCAGGTAAACGTCCTCATCCATGCGAAACGATCGGGCATCGGGCCTGTCGCAACGTCTTCTCAGAACTCAATGATCGTGATGATCATGCCCGTGCGGCACGTTGCGCAGCGCCTCCAGCACCTCTTCGGTGCGCGCCGGGTCGCCGATCGCGAGCACATGGCCCGCGCTGTCCGCCGTCAGCGGATCGCCGTTCCAATCGCACATGCGCCCACCAGCGCCCTCGACCACCGGCACCAGCGCGGCGAAGTCGTGCAGCTTCAGCCCGGATTCGCACACGATATCCATATGCCCACTCGCGAGCAGGCCGTAATTATAGCAGTCGCCGCCATAGACCGGGCCCTGGCGCGGGGACTGGCCGCTGACCGCAGTGACCAGCGCCATGAAGTGCGGCACATCCTCGTCGTCGAACAGATGCGGGCTGGTCGTGGCGATCGTCGCGCCGTCCAGCTCGCGACACGCCCGGGTCCGCGCCGGCTGTCCGTTGAACAGCGTCGGCCGCCCGGCGACGCCCAGCCAGCGCTCGCCCGCGATCGGCTGGTCGATGATGCCCAGCACCGGCCAGCCATTCTCGACCAGTGCGATCAGCGTGCCGAAGATCGGACGCCCCACGGTGAAGCTGCGCGTCCCGTCGATCGGGTCGAGCACCCATTGGCGCCCTGTCACGCCGTCCTTCACGCCATATTCCTCGCCGTGAATGCCGTCGCCCGACCGCTCGGCATCCAGGATACGGCGCATCGCCGATTCGGCCTCGCGATCGGCCAGCGTCACGGGTGATCGATCGGCCTTGATCTCCAACCCCATTTCGCGGCGGAAATACGGACGGATGGCGGCACCGGCGGCATCCGCCAGCCGGAGGGCAAGGTCGATATCGGTCGCATGTACGGGCATCGCGTCATTGATAGAATAGCGAGCCCGTATCAGCAATGGACGCCGTCGCTGGGACACGATAGGCGTCAACGTGGTTAATTGGAGAGGACTGGCGCAATGAAGGCTTGGGTAGGCATTCTTTTGGCGGTGGCAGCGGCAATGCCCGCGTCGGCCGCGTTGCGGCCCGGCACGACTGCCCCCGACTTCACCACGCGCGGCGCGGTGGCGGGCAAAGTCTTCACGCTGCACCTGAAAGACCAGCTGAAGAACGGTCCGGTCGTCCTGTATTTCTTCCCCGCCGCCTTCACCAGCGGGTGCAGCGCCGAGGCGCGTGCCTTTGCCGAGAAGATCGACGCCTTCAAGGCTGCAGGGGCGCGCGTGATCGGCATGTCGGCCGATCCGGTGGACAAGCTGGCCGCCTTCTCCAAGGCCGAATGTGCGGGCAAGTTCCCGGTGGCGAGCGCGGGCCCCGCGATCGTCAAGGGTTATGACGTCGCGCTGGGCCGTCAGATCGAGGGTCGCGACATCACCTCGCGCACCAGCTATGTCATCGACCGCAACGGCCGCGTGGTCTTCGTGCACGACGACATGAACCCGGCCGAGCATGTCGCCACCACCCTGGCGGCGGTGCGCGACCTGAAGACGCGTCGCTGATCCAGGGATCCGGGGCGGAGACATGACCTTGGGGGGCCAAACGGGCGGAAAAATGCAGACGGCGGCGCAAGGCGCCGGTGCGTCCGATCGGCTGTACGATCGGATCGGCCGGTTCCTGGACGACCATCGGCTGTCGCCCGATCCGGCGCATTATGCCTTTGTCCACGCGATCCTGACGGATCCGAACGGATCCTTGGCGCGCGCGGTCGAGGCGTTGATCGACGGCGGCGTGCGGCTGCACCGGGACGACATCGCCCGGCTGGGCGGCCCGGCGGACGCCGCCCGCCCCGCTCCGGCGTCGACCCCGCGTCCCCCCGTCGCGCGTAAGATCGCCCCGCCGCCCGAGGCGACCCAATCCGACGCCCTGGCGGAGCAGACGCAGAACCAGGTCGAGACCTTTGCCGCCGTCATCCGCGCGATCCAGGCCGGCACGTCGGAATTCGGGGCCGATCTGGCGCGCAACGCCGCGGTGATCTCCCGCGGCGAGAGCATCGGTCTGGCCACGCTGGCGCAACTGACCGGCGAGATGCTGGAGCGGGTCGATGCGGCCGAGAACCAGATGAAACAGGCGACGGCCGAGGCGGAATCGCTGCGCGAGAAGCTGGCCGAGGCGCGGGCGACCGCGCGGCGCGATCCGCTGACCGGGCTGGCCAACCGCCTGGCGTTCAACGAGGCGCTCGTCCACTGCTTCCAGGCCGGGCATGACTGCCATCTGGCGCTGTGCGATGTCGATCGGTTCAAGCGGATCAACGACGAACTGGGCCATGCGGTCGGCGACCGGGTGCTGCATTCGATCGGTGCCATCCTGGCCGAAGAGGGCAAGGGCCATATCGTATGCCGTCACGGTGGCGAGGAGTTCGCCATCCTGATGCACGGCCTGTCGAACGCGGAGGCGACCGCCCTGATCGACCGGGCCCGCGATTCGGTGCGCGAACGGCGGATGCGGGTGCGCGAAACTGGTGAGCCCGTCGGGGAGATCACCTTCTCCGCAGGGATCACCGCCTTTCGCCCCGGCGATACGCAGGAAACGCTGTTCGCCCGCGCCGATCTGCTGCTCTACCGCGCCAAGAACGAGGGTCGTGATCGCGCCTTGAGCGACGGGTGATTTTCCCGCCATGTGATGGCGGGAAACACTTCGGCCCAGTGGCGGATTTTCCCAATTTTTACGCGCCGAAAAACAATATCGCTAGAAAACAGCAGCTTACAGAACTGGCACGGACCCTGCGTAGTCCCTGGTATCGGACGCCAAATGGTTTGGCGACCGGATCACCCAGGGAGTTACCACCATGTTCGCTTCGTTCCAGACCCGCCAGATCCTCGTCTCGGTCGTCGGCGCGCTCGTCTTCGCCGGCCTCGCAATCACCTCGGCCGCCCCGATCTTTCCGATCGCCTGAGCGCGATCGTGCGCCATCGCCTGTACGGCCGGGCCATCCCCTGATCCGGGTGCCCGGCCGTTTGCGAGACGGATTTCAGGCGGTTGCGACCGCCCCGACCGGCCCGACCGGCGCCTCTTCATCCCGCGAATAGGTCCCCGTCAGCACCCCGGCGGCCAGCACATGGCCCGCCATCGCCTCGACCAGCGCGCTGCGGCCCGGCGTCTCTCCGCCGATATCGACCGTCGCATCCAGTGCGAATAGCTGAAACACGTAACGATGCTCGCCATGCCCGCGCGGCGGATCGGGCGGCAGCCAGCCTTCGCCCAGATAGGAATTGCGCCCCACATCCCCGTCCTCTGCCGAGCCGGGTCCATCGGCGACGATCGCCCCTTCGGCCAGATCCCCGGCGTGCGGCGGCAGGTTCCAGACGATGGCATGGACCAGCGGCTGCGGCGTCGGTGCATCGGCATCCTCGACCAGCAAGGCCAGCATCGCCGTACCCTCCGGCGGATCACCCCAGACGAGCGGCGGCGACACGCCCGCCCCATCGGCGGTGAAGCGTTCGGGCAACCGCGCCATGTCGCCAAAGGCCGGGCTGTCCAGCCGCATCGCGGCGGGAGGAGTCAGTTCGCGGCGGACCACCGCGATCGATTCGACCCCGGCGCGCCAACCGCTCATCGCCTTGCCCAGCCAGGCGGGCAGATGTTCGAGCATCGTCTTCTCCTCTATCGCGGCGCGACGGGTTCGACCCGTGTGCGCCATACGGTCAAAGTGTCGATCGCCCCCCGGCATTCCGTCATCCGCGCCGCTTCGAGCAGGCGGAAGCGCGAGCCGTCCCAGCCGAACGTCTGGGCATCGCCACAATCGCCCAGCCCCCGGCCCTTCCCCCAACTGGACAGGCGACCGGCGGGTGACCAGGTGACGTTGACCAGGATTTCGGGCTGGCCGGGATCGGGGGTCTCACCGAAATGATAGGCGAAGTCGAAGCTGGCGGGCGTCAATCGCCCGTCGCGCCAGATCAGCGGCTTGACGAGATAATTATAGGCCCCCGCGCCGCAGGACATCAGGACGAGGGTCGATCGCCGGTCGAGCCGGTGCGCGTCGGCGCTGAACGGACTGCCATCGTCCACCACGCAACCATAGCGACGGCGCGCTTCGGCGATGGCGGTGGCGGGAACACTGGCCGCGCCACGCGGCGGCGTGACGACATGCACCAACGGCAAGGCGGGCACCGTGCCGCGATGGCGGGCAGAGCCGCGCGCGATCAGCGCGGTGGTCGTGCCCGCGCGCTTCTGCCGGTCGTCCATATAGCGCAAGGCCGCCGCCGCACCGTTCAGCGAGACACCATGGCTGGTCGGGGTCAGGATCGCGGCGCGCCGCCCCCGGCCGATCGCCGCGACCAGCGCGGTGGCGGGCGCGCCCTGCCACATCCCCTCGCCATCGCGGTCGAGCGTGGTCGAGGCGACCGTGCGCCCGTCGACCCGGACGCTGGCGGTCTTGGCGCGGCCGGTCATGTCGCGCACCCGCACGGTCACGCGCCCCGCGCCGTCACGCGCGACGATCAGACCGACATCCTGAAGCGCGCTGTCCTGCGTGGCGAGCGACGCGCTCTCGCACGCCCGGCCATTGTCGCAGGCGACGATCCAGTCGCGAAACAGCTTCAAACCGCCCGGACGCGGCGAACTGTCCGGCGCGGCGGCTACGGCGGGTGCCGCGATCAGTGCCATCCACAGGACAGGGCTTGTACGAATCATCCCCGATCAACCCCTCTGCTGGCGATCCCGTTCCGAACCGGATAGGGCAACGCTAAACGGCTTTGTGCCAAAGAATCAGGAGTGTGTCGCCATGCAGTCAGTGGGGAAATCGGTCGGCGTGATCGGCGCCGGACAGATGGGCGCCGGCATCGCCCAGGTGTCGGCGGCGGCTGGCTATGCGGTGAGGCTGGCCGATGTCTCGCTCGACCGGGCCGAGGCGGGCAAGGCGGGTATCGCCAAGGCGCTCGACCGGCTGGTGACGAAGGAAAAGACGACGCGCGAGGACGCCGACGCGCTCCTCTCGCGCATCGAAGCGGTCGGCACCCTGTCCGCCATGGCCGGGTGCGAGCTGGTGATCGAGGCGGCGACCGAGCGCGAGGCCATCAAGCGCGCCATCTTCGAAGAGGTGGGCAAGGGCATGTCCGACACCGCGATCCTGGCGACCAACACCTCGTCCATCCCGATCACCCGGCTGGCGCAGGCCGCGCCCGATGCAGGGCGATTCGTCGGCGTGCACTTCTTCAACCCGGTGCCCGTCATGGGCCTGATCGAGCTGATCCGCGGCCTCGCCACCGCGGACGAGACGGTGGCCAGGGTCGAATCGTTCGCGCAGGAACTGGGCAAGCGCGTCGTCCATGCCAATGACGCGCCGGGCTTCATCGTCAACCGCGTGCTGATGCCGATGATCAACGAGGCGATCTTCGCGCTGGGCGAGGGCGTGGCGACGATCCCCGATATCGACGCGGCGTGCCAGCTGGGGCTCAACCACCCGATGGGCCCGCTGACGCTGGCCGATTTCATCGGGCTCGACACCTGCCTGGAGATCACCCGCGTGCTGTTCGAGGGCACGGGCGACCCCAAGTTCCGACCCGCCCCCCTGCTGATCAAATATGTCGAGGCGGGCTGGTATGGCCGCAAGACCAGGCGCGGATTTTACGATTACACCGGTGCCGAGCCCGTGCCGACGCGGTAGTAAATTCCTCCCCATCTTCGATGGGGAGGGGGACCGCCGCGAAGCGGTGGTGGTGGGGCGAGGGGCTTGCCCCTCCACCACGCTCTACGAGCGCGGTCCCCCTCCCCAAGCATAGCTTGGGGAGGATCTCAGAATGCCCCGTGCACCCGCAGTGCGAGTATCTCGGCGGGCCCACGATCGCGATTGTAGCCCGGATTTTCCACGAACTGCGCGTCCAGCGTCACCGCGAGCGCTCGGGTCAGCCCGACATCGTAATAGGCCTCGGCAATCTCCTCCGCCCCCGCATTGGGGAGCTTGCCGTCGCCGACCAGCACGCCCAGGCCCCCCGCCGCCAGATAGCGGCGATGCTCGGCCGAAATGCCGTTGGCGATCAGCGCCAACCCGACCCGGTCCTGCGCGCGGCCCCAGTTCCTGCCGTTCAACGACGCGCCCAACTGGGCGGTCCGGTCGATATCGGTGAAGTCATAGGGCTCGATCGACCCGTCGCTGACCCCGATCCGCGCGAACAGGCCCAGCGTATCGGTCAGCGCCTGGTCCATGTTCATATAGCCGCCGACCCGCGTCATCCGCCGCCGGGTGAAGGACGGATCGACCGCCCCCCCATTGGCGGCGGCATAGGCCAGCGCCTCGTCGAAGCGGCTGAAATTGCCCCGGTTTCGGAAGAAGCCGACACGCACCGATCCGGGCCGCCCGGCAAGGCTGTGGCGATGCTCGACCTCGGCGTCGAGCTGATACTGGCCGAAACCATGTTCCAGCCGTTCGCCATTGGGTACGGTGGACAGGTTGAACAGGCCGGTGCGGAGCGTCCAGTCGCCGCGATAGAGTTCGGCCGCCAGCCCTGTGGTATAGCCCCAGGCATCGGCGGCATAATCGAAGCTGCCGGTATCGACCGCCGACCAGTTCAAGAAATCGCCGCGCGGGTCATGCGCATAGGGGTTGGTGTCGAACACGTCCCCGACGCCGAACTTGCCGATGGTCAGGACGACCCGGTCGACCGCACGCGACCCGCCAAGCTGGTTGGCGACGCCCGCCACCGCCTCGCGCCCGCCGCCCAGCCCGATGGTCTGGCGGAAGAATACGCGTTGCAGCCGGAAATAGGGTTCCGCCTTGCCGACCTTATAGGCCTCCGCGCTTGGAAAGCCCGCGACACCCAGCGTGTTGGACAGGCCGAAGCCCTGGTCGATTTCCGGATTTACCCACAGCTCGCCGCCGTTCCACGGCCGCGCGCCGATGAAGGCGGTGACGTCGGTGGTCTCCCTCACCTGGCGCGGGGTCAGGCTGTTGGGGCCGATATAGGGCGAGGCAAAGCCGCCCACCCCTTGCGCGACGAGGGTGGCTTGGCCGTGGATGGCGAAGTCTTCCGGCGGGGCGTCCTGCGCGAAGGCGGCGCGCGCGACGAGGAACAGGCCGCACAAAGCGGCCCGCGAAACGATACGGATCATGACGCTATCCCCGGATCAGGCGGATGGGCGGGTGCGGCGCATCGCCTGCGGCCGGGTTGACGCGACCAGGCGCAGCAATCGCGCGCGTTCACGGGGAACGCTCGCCATGACGGTGGCGAGGGAATGGGCGCGGACATGCGCGCGGAACAGGGTACGGGTCATGGCAGACCTCCTTCGGGTTCGTGTGGTCGAGCCCGGCGGAAGGTCGGCGAGGAACGGCGTTAGCGGGCCGACATCGTCGACCCCGTCAGGCCCGTCAGACGGTCGGCAAGAACATGGACGCCGAAGCGTCTACTGTCCTCGTCGCCGGACAAGGGACTAGATCGGGGCATTATGATCCTGTTTAGTGAGTCGGCCACGAGCGCGGCCGACAGGGCGCCCATAGCGCGCTTGTGATGGGGATCAACCCCGGAAAACTCTATTCCTCCCCCTTCCAGGGGAGGAAAGAGGCTTAACCGATCAGCAGGCCCGCCAGCGCCGCCGACATCAGGTTGGCGAGGCTGCCCGCGATCAGCGCGCGGATACCCAGGCGGGCGATCGTCGGGCGCTGGTTCGGGGCGAGACTTCCCGTCACCGCCATCTGGATCGCGATCGACGAGAAATTGGCAAAGCCGCACAGCGCGAAGGTGACGACCGCGACGGTGCGCGGCGACAACTGCCCGGCCTGCTTGCCAAGGTCGATATAGGCGACGAACTCGTTGAGCACGATCTTCTCACCGAAGAGGCCGCCCGCGATCCCCGCCTCGTTCCACGGCACGTTGAGCAGCGCCATGATCGGCTGGAACACATAGCCCAGCAGCGCCTGGAAGCTGAGGCCGGATATGCCGACCAGATTGCCCAGCCCCCCCAGCAGGCCGTTGGCGAGCGCCACCAGTGCGACGAAGGCCAGCACCATCGCGCCGACCGCGACGGCCAGCTTCACGCCGGTCTGCGCACCCTGCGCCGCCGCCATGATGATGTTGGCGGGCTTTTCCTCGTCGTGCGTGGCCTCGGCCAGCGCGATCCGCTCGTCCTCGATCACGTCGCCCAGCGGCAACTGGCCCGCGGGCGGCTCCATCCGGTCGGGCATGATGATCTTGGCCATCAGGATGCCGCCGGGTGCCGCCATGAAGCTGGCCGCCAGCAGATATTCGATCGAGATCCCCATCGAGGCATAGGCCGCCAGGATCGTGCCCGCCACGCCCGCCATGCCGCTGGTCATCACGGTGAACAGCTGCGCCGGGGTCAGCCCCGCCAGATAGGGGCGGATGACGAGCGGCGATTCGGACTGGCCGACAAAGACGTTGGCCGCCGCGCAGAGCGATTCGACCTTCGACACGCCGATCACCTTCTCGATCGCGCCGCCCAGCCAGCGTACGACCAGCTGCATGATGCCCAGATAATAGAGGATCGAGACGAGGGCGGCGAAGAAGATGATCACGGGCAGCGCCTGGATCGCGAAGTTGCGGCCCAGCGGATCGGATGCCAGCGCGCCGAACAGGAACTTGGTCCCCTCATTCGCATAGCCGAGAAGGCCCGCGACCCCGCCCGACAGCCATTGCAGCACCCGCTTGCCCCAGGGGACATAGAGGACGAGAACCGCGATCCCCGCCTGGAGCGCGAACGCCGCGCCGACGACGCGCAGGCGGATCGCCCGCCGATCGGTCGACAGGGCGACCGCGATCGCCAGAATGACCAGAATACCCGCGATACCGATGGCAAAACGATTCATGCGCGCTGCTTAACTATCCCGCTTGGGGCTGAGACCATGACGCGGCCCCCCGGCTGCGCGAAGAACGATCATACGCATGGAGCGGCACGACCGCCATAGTTTTGATCGGAGGGCGGTTTATGCCGCCATGCGCCGCAGGCGGGGTGGCGTCAGCGCAGGCTGACCGTCACCCCGTCGATCACGAACTGCACCGCCAGCGCGGCGAGCAACACGCCCAGCACGCGGGTGATCACCGCCTCGATCTTGGCGCCCAGCAACCGCATCAGCGGCCCCGCCGCCAGCAGCGCGACGAGCGTCAGCAGCAGGATCGACACCATCGCCGCCAGCACCACGATCGAGGCCTGAAGCCCCGAATTGCGGCTCATCAGCAGCATGACGGTCGCGATCGAGCCCGGCCCCGCGATCATCGGCATCGCCATCGGAAAGATCGAAACGTCCTCCGCCTCGTGCGGATCGTCGGCGACCTTGGCCGCACGGTCCTCGCGCCGCTGGGTGCGCTTCTCGAACACCATCTCCAGCGCGATCAGGAACAGCATGATGCCGCCCGCGATGCGGAACGCCGCCATCTCGATGCCCAGGCCGTGGAGCAGCGCCTCGCCGAACAGGGCGAAGACGAACAGGATGACCGAGGCGACCATGACCGCGCGGATCGCCATCGCCCGGCGATGCTGCGGCGTCGCCCCTGCGGAAAGGCCCGCATAGATCGGTGCGCAACCAGGCGGATCGATCACCACGAAGAAGGTGATCAGCGAGGAAATGAAGAGTTCGAGCACGACCTTACAGCGCCGTCTGGTCGATCGCGACGCCCTCGCGCCGTCCGGCCGAGACCAGCGTGTTGCGCAGCAGGACCGCGATCGTCATCGGCCCGACGCCGCCCGGCACCGGGGTGATCGCCCCGGCCCGCTGCGCCGCCGTGTCATATTCGACGTCGCCGACCAGGCCCGTCTCGGTACGATTGATGCCGACATCGATGACGCTCGCGCCCGGCTTGATCCATTCGCCCTTCACCAGCCCCGGCACGCCGACCGCCGCCACGACGATATCGGCGCGGCCGACCACTTCGGCCAGGTTGCGGGTGCGGCTGTGCGCGACCGTTACGGTGCAGCTTTCGCCGAGCAGCAGCTGCGCCATCGGCTTGCCGACGATGTTGGAGCGGCCGACGACGACCGCATCCATGCCCGACAGGCTGGGATGGATGCTCTTGAGCAGCATCAGGCAGCCGAGCGGTGTGCAGGGCACGAAACCCTCGCTGCCCGTCGCCAGCCGCCCGGCATTGACCGGATGGAAGCCGTCGACATCCTTGTCGGGGTCGATCGCCTGGATCACCGCCTGCGCGTCGATCTGGCCCGGCAGCGGCAGCTGGACGAGGATGCCGTCGACGGTCGGATCCTGGTTGAGCTGTTCGACCAGCGCCAGGAGCGTCGCCTGGTCGGTATCGACGGGCAGGCGATGCTCGATGCTCTCCATGCCCGCCTCGCGCGTCGCCTTGCCCTTGGACCGGACATAGACGCTGGAGGCCGGATCCTCGCCGACCAGCACGACCGCCAGGCCCGGCGCGCGGCCTGCCTGTTCGCGGAAGGTCGCAACCTGGGTGGCGATGCGGGTGCGGAGGGCGGCGGCGAACGCCTTGCCGTCGATGATCGTGGCGCTGGTAGTCATGGCTGACCGCCATAAAGCGCCTGCGCGATACGCGCCAGTGTATGCGGGTCCCCCGCGACGTGCAGCCGCTTCAATCGCGCGGTTTCGCCCGCGATGATGCTGACGGCGCGCTTGGGCACCCCGAAATGCTTCGCGACCAGCGGGATCAGCGCCGCATTGGCCGCGCCGTCGACCGGAGGGGCCGACAGGCGCGCGGCGAAATGTTCGTCCGTGCCCGCGCTCAGCGCATCGCGCCCACCACGCGGCGTGACCCGGACCGCGATCCGGATCCCGTCATCGCAGGGGCTCCATGCGGGCATCAGCCGACGACGACCGCGCCCCCGTACATCGCATTGGCGATGGCGGTATCCAGGATCTTGCCCAGGATGATCACCGCCAGCAGCACGACCATCGGCGACAGGTCGAGCGCGCCGAAATCGGGCAGGATGCGCCGGATCGGGCGATAGAGCGGATCGGTCATCTTCTGCAGCGCATACCAGACCGACCGGATGAAGTCGTTCGAGGTGTTGATGACGTTGAACGCGATCAGCCAGGACAGGATCGCCTGCACGATGATGATCCACCAGACGACGTTGAGCAGAATCTGTAGGATCTGAAGGATGAGGACCAACGCAGGGAGCTCCCATTTGCAATTCGGCCATATCTAGGGTGCGGGGAGCCCGGGGGCAACAATCGTGCGCGGTGGTCCTGACGCAGGCGGAACGAAGTTCCGATTCGCGCGTCGGACGGGGATGACACGGGAGAGGGGATGGCCGCGCCGGACGCGGGTGTTGGTCGGGTTGCTGGTTGGGCTCCCCTTGCTGTTCCTGTTGATCCTGGCGGTGTTTCCCTGGGGTATGCTGCGCGGCGCGGTGTGTCGCGCGGCGACCGAGCGGTTCGGGCGACCGGTGACGATCGGCTCGGTCCACCGCGTCGACGGCATCGGCTTTCACCCCACCATCGCGGTCGAGGCGCTGAAAATCCCGCAGGCCGGATGGGCGGGACGGGGCGATTTCGCGGCGGTGGAGCGGGCCGAGATCCGCTTCTCGGTCTGGCCGCTGTTGCGCGGGGCGTTCGTGCCCGAAGACATCCGGGTGTCGGGCCTGCGGCTGGCACTGGTCCGCGACAAGCAGGGCCGCACCAACTGGTCGCGCCCCGGCGAACCCGAAGAAGGTGGCAGCGCGTCCGATCTGCAAGGACTGACCGTCACCGATGGCGTGGTCCGCTACCGCGACGCCAAGGAGGATCGTGAGGCGATCCTGAAGGTCGCCGCCGACCCGGATCGCGGCGTCCGCGCCGAGGGGGAGGGCCAGGTGCGCGGTGCGCCGGTGCGGATCGCCTTCACCGGTGCGGCGGTGAAGCCCGGCCCCTGGCCCTTCACCGCCAACATCACCGGCGATCAGCTGGTCATGAAGGCCGTCGGCACGATGGACCGTCCGCTCGACACCGATGCGATGTCGCTGGACCTCTCCGCAAAGGCGGACGACCTGAAGCGGATCGACGCGGTGATCGAGGCCGGGCTGTTCCAGACCCGCGCCGTCCAACTGACCGCGCATGTCCGCCACAAACGCCCGCGCTGGACGATCACGGACCTGAAGGGTCGAATCGGCCGCTCCGACCTGACCGGACGGCTGACCGTCGACAAGAAGGGCGGACGCACGCTGCTCAATGGCGACGTGGCGGCCGGGCAGCTCGATTTCGACGACCTGTCCTCCGCGCAAGGTCGCGCCGAGGCCGCCGCGCTCGAAAGGCGGATCGGGCCGCGCCTGGTGCCCAACACACGGATCGATATCGGCAAGATCGACACCACCGACGGGACGATCCGGTTCAAGGCGGGCCGGGTGGTCAGCGCGCAGGGTGCCTCGCCGATCACCGGCCTGTCGGGGCGGATGACCATGGATCATCAGCGGCTGACCATCAGCGACATTCGCCTGGCCCTGCGCGAAGGCGTGGTGACGGGACAGGCGGTGGTCGACCAGAGCGGTGGGGCGAAGGTGCCGCGCCTGTCGGTCGACCTGCGCCTGCGTGGAGCGAGCGTGTTGTCGCTGTCGGGCGAGACGCGGATCACCGGCCGGGTCGCGGCACGCGCGGTGCTGGCGGGCATGGGCGAGACGGTGCGTGCGGCGATCGGGCGGGCGGACGGGCGGATCGGACTGGTCGTCGCCAACGGCACCCTGCCCGATCGTTATGCGACCGCGCTGGGCTTCGACGCCGGCGCGGCCTTCATGGGCGATGGCGGCCAGACGAGCCTGCGCTGTCTGGTCCTGGGCGTCGCGATGACCAACGGCACGGGACGCGTCGCGCCGCTGATCGTCGATACCTCGCGCAGTCGGCTGGACGGGACGGGGACGGTGCACTTTCCCGACGAGCGGCTGGCCCTGCGCCTGACCGGTGCGCCGAAACAGGGCGCGACGCTCCGGCTGGCAGGGGCGGCAACGGTGGGGGGCACGCTGCAGCAACCCGATCTGGTGATCCCGAAAGAGGTGAAGTCGGTCGGCAACATCTTCAAGTCGATCGGCCGGGCGATCACCGGTGATACCGGGCCGAAGGCGCAGAATGCGGCGTGCGGGGCGCTGGCGCGGCAGGTGCTGCGGTAACGCCTCGATGCTCCATTCGGCCTATTTCCCCACGCGGTTCAGGCTGACCCTACCCTCCGCTCAGGCGGAACGGAGGGTGGGAGTGTGGGTCATTTACCCTCAGCTTTAAGCGGCCGGGCCAATAGCGTCCCGATCACCTCGCCGACGGCCGCGCCTTCGAGCAACCGGCACACCGCCTCGCACACCGGCATGTCGACCCCGGCCTCCGCCGCCGCCTGGCGCAGGACGGGCGCGGTAAACGCGCCCTCCGCCACGGTCCGCCGGTCCGCCAGCAGTTCGGCGGCGGATCGCCCCTGCCCCAGGCCGACGCCCAGCGAGAAATTGCGCGACGCAGTCGACGAACAGGTCAGCACCAGATCGCCCAGGCCCGACAGGCCCGCCAGCGTCTCGGCCCGCCCCCCGCGCGCCAGCCCGAACCGTGTCATCTCGGCAAAGCCCCGCGCGATCAGGGCGGCGCGGGCATTCTGACCCAGCCCGGCGCCCTCCACGACGCCGCAACCGATGGCCAGGACATTCTTGATCGCCCCGCCAATCTCCGCACCCGTGACGTCGTCAGTGGCATAGGGCCGGAAATGCGGCGCGGCGATCCGCTGCGACAAGGCTTCGCGCAAACCCGCTTCCTCGCACGCCAGCGTCACCGCCGTCGGCAGGCCCGCCGCCACCTCATGCGCGAAGGTCGGGCCCGACAGGACCGCGATCGGCGCGTCGGGGTGGATCGCCCGCGCGACCTCGCCGACCAGCCGCCGGGTGCCCGCCTCTATCCCTTTTGAACACAGGACCAGCGGCCTGGACCCGACCGGCATCGTCGCCAGCACCGCGCCCACCGCCTGCGCGGGCGTCACGACCAGTAGCGCGTCCATGTCCGCCATCGCGGCCGGATCGCTGACCGCCTCGATGCCGGGCGAGAGCGCGATGTTGGGCAGATAGAGCGGGTTGGTGCGGGTCGTGTTGATCGCCTCGGCCACCGCCGGATCGCGCGCCCAGAGGCGCACCGGACGGCCTCCATGCGCCGCCACCTGCGCCAGCGCGGTGCCCCAGGCCCCCGCCCCGATCACCCCGATCCTCATGCCTTCACCCCGGCGCCGCGCACCGCTTCGGCCGCCGGATCGAGCGGCCAGCGCGCGCGCGCGGGCGTGTCGAGCGGATCGGTCAGCCCCGCACGGAACCGCTCCACCCCCGCCCAGGCGATCATCGCGGCATTGTCCGTGCACAGCCAGAGCGGCGGCGCGACGAAGCGCAGGCCATGCTCGGCAGCAAGTCCTTCCAGTGCGCCGCGGATCACGCCGTTCGCCGCGACCCCGCCCGCGACGACCAAAGCCGTCACCGGCGGCACCTCGGCCAGCGCCCGTCGGGTGCGGTCGATCAAGCAGTCGACCACCGCCTGCTGGAACGAGGCGGCGATATCCTCCGGCCGGTGATGCCCGACCGCGCGCGCCACCGCCGACTTCAACCCGGCGAACGAGAAATGCGGCTCGGCCGAGCCCTTCAACGGGCGGGGCAACGGCACCGCATAAGCGTTACCCTCCCGCGCCGCCGCCTCGACGCGCGGTCCGCCGGGATAACCCAGCCCGAGCAGCTTGGCGGTCTTGTCGAACGCCTCTCCGGCCGCATCGTCGATCGTCGTCGCCATCCGCCGATAGCGCCCGACCCCCTCGACCAGCAGCAGCTGGCAATGCCCGCCCGATACCAGCAGCAGCAGATAGGGATAGGCCAGCTCGCGGTCCGACAGGCGCGGCGACAGGGCATGGCCCTCCAGATGGTTGACCGCGATCAGCGGCTTGCCCGCCGCATGGGCCAGCGCCTTGCCGGTGACCAGCCCGACCATCACCCCGCCGATCAGCCCCGGCCCCGCCGTCGCCGCGATCGCGTCGACATCGGACAAGCGCACGCCCGCATCGGCAAAGGCGGCGGCGACCAGCGGCTCCATCGCCTCGACATGCGCGCGCGCGGCGATTTCGGGGACGACGCCGCCGAACGGGGCATGCGCCGCCTCCTGCCCGAGCAGCCGGTGCGCCAGCACGCGGCCGTCATCGGTGACCAGCGCGGCGGCGGTCTCGTCGCACGAGGATTCCAGTCCCAGGATCAGCATGAACCATCCCATACCCGCCCGTTGCCAACTTGTCGAAGGGGGGCGTGTTGCGGCAAAGGCATGTCCATGGTTCGTTTTCGGCTCGGTACGCGCGGTTCGCCGCTGGCCCTCACCCAGGCGCAGATGGTGCGCGCGGCGCTGGCGCAGGCGCAGGGGTGGAGCGAGGACGCGGTCGAGATCGTGCCGATCAAGACCACCGGCGACCGGGTGCAGGACCGTGCCCTGGCCGAGATCGGCGGCAAGGCGCTGTGGACCAAGGAGCTGGACCGCGCGCTGTACGACCGCGAGATCGACGCCGCGGTCCATTCGATGAAGGATGTCGAGACGATCCGCCCCGACTGGCTGCACATCGCCGCCATGTTGCCCCGCGCCGATGTCCGCGACCGGCTGATCGGCGCGGAAACCATCGCCGAGCTGCGCCCCGGCGCGGTGATCGGGACCAGCAGCCCGCGTCGCCGTGCACAGATGCTGTCGCATCGACCCGACCTGACCATCACCCTGTTGCGCGGCAATGTCGACACCCGCCTGGCCGCCGTGGCGAATGGCGATATCGACGCGACCCTGCTCGCCGCCGCCGGGCTCGACCGGCTGGGGCGCGAGGTCGGTCACGCGGTGCCGACCGACCAGATGCTGCCCGCCCCTGCGCAAGGCGCGGTCGGGATCGAGACGCGGGCGGACGATGCCGCCGCCACGATGCTGGTCGCCTCGATCGACCATGCCGAGACCCATGCCTGCGTCATGGCCGAGCGCGCGCTGCTCGCCGCACTGGCCGCCGATTGCCACAGCCCGGTGGCGGCGCTCGCATCGCTCTCGGGCGAGATGCTGACGCTGCGCGGCGAATTGCTGGCCGAGGACGGGTCGTCGCGGGTCAGCGGTTGGGTCGAGGGTGCGCTCGACGAGGAACTGGGCCCACGCCTTGCCGTCGACCTGCTCGAACGCGCCGCACCCGAAGTGCGTCGCCTGTTCGCCGGGGGCTGACCCGCATGGCCGTCGTCGTCGTACGGCCTGCACCCGGTCACGGCGCGACGATGGCCGCGCTGCATGCGGCGGGACTGACGGCGCGGTGGATTCCCCTGTTCGAGGCCCGCGCGGTCGAATGGACGCCGCCCGATCCTGATATGGTCGACGCGCTCCTCCTGACCAGCGCGCAAGCGGTGCGGCTGGCCGGGCCGGGACTGGATGACCTGCGGCACAAGCCGGTGGTCGCGGTCGGCGCCGCCACCGCGGCGACGGCGCGCGCGGCGGGGTTGTCGGTCGTGCTGACCGGCACGCGCGATGCCGCCGCCGTGGTGGCCGAGGCGAAGGCGGCGGGGTTGACCCGCCTGTTGCATCTGGCGGGGCGCGACCGGGTGGAGACGGGCGCGATGGTGCGGACCGTCTATGCCGCCGACCCCTGCGCCATCCCCCCCGAGATCATCGGCTCCCTGGCGGGCGAAACCGTCCTGCTCCACTCTGCCCGCGCCGCACAGCGCCTGGCCATGCTGCTCGACGAAGCGGGGCTCGCGCGCAGCATGGTGACCCTCATCGCGATCAGCGCCAAGGTCGCACAGGCGGCGGGCGCGGGCTGGGCCGGTGTCGTGGTGGCCGACGGACCGCGCGACGACGCGGTGGTGGCGGCCGCGCGGGCGTTGACCCGGACAGCCGCCACGGGGATAAGCAGCGCATGAACGATTTCGCGCCGATCGACCGACCGCCCCCGCGCGGCCCCCGTACGGGCGCCATCATCGCGCTGTTTCTGATCGCCTTTGTCGCAGGGTGCCTGCTGATGGCCTATGCGATGCGCAACATATCCTGGTTCGGCGGCACGACGGCCGCCACGCGCCAGGTCGCGACCACCAAGCCCGGCACCGGCACCACCCCGGCCAGCGACGCGGCGCGCACCTCCGCCGATCCGGTCGCACTCGCCAGCCGGGAGGCGACGCTCGCCGCGCAGTTGGCCGTGCTCGAGACGCGGGCCGCCACGCTCGCCACCGACACCGCGACGGCGGGAGCGCAGGCGGGCCGCGCCGAATCGATCCTGGTCGCCGCCGCCGCGCGCCGTGCGATCGATCGCGGCCAGCCGCTCGGCTATCTGGAGGAGCAACTGCGTATCCGGTTCGGCGCGACCGCGCCCAGCGCCGTGTCGGTCCTGATCGCGACGTCACGCCAGCCGGTCACGATCGAGGCGCTGCGCCAGGGGCTGGACGATCTGGCGCCCGATCTTGTGGTCAACGGCAATGACGGCTGGTGGGAAGGGCTTCGGCAGGAGCTGGGCCGCCTGATCGTCATTCGCGAGGCCAGCGCGCCCTCGACCAACCCCGTCGAGCGGCTGGCACGGGTTCGCCGCCTGCTCGACGGCGGACAGGTCGATGCGGCGCGGGCCGAGGTCGCGCGCCTGCCCGGTGCCGATGGCGCGCGCGCCTGGCAACATGCCGCGCAGCGTTACCTGCTGGCGCGCCGCGCGCTCGACGTGATCGAGAATGCCGCGCTGGTCTCCGCCGCCACGCCGTCGCCCGCGCAAGCCCCTACCCAGCCCCCGGCACAGGTTGCCCCGCCCATCGTGACGACACCGATGGCGGACGCGCCGCCCGCACCCGACGCCGCGACGACGCAGGCCGCTCCCCAGGGCACGCCGACGATCTGAAGCCGACATTCATTCGTGTCTTCTTTCCCTCTTCCCTGGACAAAGGCGAGGGAGAGCAAAGCGATCGTGAACGCCGATGGGCTGTAACCACCGTCCATCCGGGAAATTCCCGGATGCCGCGATGGCCCCGACCGGTCCAGACAGCATGACGATGACACCCTCCCTCCCCCTCGCCGCCGGTCGTGCCCGGTCGGCCATTCATGGGGAGGACCGCGCACCGCGGCGGCGCTGGCGGCTGGACCGGGACGACTGGATCGCGCTGGCGCTCTACAGCCTGGCCTTTGCCGCGACCCACCGCTTTTCGCAGTTGTGGAGTGGTTCGGGTTTCTACTCGCTCTGGTTTCCGGCGGCCGGGGTCCGCCTGGCGCTGATGTGGCGGATGGGCGCGCGGCTGACGCCGGCGATCGCGGTGATCGAGATCGCGGACAATGTCGTCTTCGGTTTCGTGACGCTGACCTGGGCGGGTTGGGGCATGACGATCTGGGGGATTACGCGCCCGGTCCTGGCCTACGGCCTGACCGTCACCGGTATCCGCTATCTGGCGAGCCATCGGCTCGGCACGCTGCTGACCGCGCCGATGCCGTTCGGGCTGGCCGCGACGCTGGCGCCGTTGGCGGGGGCCGCGCTGGCGGTGCCACAGGCGCTTTACAATCCCGAGCTGACCGGTGTCACGAACAGTCACGAGGTGATCCTCTCGCTTTCCGCCTTCGTGGTCGGCGACCTGCTCGGCACGCTGTTCGTCGCGCCGCCGCTGCTATGGATCGCCGAGGCGCTGGTCGGGCGGACAGGCGGGGGCGGGTCGTATCGATGGCCCAACCCGCTTGCGCTGGTCGAGGCGGCGGGGGTGCTGGCGCTCGGCATGGGACTGGCCTGGATGCTGGCCGAGGCCGGGCTGGGGATGCAGCCCGCGCCGGTGCTGGTCGCGGTCGCGTGGATCGGGCTGCGGTTCGGGCGGACCTTCGCTTGGCTCGCATTGCTGGTCGTCGTCCTGCTCGTCCTGCCCGACACGGCGGGCGCGATGGATACGCCCGAGCGGTTGCAGCGCCACCTGGCGCTCGCCACCATCGTCGTCGCGGGGTATCTGGCGGGCAGTTTCGCCGATGCGCAGGCGGCGGCACGTGCGACGCTGGAGCGGCGCGACCGGCTGCTCTTCCAAGCCGAGCGGCTGAAGACGTTGCGCGCCATGTCGGTGGCGGTGATCCACGAGATCAGCCAGCCGCTGTCGACCCTGGCGATCGAAGCGCGCCATTTGCACAAGCTGACCGCAACGCGCGACGACGCGATTGCCGAGGGGGCCGCGCTGATCGATCGCAAGGCGGATCACCTGGCCACGCTGATCCGGCGGCTGCGTCGCTTCGGCGGCCATGCCGAAGGCGGGCCGCAGCCGCTGGCGGTCGCCGTCCTGGTCGAGATGGTGGCGGCCATGGCGCGGGGCGAGGCGCGCGAGGCCGGGGTGGCGATGACCATCGCCCCGGTCGATCCCGCCTGGACCGTGACGGCGCATGAGGTCGAGCTGGCGCAGGCGCTGATGAACCTCGTCCGCAACGCCATCCAGGCGGCACGCGAGCTGCCCACCACCGCCTCGACCATCCCCGTCGCCCTTAGCGTCACGGTCGAGGGTGAGCGTGTCGTCATCCATGTCCGCAACCCCGCCGCTGCCGATCGCACCGGGCCCAAGGACGGCGGCATGGGCATCGGCACCCATGTCGCACGCGCCATCGTCGAGGCGCATGGCGGCCATCTGACCCGGATGCGGGACACCGATGGCCTGGTCCACGCCACCCTGTCGCTTCCCCTGATCGAGACACGCTGATGCCCTTTCGCCCCGCCCTTCCCGAACCCGCCGCGCCGGGCACCGTCCATGTGCTGGACGACGATGCCGACCTCGCCGCCTCGGTCGCGCGGATGCTGGCGCGACACGGATTCGTCGCGCGCGCCTTTGACGATCCGGCCGCCCTGCTCGCCGACTATCCGCACGCCGCCGCACACGCCGTGGTCACCGATGTGATGATGGGCGACTGGCATGGCTTCGGCTTTGCCGAGCGGCTGCGGACGCTCGACCGCCATGTCGCGATCCTGTTCATGACCGCCTGGCCGAGCGCGGCCCATGCGGTGGACGCGGTACGGCGGCATGGCGGCATCGACTATCTCGACAAGCCGATCGACGAGGACCGGCTCTGCGCGTCGCTGCGCGAGGGGATCGCGTGGTCCGGTGCCGCGCGCGCCGCCGCCGCCCGGCTGGGCGACCTGTCCCCGCGCGAGCGGCAGGTGTTCGACCTGATGGTCCAGGGGCATGGCAACAAGGCGATGGCGACGCTGCTCGGCCTTTCGACCAAGACGATCGAGGATCACCGTGCCGCGGTGTTCCACAAGACCCAGACGCAGAGCGTGGCGCAGCTGATCGCCCTGTCCCGCTGAGCTCGGGCGGGGGTTCGGGGCGAGAGGGAGCCCGGGCGGCGGGCGATGCGTTGATCGCCATCAACCCTGTCGGAGACTCCCCGTGAAACCGTTTGCCGCCCTTCTGCTCGGTCCCCTGATCCTGCCACTGGCCGCCTGCGGTGGCGGCGATGGCCGTGATGGCGAAGCACCGCGCAACATGGCGGCGAACGTTCCGGCTTCGACCCGGGAAGCGGACGCCGTCGTGCCCGACACGGCACCGAACGCATCGCTGCCCGCGCCGATCAAGCGGTCCGCCACGACCGACGCGGATGCCGTGCTGTCCTGCGCGGCGGAGCGCGGCCAGGCGGCGGCGCAGCGGTTGGTGAAGATCTGCACCTCGGTATCCCCCGCCACCCATCCGCCGTGCAATGCCGTCAACAACTGCGCGATCATCGAGGACGAGATCGCCCGAAGCTGCGCCCTGATCGGTGACGATGCCGCGAACACCCCGGGGTGCGCGGTCGATCCCCGGAGCAATGCGGCGGCCGCCGCCGTGGTGCGCCGCTATTATTCGGCGATCAACGCGCATGACTACAGCACCGCCTGGACCCAATGGGGCCCCGACGGCCGCCCCGGCCAGCGCTTCGCCGATTTCCAGAAGGGGTTTGCCGACACCCGCGCGACCCGCGTGACGATCGGAACCCTGCCGCCCAGTGAAGGCGCGGCGGGATCGACCTATGCGACGATCCCCGTGACCGTGGATGCGCAGCTGAACGACGGGCGGCAACAGCGCTTCGTCGGCCAATATGTCGTGCGCCGGGTCAACGACGTACCGGGTGCCAGCGCGGCGCAGCGGCAATGGCACATCGATTCCGCGATGTTGAAGCCGGCCAAGGGGTAGGTTCGACGGTTCTGGGGCGGGGGCGGGACGTACATCTCGACGTCGCTCAGGCCGAACGGAGGGTGGGGTTCGTTTCCCCACTCCGTTCGCGCCGCGCCGGGGCAAACGACCCGCCTCGCTTAAATCGGATGCCCCTCGGTATCGCGCAGCACTTCGCGCCGCCCGACATGGTCGGGCCGCCCGACGATGCCGTCCGTCTCCATCCGCTCGATCAGCCGGGCCGCCGAATTGTACCCGATGCGCAACTGCCGCTGGAGCCAGGAGGTCGAGGCCTTCTGGCTCTCGCACACCAGCTGGATCGCGGCGCGGTATTGCTGGTCTTCGGCGGTGTCCTCGCCGGTCGGCGCGCCGTCGAGCGCGAAGCTCTCGGCCGGTTCCTCGGTCACTGACGAGATGTAATCGGGCTGCCCCTGCGCGCGCCAGTGATCGGCGACGCGGTGCACCTCGTCGTCCGAGACGAAGGGACCGTGGACGCGCACGATGCCCTTGCCGCCGGGCATATAGAGCATGTCGCCGCGTCCCAGCAGCTGTTCGGCCCCCTGCTCGCCTAGGATCGTGCGGCTGTCGATCTTCGACGTCACATGGAAGCTGATACGGGTCGGCAGGTTGGCCTTGATGACGCCGGTGATGACGTCCACCGATGGCCGCTGCGTCGCCATGATCAGGTGGATGCCCGCCGCGCGCGCCTTCTGCGCCAGGCGCTGGATCAGGAACTCGACCTCCTTGCCCGCCGTCATCATCAGGTCGGCCAGCTCGTCGACGATCACCACGATCTGCGGCAGCGGCTCGTATTCAAGCTTTTCCTCCTCATAGACCGGCTGGCCGGTCTCGGGGTGATAGCCGGTCTGGACCTTGCGACCCAGGGGCTGACCCTTGGCCTTGGCCGCGCGCACCTTGTCGTTGAAACTGGCGAGGCTGCGCACGCCGACCGAGGACATTTGGCGATAGCGGTCCTCCATCGTCTCGACCGCCCATTTCAACGCGCGGACCGCCTTGGCCGGGTCGGTCACGACCGGCGAGAGCAGATGCGGTATGTCGTCATACATCGACAGTTCCAGCATCTTGGGGTCGATCATGATCATCCGGCACTGCTCGGGCGTCAGGCGGTAGAGCAGCGACAGGATCATGCCGTTGAGGCCGACCGACTTGCCCGAACCCGTCGTACCTGCGACCAGCAGGTGCGGCATGGGCGCCAAGTCGGCGACCACCGAGTCGCCCGCGATATTCTTGCCCAGGATGATCGGCAGCTGCGCGGCCTGGTCGGCAAAGCTTTGCGAGGCGACCAGTTCGTGCAGCGACACCATCTCGCGCTTGGCGTTGGGCAGCTCGATGCCGATCACGTTGCGCCCCGGAATCACCGCGACGCGCGCCGAGATGGCGGACATGTTGCGCGCGATATCGTCGGCCAGCGCGATGACGCGGTTGGCCTTGATGCCGGGTGCGGGCTCCAGTTCGTACATGGTGACGACCGGGCCGGGGCGCACCTCGACGATCGCGCCCTGCACGCGGAAATCGTCGAGGACGTTCTCCAGCAGGCGGGCATTGCGTTCCAGCGCCGCCTTGTCGATCGTGCCCGCCGGAGACGGCGGCGCGGGCGTCAGCAGGTCGAGGCCGGGCAACTGGTACGGCGCGTCGCGGTCCGCCGCCGTCTTGGGCTTGGCGGGGGCGGGCGCGACCTGGCGGTCGGCGATGACGGGGGCGGGGCGATCCTCGCGCACGGGCACCGCCTTGCGCGCCAGGGTCAGCGGTTCCTCGTCCTCCTCGTCTTCGTCATAGAGCGCCTCGTCCTCATCGTCCCAGGGCAGCGCCTCGCCATCCTCGCTCACCGCACGGCGGCGGCGCAGCCGCGCGAGACCGCGCTCGGCCAGGTCGAGTTCCAGGCTGCGTCCCCAGATCAGCGCACCGCCCAGCCCGAAGGCCAGGCCGATCGCCACCGATCCCCAGGTGACGACCGCCGCCTGTCCGGTGAAGCCCAGCGCCCAGTCGACCAGGCTGGCGACCGACAGGCCGATCACCCCGCCCCATCCCGCGGGCAGGGCCAGCACCGCCGAGTCGGACACGAAGGACAGGGCGCACGCCATCAGCGCCACGCCGATCACCGCCTGGCGCAGCATCCTGACCCAGTGGCCCGCCGGACGATCACGCCACAGCCGGGTCGCGATGATCGGCCCGACCGGCAGGATCAGCGCGACGGCGGGCCCGAACAGGGTCAGCGCGATATCGGCGATCCACGCGCCGGGATGTCCCATCCAGTTGGCGGGCACCGCACCCGAGGCGGTGTTGAGCGCCGGGTCGCTCGCCCGGTAGCTGGCCAGCGCCAGCACCAGCATCAGCGTCACGCCGAACAGGATGAGCGCGGCGACCAGCGCACCGCTGCGCACCGCCCCCGCCTTCACCGTCTCGCGCCATAGAACCGGCTGCGCGCGGCTGGCCATGGGTGTTGTCCTTCAGAAAATGTCCGAAAATACGGGAAAAATCCCGGAAAAATTATCGTCTCTGGCGGTTCCCACGTCAAGGCGCGGCGTCCCCCTCTATTATCGGGTCGCGCATTGTTTGGCGGATCGTGAAGGTCTAGGAGCATGGGCATGGATAGCGACGTCATCATCCTCGGCGGTGGCCTGGTCGGGGCCACTCTGGGTGTCGGTCTGGCCGCGCATGGCCTGTCTTCGATCATCGTCGATCCCGCCGATCCGGCGGTCACGCTGGCCCCGGGTTTCGACGGGCGCGCCTCGGCGGTCGCATCGGCGAGCTGGCGGATGCTGGACGCGATCGGCATCGGCGCGAAACTGGCGGGCAAGGGCTGCGAGATCCGGCATATCCGGGTCAGCGACGGGCTGGAGCCGGGCGCGCTCGACTTCATCCCCGATGCCGATGACGGCGCGCTGGGCACGATGTTCGAGAACAAGCTGCTGCGCCGCGCGATCAACGAGGCGGCGAACGAGGCCGAACTGGTCGACCTGCGCATGCAGACCCGCGCCACCTCGGTCGAGCGCGGTCCGGCGGGGGTCACCGCGACGCTCAGCGACGGCACCACGGTACGCGCCCCCCTGCTGGTCGCCGCCGAGGGTCGCCAGTCGCCAACGCGCGAGGCGGCGGGGATCAAGGTCGCGCGCTGGAATTACGACCACAAGGCGATCATCAGCGCCTTCCACCACGAGGTCGCCCACGAGAATATCGCCTTCGAGATCTTCTATCCCAGCGGCCCGTTCGCGCTGCTGCCGCTGCCCGATGACGAGATCGGGCACCGCTCGGCGATCGTCTGGTCGGTGCCGGGGCGTGACGGCGACGCGATGCTGAAGCTGTCCGACCGCGCCTTCCTGGTCGAGGCGGAGAAGAGTATGGGCGGGTTCCTGGGCACGCTGTCGCATGCCGCCCCGCGCTCTGCCTATCCGCTGGGCTTCCACCGGGCCGCGACGATGACCGGCGAACGGCTGGTGCTGGTCGGCGACTCGGCGCACGGTATCCACCCGATCGCGGGCCAGGGCGTGAACCTGGGCTACCGCGACGTCGCCGCGCTGGTCGAGGTGCTGGTCGAGGGCAAGCGCACCGGCATGGACCTGGGCGATGCCGCGCTGCTCCAGCGATATCAGCAGTGGCGCGGGCTCGACACGCTGATGGTGTCGGTGGCGACCGACAGCTTCAACCGCATCTTCAGCGTGCCCGGCAAGACCGCCAGCGCGGTCCGGCGGCTGGGCATCACCGCGATCAATCATATCCCACCGCTGAAGAACCGCTTCATGGCCGAGGCGCGCGGCGAGACCGGCGATTTGCCGCGCCTGTTGCAGGGCGTGATGGTTTAGTTCGGAGGGGCTGGTCCATAGAGTACCGTTCCCTCCCCCATCCCCTCCCGCCTGCGGGAGGGGCGTGCCTGGAGGCGCGCGCGGGGCCAACCAAAGACGCCCCGCTCCCCCAAGCGGGAGGGGATGGGGGAGGGAACGCCCCAAGCGACCCGCTTGAGATGATGCCAAACGGGATCCCAAATCCCGCTTTGACGTTTCACAAATCATGACCCCTGGGCTTGATCACCCCACTCGTTCCGTCCGAACCCCGATCCGCGACCGCCGCCAACGCGGCGTAGCGCGTGGCATGGCCGCCGCGCTGGTGGTCGTGATGCTGACCCTGCTGGTCGGATGGGGCTTCGGGCATCCGCTGTCCCCGACCGACCGGGTCCTGCGTGCGGTAGCGGCCTCGACCGTCGCCGCGCTCTGGCTGGCGGTGACAATCGGCCATGTCGCGGCGCTGCGGTTCGAATCGTCCGCCGACATCGACGCGGCGGCGGGTGGCAGCCCCGATTCACCGCATATCGCCATCGCGCAGGCGGTGTTGCGCAACACGTTGGAGCAGGTGGTGCTGGCGATTCCCGCCTATCTGGCGCTCGCCTGGGTGGTGGAGGGGTCGGGCGCGCTGATCCCATTGCTGGCGGCGCTGTTCTCGGTGGGGCGGACGCTGTTCTGGGCCAATTACGCACGCGGCGCGGTGGCGCGGGCGTTCGGCTTTGCGCTGGGCTTTTATTCCAGCGTGGCGGCGCTGGTCATCGTGCTGGTAGCTCTGGTCGGGCGGCTGATCTGATCCTCGCCGTGCCGGAGAGGATTTTAAAGCTCCCGCGCTTCCTCCACCAGCATCACCGGCACGCCGTCGCGGATCGGATAGGCGAGGCCCGCCGCCTCCGACACCAGTTCCTGGGCGGCCTCGTCATAGCGCAGCGGCGTGCGCGTCACCGGGCATACCAGCCGTTCGAGCAGCCACGGGTCCAGGCTCATTGCAGCGTCACCCGATCCTCGCCGTCATGGCGACCGAAGAATTGCATCAGCTGGATGATCAGCTCGGCACGCTGTTCCAGGTCCGCCGCCTCGAGCAGCGCCTGCTTCGCCGCCACGTCGAACGGTGCGATCTGGGCGATGCCGTTGACCAGGCTCTCGTCATCCAGCCGCCCGACCGCGTCCCAGTCGACCGCATAGCCCTGAAGCTCGGCGAAGCGGCGCGATTCCTGTTCCAGCGACGCCCGGCGGCCGAGCGACAGCAAATCCTCGTCGATCACCGGCAACAGCTCGGCCTCGACCTGGCGGAACGGCGTCGCCACCTCCAGCTCGCGGATGATACGGAACAGCGAGACGCCTTCGAGCACCAGATTATAGCGGCCGTCCTCCATCGCCTCGACCTCGGCGATGCGGCCGACACAGCCCATCTGGTAGAGGCTGGGCGTATCGCCCTCGCCCGAGGGCTGGACCATGCCGATCCGACGGTCGCGCGCCATCGCGTCGGACACCAGCGCCCGGTAGCGCGGCTCGAAGATGTGCAGCGGCATCGGCATCCCCGGAAAGAGGATCGCGCCCGCCAGCGGAAAGATCGAAAGCCGCGCCACCTCGCCTTACCCGAACAATATGGCGGACAAGCGCCGCCGCTGCTGCGAAACCCAGGGATCGGTCATGCCGACCACCTCGAACAGCTTCAAAAGCTGCTGGCGCGCGGCATCCTCGTTCCAGGCGCGGTCAGCCGCCACGATGTGAAGCAGATTGTCCGCCGCGCCGTCGCGGTCGCCCGCCGCCATCTGCGCATTGGCGAGGGCAAAGCGCTTTTCGTGATCGTCGGGGTTGGCAGCGACCTCGTCGGTAAGCCCCGCATAGTCCGCTGCCGGAGGAGCCGAGCGCGCCAGCGACACGGTCGCGATCGCACGGTGGATGGCGGGATCGTTGGCGAGCCCCTCGGGCAAAGCCTCGGTCGCGGCTTCGGCTTCCTCGATGCGGCCCGCACCCAACAGTGCGCGGATATGCCCCGACAGCACGGCGGGATGGTCGGGCGCCATCTCGAGCAGCTGCTGGAAGATGGACAGCGCCCGCTCGGCGTCGCCCGCGTCCAGCACTTCCTCGCCCATCGCGATCAGCGGTTCCAGCTCGGCCGCCGCGTCCGCCGCCTCCGACTGGATCGGCAACTGCTTGAGCAACTGGTCGAGCATGGTGCGCAGCGCGCTGTCGGTGCGCGCGCTGGTCAGGTCGGCGACCAGCTGGCCCTGGAACATCGCATAGACGGTCGGGATCGAGCGAATCTGGAATTGGTTGGCGATGAACTGGTTCTTGTCGGTGTCGATCTTGGCCAGCACGACGCCCTTGTCGGCATAGGCCTCGGCGACCTTCTCCAGCGTCGGGCCCAGTGCCTTGCACGGGCCGCACCATTCCGCCCAGAAATCCAGGATGACCAGCTTGGTCATCGACGGCTCGACGACATCGCGGCGGAAGGCGGTGACGGCTTCCTTGTCGGCGGGCGACATTCCCAACGTGGCCAAAAGACGCTCCTTTACGTGTTGCCCGCCTTATGTGGGCGAGGCGGTGCGGTAATGAAAGGCCGTACGGTAAATCAGGCGGACAGCCGCGCGATCGTCCGATCCCGCCCGATCAGCGGCAGCAGCGCGGCCATGTCCGGCCCCTGCGCCCGGCCGGTCAGCGCGAGTCGCAGCGGCAGGAACAGCGTCTTGCCCTTGCGTCCCGTCGCGTCCTTCAAGGCGACGGTCAGCGTAGCCCAGGGATCGTTCGACCAGTCGATGGCAGCCGCCACCTCGGCGGCCTGGGCCAGATAGGCGCGGTCGTCCTCGGCCGGCGCGGGCGCGTCGACCGGCCCCTCGATCACCTGCCACCAGTTGGCGGCCTCCGCCACGGTGTTGAGGTTGGGGCGCACCGCTTCCCACTCCGCCTCGCCCATGCCGGTCGGCAGGCGGTCGGCAACCGCCTCGAACGGTGTCTGGTGGAGGATGCGCGCGTTCAGCTGCGCCAGTTCCGCCTCGTCGAAGCGCGCAGGCGCGCGGCCGAAGCGCGTGAAATCGAATCCGGCGATCAGCGGCGCCATGTCGGCGACCGGCTCGACCGGATCGCTGGTGCCGATCCGCGCCAGCAGCGCGCGCACCGCCTGCGGCTCGATCCCTTGTCCACGGAAGTGATCGACGCCCAGCGAGCCGAGTCGCTTGGACAGCTTGCCCTCATTGCCGGTCAGCAGCGCGGCATGGGCGAATCGCGGCAATTCCGCGCCCAGCGCCTGGAACATCTGAATCTGCAAGGCGGTGTTGGACACGTGATCCTCGCCGCGCACCACCTGGGTCACGCCCATGTCGATATCGTCGATCACCGAGGGCAGCATGTAGAGCCATGTCCCGTCGGCCCGGCGGATGACGGGATCGCTCATCGTCGCGGGGTCGAAACGCTGGGGGCCGCGTACCGCATCGTTCCATTCGATGGGCGCACCATGGTCCAGCTTGAACCGCCAGTGCGGGCGGGTGCCCTCGCCTTCCAGCTTGGCGCGATCGTCCTCGGTCAAGGCCAATGCCGACCGGTCATAAACGGGGGGAAGCCCGCGCCCGAGCTGGATCTTGCGCTTCAGGTCGAGTTCCTGCGCGCTTTCATAGGCCGGATAGACATGGCCGCCCGCCACCAGTTCGGCAAAGCGCGACTCGTAGAGCGCGAAACGCTGCGACTGGCGCACCTCGCTATCGGGGATCAGGCCCAGCCAGGCCAGATCCGCCCGGATCGCATCGACATGGCGTTCCTCGCTGCGCTCGGCATCGGTGTCGTCGATGCGCAGCAGGAAACGGCCGCCGGTGCTTTGCGCGTACATCCAGTTGTGCAGCGCGGTTCGGATATTGCCGACATGCAGCCGCCCGGTGGGCGAAGGAGCGAAACGGGTCACGGTCATGCCCGCCGCCATAATCGGGGAATCACCTTTGCGCTATTGTGACAGCGCGATTAAAGGGGCCGCGACTAGGGACTGTCTGCGGGGACGGGATACAGCATGAAATTGATGACCGGCAATTCGAACCTGCCGCTGGCGAAGGCGATCTCCTCCTATCTGGAGGTGCCGCTGACCGAGGCGCTGGTACGCCGCTTCGCCGACGAGGAGATCTTCGTCGAGATCCAGGAGAATGTGCGCGGCGAAGACGTGTTCGTGATCCAGTCGACCGGCTATCCGGTCAACGACAACCTCATGGAATTGCTGATCATGATCGACGCGCTAAAGCGTGCGTCGGCCAGCCGCATCACTGCGGTGATCCCCTATTTCGGCTATGCGCGCCAGGACCGGAAGCCCGGTCCGCGCACGCCGATCTCGGCCAAGCTGGTGGCGAACCTGATCACCGTCGCGGGCGCCGACCGCGTCCTGTCGGTCGACCTGCATGCCGGGCAGATCCAGGGATTCTTCGATATCCCGACCGACAATCTCTATGCCGCGCCGGTCATGTCGGCGGACATCCTGGCGCGGTTCAAGAACGACAACCTCATGGTCGTGTCGCCCGACGTCGGCGGCGTGGTCCGCGCGCGCCAGCTCGCCAAGCGGCTGAACAACGCGCCGCTGGCGATCGTCGACAAGCGTCGCGAGCGTGCGGGCGAGTCGGAGGTGATGAACATCATCGGTGACGTCGAGGGGCGCTTCTGCATCCTGATCGACGATATCGTCGACTCGGCCGGCACGCTGTGCAACGCGGCCGCCGCGCTGCGCCAGGCCGGGGCGGAGGATGTCGTCGCCTATGTCACCCACGGCGTGCTGTCGGGTGGTGCCGTGGCGCGAGTCGATGGTTCGGAACTGCGCGAACTGGTGATCACCGACTCGATCGGCAATCACGAGTCGATCAACACGACGGGCAAGATCCGCCACCTGCCCATCGCCCCGCTGCTGGGCGAGGCGATCAAGCGCATTGCGGACGAAACGAGCGTGTCGAGCCTGTTCGACTGACGTTTGGAGAGAAATGCCGCGAGCATTTTGCTTGCGGCAAGCCCCACCCCTCCCTGCCGGGAGGAGGGGCTCAAGAAGGCGCAAGCGGATCGAACGGGGCACGCCCCTCCCGCAGGCGGGAGGGGATGGGGGAGGGTCGGACCTAGGCAAGACGCTTGCGGCTCACCCTCTTCAAAATTGTCAGCGATTCCCCAGGCTGATGATATGCTCGAACACCGCCGGGTGGAGCGGCTTCGAGAAGGCACAGCCATATTTGAAGCGGTCACGCCATGCGATCACCGCCTCGAGCGGCGCAAGACCCGGTACGGTCAGCCAGACGATCGTGCCGGGCCATAGCGTGAAGCCGGTTTCGGCGCGAAACCCCTCGGGCGACAGGTCGACCACGTCGATCTCGAAGCGGGTCTGCCCCTTGTCGCGCAGATGCGCACGCATCCGCACAGCATGCCGCAGCGAGCGGCGGAGGTCCTGGCCGGCGATCGGCTCAAATGGCGGTGTGAAGACCGGGTTATCCATAGCGCCCCCTCCATAAGGGAAAGAAGGTTACTTTTCCGCCAACGCCTCATGATCCTGACGCGCTCCCACCGGGCGGCGGACTCCGGCATGGGCGCGACGCTTCAACTCGGCCTTCAACTCCTCGGGCTTGGGGGCGATCAGAAAGCCGAAGCTGACCGTCCCCTTCTTCGTCTCGACGACGTGATGCAGCCGGTGCGCCTGAATGATCCGCTTCATATAGTCGGACTTGGGCAGATATCGGCTGGGCAGTCGCTTGTGGACGATAACGTCGTGAAAGCCGAAATAGATCGCTCCGTAAGCGGCGATTCCCGCGCCGATCCAGACAAATCCGCTCCACCAGCCCAGTTGCGCGCCGCCCAGGAGCATCACGAACGAGGGCACCGCGAAGATCGCGGCGTAGAGGTCGTTCCATTCCCAGTTGCCGGTACGCGGCCGATGGTGGCTTTCATGCAGGAACCAGCCGGGGCCGTGCATGATCCAGCGATGCGCCGCATAGGCGAATCCCTCCATGAAGATCACGGTGCCGACAAACAGGAGAATACCCAAGGTCCAGTGCATCGCACCGATATAGCGCATCCGCGGCCGATTTGCGCGTATTTCCCTTCATCGTGCTGATCGAACGACTCGCGGCACGGTCAAACGCACCTGCGATGCATTTGCAATAACGCCGTTTCGGGGTGGATTTGTGTGCCAGCCTGTGCTTTAGCCACACCCAATTTCCCTAGAACCACCCGAGAGGCGGAAGGCTAGCGCATGAACATCCACGAGTATCAGGCCAAGGAATTGCTCGCCAAGTTTGGCGTGCCCGTCCCCGCCGGCTTCGCCGCGATGACCGTCGAGGAAGCCGTCGAGGCATCGTCCAAGCTCCCCGGACCGCTCTACGTCGTCAAGGCGCAGATCCATGCGGGCGGCCGTGGCAAGGGCAAGTTCAAGGAACTCGGCCCCGACGCCAAGGGCGGTGTCCGCCTGGCCAAGACCGCCGACGAAGTGCGCGCCGCCGCCACCGACATGCTGGGCAACACGCTGGTCACCATCCAGACCGGCGATGCGGGCAAGCAGGTCAACCGCCTGTACGTGACCGACGGCGTCGACATCGCGAAGGAATTCTACCTCGCGCTGCTCGTCAACCGCGCGACCGGCCGTGTCTCGATGGTCGCCTCGACCGAAGGCGGCATGGACATCGAGACCGTGGCGCATGACACGCCCGAGAAGATCCACTCGATCGACATCGACACCGCGACCGGCTTCATGCCGCATCACGGCCGTGCCGTCGCCGCCGCGCTGGAGCTGACCGGCGACCTCGCCAAGCAGGCGGCGAACGTCGCGTCGAAGCTGTATGCCGCGTTCCTCGGCACCGATGCCGAGCAGATCGAGATCAACCCGCTCGCCGTCACCGAGGACGGCAAGCTGATGGTGCTCGACGCAAAGGTCGGCTTCGACGGCAACGCCATGTTCCGTCACAAGGACCTGATGGAACTGCGCGACACCACCGAAGAAGATGCGATGGAGCTGGAGGCGTCGAAGTACGACCTGGCGTACATCAAGCTCGACGGTGACATCGGCTGCATGGTCAACGGCGCGGGCCTCGCCATGGCGACGATGGACATCATCAAGCTGAACGGCATGTTCCCGGCCAACTTCCTCGACGTCGGCGGCGGCGCGAACAAGGAGAAGGTCACCGCGGCGTTCAAGATCATTCTGAGCGATCCGGCGGTGAAGGGCATCCTGGTCAACATCTTCGGCGGCATCATGCGTTGCGACATCATCGCCGACGGCATCGTCGCGGCGGCGAAGGAAGTGAACCTGCAGGTTCCGCTGGTCGTCCGCCTTGAGGGTACGAATGTCGAGAAGGGCAAGGAAATCCTCGCCAATTCGGGTCTCGCCATCGTCCCCGCCAACGATCTGGGCGACGCCGCCAAGAAGATCGTCGCCGAGGTGCAGAAGGTCGCCTAAAGCGCACCTTCGGCCCTGACGGACCGATTTGAAGGGGCTCGGGCGGAAACGTCCGGGCCCCTTTCTCGTTGGTCCGGCTGAATGCTTGCGATGCACTCGCAAGGCCGCTTAAGACGGCGGCATGACAGGCCATGAGGCTGGGAAGGAATCGCGATGAAGATCGTCGTGCCCGTGAAGCGGGTGTTGGACTATAACGTAAAGCCGCGCGTGAAGGCGGACGGGACGGGCGTCGATCTGGCGAACGTGAAG
>NZ_JAXCWU010000006.1:0-373147 GCF_034044895.1 Sphingomonas sp. CFBP8993 | reverse complement strand
GGTTGGTCCGCTCGCCGACATTGACGAAATTGGTGGAGGAGGCGGTCTGGGTCATGATGTCTTCTCAAATCCTCCCCGCTCGCGGGGAGGGGGACCAGCGAAGCTGGTGGAGGGGGGTCTCCTCAAATGATGTCGCTAGTGGAGACCCCCCTCCACCAGCCTCCGGCTGGTCCCCCTCCCCGTGCCGGGGAGGATCTTCAGGCCGCCATCGTGAACGGCTCCAGCCCGGCCAGGCGGGTGATGACCGGCGGGGTTGGGATGGTACGGGGGCGCATGCCCTTCACCTTGTCGGCGATCGCCTTGATATGCGCAGGGGTCGAGCCGCAGCAGCCGCCCAGCACATTGACCTGCCCTTCGACCGCCCATTCGCCGACCAGCCCGGCGGTGGTGACGGGCGCCTCGTCATAGGCGCCCAATTCGTTGGGCAGCCCGGCATTGGGATAGATCATGATCAGCGTGTCGCAGATTTCGCTCAGCGTCTTCACATGCGGGCGCAACTGCTCCGCGCCAAACGAACAGTTCAGGCCGATGGTCAGCGGCTTGGCATGGCGCACCGCGTGCCAGAAGGCCTCGACCGTATGGCCCGACAGGTTGCGGCCCGACAGGTCGGTCAGCGTCATCGACAGCATGATCGGAATCTCGCGGCCCAGCGCCTCGCCCGCCTCGATCACCGCCATGATCCCGGCCTTGGCGTTCAGCGTATCGAACACCGTCTCGATCAGGATGAAGTCCGCGCCGCCCTCGACCAGCGCGTCGATCTGTTCGCGGTACACGTCCTTGAGGTAATCGAAGTCGATCTCGCGGAAACCCGGATCGTTGACGTCCGGCGACAGCGACAGCGTCTTGTTCGTCGGCCCGATCGCGCCCGCGACGAAGCGGGGACGGCCATCTCTTGCCTGATATTCGTCGGCGAGACGACGGGCGAGCTTCGCGCTCTCGACATTGATCTCGCGCACCAGATGCTCGGCCCCGTAATCGGCCTGGCTGATCCGGTTGGCGGAGAAGGTGTTGGTCTCGGCGATGTCCGCCCCCGCCTCGAAATAGGCGCGGTGGATCGACTCGGGCACCTCGGGCTTGGTCAGCGCCAGGATGTCGTTGTTGCCCTTCTGGTCATGCGTCAGGCCCAGCGTGCCCGCATAGGCCGCCTCGTCCAGCTTCCAGTTCTGGATCTCGGTGCCGAACGCGCCGTCGGTGATCAGGATGCGCTTGGCGGCTTCGGCCAGGAAGGTGTCGCGGGTCGTCATCGTCTTGCTCCTGCTCGGTGCGAGCGTTTCGTCCGAAGTGAAGGACCTCAAGCGCCTTCGCCTGTGGCCTACCCTCCCCCATCCCCTCCCGCTTGCGGGAGGGGCGTGCCTTGGTCGTTGGTCATGCGCTTTCGCCGACCCCGCCCCTCAATTTCATCATTCCCCTCCCGCAGGCGGGAGGGGCCGGGGGAGGGAAAGCCGCAAGCGACACCCTACGTCGTATCGCCCCCCAACCCCCGAAGAATTAACATCACGCGGCCGCGACGGCCTCGACCTTCTTGCCGCGCACGCCCAGCAAATGGCTGATCGCATAGGCCAGTTCGGCGCGGTTGAGGGTATAGAAATGGAACCCCTTCACCCCACCCGCATACAGCCGACGGCACATCTCGGCGGCGATGGTGGCGGCGACCAGCTGGCGCGCGGCGGGATGATCGTCCAGCCCCTCGAACAGACGGTCCATCCAGTCGGGGATGCTCGCCCCGCACATCGCGGCGAACTTGCGCGTCTGCGCGACGTTCGACACCGGCAGGATACCGGGCAGGATCTCGGCCGTGATCCCCGCCGCCGCCGCCGCATCGCGGAAACGGAAATAGGCTTCGGGCGAGAAGAAGAACTGCGTGATCGCACGGGTCGCCCCGGCATCGATCTTGCGCTTCAGATTGTCGAGGTCGGATGACTGGTCGGTCGATTCCGGGTGGCATTCGGGATAGGCCGCGACTGAAATCTCGAACGGGTGCAGCTTCTTCAGGCCCGCGACCAGATCGGCGGCATTTTCATACCCGCCCGGATGGCTGACGAAGCGCGCGCCCTCGGCAGGCGGATCGCCACGCAGCGCCACGATATGCCGCACGCCCGCCGCCCAATATTCCTGCGCGACCTGATCGATCTCCTCGCGGGTCGCCTCGACACAGGTCAGGTGGGCCGCCGCCGCCAGCGTCGTCTCCCGCTGGATACGCGCGACGGTCGCATGGGTACGCTCCCGCGTCGTGCCGCCCGCACCATAGGTCACCGAGACGAAACGCGGGTCCAGTGGCTCCAGCGTGCGGATCGCGTCCCATAGCTGCGCATCCATCTTCTCCGTCTTGGGCGGGAAAAATTCGAAGCTGACCGCGATATCGCCGCCGACATTGGCGAACAGCGGTTCCTCATGCGCCAGCGCAGCCTCTCCCTGAGTCAGGATCGTGTTCGTCATGCCGCCTTCACCCTATTCGTCTCGACGGGCCGAAGCCCTTTCTTCACACCCAGCCACAGCTTGACGGTCAGTTCACCGCCCTCCAGCGTCCTGGTATCGGCCAAAGCCAGCCCGGCGGGGCCGAACCAGCCGGCCATCTGCTCGTCGGCAAAGCCCAGGCGGCTATGCGCCGCCTTCTGCCGCAATTCCTCGCGATCGTGCGGCGCGAAATCGGCGATCAGCAACCGCCCGCCCGGCCCCAGCACCCGAGCCGCCTCCGCGATCGCCGCCCCCGGCTGCTGCGCGAAGTGCAGGACATGGTGCAGGATCGCGATATCCGCCGCGCCGTCGCCCATGGGCAGCGCATAGAGGTCCGCCTGCCGCAACTCGGTATTGGCGCGCCCGTGCAGCTTGGCGCGGGCCAGGCGCAGCATCTCCGACGAGCGATCGATGCCCAGCGCCGCATCGGCGCGGTCGCCGAACAGCTCCAACATCCGCCCGGTGCCGGTGCCGATATCGATCAGCGTGCCCAGATCGCCGTCGCCGATCAGGCCCGCCATCGCCTCCTCGATCTCGCTGTCCGCGACATGGAGCGAGCGGATCGCGTCCCATTCGCCCGCATGGTCCTCGAACCAGGCCGCCGCACTGGCCGCCCGGTCGGCGCGTACCGCCGCCAGCCGCGCGACATCGGCCACGACCCAGGGGTCGGGCGTCCCGGCGGTCCAGCGATCCATCGCGGCCACCATCGGCTCCACCGCCTCGCGGTCGCCCAGCGCCACGAAGACCCAACTGCCCTCCTTGCGCCGCTCGGCCAGTTCGGCATCGACCAGGATCTTCACATGGCGGCTGACACGCGGCTGGCTCTGCCCCAGCACCTGCGCCAGTTCGCCCACCGACAGCTCCATCGACCGCAGCAGCGCCAGGATGCGCAGCCGTGTCGGATCGCTGAGGGCGCGAAAGATTTCGAGCGCATTGGCCATGGATCACGATATAAAGATATCTTTATATGCGGTCAACGGAGCGAACTCATTTCACCCGGCACGGACCCGAAATGGTTGATCTGCGTTGGCACGCCGATCAACAGTTGAAACGGGAGTGTTTGCGATGAAGAAGGCCATGATCCTCGCCCTGACGGGCGCCGCCGCGATGTCGCTGGCCGCATGCAGCGAAAACAGCCAGAAGCAGACCGAGCAGGCCGCCGACGCCATCGCCGCAGACGCCAAGGCGACGACCCAGAATGCCACCGACGATGTTCAGGCCGCGACCGCCAAGGCGCTGAATTCCGCCGAGAACGCGATGGACAGGGCGGGTGACAAGCTCGACCGCGCCGGTGACCGCGCCGCCGTGCAGGCCGACCGTGCGGGCGACAAACTGGACCGCAATCTGGACCGCGCCGGTGACAAGATCGAAAACGGCGCGGACAATGCCCGCCAGGCGACCGGCAACGCGCTGGTCCGCGCGGGCGAGGATGTCCGCCGCTAAGGACGCATCCTTCGGGATCAGGAAAGCGGGTCGGCGAGATTTCGTCGGCCCGTTTTTTTTGTGTTGGGCCTGACGAAGGGGTGTCGCCGGTGGCGGAAGCGGGAATGCCCCCCTTCCCCAAGCGAGCTTGGGGAGGAACAGGGCGTGGCCTTCGACTTCGCTCAGGCTGAACGGGGTTCGAGGCTCGGCGCCGCCTCCATCTGAGAACGCGCCCCTCAGGGCTCGATACCCAACCCTCAGTCGAACCGGACCTTCCCCCGCCCGGCCTTCACCTGGGCGCGCCCCTTCTTGGCATCCACCCGCCGGGTCTGCGAGGCGCGCGTGGGTTTGGTCGGCCGCCGCTTCTTGGGCACGATGGTCGCCTCGCGGATGAGGTCGATCAACCGTTCACGCACCTCGCGGCGGTTCATTTCCTGCGACCGGCTGGCATCGGCGCGCAGGGTCAGCACACCGTCCTTGGTCAGGCGCTGGCCCGCCAGCACCGCGAGGCGCATCTTCACCGCTTCCGGCAGGTTCGGCGAGCCGCCCACGTCGAACCGCAGCAGCACCGCGCTGTCGGTCGTGTTCACATGCTGACCACCCGGCCCGGACGCGCGGGTGAAGCTTTCGGCGATCTCGCGCTCGTCGATCGCGATGGCGCGGGTGACGGGAATCAGCGCCATCGCAGGGCAGGCCTCAGTTCTGGAAGATGCCGAAGCGTTCGGGGATCGGTGCTTCCGCGGTGATCGGGTCCTTCTCGCCACGTGGCACGGTCAGGCTGGCGGCGTGGAGCAACATCCCGCCCTCCTCGCCCGCGCCGTATACCGGATCGCCGACGACGGGCGCGCCCAGGCCGGTGGCGGCGTGGACGCGAATCTGGTGGGTACGCCCGGTCTCGGGGCGGAATTCGACCAGCGTGCGGCCATCCTCATGGCGCAGCGCCCGCCAGGCCGTACGAGCCGCCTTGCCCGCCGGATCGGCGACCATCCGCCAGCCTTCCTCGATCGTCGACACCTTGGCGAGGGCCAGGTCGATCATCCCTTCCCCCTCGACCAGGCCGTTCAGCACCGCCAGATAGTGCTTCTCGACCAGCCCGGCCTCGAACGCCTGCTGGAAACGCGCATGCGCCTTGGGATTGCGCGACAGCAGCAGGCAGCCGCTGGTGTCGCGGTCCAGCCGATGGACCGCATGGGGCCAGCGCTTGAAGCCGAATTTCAGCGACTCCAGATGATTTTCGAGGCTGATCGACCCGTTGCGGGGCCGGTCGACGGGCAAGCCCGCTGGTTTGTCGATCACCAGCGCTTCGCCGTCGATGAATAGAACGCGATCTCCGTGCATCACGCTCCCTTGCCACCGCCAGCGCCGACATGCCAGAGCCCCACGCGTCATGCCGACCATTACCGCCGCTTTCCCGCGCCTGCTGGCACTCTTTTCGATCGCCGCGATGCCGGTCGTCGCGCAGGCGCAGACCTGCGACGGCGCGCTGCCGCCGCCCGGTCCCGACGGACGGGTGGCCGGGCATTTCCCCTATGCCGATGCCGGACCGGGCGACATCGTCCCCGCCCCCGCCGGTTTCGGGCTGAAGCCCTATTGCCGCCTGCACCGCGCGATGATCGCCGACCTGCAGCGGCTGCTGAACGCCGCCCGGGCCGATCCGTCGGTCGGCGGCACGCTGCGCGGCCTGTCCTGCCACCGCGAGGTCGCGCGCCAGCGCAACGTCTTCTGCCGCGACGCCAGCGTGTCGGCGGCCGAGCGCGCCGCGTCGGTTGCCCCGGCCGGACATAGCGAACATGCGACGGGTTATGCGATCGACTTCGCGGTGCGCCCGGCGCGCGGCTGCCCGGATGCCGAGGCCTGCATGGCCGCGACCCCGGCCGCCCGCTGGCTGATCGCCAATGCGCCACGCTTCGGTTTCGAAATGAGCTTCCCGGCGGGCAATACGCAGCGGGTGAAATGGGAGCCGTGGCATTGGCGCTGGGTCGGCACCAGCCTCACCGAACCGGGAGCGGCGCAGGCGCGAGCGGTGTTCGCCAGGGCTCGCGCGCAGTTTCCGGCCAATCCGGGTATCCGCGATCCGTTGAAGGTCATGATGACGAGCCAGCCGCCGGTTCCGGTGGTGCCGGTGGTCGTTCCCCCGACGCCGGTGAAGAAGCGGGGTATGCGGCGATAGGGTTGGGCGTGGCCTTCGACTTCGCTCAGACTGAACGGAGGTTGGGGGCGGGGATTACTCCCAACAGCCGTTCCGCCTGAGCGAAGTCGAAGGCCATGTTCCGCCCCCACCAAATGGGAAAACGGGGGCACCTCTCGGCACCCCCGTTCCTTAAATCAACCGAACAGCTTGGCGGCCGTCTCGGCGATACGCTTGCCCTGATAGCGGGCGCCGTCCAGGTCGACTTGGCTCGGCTGGCGGCTGCCATCGCCGTCCGCCAGCGTCGAGGCGCCGTAAGGCGTGCCGCCATGGACTTCCTTGACGCCCATCTGCCCCTGGAAACCATAGTCCAGGCCGACGATTGTCATGCCGTGATGGATCAGGTTGGTCAGGACCGAGAACAGCGTGGTTTCCTGCCCGCCATGCTGGCTGGCGGTCGAGGTGAAGGCACCGCCGACCTTGCCGACCAGACCGCCCCTCACCCACACGCCGCCGGTCGTGTCCCAGAAGGACGCCATCTGGCTAGCCATCCGGCCATAACGGGTCGGCGTGCCGACGATGATCGCGTCATAGTTCACCAGCGCGTCGGGTCCCTCGATCTCGGGGTGGGCGGTGTCGGTCTTGAAGTGCGCGGCGGCGACCACCTCGGCCGGCGCGGTTTCCGCGACGCGGCGGATATCGACCTCGGCACCACCGGCGCGTGCGCCCTCGGCGATGGCGTCGGCCATCTGCTCGATATGGCCATAGGACGAATAATACAGGACCAGAACCTTCGCCATGTCAGATACTCCCTTGTAGAAAATTGAAACTTATTCGGAATCGACGAGGACGATCTCGGCATCCTCGACCGCGGTGATCGTCACGGTCCGGCCACTCGAAAGTGCCGCACCGTCCCGTGCCGCGAACGGCACACCGTCGATTTCGATCCGGCCGGTGGCAGGGACGAGATAGACGTGACGCCCCTCGCCAACGCTATGCTCGACGCTTTCCCCGGCACGCAGCGTCGCGGCCAGGACACGCGCCTCGGCACGGATGCGCAACGCGTCGCCATCCTCCTCGAACCCGCTGGCCAGTGTCACGAACCGACCCGAACGTTCGCCCTTGGGGAAGGGCTTGGCACCCCAGCTCGGCTGGCCGCCCCGGCTGCGCGGCTCGATCCAGATCTGGAAGAGCGTCGTCGGCTCGGACTCGAGATTATATTCGGCATGGCGGACGCCAGAACCGGCGCTCATCACCTGCACGTCGCCCGCCGCGGTGCGGCCGACATTGCCCATCGAATCCTGGTGCGTGATCGCGCCGGTGCGGACATAGGTGATAATCTCCATGTCGGCATGGGGATGCGGCGGGAACCCCGAATTCGGGGCGATGACATCGTCGTTCCATACCCGGATCGCGCCCCAGCCCATCCGGGCGGGATCATAATAATTGGCGAACGAGAAATGGTGCCGCGCGTCCAGCCAGCCATGATTGGCATGGCCCAGGCTTTCGAAGCTGCGGCGGTCGATGCCCTTCTCGGCAGTAGCAGTGACGGCAGTCATGGAATTTCTCCCTTGGTTGACCACAAGATAGGGGCGATTGGGGGTACGTAAACGGAAACGCTGGAAACCGATCGTTTCCACGTTCATTGTAGCGCGAAGCCGAACCGCTGCCGGGTCGCGCGACAGGCATGAGGGGTGTCGATGCGTCTACCGGATCTGGAAGCCTGGGCGATCTTTGCCGCCGTGGTCGAACATCGCTCGTTCAGTGCCGCCGCCGATGCGATCGGCCTGTCCAAGGCGACCGTCTCCAAGGCGATCACCCGGCTGGAGGCGCAGCTGAACCAGTCGCTGTTCCACCGCACCTCGCGTCGCCTGGCGCTGACCGAGGCGGGCAAGCCGCTGGCCGAGCACGCCGCGCGTATCCTGGCCGAGGCGCGCGCCGCCGAGGAGGCCGCGCGCGACGCCGCCAGTGCCCCGGCCGGGCGTATCCGGCTGGCCGCGCCCATGTCGTTCGGGGTGACCAACATCGCGCCGGTCATCGCCGACTTCCTGATTGCGCATCCGGGCATCGAGATCGAACTCAGTCTATCCGATGCGCGGGTCGACATCGTCGCGGAAGGCTATGACATCGCGCTGCGCATCGCCGACCTGCCCGACAGCTCGCTGCGCGCGCGGCGGCTGTGCGGGATTTCGACGCATGTCGTCGCCTCGCCTGGCTATCTGGCCGAGCATGGCACGCCCACCCATCCCAACGAACTGGGTGAGCACCGGCTGCTCGGCTATGCCAACATCACCGGGCCCTGGCGGTTTCGCCGCGCCGACGGGGCGGAGGTTTCGGTGCGCGCGCAAGGGCCGCTGACCGCCAATAGCGGCGATGCGCTGGTCCCCGCCGTGCTGGCCGGCCTGGGCATCGCGCGGCTTCCCGGATTTATCATCGGGCCGCATCTCGCCTCAGGCCGGGCGGTCGCGATCCTGGAGGACTGGACCCCGCCGCCGGTCGGCCTTCATCTTCTGACCCCGCCTAGCCCCTTGCGGCCCGCGCGGGTCGAGGCGCTGATCACGTGGCTCGCCGACCGGGTGCGCGACCCCTGCATCCTCGCCCAGGCGGCGAAGACAGCCCGATGAACCGGCTGCACCCCGATGATGGCGATGCGCGTTTCATCCGCCGCATCGTCCTGACCCTGCTGATCCTGGGCGTCACCGCCGCGCTGTTCCGGGCGGGCGACCTGTTGATCCTGGCCTTCGGATCGGTGCTGGGGGCGATCGTCATCCATGCCATCGCCGATCTCTATGCCGATCACCTGCCCATCGGGCCGAAGCGATCGCTGACCCTGTCGATCGCGACGGTGCTGGCGATCCTGGGTTTCCTGGCCTGGCTGTTCGGCGTCGCCTTTCGCCAGCAGCTCAACACGCTGGTCACGCAACTGCCGATGCTGATCGACCAGCTGGCCGCCTGGGCCTCGCAATCCCCGGTCGGGGCCAAGATCGTCGATGCCGTGCGTGCCGCCTATGCGGGCAGTCGCGTCGCGCAGGATATTGGCGGCATCGTCTCGGGCGCGGGCGAGTTCGTCCTCAACTGCCTGTTGCTGCTGGTCGGCGCGTTGTTCTTCGCCGCCGATCCCAAGGTCTATGAGCGCGGCTTCCTGCTGCTGATCCCCCGGTCGATGCGTCCCGCCATGGAGGATGCGCTGTTCGACACCGGATCGACGCTGCGGTTGTGGCTGCGCGCGCAGCTTATCCAGATGACGACGATGGGCGTGCTCGTCGGCGTCGGCCTGGCGATCGCGGGGGTGCCGTCGGCCGCCGCGCTGGGCCTGCTGACCGGGCTCAGCGAGTTCGTCCCCTATGTCGGGCCGATCGCCGCGATGCTGCCCGCGCTGGGCCTGGCCGCGCAAGGGGGGAACGGCGCGATCATCGGCACGCTGATCACCTTCGCGGTCGTCCGGCTGGTCCAGACCAATGCGATCACACCCTATGTGACCAGCCGGGTCGTCGCCATCCCGCCCGCCGTCACCCTGTTCGCGATCATCGGCATCGGCACGATCTTCGGCCTGTTCGGCCTGTTCTTCTCCGCCGCGCTGCTGATCGTCGCCTTTACCCTGATCCGCAGCCTGTATCTGCGCGAGGTGCTGGGCGAGGACATTCCAGCGGTGGAACATCAAAGCCTTCTGGGCCCCGGCGCACGGGTCGAGCCGGAGGAGAAGAGTCCGAGTTAGGGACGAATTAACCTTTTGCGTTCACATCCACGTTGGTTAATGAATCAGGGACAAGGTCGCCGGGGCATGGGGGCGATCACTCGCAAATGGGGACTGTCGATGCGCGTATTGCTGATCGAGGACGAACCGACCACGGCCAAGGCGATCGAGCTGATGCTCGGCAGCGAAGGGTTCAACGTCTACACGACCGACCTGGGCGAGGAAGGCCTCGATCTCGGCAAGCTGTATGATTACGACATCATCCTGCTCGACCTGAACCTGCCGGACATGCACGGCTATGACGTGCTGAAGCGCCTGCGCGTCGCACGGGTCGCGACCCCGGTGCTGATCCTGTCGGGCATCAACGAGATGGACTCCAAGGTGCGCAGCTTCGGCTTCGGCGCCGACGATTACGTCACCAAGCCGTTCCACCGCGAAGAACTGATCGCGCGCATCCACGCGGTCGTCCGCCGGTCGAAGGGCCATTCGCAGTCGATCATCCGCACCGGCAAGCTGGCGGTCAACCTGGACGCCAAGACGGTCGAGGTCGACAATGCCCGCGTCCACCTGACCGGCAAGGAATATGCCATGCTGGAGCTGCTGTCGCTCCGCAAGGGCACGACCCTGACCAAGGAAATGTTCCTGAACCACCTCTATGGCGGGATGGACGAGCCGGAACTGAAGATCATCGACGTCTTCATCTGCAAGCTGCGCAAGAAGCTCAGCCTGGCCTGCGAGGGCGAGAATTATATCGAGACCGTCTGGGGCCGCGGCTATGTCCTGCGCGAACCCGACGAGGTGGAGCAGGCCGAAGTCGCCTGATTTCACCATCCGTTGCGAGGGAGGTCGGTCCGCGAGGATCGGCCTTTTTTGTTGGGTGCTGGCAGGGTGCGGTCATTTTCGGGCGGGACACAACCCCACCCCCGTTCACCCTGAGCGAAGTTGAGGCGTATGCCCTGCCCCCTGCCGCGCAGGTCTTACCGTAGCCTTCGACTACGCTCAGGCTGAACGGGGGTAAGGGAATCCATACCCCCGCGTAAACCTAGAGCACGATGACGTCAGCTTGCCCCACCCCTCCCCTTCAGGGGTGGGGCGCTTCCACAAACGACAAACCTTGGGGTGATGCCCCACCCCAACCCCTCCCCTAAAGGAGAGGGGCTTTCTTCGGATCAACCTCCTGCATCGCGTTCTAAAGAGACGCCCCAGCCCTACCTCACCACCCGGCAACGAAGCGTCACCGCCCGCCCCGGCTTGTCATAGGTGATCGACGAGCATCCGTTCAGGACATCCGCCCCGACATAGACGACATAGGACGGACGGCTTTTGGTCCGCTTGCCCTTCACCACGACGTCGCGATTGTCGGCGTCCAGACCGTCCGCCTCACTGGGATCGATGTCGGTCGCCGCGCCATAGTCATGGGTGCGGACCAGCAGGCTGGTGATCCGCAGCGGCCCCAGCGCCAGCGTCTGGGCCAGTTGCACCGGCCGTGCGGGTCGGCGAACGCCGTGGGAGATCGGGATCGGCTCGACGGCACCGTCGAACCGCGCCCCCTGGGCCCGGCCGATCGCCGCGCCCGCCGCTGCACTGGCGACGGTGCGGGGAAATTGCGGGGCGAAGGCGAACAGGACGTCATGGCCGCCGATCACCTGCTCGACGCTGGCCAGCCACCAATTATAGCGGGCCGCGAGCGGCAGCGTCGCTTCTACCTCGCCGGGCTGCGCGGGGCGCAGGGTGAAGCGGATGATCGGCTCGGGCAGGGCGAACGGACCGCCCAAGGCCTCGTCACCGGGATAGGCGTCGGTTTCGAACCATTTGACCCAGTTGACCTGCGCCGCCGCACCGGCCGCCCCGATGGACGCGCGCCGCGCCCGCCCCGGCACCACGACCGGCCCGATCCGCGCCGAAGAGGCCGGACCGACGGAAAAGAGCGTGAACCCCTTGCCGCCGATCCTGGCGTCATCCCCAAACAGCGCCTGGGCCCGCGCGTGCGGCAGGTAGAAAAAGCTCGGCAGACCGGGGCCGAGCCGCGCGGGCACTTCGTGCCCATCGACGGTGATCGTCACGCGGGCATCGGCCGGCACCTCCCGCACGACGGGCGGCGGATCGCTCGCCCCCACCAGCGACAGCATCAGGGGCATCAGCACCCGCCGCCGCGCCGGCATCATGTCAGCGGCGCTCCCACACCTTCTGTCCGCCGATCCACGTTTCCTCGACCCGGGTGGCACGCAACTCGCTGGGCGCGATGTCCAGGGGATTGCGGTCGACGATGATGAAGTCGGCCTGTTGCCCCGCGCCCAGTCGCCCGAACAGATCCTCGGCGAACCCGGCATAGGCACCGTCCATGGTGAAGGCGCGCCATGCCGCCTCGCGACCGATGATCTCCTGCGGCTGCCACCCGCCATAGGGCTGGCCGTCCGGGCCCTGTCGCGTGATCGCCGCGGCCCAGCCCGCAAAGGGATCGGGGCTCTCGACCGGATAGTCCGAACCGAAGGTCAGCGTCGCGCCGTTCTTCAACATGGTGTTCCACGCATAGGCACCGGTCAGCCGCGCAGGGCCCAGCCGCGCCTCCGCCATCTGGCGGTCGCTCGTCTCGTGCACCGGCTGCATCGAGGCGACGATGCCGTGCTTGCCGAAGCGCGGCAGGTCGACCGGATCGACCACCTGCGCATGTTCGATCCGCCAGCGCCGGTCGCCCTTGTACGTCTCGGCCAGCTCGTCGATCGCGTCGAGCACCTGCGCGTTGGTACGGTCGCCGATCGCGTGGACGGCGACCTGATATTTGTCCATCGCCGCGCGGCTCATCAGGTTGCGGATGACGGTGTCACTCATGAAGCCCAGGCCCGTCTGGCCCGGCGCATCGGCATAGGGCTGCTTCAGCCACGCGCCGCGCGACCCCAGCGCGCCGTCGCCGTACAGCTTCACGCCGACCAGCCGCAGCTTGTTGTTATAGAGCCACGGCGTCGGCCCGGTGCCGCCGATCCGCACCGTATCCTCGACACCGCCGCCATAGCTCATGATGCGGACGCGCAGATTCCCGGCGTCGCCCATCCGGCGATAGGTCATCCACTCGTCCAGCGTCGTCCCCATATCGGCGGTCGCGGTGATGCCATGCGCCAGCAACTCGTTCTGCGCCTTCAGGAAGGCGGCGTTGCGATCCTTGGCCAGCGGCTGCGGGATGGCCTTCTGGATCAGCGCCATCGCGGCATCGACGAACACGCCCGAGGGCTGGCCGCCGACCTTCTCGATCCGGCCACCGGCGGGCGAGACGGTCTTGGCGGTGATCCCCGCCGCCTTCATCGCCGCGCTGTTCGCCCAGAGCGCGTGGCCGTCGGCGCGCTCCATCACGACCGGACGGTCGGAGACGGCGGCATCCATGTCGGCGGCGGTCGGGAAGCGACCCAGCGCCCAGCTTTCCTGGTTCCAGCCGCCGCCCAATATCCATTTCCGCTCCGGATTGGCCGCGACATAGGCCGCGATCCGCCCCTTCGCCTCGTCAAGCGACTTGGTGGGGGCCAGGTCCAGCTCGATCTGGCGGAAGCCCAGCGCCATCACATGCCCGTGCGAATCGACGAAGCCGGGCAGCATCACCCGCCCCTTCATATCGGCGCGCCAGTCGAGCTTTTCGGGGCGCTTGTCCTTGGCGGACAGCAGCTTCACGACCTTGCCGTCCGGGGTCAGGAGCAGCCCGGTGAAACGGACGACCTTGCCGTCCTTGTCCAGCGTCAGCCCGGTGACATTGTCGATCAGCGCCTCGGCCAATGCCGCCGCCGGAGTGAGCGCGATCGCCAGCACGGTGAGCGCGGTACGGAGAATGCGAGACGAGAAAGCCAGCTTTACCATGGGCCGATCCCTATCGGGTGTCGCGCCGGGTGGGAAGGTGGGTAACGATCCTCCCCGCTCGCGGGGAGGTGGCAGGGCGAAGCCCTGACGGAGGGGGGCTTGCCGCAAAGGACGCCCCTTGCCGCACGCCCCCTCCACCAGCCTGTGGCTGGTCCCCCTCCCCGTGCCGGGGAGGATCCTAGGACCGCCGCACCACCTCGCGAATGACGAAGTGCGAGGCCAGCCGCGTCACCCCCGGCAGGCGGGCCAGCGTCTCGCGGTGGATACGCTCGTAACTGTCGTCGCGGCGAACCTCGACCTGGATCATGTAGTCGGCCTCGCCGCTCATCAGGAAACATTCGACGATCTCGGGACAGCGCAATATCTCGCGCTCGAACGCCGCCATCGTTTCCTGCCGCTGGTCCTTCAGCGTGACGTTGACCATGACGGTCGAGGGCCGCCCACGCGCTTCGTGGCTGAGGATCGCGCGATAGCCGGTGATGACCCCGCTTTCGCGCAAGTGGGAAACCCGCCGATGTGCGGCGCTGGCGGACAGGCCGACCTTTTCGCCCAGCGCGGCGCTGGTCAGGTCGGAATCGCGGGCCAGCTGGGCCAGGATGCGGCGGTCGATCGCGTCGGACATTTGATCCTGCTACACCGCCGCAAGGCGCAAGAAAATCCCGAATGACGCAGGCGTATGGGACAGCTTTGCACACCTCTCCCGCCCGTTCGGCGCTACTATCGGTCCAACATTCTAACGGAGAGTCCCATGCGCGTCGGTGTCCCCAAGGAAATCAAGAACCACGAATATCGCGTCGGCCTGACCCCGCCATCGGTCGCCGAGCTGGTCGCCGCCGGGCATGAGGTGATCGTCGAGACCAAGGCGGGCACCGGCATCGACTTCGAGGACCAGGACTATATCGACGCGGGCGCACGCATCGTCGCCACCGCGGCGGAAGTCTTCGACCAGGCCGAGATGATCGTGAAGGTCAAGGAGCCGCAGGCGGTCGAGGTCGCGATGCTGCGTCCGCACCATGTCCTGTTCACCTATCTCCACCTCGCCGCCGACAAGCCGCAGGCCGAGGGCCTGATGAAGTCGGGCGCGACCTGCATCGCCTATGAGACGGTCACCTCGCCCCGTGGCGGCGTGCCCCTTCTGAAGCCGATGTCGGAAGTCGCGGGCCGCATGGCGGTGCAGGTCGGCGCGCATTATCTGGAAAAGCAGCAGGGCGGCCGTGGCATCCTGCTCGGCGGCGTGCCCGGCGTGGCGCCTGCCAAGGTCGCGATCCTGGGCGGCGGCGTTTCGGGCGTGAACGCGGCGCAGATGGCGGTGGGCCTGCGCGCCGACGTCACCATCTATGACATCAACAACGACCGCCTGGCCGAGCTGGACATGTTCTTCTCCAGCCAGATCAAGACCGCCTATGCGTCGAAGGCGGCGATCGCGGCGGCGGTGAAGAATGCGCACCTCGTCATCGGTGCGGTGCTGGTCCCCGGTGCGGCCGCGCCCAAGCTCGTCACCCGCGACATGCTGAAGACGATGAAGCGCGGCTCGGTGATGGTCGACATCGCGATCGACCAGGGCGGCTGCTTCGAGACGAGCCATGCCACCACCCACCAGGACCCGGTGTTCGAGATCGATGGCGTGATCCACTACTGCGTCGCCAACATGCCCGGCGCAGTCGCCCGCACCTCGACCTTCGCGCTGAACAACGCGACCCTGCCCTTCGCGGTCAAGCTGGCGAACATGGGTGCCGAGGCCGCGATGAAGGCGGACCCGCATCTGGCGGGCGGCCTGAACGTCTCTGGCGGCAAGATCCGCCACGCCGCCGTCGCCGAAGCGCTCGACCTGCCGTTCGAGGCTTGGGCGGGCTAAACACCCCGGCCAAGCTCCGTCCGCACTGAGCGAAGTCGAAGTGCATGCCCGGACCTCCGCCACATCGGCGCGTCCGTGGCCTTCGACTTCGCTCAGGCTGAATGGGCGATTCGCGGGTGGCCACTCCCCGTTTCACCGAGCGACGTCGAAATGCACGTCCTGCCCTTTCCCACTATTACCCCGGAACGTACAGCGAACGTCATCGTTGATCCCGTCGAAAGGATCACCCCATGACCGACAACCCCAAGAGCGAACCCTTCTCCAACGCCGAGAAGGACCCGGACGACTGGACCACCGGCGACGAGAAGATGACCGGTGCCCAAGCCAGCTACCTCAAGACCCTGTCCGAGGAAGCCGGCGAGGCGTTCGACGACACGCTGACCAAGGCGGATGCCTCCAAGCGTATCGACGCGCTGCAGGAAAAGACCGGCCGGGGCCAGTAAGCCCCTATCGCTCCATCATCCGTATCGCCTGATCGAGCAGAATCACCCGCTGCTCGATCGCCGGACGGTAGGTGGCATCGGCGGGCGACTTTTGCAGTGCGAGGCCCCAGAGCAGCCGCGCCTTGCGGAAGTCGCCGGCCCGCATCCAGGCCAGCCCCTCGAAGAAGAACGGCGTGGGATCGTTCGGCCCCAGCCGCCGGGCACGACGGAACGCGAACTGCGCGGCTGGCGACATCTGATAGCCGTCATGCGCGAACAGGACATTGCCCAGCTCGGTCCAATAGGGAACGCTGGTGGGCGCTCCGCCGACCGCACCGAGCATGATCTTCACCGCTGTCCGCTTGTCGCCCGATCGGGACAGCGCATCGGCCGCGATGAACATCTGCGCCTGTTCGCCGAAACGGCCGATCAACTGGTTGCGAAGATCGGCGATCGCATCGTCATCGCGCAGCGGATCGGGGCGCGGCTGAGGCGCGGCCGCCATCAGCGTCGGCCGCACCTGCCAGGCATAACCGACGCCGCCCAGCGCCAGCGCCGCGCCCAGCATCGTCCAGAGCGGCCGTGGGAAACGCAAGGCCAGCGCCAGCACCACCGCACCTGCGGCAAGGGCCAACAGGATCAACCAGCCCATCAGCGCCGCCTCCGGAATGTCGACCGCGCGATCCATGCGCCCAGCGCCAGCAACAGGATCGGCGTGGCCCAGAGCAGCGCGGTCGCCCCCGACAGCGGCGGATCATAGCTGACATAATCGCCATAACGCTCGATCAGCCAGTTGCGGATCGCGGTCGGGCTTTCGCCGCGCGCGATACGCTGGCGGACCAGCGCGCGCATGTCGGCGGCCATGTCGGCGTCGCTGTCGGCGATCGACTGGCCCTGGCACACCACGCAGCGCAGCTCGCCCATCAGCGCGCGGGCCTGCGCCTCGGCATGGGGGTCGGGCAGCTGGGTGTTGCCGTAATCGGGTGCGGGCGCAGCCGCAGCGAGCAGCAAGGCGAGCGACAGACTCATCGCGCCGCCTTCACGTCGCGGACGATCTGGTCGACCTGATCGGCACGGATGTCGCCGATATATTGCCGCACGATCCGCCCGCGCCCGTCGATCAGGAACGTCTCGGGCACGCCCGACGAGCCGAGCGACAGCTGGACCCGGCTGCGTGCATCGTCGCCGATGGCGGCATAGGGATCGCCGTGGCGGCGCAGGAAATCGGCGATGGCGGGGCCCTTGTCGTGGATCGCGATGGCATCGATCGTCACCCCCCGGGCCTTCAGCGCCATCAGCTGCGGCGCTTCGGCGATGCAGGGGATGCACCAGCTGGCAAAGACGTTGAGCAGGCGCGGCGTGCCCTTGCCGAAGTCCGCGCTCGCCAAGCCCGGCTTGCCCGGCACCATCGGGTCGAGGCGAAAATCGGGCAGCGGCTTGTCCACCAGCGTCGAATGGACGGTCGTGTCCGACGGGCGCATCAGCCCGGTCGCGACCACCACGAACAGGATCGCGAACGCCGCCAGCGGCACCCAGATCAGCCAGCGCGTCTTGCCCCCGGACGTCATCCCCACAGCGCCTCCCGACGGCGCTGCTGCCAGCCCTTGAACCAGCGGCCGAACAGCGCCAGCGCGCCGCCCAGCGCGATCATGATGCCGCCGAACCAGATCATCGTCACGAACGGCTTCCACCACAGGCGAAGCTGCCAGCGGCCGGTCGCGGCATCCTGTTGCCCAAGCACCGTGTAGAGCTGCCCGTCCCAATGCGTCGCGATGGCACTCTCGCTGGTGGTGGTGGGTGGATCGGTGAAGAAACGCTGTTGCGGGCGCAGCGTCTCGGCCGCGCCGTCGCGGGCCACGGTCAGCTTGGCACCCAGCGCGGACCAGTTGGGGCCGACATTGGGATAGATGCGGTCGAGCTGCACCCGCCACGGCCCGACGACCGTCGCCTGCCCCGGATAGAGCGCGACCAGCCGCTCGGCGGTGAAGGCGCTGTCGCACGCCATGCCGATCATGCTCACGCCGATCCCGGCATGGGCGATGACCATGCCCCAGATGGGCAGCGGCGTACGCCGCCAGTTGCGCCGGGTGATCGGCAGGACGCTCGCCACCACCAGCCCGACGCCCAAGGACAGGCCGAGCAGCGACAGGACGCTCATCCCCCCGCTCAACGTCAGCAGCAGCGCGAACGTCCCCGCCGCCGCGACCATCGGCCACAACATGCGGATCAACACCGCCTCGGCCTGATCCTGCCGCCAGCGAAGCATCGGCCCCACCGCCATGACGGCGACCAGCACCAGCGCGATCGGCCCGGCGGCGGCGTGGAAGAAGGGCGGCCCGACCGACAGGCGCACGCCGAACCCGGCGGCGATCAGCGGATAGAGCGTGCCAATCAGCACGATGCCCAGGATGACCGACAGCAGCAGGTTGTTGACGACCAGCCCGCCCTCACGGCTGACAAAGGCAAAGCTGCGCCCCGCCCGCACCTGCCCGATCCGAGCGCCGAACAGTGCCAGCGCCCCGCCGATATACAGACCCAGCAGCGCCAGGATGAACGCCCCGCGCCGGGGATCGACGGCAAAGGCATGAACGCTGGTCAGGATGCCCGAGCGCACCAGGAACGTGCCGATCATCGACATCGAGAAGGCGACGACCGCCAGCATCACCGTCCACGCGCGAAGCCCATCACGCGCCGCCAGCACATTGACGGAATGGAGTAAGGCGGTGGCCGCCAACCACGGCATCAGCGAGGCATTCTCGACCGGGTCCCAGAACCACCAGCCACCCCAGCCCAGTTCATAATAGGCCCAGTACGACCCCGCCGTAATGCCGATGGTCAGCAGCACCCATGCGCCCAGCACCCAGGGCCGCATCGCCCGGGCAAACGCCGGGCCGACCTGCCCCGTCACGAGCGCGCCGACCGCAAAGGAAAAGGCGACCGACAGCCCGACATAACCCGCATAGAGCGTCGGCGGATGGAAGGCCAAACCGGGGTCCTGCAACAGCGGGTTCAGCCCCTGCCCCTCGATCGGCGCCGGGTTCAACCGCGCGAACGGGTTGGAGGCGAACAGCAGGAAGGCATAGAAACCCAGCGCGATCGCGCCCTGCGCCGCCAGCGTCGCGACATGCGTCGCCCGGTCGAGCGTCCGCTCCTTCCACGCGACCAGCGCGCCGCCCGCGCCCAGGATCGTCACCCAGAGCAGCATCGATCCTTCGTGATTGCCCCAGGCCCCGGCGAACTTGTAGATCCAGGGCTTGGCCGAATGGCTGTTCTCGGCGACCAGCTTGACCGACAAATCGGTGTTCAGGAACACCGCGATCAACGCGGCCATGGCGATGGCGACCAGCGCGCCCTGTACGATCGCGACCGGGCCGATCGCCGCCATCGCCTGCTCGCCCGCCGCGTGCCTATGCCGCAGCGCCAGCACGCCCAGCAACAGCTGCAACCCCGCCAGCATCGCGGCGAACCACAGTGCGGCGAGGCCCGCCTCGGCGATCATGGCTCCAGGCTCCGGCTCTCGTGCATATTGCCCGCCATTTCGGGGGGCATGTATTTCTCGTCATGCTTGGCGAGCAGGTTGGTCGCGACGAAGCCGCCATCGGGCTGGAACTGTCCCTCCGCCACCACGCCCGACTTCTCGCGGAACAGGTCCGGCGTGATCCCGGCAAAGGTCACCGGGGTCGTCGCCCGGCCGTCGGTCACGACGAAGCGCACCGTCACGCCGTCGGCGGCGCGGTGGACCGACCCCGCCTCGACCATGCCGCCCAGCCGCACCGCCTTGCCCAGCGGCAATCCCTGCGCTTTCGCATCGGAGGGGGTGTAGAAGAACGCCGCCTGATCCTTCATCGCCGACATGGCGAGCAGCACCGCCGCGACGATCGCGGCCAGCGCGAGCAGCGCCAGCGTGAGGCGTTGGGATTTGGGCGTCATTTCTCGGCGCGCTTCATCGCCAGATAGCTGATCAGGGTGAGCGCACCCGTGCCACCCAGCATGACCGCATAGGCCGCCGCGACAAAGGCCATCTGGTTCATGCGCGCGCCATCCGCCGCATCCGCGCCTCGGCCTTGGCCTGCGCCAGCAGGGTGCGCATCCGCATCAGCACGATGGCCGCGAACAGGAAGGTGAAGCCGGCGAGCGCGATGGGCAGCGGCCAGAGCAGGGACTTGTCGATGCTGGAGCCGGTCAGCCCGATCGACTGGCCCTGGTGCAGCGTGTTCCACCACACCACCGAATAACGAATGACCGGCAGCAGCGCAGTCCCCGCCAGTCCGTACAAAGCCGGGATCCGCCCGTCGCCACCCCGGTCGGCATCCGCGCGCGCGAGTGCGATATAGCCGAGATAGACGAACAGCAGCAGCAGCATCGAGGTCAGCCGCCCGTCCCATTGCCACCACGTCCCCCAGGTCGGCCGTCCCCAGATCGATCCGGTCGCCAGGCACAGGGCGGCGAACACCGCGCCCGGCCAGGCGATGGCGCGCGCGGCGACCTGCGCCAGCGGATGCCGCCACACGATCAGCGACAGGCTGGCAACCGCGATCCCACTCCACCCCGCCATGCCCAGCCAGGCGGCGGGCACATGGATGTAGAGGATTCGCACCGTCTCCCCCTGAAGATAATCGGGCGGCGTCAGCGCCAGCCCCGCCCAGACCGCAACCGCGATCAGCACGATGCCCAGCCCCAGGAAAATCCCGGTCAGCGGACGAGCGATCTTCAGGAAACGCGCAGGGTTGGCAAGGGTGTGTAGGGTGGCCACGATGACGGGACTGTAAGGGGGTTTTTCGAGCGCGTCATCCGCCTTCTCCCTTCTTCTTCACGTCCCTCTCGAAAGCGACTTTCAGGTCGGTCATACCCCCGGCATGACCTAAAAGATTCGGGGCATCGTTTATCTGAAACTGGGTTTGGGGAGGGAATGAAGTCTCACCGAGACCGTCGCTTGTGGCTTTCCCTCCCCCATCCCCTCCCGCTTGCGGGAGGGGCGTGGGTCACACATCCGTGGACCTGTTGACGTCATTATTCGTCTTCACTCCGTGACATCCCTATTAAGGGAGCAAAGGGGACCACCACACACCATGCCTGCCATCCACCGCCTGCCTCTGCTCGCCCTCATTCTCGCCCCGGCCACCCTCCCCGCCCAGACCACCGACACCATCATCGTCACCGGCCGGGGCCTGGCCGACCAGCCGGGCGACCGGGCGCTGGACGTCGTGACGATCGACCGCGACCGGATCACGCAGAACGCCTCGCAACGGCTGGAGAATGTCCTGTCCGATGTCGCCGGGCTGCAGCAGTTTCGCCGTTCGGACAGCCGCTCGGCGCATCCCACGTCGCAGGGGATCACGCTGCGCGGCCTGGGCGGCAATGCGTCGAGTCGGGCGCTGCTGGTGCTGGACGGCGTACCGCAGGCCGATCCTTTCGGTGGCTGGGTGGTCTTTCCCGCCTATGCGACCGGGCGGCTCGGCCGCATCCGCATGACGCGCGGGGGCGGTTCGGGATTTTGGGGCCCGGGCGCACTGGCCGGGACGATCGAGATGGACAGCGCAACGCCCGACCAGCTCTCCCCGCTCGATCTCGCGCTTTCCTATGGCAGCCGCGATTCGGTCGATGCGCAGGGCTCGGCCTCGCTGGTTCGCGACGGCGGCTTCCTGACCGTCTCGGGCGCCTATGCGCGCGGCGATGGCTTCACGCCCATCGTCCGGGAACAGCGCGGCCCCGCCGACCGACCCGCCCCTTATGAACAATATTCGGGGGCGGCGCGCGGCGTCGTCGGGATCGCACCCTCGACCGAATTGCAGATGACGCTGGCCGCCTTCCACGATGCGCGCGACCGGGGGACGGACTTTACCGACAACCGCTCGGACGGTGCGGATGCCAGCGTGCGGCTGGTCGGGCGCGGGGCCTGGGGCTGGTCGGCACTGGCCTATGTCCAGACGCGGCAATTCGCCTCGCGCTATGCCAGCGTCAATGCCGCGCGCACGGCGGCGACGCTCACGCTCGACCAGTATAGCGTCCCCGCCACCGGGCTGGGCGGTCGGATCGAGGTGTCGCCGCCGCTCGGCGATGCCGTGAAGCTGCGTCTGGGCGGCGATGTTCGCGACACCAGCGGGCGGACGCAGGAACTCTATACCTATGTCGCGGGCCTCCCCACCCGGCGGCGCGAAGCGGGCGGCGCGACGCGGACCATGGGGCTGTTCGCGGACGGCAGCGTGGAGGCGGGCGTGCTGACCGTCACCGCCGCAGCGCGGGTGGACGACTGGCGCATCCGCAACGGTCGGCTGGACGAGGGCGTGTTGGCGACCGGCGCGGTGCTGACCGATACTGATTTCCCCGATCGGTCGGGGCAGGAATTCACCGGACGGCTGGGCGCGGCGGTACGTCCAATCGCGCCGTTGACCCTGCGCGCGGCGGCCTATCGCGGGTGGCGCTTGCCGACGCTCAACGAACTATACCGGCCCTTTCGCGCCGGAGCCGACGCGACCGGCGCCAACGCTGCGTTGAACCCCGAGCGGGTCGAAGGCGTCGAGGGCGGGTTCGACCTGACCCCGGCGGCAGGCCTGCGGCTGTCGGGCACCTATTTCTTCAACCGGCTGACCGATGCGATCGCCAATGTGACGATGGGGCGTGGGCCGGGGACGTTCCCCGGCGTCGGCTTCGTCGCGGCGAACGGGGTCTATCGGATGCGGCAAAATTTGGACGCGATCCGGTCGCAGGGCTTCGAGCTGGAGGCGAATGCAGCGGCCGGCCCGGTCAGCGCCCGCGCGTCCTGGTCGCATATCGGCGCGCGGGTCGAGGCGTCGGGCACAGCCGCGCCGCTCGACGGCCTTCGCCCGGCACAGACTCCGCGCGACCAGTTTTCCGGCACGCTCGCCATCGAGCGGCGCGGTGCGGTGCTGAGCGGGACGCTGCGCCATGTCGGTCGACAGTTCGAGGACGATCAGAATATCCGCTCGCTGGCCCCCGCGACGACGCTGGACGCCTATGCGGCGGTGCCGGCGTTTCGTGGCTGGCTGATCGAGGCGCGGGCGGAGAACCTCGCCGATGCGCGGGTGGAAGCGGCGTATAGCGGCGCGGGGCTGATCGAGCGGGCGACGCCGCGCACCGTGTGGATCGGGGTTCGGACGCGGTTGTGAGGGTTTCCGTTGGCCTTCGACTGCGCTCAGGCTGAACGGAGTTTTGGGAGTTTGTCTATTCCAACCGACCGTTCAGCCCGAGCGAAGTCGAAGGCCACGCCCCACCCTATCCCCGCTTCTTCACCAATGCCGTCCGCAAACACCGGCACACCACCTCGTCGCGCTGATTCAGCGCCTCGTGCCGGAACGTCACCAGCCCCGCACCGGGCCGCGACTTGCTCTCGCGCAGGGCCGTCACCTCGCTCGTCGCACGCAGCGTGTCGCCCAGAAACACCGGTGCGGGCATGACCAGTTCGTCATAGCCCAGGTTCGCGACCAGCGTGCCCAGAGTCGTCTCCCCCACCGACAGGCCGACCATCAGCGAGAAGGTGAAGGTGCCGTTGACGAGGATCCGCCCGAATTCGCTGGCCTTCGCCGCCTCCGCGTCGATGTGCAGCGGCTGCGGATTATGGGTCATGGTCGAGAATAGGAGGTTGTCCGTCTCGGTGACGGTGCGGCGGATCGGGTGCTCGATCCGGTCGCCGATCACCCATTCGTCGAAGAAGCGTCCGCTCATGCCGCATCCTCCGCAACGATACGGACCAGCGCCACGCCCTCGGCCACCTGCCCGCCCGTCTCGGCCGTCAGGTCGGTGACGATGCCGTCGAAGGGCGCGGTCAGGACATGTTCCATCTTCATCGCCTCCAGCGTGACGAGCGGCTGGCCCGCACCCACCGCCTGACCCTCGGCGACCGCGACCGCGATGATGCGTCCGGGCATGGGCGACAGGATGGCACCGTCGCCCGCGCCGCCCGCCGCCAGCCCGTCGGCGCGCCAGCGGGTGAAGGACCAGCTCTGCCCACCTTCGGAGATCAGCACCTCGTCGGTCGGCGAAGCGGGCACCTCGCCCGCCTCGCTGAAATCGACGGTGATGGCCTGCCCGTCGAGCAGGAAGCGGCCGGTCCGCTTCGGGGCGGCGTTGAGGCGAAAGCCGGACAGGGCGTCCGCCCCGACCAAAGCCGCCGCCGCCTCGGCCAGCGCCTCCTCGGACGGTTCGGTTGGCGGCATCAGCGCCTCGCCCTCACGTGCGATCAGGCCGGTGTCGACATTGCCGCTCGCGAAATCGGGATGGTCGAGCGCCTCGACCAGGAACCCGGCATTGGTGCGCACCGGCCAGATCACCGCCTCGTCCAGCGCATCGGCCAGCGCCTCGCGCGCCTCGTCGCGGGTGGCGGCATGGGCGATGACCTTGGCGATCATCGGGTCGTACCAGGGGGTGATCTCCGCGCCTTCCTCGACACCCGTGTCGATGCGGATGGCGGGGTCGTCGCCAAGGTCGAACACCTCCAGCGTGCCGATCGCGGGCAGGAAGCCCTTAGCCGGATCCTCGGCATAGAGCCGCGCCTCGATCGCATGGCCGTTGATCGACAGGTCGCCCTGCGCCATCGGCAGGGGCTCGCCCGCCGCGACACGCAACTGCCATTCGACCAGATCGATGCCGGTGATCGCTTCGGTGACGGGATGCTCGACCTGGAGTCGGGTGTTCATTTCCATGAACCAGACCCGGTCGGCGCGAAGGCCTTCCGAGGCGTCGGCGATGAACTCGATCGTGCCCGCTCCGACATAATCGACCGCCTGCGCGGCGCGGACGGCGGCACCGCACACCGCGTCGCGCGTCGCATCGTCCATGCCCGGCGCTGGGGCTTCCTCGATCACCTTCTGGTGGCGGCGTTGCAGCGAGCAGTCGCGCTCGAACAGATGGACGACCCGGCCCTGGCGATCGCCGAAGACCTGCACCTCGATATGGCGGGGCGACAGGATGTATTTCTCGATCAGCACGCGGTCGTCGCCGAACGACGATGCCGCCTCGCGACGGCAGGAGGCCAGTGCCTCGGCAAAGGCGGCGGGATCGTCGACCCGCCGCATTCCCTTGCCACCGCCGCCCGCGACCGCCTTGATCAGGACAGGATAGCCGACCTTATCGGCTTCGGCGGCGAGGCGGTCGGGGCTCTGGTCCTCGCCCAGATAGCCCGGCGTCACCGGCACGCCCGCCGCGATCATGCGCACCTTTGCCGCGTCCTTCAGGCCCATGGCGCGGATGCTGTCGGGGTTGGGCCCGACCCAGACCAGCCCGGCGGCGATTACGGCTTCGGCGAACTCGACATTCTCCGACAGGAAGCCATAGCCGGGATGGATCGCCTCGGCCCCGCTGTCCTTCGCGGCGGCCAGGATGCGCGCGGCGTCGAGATAGCTTTCCCGCGCAGGGGCCGGGCCGATGAGGATGGCCTCGTCCGCAAGCCTCACGTGCAGCGCCTGTGCATCGGCCTCGGAATAGACGGCGACGGTGCGCAGGCCCATTTCGCGCGCGGTGCGGATGATGCGGCAGGCGATCTCGCCGCGATTGGCGATGAGGAGGCTCTTCATCATCAGGATTCCAGCTTCAACATGATGGCACCCGGCCGTTCGGCGACCGCGTCGAGGATCACGGTCAGGATACGATCGAACCGCGCGTCGATCACTTTGCGTGCGGCCGCCGCGTTGGTGATAGACAGCGTGATCGGCGGCTTCACGACCGCCACCAGCAAATCGAACAGCGCATCCAGGCTGCCGCCATACCACTCGACGCCCGAGGCTTCGCGGATACGGGCATGGAAATCGGCCTCGTCCACCACGGTCGCGCCGTCGATGGTCAAATCCATCACCATTACATCCGGAACACCCCGAAACGGGGTGCCTCCGCCACGGGCGCGTTCAGGCACGCATCCAGCGCCAGCCCGAGCACGTCCCGCGTCTGGGCCGGATCGACGATACCGTCGTCCCACAGCCGTGCGGTCGCATACCAGGGGTTGCCTTCGTCCTCGTAACGCTGGCGGATGGGGGCCTTGAACGCCTCCGCCTCGTCCGGCGTCCAGTTGTCGGCATCGCGGTGGACCGTCGCCAGCACGCTCGCCGCCTGTTCGCCGCCCATCACGCTGATCCGCGCATTGGGCCAGGTGAACAGGAAGCGGGGCGAGTAAGCCCGCCCGCACATGCCGTAATTTCCGGCGCCAAAGCTGCCGCCGATCAGCATGGTGATCTTGGGCACCTGCGCCGTCGCCACCGCCGTCACCAGCTTGGCGCCGTGCTTGGCGATGCCCTCCGCCTCATAGCGACCACCGACCATGAAGCCGGAGATGTTCTGGAGGAACAGCAGGGGGATACGCCGCTGGCACGCCAGTTCGATGAAATGCGCGCCTTTCTGCGCACTTTCCGAGAACAGCACGCCGTTGTTCGCCAGGATCGCGACCGGCTTGCCATGGACATGCGCAAAGCCGCAGACCAGGCTGGCACCGTACAGCGCCTTGAACTCGTGAAAGCGCGATCCGTCGACCAGCCGCGCGATTACCTCGTGCACATCATAAGGCGCACGCACGTCCTGCGGGATCAGGCCGTACAGTTCCTCGGCCGGATAGAGCGGTTCGTCCGCCTCGGCCAGGTTGACGTCGGGCATCACCTGCGGCGGCAGCGTCTCCACGATATCGCGGACGATCGACAGCGCGTGATCGTCATTCTCGGCGACATGATCGACCACGCCCGACTTGCGGCCATGCGTGTCCGCGCCGCCCAGTTCCTCGGCGGAGATGACCTCGCCCGTCGCCGCCTTCACCAGCGGGGGCCCTGCAAGGAAGATCGTTCCCTGCCCGCGCACGATCACCGTCTCGTCGGACATGGCGGGGACGTATGCGCCGCCCGCGGTACAGCTCCCCATGACGCAGGCGATCTGGGGAATGCCCGCCGCCGACATCTGCGCCTGGTTGAAGAAGATGCGGCCGAAATGATCGCGGTCGGGAAAGACCTCCGCCTGATGCGGCAGGTTCGCACCGCCGCTGTCGACCAGATAGATGCAGGGCAACCGGTTCTCGAGCGCGATCTCCTGCGCGCGGAGATGCTTCTTGACGGTCAGCGGGTAATAGGTGCCGCCCTTCACCGTCGCGTCATTGGCGACGATCATCACCTGACGGCCATGGACCCGGCCGATCCCGGCGATCACGCCCGCGCCGGGGACGGCATCGTCGTACAGGCCGTTGGCGGCGAGCTGGCCGATCTCGAGGAAAGGCGAACCGGCGTCGAGCAACTGTTCCACCCGGTCGCGGGGGAGCAGCTTGCCGCGCGCGACATGGCGCTCGCGCGACGCTTCGTTGCCGCCCAGGCCGGCCCTAGCGACGTCGGCACGCAAACGTTCGGCGAGCGCGCGATTGTGATCGACGTTGGTACGGAACGCCGCATCGTCGCGCGACAGCCGCGAGGGTATCACTGCCCCCATCAATTCCTCCCCATCTCTGATGGGGAGGGGGACCGCCGCGAAGCGGTGGTGGAGGGGCGAGGGGCTTGCCCCTCCACCATGCTTCGCATGGTCCCCCTCCCCAAGCAAAGCTTGGGGAGGAATGAAATCGTGCTCATTGCGCCACCTTTTCGAGCTTGCCGATCAACTCGCGCCCGATCAGCATCCGGCGAATTTCATTCGTACCCGCGCCAATGTCGAGCAGCTTGGCGTCGCGCGCAAAGCGTTCGACCGGCCAGTCCTTGGTATAACCAGCCCCGCCCAGCGCCTGGATCGCCTCGAGAGAAACCTTCACCGCATTCTCGCTCGCCAGCAGGATCGCGCCCGCCGCGTCGAACCGCGTCGTCCGTCCCGCATCGCAGGACCGCGCCACCGCATAGACATAGGCGCGCGCCGAATTGAGCGCGACATACATGTCGGCGATCTTGGCCTGGATCAGCTGGAACTCCCCGATCGCCCGGCCGAACTGGCGACGCTCGCGGACGTAAGGAACCACCACGTCGAGGCACGCCTGCATGATGCCCAGCTGAATCCCCGCCAGTACCGCGCGCTCATAGTCCAGCCCGCTCATCAGCACGCCGACGCCGCCGTTCACCGGGCCCATCACCTGCGCGTCGCCCACGAAACAGTCGTTGAAGACCAGCTCGGCGGTCGGGCTGCCGCGCATGCCCATTTTGTCGATCTTCTGCCCGATGGCGAACCCGGCCATGTCCTTTTCGATCAGGAAGGCGGTGATGCCCCGGCTTCCGCCCCCTCCCTCTCCTTGGCCCGTCTTGGCATAGACGACCAAAGTCTCGGCATAGGCCGCGTTGGTGATCCAGAATTTCGTGCCGTTCAGCACCCAGCCGCCTTCGGCCTTCACCGCGCGCAGCTTCATCGACACGACGTCCGACCCTGCCGATACCTCCGACATGGCCAGGCTGCCTACATGCTCGCCCGAGATCAGGCCGGGGAGATATCTGGCCTTCTGTTCGGCATTGCCCCAGCGGCTGATCTGGTTGACGCACAGATTGGAGTGCGCGCCGTAGGACAGGCCAAGCGACGCGGAAGCGCGCGACACTTCCTCGATCGCGACGACATGTTCCAGATAGCCCAGGCCCAGCCCGCCATCGGCCTCCGCAACCGTGATGCCGTGCAGGCCCATCGCGCCCATTTCGGGCCATATGTCACGGGGAAACCAGTCTTCCGCGTCCATCCGCACGGCAAGCGGTGCGATCCGGTCGGTTGCGAAACGGCGCGTCGCCTCACGGATCATGTCCGCGCTTTCGCCCAGCGCGAAGTCGAAATCTTCGATCATGTCCTCTCCAAGCGGCTCTTTGAGTCCGTTGCCTTGCCTTAAACGGAAATTACCCAAACGCGCAATCTTCGTTCCATCCTTCGTTCCATCGTCCGACACGGGATCACGACCAATCCCAAATCGGATCGTTTGCACGTTCCAAGTATTTGCAACCCCGTATGAAACCCGGCATGTGATCGGGCGAGAGGAATTATTCGCCTGATGGCCACGCGCTCCGTCACGACCGATCCAAGCCTGGATATCACCGCCTGCGATCGGGAGCCCATTCATATCCCCGGGGCTATTCAGCCCCACGGCCTGATGCTGGTGGTGGACGCCAGGACCCTGGACGTGATCGCGGGAGCTGGCGCCATCGAGGATCGGCTGGCGCCCGAATGGCTTGGTCGACCGCTCGCCGCTCTGCTGGGCGACGAAGTCGCACAGATGGTGGCCACCATGCCGATCGGCCCCGGCACCGCGGTCGCCGGCGTGCCGGTCGACGGCATCGCCCAGCGTTTTTCGGTGACCGCGCACCGGGTCGCGGGCGAGCGGGTATTGATCGAGCTGGAACCGGGCATCGTCGATGCCCCCTGGGGCAAGGGCAGCGCGCTCAGCTGGATCGACGCCGCCGTCACCAGCTTCGAGCGGACCGCGGACCTGCCGATGCTGTTCGACCGGGCCGCGACCACCTTCCAGATGCTGACCGGGTTCGACCGGGTCATGCTCTATCGCTTCCTGGACGAGGATGCCGGGCGTGTCGTGGCCGAGGCGCGGTCGGCGAACCTTCCGTCCTTTCTCCACCATCATTTCCCCGCGTCCGACATTCCGAAACAGGCGCGCGCGCTCTATGTCCGCAACAAGACGCGCAGCATCCCCGATGTCGATTACGTCCCCGCCCCGATCCGGCCGGACGGGTTCGAGACGCTGGACCTGAGCGATGTCAGCCTGCGCAGCGTATCGCCTGTCCATGTCCGCTATCTGAAGAATATGGGCGTGGCGGCGTCGGCGTCGATCTCGATCGTCAAGGACGGTTTGTTGTGGGGCATGATCGCGTGCCATCACTACACTCCCCGCCGCCTGTCGCCCGAACTGCGTGCCGCCGCCGCCGGGTTGGCAAGTGCGCTGGCACGGCAGGTCCGGGCGAAGGAAGAGGCCGAACTCTACCGCGAGCGCCTGCGCCTGCGCGCGGCGGAAGACAACCTGTTGCCGCGGATCATCGGCATGGGCGACCTGGTCCCCGCCATCCGCCGCCTGATGCCCGAGATGATGGCGATGATGGGCGCGACGGGCTTTGCGATCGTCGATCGGGGCAAGGTGCAGTCCCACGGCACCTGCCCGCCCGAACTGGCGATCCTCGACATCGCCGGATGGACCGCGATCCGGGGCGGCGGCGACGTATATTTCACGCACGAACTGCCCAAGCTGATGCCCGAGGCCGCGCCGCTGGCGGCGACGACCGCCGGGGTGATGGCACTGCCGCTGGTCGATGGCGGCGTCACCTTGCTCTGGTTCCGCGCCGAACATGTCGAAGAGGTCGAATGGGCGGGCAATCCGCACAAGTCGGTCGCGCTGACCCCCGATGCCACGCTGAACCCGCGCACCTCGTTCGAGAGCTGGCGCGAGACGGTGTGCGGCCGCTCGCGGCGCTGGACGATGGAAGAGGTGGAGGCCGCGCATCGCCTGCGCCGCGCGCTTCACGACGCGGCGCAGAACCACCGCCTGCGCGGCCTGAACGCCGCGCTCCAGCGGACACTGGACGACAAGGAAGCATTGCTGGTCCAGAAGGACGTGCTGATGAAGGAGGTGGACCACCGGGTCCAGAACAGCCTCCAGCTCGTCTCGTCCTTCCTGTCTCTCCAGGCCAAGGCGGCCGACGATTCCCGTGTGCGCGAACAGTTGAACGAGGCGAAGGCGCGGCTGGCCGCCGTGGCGCTGGTCCATCGTCGCCTGTACCGCGACGACCAGATCCAGACCGTCGACCTGGCGCGCTATCTGGAAGATCTGGTCGGCGACATGAAACAGTCGATGGGCCGCGAATGGGCCGCGATGATGCGGCTCGACCTCTCCCCCGTGCTGATGCCGACCGACCGGGCGATCAACCTGGGACTGGTGACGACCGAGCTGATCATCAACGCGACCAAATATGCCTATGACGGCGCAGCCGGTCCGGTGACCATCACGCTGGAGCAATATGGCAACCGCCTGCGCCTGATCGTCGCGGACGAGGGTCGCGGCAAGGCGGCCGAGGACCCCAGCCAGGGACGCGGGTTCGGCAGCCGGATGATGGCGGCGATGATGCAGCGGCTGTCCGGGTCGATCGAATATGACGACAACCAGCCCGGCCTGCGAGCGATCGTGATCGCGCCGATCGCGGATTGAGGGAAGACCGTACCACCCTCACCCTTCCCACCCGCTATCGCAGACGGGCCCCCTCCCTCTCCCGATGGGAAAGGGAGGGAGGCGCGAAGCGCCGGAAGGGTGAGGGTGGTCGCCCTTGGCCTTCGACTTCGCCCAGGCTGAACGGCAGGTTTGGTTATGCGGCTTTCCCGTACAACGCGAAGACCTGCTCCGCTGCCTCCACCGCTCGGCCAATCCAGGCGTCATCCTCCGCCGCCGCGTCCAGCGCATGGCGAAAGTCCCGCCACTCGCCGGGCCCGAAGCCGGACTCCAGATAGGCCTTGGGCAACCCCTCCCCCACCTGCCGGGCCAGCATCACGCCGCCCAGTCGCGAGCCTTCGGTCACATAAAGCGCGCCCCAGCGAGCGGCTTCGTCATCGGCCAGATCGAAAGGCAGGGGGTCGGGCATGTCCCGTCCCATCGCCGCTAGGTCCGCCGACAGGGCATCCCGTCGGGCGCGCCATGCAAACCCGATCTGGTGATCCGCCAGCCATCCCTCGACGGCGGGCAGCGCGCGTGCGTGGGCGATCAGGAACGCCGCATAGCTTTCCCGATCGCCCAGCCGATAGGCGCCGTAGGCGGCATCCACCGCCTCATGCGCGGGACCGGTCCGGGCGCGCAGGGCGGTGGAGGCGCTGTCACTCACTTCAGGCAGGCGACGATCCCCGCAATGACCGCCAACGTCTCTTCCGGGTCGCGCACGCGCACCGTGTCGAGGCCCAGTTCCTTGGCAGGATAGTCGTTGCCGCCCGGGAAGATCGCGTCGCCGATGAACATCATCGCGTCGAGTTCGATGCCGCTCGCATCCCGCAGCTTCTTCAGGCCATAGGCCTTGTCGACGCCCTCACGGGTGATGTCGATCGAGGTCGCGCCGCCCATGTTGATCGACAGGCCCGGCAGGCGCTGCTTCAGATCGGCCTGGATGATCTTGCGCTTCTCGAACTTGGGATCCCAATGTTCCTTCGCGTCGATCGGAGCCTGCTGGCCCAGCGCCGAGAAGGTGATCTGGCTGCCGCGATCCTCGATCCGCTCGCCCCAGGTCTGTTCCGGCACGAAGCCGGTCGCCTCGAGCGAGGCGTCGAACGCCTCGAGGATCTTGGCCTTGGTCGCGTCGTCGAACAACTCGGCATAGACCGGGGTCCACTTGCCGTCCTGATAGGTGTAGAGCTTCGTGCCCGTGGTCGGCATCAGCCACAGCTTGGTACGGTCGGCGCGCTCCGGCAGGCGGCTCGCGACCTGCTTGTCGAATTGCGGCCAGTCACCGCCCGAGATTACCGCGACATGCGCGACGTCGAGCAGGTCGGCCAGCGCCTCCCCCATCGGCTCGCCCAGGGGCTGCTTGCTTTCGGCCAGCGTACCGTCGAGGTCGAACGCAACCAGTTGCTTCATGAAGACACTCCGATTCTGGGCATGATGATGGTGTCGATGGCATAGGCTACGCCATCCTCGGCATTGGAACGGGTGTGTACCGAGATCTGTTCCTTAACAGCGTCCGGTGCATTCGCCATGACAATTGGTAACCCAGCGCGGGTCAGCATGGGAAGGTCGTTGGCCTGGTCGCCCAGCACGGCCACTTCCTCCAGCGAGACGCCGAATGCTTTGGCCAGCGTCGCCACGCCGTCGCCCTTATTGGCCTGAAGCGCGGTCACGTCTAGATAATAGGTTTGCGACTGGGCGATGGTCGCCGCCGAACCATGCGCGGCGTTCGCCTTTTCATGGAGGCCGCGCAGCAGTTCGGCGTCGTCGCTGACCAGCGTGATCTTGTCGACTTTGTCGACCAGCGCGGCGAAGTCCTGCGTGATCACCGGCTCCTGCGACGAGGCCTTGCGCTCATGCTCGACATGGGTGCCTTCAGCATTGCTGGCGTACCAGCGATCGTCGGCGAAGACCCAGATGGCGACGGGATTGTCCGCCGCCATGGCCAGCACATCCCTGATCACCTCGACCGGCACGCGGAACCGCGCATCGACCGAGCCGTCGCGACGGAACACGGTGCCGCCGTTGAACGCCCCGATCGGCGCATCGATCGCCAGTTCGTCGGCCAGCCAGCCCAGCCCCGAACGCGGCCGGGCGCTGATGATCGTGAAGCCCACGCCCGCCGCCTCCAGCCGCCTGACGGCGGCGATGGTGGCGGCGCGCAGCTTCTTGTCGGGGTCGACGAGCGTGCCGTCGACGTCCGACACGACCAGCCGGATCGGCCCCGAAACCGGATCGCTCATTGCGGGATTTCGGTGTGGCCACCAAAGCCGAAGCGCATCGCCGACAGCACCTTGTCGCCGTACGTATGCTCGACCCGGCTGCGATAGCGCGCGAAGAGCGAGGCGGTCAGGACGTTGGCCGGGACCTTCTCCTCCATCGCCGCGTCGATCGTCCACTGGCCCTCGCCCGAGTCCGCGACATGGCCCGAGAACTGGTCGAGCATCTCATCCTTGGCCAGCGCGATCGCGGTCAGGTCGAGCAGCCAGGACGAGATCACGCTGCCGCGACGCCACACTTCGGCAATGTCGGTCAGATTCAGGTCAAAACGCTCGTCCTCGGGCAGCTTGTCGCTGTTCTTCGACTTCAGAATGTCGAAACCCTCGGCATAGGCCTGCATCAGGCCGTATTCGATGCCGTTGTGGATCATCTTGACGAAGTGACCCGCGCCCGCGGGGCCCGCATGGATATAGCCCTTCTCGGCGCGCTCATCGACCTTGTCGGCGATACGGCCCGGCGTGCGGACGATGTCGCCCAGCCCCGGCGCCAGCGCGTCGAAGATCGGGTCGAGGTGATCGACCGTTTCCTTGTCGCCGCCGATCATCATGCAATAACCGCGCTCCAGGCCCCAGACGCCGCCCGAGGTGCCGACATCGACATAATGGATGCCCTGTTCGGCCAGCATCTTGGCGCGGCGGATATCGTCCTTGTAGAAGCTGTTGCCGCCGTCGATGATGACGTCACCGTCACGCGCGAGCTTGGCGATCTGCGCGATCGTGTCCTCGGTCGGGCCACCGGCGGGCAGCATCACCCACCAGATCGCCCTAGAAGATAGGCTGGGGTCGGCAAGCTTTCCGGCCATGTCGTCAAGACCGGTCGCGGCTTCCGCGCCGTCCTTGGCGAGGGCCTGCACCGCCTCGTCGCTGCGATCCCAGGCCACCACCTGATGCCCGGCCTGCATCAGGCGACGCGCGATATTGCCACCCATGCGGCCAAGGCCGACCAGACCGATCTTCATGCGGGAACTCCATTACTGACATGAGAAAGTAAAAAGGCCCCCTCCCCGTATCTGGGGAGGGGGCCGCCGGGAGGCTCAGGCCGCCGGCTGCTTTTGCCCGATCGCGCCGAGCAGATCGTCGAACGCCTTGACGAAGGAGGCGACCCCCTCGGCCACAAGCGTGTCGGTCACGCCGTTCAGGTCCAGGCCCAGTCGCTCGGCCTCGGCCAGAACATGCTTGGCCTCGTCGATATCGGCGGTCAGCGTCTCGGCCACCGTGCCATGGTCGCGGAAGGCGTCCATGGTCTTGGGCGGCATGGTGTTGACCGTGTCTGGCCCGATCAGCGTGTCGATATACAGCGTGTCGGGGAAGGACGGGTCCTTGGTGCCCGTCGACGCCCAAAGCAGACGCTGCGGCTGCGCGCCCTTGGCCGCCAGCGCCTGCCAGCGGTCGGACTTCAGAAAGTCCAGATACCACTGATACGCCATCTTGGCGTTGGCGATGGCGACCTTGCCACGCACGGCCTTCAGCGCGTCCGACTCCGCGTCACCGGCGGCGAGGCGATCGTCGATCTTCTTGTCGATCGCCGAGTCGATACGGCTGATGAAGAAGCTGGCGACGCTGGCGATCTTGTCGATCGGCTGCCCGGCCTTCACCCGTTCTTCCAGACCTGCGGCATAGGCCTCGGCCACCTTGATATAGGCGTCGACCGAGAAGAGCAGCGTGACGTTGACGTTGATGCCCTTGGCGATGGTTGCCGAGATGGCAGGCGCGCCCGCATCGGTGCCCGGAATCTTGATCATCAAATTGGGGCGATCGACCGCGTGCCACAGCTTTTCGGCCTCGGCGATGGTCGCGTCGGTGTCGTCGGCGATATAGGGCGACACCTCCAGGCTGACATAACCATCCTTGGCGTCCAGCTTGTCGTAGACGGGCTTCAACGTTTCCGCCGCCGCCTTGATGTCCTGGATCGCCAGATGCTCGTACCGGTCGATGGTCGCCGCGCCGGGGTTCTCCTTGTCGAAGGCGGCGAGCGTGGCGTCATAGGCGTCGCCATGCCCCATCGCCTTTTCGAAGATCGACGGGTTGGAGGTGACGCCAGTCAGCCCGTCCTCGGCGACGAGCTTTTCCAGCCCCTTCGCCTCGAGGAACTTGCGATCGACGAAATCGAGCCAGGGGGCGCAGCCCTTGGCGCCCAGTTCCGACAGCTTGCTCATCACTTGGTCTCCAGCATTTCGCGGGCCACCTTCACGACATTGTCGTGGGTGAAACCATACTTGTCCTGCAACTTGGCGAGCGGTGCCGAGGCACCGAAGGTCGACATGGTGATCGTCCGGCCGTCGAACCCGACATAACGGTCCCAGCCGATCGACCCGGCCTGCTCGACCGCCAGGCGCTTGGTCACGGTCTTGGGCAGCACGCTGTCCTTATAGGCGGCGTCCTGCATTTCGAACCGATACCAGCTGGGCAGCGAGACGACACGGACCTTCTTGCCCTCGGCCGTCAGCGTCTCATAGGCATCCGCCACCAGCGACAGTTCCGAACCCGTCGCGATCAGGATCAGGTCGGGCGTGCCGTCGCAATCGGCGAGCACATAACCGCCCTTCTTCACGCCCGAGGCCGGTGCATACTTGCTGCGGTCGAGCGTGGGCAGCGCCTGACGCGAGAAGATCAGCGCGGTCGGGTGGCTGGCCGACTCGACGGCGCAGCGCCAGGCCTCGGCAACCTCGTTCGCGTCGCCGGGGCGGATCGTGTCGAGGCCGGGGATCGCGCGCAACGTCGCCAGATGCTCGATCGGCTGGTGGGTCGGGCCATCCTCGCCCACGCCGATCGAATCGTGCGTGAAGACGAAGGTCGCGCCCAGTTCCATGATCGCGGCCAGACGGATCGGCGCGCGCATATAGTCGGAGAAGACCAGGAAGGTCGCGCCGTACGAACGCAGGTGCGACAGCGCCATGCCGTCGACGATCGCGCCCATCGAATGCTCACGCACACCGAAGTGCATGTTGCGGCCTTCATAGCTGCCCGCCTGGAACGAGCCGCCGTCCTTGATCAGCGTCTTGGTCGAAGGCGCGAGGTCGGCGGAGCCGCCGATCAGCCACGGCACCTTGGCGGCGATGGCGTTCTGCACCTTGCCACCCGAATCGCGGCTGGCGACGCCCTTGGCGTCCGCCTCGAACACCGGGATGTCGGCATCCCAGCCCTCGGGCAGCTTGTCGGCGAGCATCGCGTCCAGCTCGGCGGCGAGCTCGGGATATTCGGTGCGGTACTTGTCGACCATCGCGACCCACTCGTCGCGCAGCGGCTTGCCACGGCCCTCGATGGCGCTGCGGAACGCATCGCACACGCCGTCGGGCACCAGGAACTTGGCGTCCTCGGGCCAGCCATAGGCCTTCTTGGTGGCGCGGATCGCGTCGTCGCCCAGCGGTTCGCCATGCGCCTTTTCGCTGCCCGCCTTGGGGCTGCCATAGCCGATCACCGACTTCACGACGATGAAGGTCGGCTTGTCGGTGGTCGCCTTGAAGGTGTCGAGCGCGGCGGTCAGCGCGGCGACGTCGTTGGCGTCGTCGACATGGATGACGTTCCAGCCATAGGCCTCGAACCGCTTGCCCACATCCTCGTCGAACGCGATCTCGGTGCTGCCCTCGATCGAAATCTGGTTCGAGTCGTAGATCCAGCAGAGGTTCGACAGCTTCAGGTGCCCGGCGGTCGAGGCGGCCTCGGACGCCACGCCCTCCATCATGTCGCCATCGCCGCACACGACATAGACGTCATGGTCGAAGATCGGGAAACCCTCGCGGTTGAAATGCGCCGCCAGCCAGCGCTCGGCGATCGCCATACCGACCGAGTTGCCGCAACCGGCACCCAGCGGACCGGTCGTCGTCTCGACGCCGGTGGTGTGGCGATATTCGGGGTGGCCCGGCGTCTTCGAGTTGAGCTGGCGGAAACCCTTCAGGTCTTCCAGGCTCAGTGCGGGCTTGCCCGACTTCTTGCCCTCGGCGTCGATCTCTTCGATCCCGGCCAGATGGATCAGCGAATAGAGCAGCATCGAGGCATGGCCGACCGACAGCACGAAGCGGTCGCGGTTGGGCCAGTCGGCGTGCGCGGGGTCGTAACGGAGGAACTTGGACCAGATGGTGTGACCGACCGGGGCCAGCGCCATCGGCGTGCCGGGGTGGCCCGAATTGGCCTGCTGCACCGCGTCCATCGACAGGGTACGAATGGTGTCGATGGTCAGGCGCTCGATCGAGCCGTCCTCATGGAGATGGCTGTCGGCCACGGCGGTGGTGGTGGCATCGGTCATGAAACTGGCCTCATCCTCTATAAGTGCGATCGAACGCTTCCGCGCTCGCTCTGGTTGCCATTCGTGGGTCGCCTTAGCGCGGGTTCGATCCCCGTTCCAGCCGGGTAACGATCCCCTGATCCGCAATATAGGCGGCATCGACCTCGCTCAGGAAAAGTCCATGGCCGACGACGCCGGGGATCGCCATCAACGCATCGGCCAGGCTGCGCGGCGCGCTGTCGTCCCAGCCATGTCCGTCGATCACGACATTGCCATTGTCGGTCCGGTAATCGGGCCGCTCGACACAGCGCACGAAGATCTGCGCCAGCCGCAGCGAGGCAAAACCCCGCGCAAAAGGCAAAACCTCGACCGGCAGGGGCGTCGCGCCCAGCCGCCGGTTCCGCTTCGATCCGTCGGCGATGACGATCATCCGGTCGGCCGATGCCGCGACGACCTTCTCGCGCAGCATCGCACCTCCCGCACCCTTCACCGCGCGCAACCGGCCGTCGATCGCATCGGCGCCATCGATCGCCAGATCGATCTGCGCGACCGCATCGAACGGGCGAACCTTCAGGCCCAACCTGGTTGCCAGGTCGGCACTGGCTTGCGAGGTCGCCACCGTCTCGATGTTCAGGCGGCGCTCGGCGAGCAGCGCGATGGCGTGGGCGGCGGTCGACCCCGTGCCCAGGCCGACAAGCATATTGTCGCACACTTCATCGACCGCGGCGGCCGCGGCCAGGCGTTTATCGGTGTCGGGCGTCGTCATGTCCCTTTGAAAATGCTTCGGAAACCCAAAGGCTCCGCGAATGACCGACAGGTTCGCGCTTTTGCCGCACCGCGACAAGTTGCGACAATTAAGGCGGGTCCGACAGGTCATCATGACTTGCCTTTTCGAGCCTCGATCGTGCAATTTGACACGCGTCAGCAACGTTTTGCCGGTTCGCGCATTAAGGCGCGGGCCGTATCCGCGGCAAATCTCAGGCAGGTGAACGAATTGAACTTTGCAGGTTTTCGCGGGCGCCCGGTGCTTGCCGGTACGGCCATGGCTCTCGCATTGGTGAGCGTATCGGCGTGTGGCGGCGGAAACAAGGACGGGGCCAAGGGCAAGGGTGCCGGTGGCCAGCAGCAGACGCCGACCGTCGGTTACGTCACCGTCCAGCCGACCAACGCCCCGATCGTGACCGAACTCGCCGCACGCACCACCGCCTTTGAAAGCTCGGACGTCCGCCCGCAGGTGACCGGCGTCATCCGCCGCCGCTTCTTTACCGAGGGCACGCTCGTCAAGCGCGGCCAGCCGCTCTACGAGATCGACCCGCGCCTTTACAAGGCTTCGGTCAACCAGGCCGCCGCCAACCTGCAAAGCGCGCAGGCCAATGCCGAGGCCACGCGCACGCTTACCGAACGCTATCGCCCGCTGGCGCAGATCGAGGCGATCTCGAAGCAGGACCTGACCAACGCCCAGGCGAGCGCCCGCCAGGCCGCTGCCCAAGTGGCGCAGACCCGTGCCGCGCTGGAGACGGCACGCGTCAACCTGCAGTTCACCACCGTCCCCGCCCCGATCACGGGCCGCATCGGCCGTTCGCTGTTCACCGTCGGCGCACTGGTCAGCTCGGGCCAGACCGATCCGCTGGCGCAGATCCAGCGGCTCGACCCGATCTTCGTCGATATCCAGCAATCGGCCGGCGACCTGTTGTCGCTGCGCCGCAGCCTGTCGGCGCGCGACGGCCTGATCCCGGCCAGCGCCAACGTGAAGCTGAAGCTGGAGGATGGTACGGACTATGGCCAGACCGGCCGGGTCGAGTTCGCCGAAGCGGTCGTCGACCAGCAGACCGGCACGGTCACGTTGCGTGCGCGCTTCCCCAATCCGCAAGGGCTGCTGTTGCCCGGCATGTTCGTGCGTGCCCAGTTCGCGCAGGCGATCGACACCAGCGCCTATCTGGTCCCGCAACAGGCGATCGCGCGCGACGCGAAAGGCAATGCGACCCTGTTCGTCGTCGGCGCGAACGACAAGGTTCAGCAGAAGACGGTCAGGGCGGAACGGACGCAAGGCGCCTTCTGGGTCGTGACCGACGGGCTGAAGCCCGGCGACAGGATCGTGACCCAGGGCTTGGCCAATCTGCGCCCCGGCCAAAGCGTGCGCGCGGTGCCCGCCAACAGCCCGCAAAAGGTCCAGCCCCCCTCGCCCGAGCAGATGAAAAAGATGCAAGCCGCCAAGGGCAAGGCAGGCTGACCGGACAATGCTCAGCCGCGTCTTCATCGATCGTCCCATCTTCGCCTGGGTCCTTGCCATCATCGTCATGCTGGCGGGCGTCGGCGCGATCATGGGGTTGCCCATCGCGCAATACCCGGACGTCGCACCGCCCCAGGTGTCGATCCGCGCCACCTTCCCCGGCGCATCCGCCCAGACGCTGCAGAACTCGGTCACGCAGGTCATCGAACAGCAGCTGACCGGCATTGACGGGCTGCTCTATTTCCAGTCGTCCTCGTCCAGCCGGGGCTCGGTGACGATCACCGCCACCTTCGCCAAGGGCACCGATCCCGACATCGCGCAGGTGCAGGTCCAGAACCAGGTCCAGCAATCGGTCGCTCGCCTGCCGCAACAGGTGCAGCAACAGGGCCTGGTCGTCCGCAAGTCGAACCCCGATTTCCTATTGATCGCGGGCGTCTATGACGAGACGGACCGGATGACGAACCAGGACGTCGCCGACTATCTCGTCTCCAATCTCCAGGACCCGCTGGGCCGTATCCAGGGCGTCGGCGACACCAACGTCTTCGGGTCGCAATATGCGATGCGCATCTGGCTGAACCCGCAGCAGCTGACCTCCTATCAGCTGATGCCATCCGACATCATCACCGCGATCCAGAACCAGAATACCGAAGTCGCAGCCGGTGAGGTCGGCGGCACCCCGTCGGCATCGACCCAGATGCTGAACGCGACCGTGACCTCGCAGTCGCGGCTGCAGACGCCCGAGCAGTTCCGCCAGATCGTCGTCAAGACGCTGAACAACGGCGCGACCGTCAAGCTGTCCGACGTGGCGCGGATCGAACTGGGCGCGGAAAGCTATGCCGCGGTCAGCCGGATCAATCAGCATCCGGGTGCGGGCATCGCCGTGCTGATGGCACCGGGCGCCGACGCGCTGAAGACCGCCGAGCTGGTCAAGGCCGAGGTCGCCCGTGTGGCCAAGGGCTTTCCGGCGGGCCTGAAGGTCGCCTATGCCAACGACTCCACCGCGTTCATCAAGCTGTCGATCGAAGAGGTGGTCAAGACGCTGGTCGAGGCGATCATCCTCGTCGTCATCGTCATGTTCGTCTTCCTGCAAAGCTGGCGCGCCACGCTGATCCCGACGATCGCGGTGCCCGTCGTGCTGCTGGGGACCTTCGCGGTCTTCTATCTGGCCGGCTTCTCGATCAACACCCTGACCCTGTTCGGACTGGTGTTGGCGATCGGCCTGCTGGTCGACGACGCGATCGTGGTCGTGGAGAATGTCGAGCGTCTGCTCGAGGAAAATCCCGACATGACGCCGCGCCAGGCGACGATCGAGTCGATGAACGAGATCAGCGTCGCGCTGATCGCCATCGCGCTCGTCCTGTCGGCGGTGTTCCTGCCGATGGCGTTCTTCGGCGGATCGACCGGCGTGATCTATCGCCAGTTCTCGATCACCATCGTCTCGGCGATGATCCTGTCGGTCTTGGTCGCGATCATCCTGTCGCCCGCGCTCACCGCCACCCTCTTGAAGCAGAAGTCCAAGGAGGCCGAGGAAGGCGCCTGGCTCGATCGCAAGTTCCCGCGCGTGGCGCATGGGCTGCAACGCGCCAAGGACGGGTTCAATTCGCGCTTCGAATGGACGGTGGAGAAATACACCTCCGCCGTGCGCACCGTCGTCGACCGCAAATGGCTGTTCCTGCTGATCTATGCCGGCGTCGTGGCGCTGCTCGCGGTGTTGTTCCTGCGCCTGCCCACCGGCTTCCTGCCGACCGAGGACCAGGGATCGGCGCTGATCCAGTTCCGCCTGCCCGCCGGTGCCACCCAGGCCCGCACCATGGAGGTGCAGCGTCAGGTCGAGCAGTATTTCGCCAAGAACGAAGGCAAGAACGTCTCGGTCCTGTTCACGGTCGCTGGCGGTGGCGGTGGCGGCACCAGCGGCCAGAATACCGGCCAGGGCTTCATGAACTTCGTCGACTGGAAGGACCGCAAGGGCAAGGAAAACGCGGCGGACGCGATCACCGCGCGTGCCTCGGGCGCCTTCCGCGGCCTTCGCGACGCGCAGATCTTCGCGCTGGTCCCGCCCGCCATTCGCGGCCTGGGCCAGTCGGACGGCTTCACCATGGAGTTGCAGAACATCTCCGGCATGCCGCTGGAGAAGTTCGAGGCGATCCGCGACCAGTTGCTGGCCAAGGCGAATGCCGATCCGCTGCTCGCCTCCGTCCGCCTGACCGAACTGCCCGATATCGCCACGCTGCGCGTCGACCTGGACCAGCAGAAGCTGTCCGCGCTGGGCCTGACGCAAGCGCAGGTGAACTCGACCCTGTCGACCGCCTGGGGCGGTCAGTATGTCAACGACTTCATCGATCGCGGTCGCGTGAAGCGCGTCTATGTCCAGGGCGATGCCCCGTACCGCGCCGAGCCCGAGGACCTGAAGCAGTGGTTCGTGCGCGGGTCGAGCGGGCAGATGGCGCCCTTCTCGTCTTTCTCGACGATCAACTGGGGCGTGGCGCCGACCACCCTGTCGCGGTTCAACGGCATCCCGTCCTATGAATTCCAGGGATCGGCCGCGCCGGGCTACAGCTCGGGCGATGCGATGAAGCGGATGACCGAGCTGGCCTCGCAAATCCCCGGCACTTCCATCGCCTGGGCGGGCCTGTCCTATCAGGAACGCCTGTCGGGCGGGCAGGCACCGATCCTGTACGGCCTGTCGATCCTGGTCGTCTTCCTCTGCCTGGCCGCGCTGTATGAAAGCTGGTCGATCCCGTTCGCGGTGCTGCTGATCATTCCGCTCGGCCTGATCGGGGCGGTCGCGTTCGTGACGCTGCGCGGCCTGACCAACGACGTCTATCTCCAGATCGGTCTGCTGACGACGATGGGGTTGGCGGCGAAGAACGCGATCCTGATGATCGAGTTCGCCGAACAGGCGGAGAAACAGGGCAAGCGAGTCATCGACGCCGCGCTGGAGGCCGCCAAGATCCGTCTGCGGCCGATCCTGATGACCAGCTTCGCCTTCATCTTCGGCGTGTTGCCGCTCGCCATCTCGACCGGCGCGGGCGCCAACAGCCGTATCGCGATCGGCACCGCCGTCATCGGCGGCATGTTGACCGCGACCGTCCTGGCGATCTTCTACATCCCGCTGTTCTTCGTGCTGGTCCGTCGGTCGGTCCGCAACGGCCTGGCGCGCCTGCGCGGACAGCCGATGAGCGAGCATGGCGCGGGCCATAAGCCTGCCCCCGAAAGCGGAGCCGAGAAGGCCTGATGCGTATCCTGTCCCCCTCCTTCGCACTACTGTTCGGCGCGACCGCGCTGTCGGCCTGCTCGCTGGCCCCGAAATATGTCCGCCCGGCCACCCCGGTGCCGCCGTCCTGGCCGGTCGGCGACGCCTATCTCCGCCAGTCAGAAGCCGCGCTGCCCACGGTGCGCTATAGCGACGTCTTCCGCGACACCCGGTTGCAGCGGCTGATCACCCAGGCGCTGGCCAACAACCGCGACCTGCGGCTGGCGGCGGCCAACATCGCCTCGACCCGCGCGCAGTACCGCATCCAGCGTGGCAGCCTGTTCCCGCAGGTCGATGCGACGGGCCGCTACAGCTATACCGACCGTGGCTCGGGCGGCGCGGCCAGCCAGGCCATCGGCAATACCGGCGGCGGTACGGGTAACGGGACCGGCACCGGCGGCACGGGTACGGGTACGGGGACGGGGACCGGTGTCGGCACGGGCGTCGGAACCGGCGGCACCGGAACCGGCGGCGCGGTTTCCACCACGAGCGGGTCGGGCAGCGCCTGGTCGGTCAATCTGGGCACGACCGCCTTCGAACTCGACCTGTTCGGCCGCATCCGTTCGCTGACCGGTGCCGCGCTCGACCGGTATTTCGCGACCGAGGCGGCGGCACGCGCCACGCGGCTGACGTTGGTCGGCGACATCGCCGATGCGTGGCTGACCTATGGTGCCGACCAGAGCCTGCTCGCCATCGCGCAACAGACCGCGAGCAGTGCCGAGCGCAGCGTCACGCTGACCCGTGCCCGGTTGGAGGGCGGCATCGCGCCGCGCACCGATCTGCGCCAGGCCGAACAGGTGCTGGCGACCGCCCAGGCCGATCTGGCGCAACAGAAGACCGCGGTCGCGCAGGACGTCAACGCGCTGCAACTGCTGGTCGGTGCGCCGATCGACACCGCGCTCCTGCCCCGCTCGATCGAGGAAGCCGCGCCCACCGTCGCGACCCTTCCCGCCGGGCTGGACTCGGGGATCCTGCTGCGCCGTCCGGACGTGGTGCAGGCGGAGTATCTGCTCCGCGCCGCCAATGGCCAGATCGGCGCGGCGCGGGCGGCGCTGTTCCCGCGCATTTCGCTGACCGGCCTGGTCGGCTTTGCCAGCACCGCACTGACCTCACTCTTCTCGGGCGGCAGCTTCAACTATTCGGTGGCACCGTCGGTCAGCTATCCGATCTTCCAGGCTGGGGCAGGCGTGGCGAACGTCGAATATTCGAAGGCGGAGCGCGATGCCGCGCTGGCGACCTATGAAAAAACGATCCAAACCGCATTCCAGGAAACCGCCGACGCGCTGGCGCGGCAGGGCACGATCGATGACCAGCTCGGTGCCAATCGCCGCTTCCTGAACGCCGCGAGCGACACGTATCGGCTGACCGATGCCAGCTATCGCGGCGGGGTGACGCAGTTCCTGAACACGCTGGACGCGCAGCGCTCGCTCTATTCGGCACAGCGTACCGTGGTCGCAACCCAGCTGACCGCCGCCAGCAATCGCGTGACGCTGTACCGCGTGCTGGGCGGAGATTCATTGTTGGAGGCGACGCCCAACGGCCCGGTGCCGGTAAGCCCGGGCAACTGACGTTCGGCTTAGGCCCTCGCTACAAGAGGAGCCAGGCAAAACCTGGAGTTTGGATCCATCCAATCCGGAGCGCCACCCCGGCGAAGGCCGGGGTCCAGTCGGAGGTGGCGTGATGATGATCCGGCTCGCTCCATCAATGAAGCCTTCGCAACTGGCCCCCGGCCTCCGCCGGGGTGGTAACGCAACAGGTCTGATCTGGTGGATCAAACTTTAGTGGAAGGGTGTTCCCGATCCTGAGGTAAGCCCAACTTACCGGACGGGACACCCCTCCGCCATCTCTGCCACCCTTCCTTTTGGGGAGGGAATGGCGACGCGCTTAGTCCTGCTTCGACCCGCGCACCGCGCCGATCGAGTCGCGGCCGAACTGGACAATCATCTCGCCGATCTCGCGCGCCTGCGACATCGAGCGATTGCCCTGTTCGCGCATGAATTCCGCCTGGATCCGCATCACCTCGGACAGATCGCGGGCCGAGGCGGCCTCGCGCATCGCCGCAAAGGCTTCGCGGGCATTGGTTTCGGCCTGATCGAGCATCTTCATCGTGACGGCCGATCCGCCCTCGGCGATCTTCTGGCCCGATGCCTGCATCGCCTCGCCCGCGCCCTTCATCCGGTCGGCAAAGGCACCCGCGCCCATGTCGCCACCGATCGCGCCGGCGCCGCCGCCATTCCCCATATCCTCGGCCATTGCATACTCTCCTCGTGAACTGCCGTTCGGCTTGAACCATTGGCCCGCCGGGGAGTTGCACGGGGCCACCGTGCAGGGCGAAATCACAGCCGTGCGAAATAGCGGGAAAGGATCGTCTCGGCCTTTTCGGTGGCACGCAGATGCCCCGCCCCGTCGGACGATCCTGCATCCCGCACGATCCAACCGCGCTGGATCAACAGGGCGATCCAGCGCGGCCCGACCGTACCCGTCGGCGACAGCCCAGCCCGCTCCAGGATGGCGGCATCGTCGAGCGCCCCCTCGGCATCATAGACGGCCAGCGTGATCTCCCAGCCCGGATCGCCGAACAACTCGCCATCGTCACCCGCCAGCCCACGCACGTCGCGGCGATGCTTCAGGATCATCGCGGCGCATTCGCGCGGCGTCGGCACACGCGGAGGGCGCGGCACGGGGACGCCCCCGACCTCGCCCGAGATCGCCCGGATCCGCGCCTGGACGTCCGTCATGACGGTGGTGAAATGGGCAAAGCTGGCGCGATCCTGTTCGGGCCAGTGCAGCAGGCGCAGGTCGGTCACGATCGTACCCCCCGCCACGGCAGGATCCAGTCCGCATCCTTGCCATAGCGCGCCAGGCGCTGGCGATGGCGCAGCACGCCCGCCGCCAGCAGCGCGATCATCGGATAGGCCAGCTTGCCGCCCGCCGCGGCATACATCCACGGCATCAGTCCGGCATCGAACCCGCGCACCCCGTGTATGCCGATCGCCAGCAGATGCAGCGCGGCCAGCCATAGCGGCCAGAACCGGTTCGCCAGCAGCGCGACCGTGATCAGCCCCCCCATCAGGGTCAGGTCGATCGCCAGCTCGAAGCTCTCGACCCGCTGGAAACTGGTCAAGGGATTGAACGGCAACAGCCAGGTCGCGATCGAGGCGAGGAACAACATGATCGCCGTCACTCTTTCCGGCCGCCCCCCAAAGGTCAGCGCGTAAAGACACACCAAGCCCTGAAGGATATGAAAAATATAAATATGCATCATGGCGCACGCCGCGAAGGAATGACCGGAACGGACATGCGCCAAGTGCCCCGTCAGGCCGCGACGCGCAGGGGAACGGGAACGATGTCGGCCGTGACCGACGGCGGCTTGGGACGGGTGTCGCCATAGTCGTCGGCGTCGAACCCGATCGTCTTGCCCACCTTCTCCAGAACGCGGTGGCTCTGTACGGCATGGCCGCGCGCCTGGCCGATCGCCATCAGAGCCTGGCTGAGCTGTTCGAAGGCATGCTGCCCTACCACGGCCGACAGCCGCGCCTCGGACCGCGCACGCGGCAATGCCGTTGCCAGTGCGCCCGCCGTCGCAAAGGCCGCGTCGAGTTCGTTTTCGAGTTTCCACAACAGCTGGGTCACCTGGACCGCCGCCTCATGCTCTGCCGTCATTGTTCATACTCCGCGCCCCCCGCCGCCCAAGCGTTTGCGGGTATTGTTCAACCGGCAAGGTGGGAGACACGCCCGATCACGCGGGTCATCACGTCAAGCCCCGTCGCCAGCATGCCGAAGCCGATGGCGAGCGCGATGGCGATCGTGGGAACCCAGAGCAGCCTTTCGGCCACCGTCATCTCGTTGCGGGTCTGACCTCGCCGCCGGATCGGAAGGAGCAAGCGGGACGATGTCTGGACATGGCCGTCCTTCACCGCCCCGCCGACCGTACTCCCATCCGGTGAGATCGTCACTGGCATGGCGGCCGGTTCGAAAACCAGCCCCGCAGAATTGGGTATGATTTTATCGGGGGTAGGGTTTTCTTCGATTTCAGGGACTTGGTCGGATGCCGGAGCCCCCTCCACCGCTTCATGCTCGGCCAGGGCAAGCGCGGCATCGCGACGATTGCGTGCGCCGAGCAGGCGAACGGCCTCGGCGAGATAGCTGTCGACGGTGGATTTGCCCAAGCCCAGCTCGATCGCGATTTCCTTCGAGCCCTTGAGTGCCTTGACGCCGCGCAGGCATTCGCGGTGGCGGCGCGTGAGGAGGGCGAAGCGTTCGGGGGTCATTGTGTTTTCCGGCTGTGCCGGAGGATCCGTCCAGGCATGAATGCCGCATTAGCCGGGACAGGGCTCTACCGCCAAGCGCTTCCACATCCGATCCGAAGGCGATCGGGCGGCCAAGATCATGGTTAATCGATCAGAACGATCAGTCGCGACGATTCGGGACCTGTATCGCCTCGATCGAATCGAGCGCATGGAGCAGGTCGTCGAATGCCGTATCCTCGCTGACCGGGAAGGACCGGCGAAAGCCCGAGCCCAACACGTCGAGGTCGCGCTGGGTCAACAGGCCGACCGCGACGATCTGGTCCGGGCGACGGGGCGTGCGCGGCGGGTGCTGTGTCATTGGCACCACCGCAGGCGGGCCGGGCGCCCGATCACGGCGACTGGACCGCCGGGCATGGGATCACATCCCGCCGGCCCGCGCTGCGCGGTATCCGCAAGGGCGGAGGATCGCATATCCGTGACGCCGTACATTGTCCGAACTCCCATCATGACGGCTCAACCCGTCATTCGTCATGCCTGTTCCACGCTTTTTCCACGGTTGCGACGGGACACCATATGGTTGGCGCAAATCCCCGATTCCGCACGCCGCGCCCTTCCCTGTCGGCCCACCCCTTGCTAAGGCGCCCTCGTCAACCGGATTTATCCCCGGCGCGCCCGCTCGCGGCTGCATGCTGCCGTGTCCCACTGGGCGTGCCCGGCTCGACCAAGAAGGGACGCCCATGACTGCGATAGGCCAGGACAGCCTGAACACCCGCTCGACGCTCGACGTGCGGGGCAAGACCTATGACTACTATAGCCTCGCCAAGGCCTCTGAGCAGCTTGGCGATATCAGCCGCCTGCCCTTCTCGATGAAGGTGCTGCTGGAAAACCTGCTGCGCTTCGAGGACGGCAAGACCGTCACGCGCGAGGATATCCAGGCGATCGTCGACTGGCAGAAGACCCAGCGTTCGGACCGCGAGATCCAGTATCGCCCGGCCCGCGTGCTGATGCAGGACTTCACCGGCGTTCCCTGCGTGGTCGACCTCGCCGCGATGCGCGACGCGATCACCAAGCTGGGCGGCGACGCGGCCAAGATCAATCCGCAGGTTCCCGTCCACCTCGTCATCGACCACTCGGTCATGGTCGACGAGTTCGGCACGCCGCAGGCGTTCGAGGATAACGTCGACCTCGAGTACCAGCGCAACATGGAGCGCTATGAGTTCCTGAAGTGGGGATCGAAGGCGCTCGACAATTTCTCGGTGGTTCCGCCGGGCACCGGCATCTGCCACCAGGTGAACCTGGAATATATCGGCCAGGCCATCTGGGCTTCGACCGAGACGGGCGACCATGCCAAGGGCGGTGCGACGATCGCATATCCCGACACGCTGGTCGGCACGGACAGCCACACCACGATGATCAACGGCCTGGGCGTGCTCGGCTGGGGCGTCGGCGGGATCGAGGCGGAAGCCGCGATGCTGGGCCAGCCCGTGTCGATGCTGATCCCCGAAGTCGTCGGCTTCAAGCTGACCGGCAAGCTGCAGGAAGGCATCACCGCCACCGACCTGGTGCTGACCATCACCCAGATGCTGCGCGCCAAGGGCGTGGTCGGCCGCTTCGTCGAGTTCTATGGCCCCGGCCTGTCGTCGATGACGCTCGCCGACCGTGCGACGATCGCCAACATGGCGCCGGAATATGGCGCGACTTGCGGCTTCTTCCCGATCGATGACAAGACGCTCGACTATATGCGCCTGACCGCGCGTTCGGACGAGAATGTCGCGCTGGTCGAGGCCTATGCCAAGGCCAACGGCTTCTGGCGTCATGACGATGCCGCCGACCCCCTGTTCACCGACACGCTGGAACTCGACATGTCGACGGTCGTCCCGTCGCTGGCAGGGCCCAAGCGTCCGCAGGACAAGGTCATCCTCACCGAAGTGGACGACGTGTTCAACGCCGACCTCACCAAGGTGTACAAGAAGGACGCCGCCGTCCGCGTCGCGGTCGAGGATCGTGCGCATGACATCGGCGACGGCGACGTCGTGATCGCCGCGATCACCAGCTGCACCAACACCTCGAACCCGAGCGTGCTGGTCGCCGCTGGCCTGGTCGCGCGCAAGGCGAACGCGCTGGGCCTGAAGCCCAAGCCCTGGGTCAAGACCTCGCTCGCCCCCGGTAGCCAAGTCGTCACCGATTACCTCGACAAGGCGGGCCTGACCGCAGACCTCGACGCGATCGGCTTCAACCTGGTCGGCTATGGCTGCACCACCTGCATCGGCAATTCGGGCCCGCTCGCCGAGCCGATCTCGAAGGCGATCAACGGCAACGACATCGTCGCGGCCTCGGTCCTGTCGGGCAACCGCAACTTCGAAGGCCGCGTGTCGGCCGACGTGCGCGCGAACTTCCTCGCCTCGCCGCCGCTGGTCGTCGCCTATGCGCTGAAGGGCACCGTCACGCAGGACATGCGTGAGACGCCGATCGGCCAGGGCAAGGACGGGCAGGACGTCTATCTGAAGGACATCTGGCCCACCAACGACGAAGTCCGCACCCTGATGGATGCGAACATCGACGACGAGATGTTCCGTTCGCGCTACGGCAACGTCTATGCGGGCGATGCCAAGTGGTCGGCGATCGAAGTGACCGGCTCGGACACCTATGCGTGGCCGACGGGTTCGACCTATGTCGCCAACCCGCCCTATTTCGAGGGCATGGAGATGACGCCGAAGCCCGTCACCGACATCATCGAGGCCAAGCCGCTCGCCATCCTGGGCGACTCGATCACCACCGACCACATCAGCCCGGCCGGTTCGATCAAGGCCGACAGCCCGGCAGGCACGTTCCTGCAGGAGCATCAGGTCGCGAAGAAGGACTTCAACTCCTATGGCGCGCGTCGCGGCAACCACGACGTGATGATGCGCGGCACCTTCGCCAATATCCGCATCAAGAACGAAATGGTGCCGGGTATCGAAGGCGGCATGACCCGCTATGAGGGCGAAGTGATGCCGATCTATGACGCCGCGATGCGTCACAAGGCCGACGGCACGCCGCTCGTCATCGTCGCGGGCAAGGAATATGGCACCGGCTCGTCGCGCGACTGGGCGGCGAAGGGCACCAACCTGCTCGGCGTGCGTGCGGTCATCACCGAGAGCTTCGAGCGTATCCACCGTTCGAACCTGGTCGGCATGGGCGTCCTGCCGCTGCAGTTCGCCGAGGGCGTGACCCGCGAGACGCTGAAGCTGGACGGCAGCGAGAGCTTCACCATCCAGGGCGTGGCGAACCTTCGTCCGCGTCAGGACGTCGAAGTGATCCTGGCTCGCAAGGACGGCTCGACCGAAACCTTCCTGACCAAGTGCCGCATCGATACCGTCAACGAGCTGGAATATTTCCTGAACGGCGGCATCCTGCAGTACGTGCTGCGCAACCTGGCGGCGTAACACCCGTCACAAGGCAGAAAAGCCCGTCCGGAGCGATCCGGGCGGGCTTTTTCGTGTGCTGCGATGGCGCGATGCCGCGAAAAAGGTTTGTTCACGCAGAGGCGCGGACACGCGGAGATACAGTCAGCGATGCAGCGAGCTGATATCTTTGGCAGGTTGGGAATGAAGGGCCGCTGGCGCGGCAAAGGCAGACTCTCGGTGCCTCTGCGCGAGCGACCTTTTCCTGCTCTATGAATCCCCACCATTCCGGCGAACGCCGGGATCCGGCTGGGCAATCGGCGGTGACAGCTTTTCACGTACCGCAACTGGCCCCCGGCCTCCGCCGGGGCGGAACGACACAGTGAAAGAGGGACGTTCCTTCAGTCCGCCCGCTTCGACTTGCGCAGCGCGGTTTCGCGTTCCAGCCGGTCGAGCAGCGTCTCAATCGACTCGTCCTTCAGGTCGGGCAGCGGCAGTGCGGCGCCCCGGTCCTCCGGCGCGGATTCGCGCATCGGCGGCAGGGGCATGGGCTCGGGTGGCCTGACGGCACGCGCCGGTTCGCGCGGGGCCGACAGGATCGCATCCGGGTCGAATGCCGATAGCGGCTGGTCCAGATCGGCGGGCAGCGGGCGCTCGACGATATCGTCCTCGACCGGCGGCGGCGGGGGTGCACCGAGTTCGGCGGCATGGAGCGGGCGACGCGGCGGGGCGTCGGGGTGGCGGTCCGAACGGCGGACGCTGGGCACATAATCCTCGTCGTCCGGCCGATCGGCGGCGACGCGCCCGGCGAGCAGTCCGCCCGGTCCCCATAGCAGATAGGCGGCGGCCCAACCGACCGCACCCGCACCGGCACCCGCCACCACGGCGAGCAGCACCCGCGCCTTCAAGCCCAGCGGCGGCTGCGCGGCCGACAGGATTTCAGGCAGTCCCAACTGGCCGACCAGCGATTCCAGTCGCCAGTCGGGCACGATCATCACCATCAGGGCCAGCAACAGACCAAGCCCGCCGCCGATCCAGGCGGGAGCAAAGCGGTAGGGAGAGGGCGTGGCGGTGAAGGTCATAGGTTTCCGGTCCGCCCTTCCCGTAGCAATCGCTGGTAAACAGGTTCGTAACGCCGAATGTTCGACGCCCAGTTCCGCTCTTTTTCGACAAAGGCCCGGCCCGCATCCCGTCGCGCGTCCCAGATATCGCGATTTCCGAGCAGGTCCGCCAGCGCATCGGCCAGCGCGGCCGGATCGTCCGGCGGGAACAGCGTGCCGGTGCGCCCGTCCTCGATCAGTTCGCGGTGGCCGCCGACATCCGACGCGGCGACCAGTCGACGCTGCGCCATTGCCTCCAGCGGCTTGAGCGGGGTGACGAGATCGGTCAGCCGCATCTTCTTGCGCGGATAGGCCAGGATATCGACCAGGCCATAATAACACTCGACCTCGTGATGCGGCACGCGCCCGACGAAGCGGATCGCGTCGGCGACCGGCGAGCGTTCGGCCTGCGCGCGCAGCGCCGCCTCCATCGGCCCGCCACCGACCAGCAGCAACCGGGCGCGGGGGCGTGCCTGAACCAGCCGGGGCATGGCGGAGATCAGGTCGTCCAGCCCTTCGTAATCATAGAAGCTGCCGATGAAGCCGATCACCTCGGCCCCGTTTTCCAGCCCCCATTGCCGGGCCAGCGCTTCGTCACGCGGGGCGGGCTGGCCGAACAGGGTCAAATCGACGCCATTGGGCGACACCACGATCTTGTCGGCGGGTAGCCCCCGCGCGATCAGGTCACCGCGCAACCCTTCGCAGATGACCGCGACCGCATCGGCACGCGCACAGGCCCAGCCTTCCAGCGCACGGGTGACGCGGTAACGTACACTGCCCTCGACGCCGGTGCCGTTGCCGACCGCCGCATCTTCCCAGAAGGCGCGGATTTCATAGACCAGCGGCAGCCTTCGCCGCCGTGCGACGACCAGCCCCGCCAGCGCGTCAAGCACCGGCGAATGGGCATGGAGGATATCGGGCCGGAATGCCGCCACGGCACGCTCGATCGCCCGGACCTGACCGGCAAGTCCTACCAGTTCGCCCAGGGCCCCACGCGGCGCGTTGCGTTCGGCGGCGGGGGTCCGATGGAAGGTCAACCCGTCGACCGTCTCGACACCACCCGGCCCGGCTCCCTGCCTGGGCCCGGTGACGGCCGCGACCTCATGTCCCTCTGCCCCTTGCGCCTTCAGGATGGCGCGGGTGCGAAAGCTGTAACCGCTTTGTAGCGGCAGGCCGTGATCGAGAATATGCAGGATGCGCATGATGTTGCACCTGTCATGCCAGCCCTTAACGTGGCGTCAACCGCCGGTTTATAAGCATGCCCCGAAGCGATACGGGTCGGCCAGGGAAAGGACGGGCAATGATCGATACCTTTGCCCTGCTGGTCAGCCATGGCCTGATGCTGCTGGCCGCCTGGCGGCTGCTGGCGCGGCGCGACCTGGACAAGGAGGGCGACGTCCGCACGCTCGACCGCAAGCGGCCCGACGATGCGCGGTGGCACCGCGATGCGTGACCTGTTCCTGATCGGATTTCTGTTCAGCCTGTTCGCCATGGGCCTGAGGCGACCGTTCCTGTTCGTCCTCGCCTATATCTATATCGACATCGTCTCGCCCCAGCGGCTGACCTATTACCTGTTGAACACCGTGCCGATCTCGCTGATCGCGGCGGTCGCGGCGGTCGCGGCCTGGGCGCTGGTCGACGACAAGCGCGACAGCCGGTTCACCGCGCGGCAGGGGGCGATCCTGTTGCTGCTGCTCTACTGCGCGCTCACCACCTTTTTCGGGGCCGATTTCCCGGTCGAGGCCCAGGAAAAATGGAGCTGGGTGTGGAAGGCGCTGGCCTTTGCCGTCTTCCTGCCGCTGACCCTGCGCACCCGGTTGCGGATCGAGGCGCTGTTGCTGTTCATGATCCTGTCGCTTGCCTCGATCGTCATCGTCGGCGGCATCAAGACGATCTTTTCGGGCGGCGGTTACGGCGAGCTGAACCTGATGGTGACCAACAACACCGGCCTGTACGAGGGGAGCATCATCTCGGCGGTCGCGATTTCGGTCATTCCGGTCATCCTGTGGCTGATGAAGCACGGCACGATCTTTCCCCCCGATGCCCGGGTGCGCCTGTTCGGCGCGGGGCTGATTTTCGCCTGCCTGCTGATCCCGGTCGGCACCACGGCCCGCACCGGCCTGTTGTGCATCGGCCTGCTTGCCATCCTCATGCTGCGCGACGTGAAGCGGCGCGTCCTGTATATCTGCGCGATAGGCCTGGCCGGGGTGGCGGTCGTCCCGCTCCTGCCCTCCTCCTATACCAAGCGGATGGACACCATCCGCTCCTATCAGGGCGACGAGTCCGCCTCGACCCGGCTGGCGGTGTGGAAATGGACGCTCGACTATGCCACGTCCAACCCGTTCGGCGGCGGCTTCAACGCCTATCTCCAGAACAATGTCCGCTACGACCTGACCAAGGTCGAGGGGTCGGCGCAGAATGCCTCGGTCGAAAAGCAGGTCACCACCGACCGCGCCCGCGCCTATCATTCCAGCTATTTCGAGATGCTGGGCGAACAGGGATGGCCGGGGCTGTTCCTGTGGCTGGGCATCAACGTCGCGGGGCTCCTCCGCATGGAGGCGCTGCGCCGGCGCTATCGCAAGCCCGACGATCCGCTCCATTGGGGCGGGCAACTGGCGGGGGCGCTCCAGCACGGCCACCTGATCTATCTGCTGGGCGGCGCGTTCGTCGGGATCGCGTTCAACCCGTTCCTCTATCAGATGATGGCCGCGCAGATCGGGCTGGACACCTATCTCGCCCGCCGCACGCGTGAGGGACGGGTCAAGCCGACGCCCCGGCGTCAACTGCGCACGGGCGATCCTACCATTTCCGCGCCGTCGGTGTGATCCCGGCACCCAGGATATTGCCCCGGATCACCAGCGGCTCGCCCGCCCAGTTGCCCACGAACACCGGCTTGAAATCGGCCCCCGGCGCCAGGCGCGCGCGATTATTCTCGACCACCAGGCCCGAGGAGTCGTTCTTGGCCCCCTCCGGCGCGACGGTGATCAGCGTCGAATGATTGTCCTTGTCGCGGCCGAAGACGAATTCATTGCCCGCGATCCGCCCCTTGGCCCCATTGGACAGATCGATCATGTAGTTGGTCGAGTGGCCCTTGCTGTCGTCGAAGCTGCTGTCGAGCACCTCGACATAAGGCGCGCGCGTCTTGACGTAGTGGCCACCCTGCCCGTGTTCGAAACGACAGGCGACGACCCGCAGGCTGCGATACTTGCCCATATAGATGCCGTGCGCGCCGGTGCCGGTCGGATCATGGCCCAGGCCCGAAAAGGTCGAGTGATCGACGACGACCGTCCCGTTCGGGTCCTCCGCCGACAATATGCCCGACTGGCTGTCCAGGAACATCGAATTGCTGACCACCAACGGCCCCTTTTCGATGCGGATGCCCGCGCCGTTGCCGTCGGCCACCTCGATATGGCTGAAGACGATGCCGTCGATCGTCGCGCCGCGCCCGCGAATGACGAGCGCCGCCTTCCCCTCGCACGCGATGCGCGTGAAGATCGCCTTGCCCGGCTCGGTCGCGGCGATTGTGATGCGGCCCGCATTCTGGACAGCACATTCGCGGTAGGTGCCCGGCGCGACGCGGATTATGCCCTCGCCCTCGCCGATCGCGTTGATCGCATCCTGAAGCGATCCGAAGCCGCGCCCGCCCACGCTGAACGGACCCGATGCCCCTTGCGCAAGTGCGGCGGTGGAGGCCAGACCGAGGAGCAGCAGGGGTGCCAGGCGCATGATATCTTCCTGAAAAACAAACGGACGCCGCATCCTGCCATGCCTATGGCCAGGATGCGACGCCCGTGATCGTCCCGTGACGGGATAGGCGAATTACGCCTCTTCGGTCTCGTCCTCGTCGGCCAGCTCTTCTTCCAGCGCGGTCAGGATCGCCTTGTTGAAGGCGGGGATGTCGTCCGGATTGCGGCTGGTGATCAGGTTGCCGTCGACCACGACCTCCTCGTCCACCACATCCGCGCCCGCATTGGACAGGTCGGTACGGATCGAGGGGTAGCTGGTCAGGCGACGACCGTCGATCACGTCCGCCTCGGCCAGCAGCCAGGGGCCGTGGCAGATGGCGGCGACGATCTTGTCGTCCTCCATGAACTCGGTGACGATCTCGACCGCGCGCTCGTTCAGGCGCAGCTTGTCGGGGTTGCAGGTGCCGCCGGGAAGGACCAGCGCGTCGTAATCGTCGGTGTCGACCTCATCGACGGTCAGGTCGGGCGTCGCGGTTTCGGCCTTGTTGATGTCGCCCTCCATGCCCTGGATCGGGTCCATCTTGAGCGAGGCCAAGGTCACCTTCGCGCCGGCGTCTTCCAGCGCTTGGCGAGGCTTGAACAACTCGACGGTCTCGAAGCCGTCGGCGGCGAGCATCAGGACGCGTGCCTGGGAAAGATCGGCCATGATGAAAAACTCCTGTCGGGGAAAGGCTTGGGGGAGCCAGCATCAGAACCCATGACCGCATCGGCCGTTCCGGAACGAAGCGACCAGCGACGCATTTGCAAAGATGACCTGAGAGAGAGCGATGGCCACCCGTCTAGTCTATTGCGATGACAGCAAACCCGGCATCACCCGGACCAAGGTTCGGGGCAAATGGGCCTATTGGGATGCCGAGGGCGAGCGGATCACCGAGCCGCAAGAGATCGACCGGCTGAACGGCATCGGTCTGCCCCCCGCCTATAAGGATGCCTGGTTCTGCCCGCGCGCCAACGGCCATATCCAGGCGGTCGGCTGGGATGAGAAGGGCCGCAAGCAATACCGCTATCACACCGATTTCCGCGAGGCCCAGGACGCCGCCAAATATGAGCGCTGCGCCGCGTTCGGCCATGCCCTGCCCCGGCTTCGCAAGCGCGTCGAGGCCGACCTGAAGAAACGTGGCCTGTGCAAGGACCGTGCGGTCGCCGCCGTCGTCCGGTTGCTCGACAACGGCCATCTTCGCGTCGGTAACGAGGCCTATGCCGCAAGCAACAAGAGTTTCGGCGCGACCACGCTTCGCAAGCGGCACGGGCAGGTGAAAGGCACGACGCTGCGCCTGCGCTATCGGGGCAAGTCGGGCAAGATGCGCGACCTGACCCTGACCGACCGTTCGCTCGCCAGCTTCGTGAAGCGCTGCCAGGACCTGGACGAACAGCATCTCTTCGCCTGGGTAGACGAGGACGGCGAGGCGAACCCCGTCTCCTCGTCGGACGTCAACGCCTATATCCGCGAGGCGACGGGATGCGACTTCACCGCCAAGCATTTCCGCACCTGGGCCGCCAGCGTCGCCGCGTTCGAAGCGCTGGCACTGGCCGAGGCGGACCTCAGCCTGAAAGCGATGCTGGAACCAGTGGTCGAGAAGCTCGGCAACACCCCCGCCATCGCGCGCAAATCCTATGTCCACCCTTCGCTGATCGCGCTCGTCAAAGAGGGCCAGGCAGCGTTTCGCAAGACGCTGCGCCTGCCCCGTGCCCGCTCCGGGCTTTCCCGCGTCGAATGCGGGCTGATCGCATTTCTCGAAGCCGGCACCCCGGCCACCAAGGCGGCCTGACCGCCCCGAATTCCAAGGAGTCCCCATGGCGAAATCCTCGCCCAAGGCGCCGATCTTCGACGGCTCCCGCATCCCCGACCAGGTCGGGGACATCGTCAACGCCACCTATCAATGGGTGCAGGATTACTGGCTGAAGGTACTGATCGCGATCGGCTTCGGCGTGGTGATCGTGCTGGCGCTGCTATGGGTGCGCAGGCTGGGGGACCGGCTGTGCAGCCGCCCCTCTTTCGCGGGCGGCTGGGGCGTGATCCTGGGCCATGCCATCGCGCGCACCAACCTGTTCTTCATCGTCACCCTCGCGGCCCAGCTGGTGTCCGGCTATGCGGGCGCGCCGGGCGAAGTCGCCAAGACGATCAGCTTCCTGTTCACCATCGCCACCACCTTCCAGGCGGCAATCTGGGCGCGCGAACTGATCCTCGGCGCGATCGAGCATCGCACCCAGTCGGAGCATTATTCGGGCGAAGCCTTGCTCTCTGCCATGGGGCTGATCCGCCTGCTGGTGACCGCGGTGCTGTTCGCGGTCGCCCTGGTCGTGGTGCTCGACAATCTGGGCGTCAACGTCACGGGACTGGTCGCGGGTCTGGGCGTCGGCGGCATCGCCATCGGTCTGGCGGCGCAGGGCATCTTCGGCGACCTGTTCGCCGCGCTCGCCATCATCTTCGACCGGCCGTTCCGGCGGGGCGACAAGATCGCCTATGACAATACGACCGGCATCATCGAGGCGATCGGCCTGAAGTCCACCCGTATCCGCGCCTTTACCGGCGAGTTGCGCATCATCTCCAACCGCAACCTGCTGGACAAGGAAATCCAGAACCAGACGGTGCGCCACCATATCCGCCTGTCGCTGACCATCGGCGTCGCCTATGAAACGCCGCCCGAAACGCTGGCCCGCGTGCCGCAGATGCTGACCGAGATCGTCGAGGCCGAAGGCGGCAAGGTCGCCCGGTCAAGCTTCGAGAGCTTTGGCGCGTCGAGCCTGGACTTCGTGTTGCAATTCGACGTGCCCGGCGACGACTGGACCACCGCCCACGCCACGCGCAACCGGGTGCTGGTCACGCTGATGAAGCGGTTCGCGGCGGAGGGGATTTCCATCCCCTACCCCACTCAAACAACCTACACCGCCGCGCCCGACGGAACGCTGGTCATGCCCTATCCCCAGGTCCAGCCGGTCGAGGTGCATCACACCGCCGGGGGCTGATCCCCGGCGGGCTTTTCAAGCGGAGCCTCCTCTAAGGATTCGACCGGTTGCTCTTCCTTGCGGCCCAGCAGGCGTTTGCCCCAGCGGACCACCGCCAGCCCGGCCACGACGATCAGTGCGATGAATTTCTTGCCGAATCCCAGCACGATCGCAAGCAGGCCCAGCTTCTTGGCCGCCGCCACGCCCGCCCCCGCCGCGACCAGCCCCGCCAGGCCATACTCGGCGGTCTTGTCGGTCGAGGCATCATAGTCGGCATAGGCCTCGCCCCGGTCGAAGCTGGCCGCGCGACCGAATTGCGCCGCCGCCGCACGCACCTCGTCCAGATGCGCCATGTCGGATACCATGTTGAGGCTCAGCACCCCGCGCCGCCCGAGCAGGCGCACATCATAATTGAGCGAATCCGGCCCCTTGCTGTCGCCGAATTTCAGCTGTCGCGCCCACACCAGCGAATGGTCCTGCGCATTATAGGAGGGCGGCTGCGCCCAACCGACGATCTGGACCGTCGAAAAGCCCTGCTTGCGGCGCTCCTCGTTCCGTTCCGCCGCACCCTCGCGCATGTCGGACAGGACCTTGTCGTAATCCTGTGCGTGGGCGTCCTTGTCGCTGACAAAGCCGGTGTCCTCATAGGTCACGACCGCACCCCAGACATTGTCCGACGCCGTGGTTCCGGTCGGCAGGACGAGGCCTAGTACATCGCTGACCGCATCGGCCGGGTTGCCCCAAATCTGGGTCAGCACCTTCTTGGCGTCTTCGGCGGGAAGGAAATAATAACGGTCGCCCAGATGCAGCGTCGCCTTGGCCGGACCGATCACGACATCGCCGGTCTGCTTGTGCAGTCCCTGTTCGAAGGCGTTGATCTGCGCCTCAGCATTGTTCGCCACCGGCGTCGGATCGGCGGCAATGGCCCCACACGACCAACCCCCGACCGCCAGCATCAGCGCCATCGCAATGGCGCCCGTTCCCCGCAAATTCATCATTCCCCCCTTGCCCGCCCTCCCGTGGCGGACGAGGGAGGATAATCGTCAGATCCCGCCTTCGTCCAGCGACAACAGCGTGGCGTTGCCGCCTGCCGAGGTCGTGTCGACCGACACCGCGCGCTCTGCGCAGAAGCGGTACAGGTAATGCGGCCCGCCCGCCTTGGGCCCGGTGCCCGACAGGCCCTCGCCGCCAAAGGGCTGGCTGCCCACGACCGCACCGATCATCGAGCGGTTGATATAGAGATTGCCGACCGCCGCTTCCGCCTCGGCCACTTCACCCGCGCGCGCGATGCGGCTGTGCAGGCCCATGGTCAGGCCATAACCCTTGGCGTTCACCTTCGCGATCGTCTCGGACAGCGTGCCCGCTTCCCAGGTCGCGACATGCAGGATCGGGCCGAACCATTCCTGGGTCAGGTCCTCCACGCGGTCGAGCCGGATCAGCGTCGGCGGCACGAACAGGCCCTCGACAGGCGTGTCGAGCGTCTTGATCGTCTGCGTCACCATCTCGGCGCGGTACGCCATCAGCTTGTCATAGGCCGCCTGGTCGATCACGGGGCCGACATCGGTCGCCGGATTGCCCGTGGGGCCCAGCACCAGCGTCTCCATCGCGCCCTTCAGCATGGCGATGACATTGTCGGCGACATCGGCCTGCACCAGCAGCAGCCGCAACGCCGAGCAACGCTGCCCCGCCGAGCGGAAGGACGAGGTGATGACGTCCGCCACCACCTGTTCCGGCAAAGCGGTCGAGTCGACGATCATCGCGTTGATGCCGCCGGTCTCGGCGATCAGCGGTACGATCGGGCGGTCGTCGTCGGCGACAAGGGTCCGTGCGATCCGCTTGGCGGTGGCGGTCGATCCGGTGAAGGCCACGCCCGCGATGCGGTGATCCTCGGTCAGCGCCTGGCCCACATCCGGCCCACCGACCGCGAGCAGCAGCGCGTCGCGCGGCACGCCCGCCCGGTACGCCAGCTCGACCGCCGCCGCCGCAATGGCGGGCGTCTGCGGTGCGGGCTTGGCGATGACGGTGTTGCCGGTGACGAGCGCGGCGACCGTCTGGCCGAGGAAGATCGCCAGCGGGAAGTTCCACGGCGCGACCGTCGCCCAGACACCGCGCCCTTCGAGGTGCAGCGTGTTGCGCTCACCCGTCGGCCCCGGCAGTTCCACCGAGCCGAGCCGCGCACGCGCCTGCTGCGCATAATAGCGACAGAAATCGGCGGCCTCGCGCACCTCGCCGATGGCGTCGGGAATGGTCTTGAACGCCTCCTGCACCAGGATCGCCATCAGCCGCTCGCGATCATGCTCCAGCAGGTCGGCCAGCTTTTCCAGGACGTTCGCACGGGTGTCGAGCGGCGTCGCGTTCCACGCCGGAAACGCCGCATGGGCGCGGGCGACGAGCGAGGCCACGTCCGCCGTGGCGGCCACAGGCGTCACGGCGGGCGCATTGACCGCCTTCACCGTCGCGTCCAGCGTCGCGATATCGCTGAGGTCGATGCCGGACGAGTTGCGATGGCCCGGCGCGAACAGGTCGATCGGCAGCGGGATGCTCGGGTGGCGCGCACCGCCCACGGCGGCGATCTTGGCGACCGGATCCGCGAGAATCTCCGCCTCGGTCAGCCGCGCATCGGCGAGCTGGTGCACGAAGCTGGAGTTCGCGCCATTCTCCAGCAACCGGCGGACCAGATAGGCCAGCAGGTCGCGATGCCCGCCGACCGGCGCATAGATGCGGCACTTACGGCCATGTTCGCGCACCAGCCGCTCGTACAGGCCGTCGCCCATGCCGTGCAGCCGCTGAAACTCGAAATCGTGGCTGTTGCCCGCCCATTCCAAAATGGTCGCGACGGTCAGCGCATTGTGGCTGGCGAAGGCGGGGCGGATATTCTCGGCCGCCAGCATGTCCTTGGCCACCGCCAGATAGGACACGTCGGTCGCCGCCTTGCGGGTGAACAGCGGATAGTCGGCCAGCCCCTCGACCTGGGTACGCTTGATCTCGCTGTCCCAATAGGCGCCCTTGACCAGACGCACGTTCATGATCCGGTCGAGGCCATTGGCCCAGGCGATGACCGCACGGGCACGCTTGCCATAGGCCTGCACCGCCATGCCGAAGCCGTCCCAACCCTTCAGCGCCGGGAGCGCCGCGACACCGCCGATGATGTCCAGGCTCATCTCCAGCCGCTCGGACTCCTCGGCATCGACGGTGAGGGCAATGCCCTTGTCCGCCGCCTGCCGCGCCAGCTGCGCCAGCATGTCGGTCAGCGCGGGCACGCATTCATAGGCGCGCGGCAGTTCGTAGCGCGGGTGGAGCGCCGACAGCTTGACCGAAATCGAATGGCCCGCCGCCGGGTCCGATCCCACCGCGTCGATCGCCTTCACATAGGCGTCGAAATAGCGCTCGGCATCCTCATGCGTCCGCGCCGCCTCGCCCAGCATGTCGAAGCTGGCGGTGAAACCCTTGTTCTCGGGCTTCTTCATGCGGCGCATCGCTTCCTCGATGGTGCGGCCCATCACGAAGATCTCGCCCATCATCCGCATCGCGGCACCGACCGCCTGACGCACGAACGGCTCGCCCGCGCGCGACAACAGCCGCTTGAGCGGCCCCGCCTCGCCCTCGCCCACCAACGCGCGACCGACGACCAGGCCCCAGGTGGCCGAGTTGACCAGCTTCGACGCCGAGCGCCCGGTGTGTGCGCGCCAGTCCGCCTCGCCCAACTTGTCGGCGATCAGCAGGTCGGCGGTCTCGGGATCGGGCACGCGCAGGAATGCCTCGGCCAGGCTCAGCAGCGCCACGCCCTCGGACGAGTTGAGGCGATATTCCTGGAGGAACTGGTTCACCCAGCCGCGATTCTGCGCGGCGCGCAGATCGGCGAGCAGCCCCGAGGCATGGCCCATGATCCGCTCGCGCGCTTCCGGCGTGGCGGCGGCGCGGTCGAGCAGCGGCTTCAGGACATCGGGCTCGGGCGCGCGATACAGCGATTTCATGGTCTTACGCGCGTCGGCGGTAACGGCAGAGGTCATAGGTCCAAGTTCCGGTCGAGCGGCCCGGCGCGACCGAGGTGCGCCGCGAACCGCATTACGATGCTGTGATGGACCAGCGCTTAGCGGGAAATGTGGGGAATGGGTATCGTTTGATACGAGGTGGGGCGTGGCAATCCAGTTTGGAAATTAACTCTCACATTTGGTATGACATGATGGGTGACGGACATCCGCCATTCCTGTGCACCTGACCGTTGCCGCAGTCTAGGCTCACAGCCCTGGGGCTCGGGCTGCTACCCGAGTCCCAGCCGGCATGTCACTAGTGAACCATTTCCACGATTTGGAGGATTAACTCCGCAAATTGAAGCAGGATGCGTAGAAATTGTAGGATCGCGTTGATCGTCATTAGAAGGTCCTTTGTGTAACAGCGCGGCACCAAGGCCGTGCCCACCCCTTCTGACCAAGCGGCTGATTTGGTGACAGGCGCCGCTCTTGTAGAAAGCCATTCTACAAGAGCGGACCGCCGCAACCATCCTGGCCCTCTCATCGTTCTTCCAATCAAACCCCAAGAACAGGAGAGCCATGATGGCCGACGACAGCCCCCAGGAAATCGCCGCCAAGTTCCTCGACAAGCTGAAGAGCAGCCCGTTCGTCATGATCGGCCTGAACGACGGCCAGCATTCCGAACCGATGACCGCGCAGATCGACGACGATCAGCCCAACACGCTGTTCTTCTTCGCCGGCCGCGACAACCGCATCGCTGGCGGTGGCGAGGCGATGGCGCAGTTCGTCGGCAAGGGACACGACTTCTTCGCGTGCCTGGCGGGCCATGTGTCGAAGGACAATGATCCCCAGCAGATCGACAAGCTGTGGAGCAATCAGGTCGAGGCCTGGTTCCCGCAGGGCAAGTCGGACCCCAACCTGACGCTGCTGCGCTTCGACATCAGTTCGGCCGAGCTGTGGGAAACCGACATTTCGCTGTCGGGCCGGGTGAAGATGCTGTTCGGCGGCACGATCCGTTCGGACGAGTCCTCCAGCCATGCGGTGGTCGGCTCGGTCGCGTAAATCGCGAAAACCTGAATGCGAAACGCCCGGAGGCCATGGCTTCCGGGCGTTTCCCTATCCCTTCAAAGCCCGTTCAGCCTGAGCGAAGGATGGAAGCCGTCCTCACCCGTTGGCCTTGATCCACTCCTCGACCACCGGCGCGATGCGGTTGCGCCATTTGGATCCGTTGAAGATGCCGTAATGGCCAACCTTCTCGGCCATGAAATACCGCTTCTTCTCGTCCGACAGGTTGGTCGCCAGCGTCAGCGCGGCGCGGGTCTGGCCCAGGCCGGAGATATCGTCGCGCTCGCCCTCGATCGCCAGGATGCCGATATCGGTGATCGCACCCGGATCGACATGCTTGCCGTGATGGTACATTTCGCCCTTGGGCAGGGCGTGGCGCTGGAACACCAGCTCGACAGTCTGGAGGTAGAATTCCGCCGTCATGTCGCACACCGCGCGATATTCGTCGTAGAAACGCTTGGTCGAGTCGGCGCTCTCGCCGTCGCCCTGGACCAGATGCTTGAACATCTCCCAGTGCGAAATCATGTGATTGCCCAGGTTCATCGACATGAATCCGGCCAGCTGGAGAAAGCCCGGATAGACCCGCCGACCCGCACCCGGATAGGTCATCGGCACGGTCGCGATCGCATTCTGCTCGAACCAGGCATGGGGCCGCTCCGTGGCGAGCAGGTTCACCGCCGTCGGTGCCTCGCGCGTGTCGACCGGGCCGCCCATCAGGGTCAGGGTGCGCGGCGTGCAGGGATGCTTGTCCGCGCTCATGACGCAGGCCGCGACATAGCAGGGCACCGATGGCTGACACACCGCCAGCGCATGCGCGCCCGGCCCGATTTCCGTCAGGAAGTCGATGATGTAATCGACATAATCGTCGAAGGTGAAACGCCCCTCGGACAGCGGCACCAGCTTCGCGTCGCGCCAGTCGGTGATGTACACCTCGCAGGACGGCAGCATCCGCTGCACGGTGCCGCGCAGCAGCGTGGCATAATGGCCCGACATGGGCGCGACGATCAGCAGCTTGGGGCTGTCCTCAACACCTTCGCGGCGGAAACGCTTCAACTGGCCGAAGGGCTTGCGGAGCACGATCTCCTCATGGACCGCCACCTCACGCCCGTCGATCTCGGTCTTGGTCAGGCCGAAAGCGGGCTTGCCGCGCGGGGCGGCGGCGTGGGCGAAGACCTCCAGCGCCGATCCCATGATCGCGCCGCCACCCAGATAAGCGAAGGGGTTGGCCGGGTTCTGGAGCAGCCCGGCGCCGAAATTGGCCAAGGCGCTGGCCCCCGCCAGCATCGAGCGTTGCATTTCATAGGCGTCGTACAGCATCGTCGATTCCCCTGCGCTCCGCCGGACGGAGCCATGATCGCCGTCCATCTACCACGAAACCGTTTGCGCATGATGACCAGAATATGGCCGATCGGTCATAGTGCGCCATCGATGACGGGGTGATGCCGGCCATGTCAGCAGGAGAACGCACCAATGCGCCCAAACGATGCGTTCAGGGTCCTGCCCGGCGTTGAGCGGATGCCGCCACGCTGCTAGGCCCCCGGCATGGCCAGATCCGCCGCGTCCCGCAAATCCGCCGAACCCTCCGTTCCGGCCAGCCGCCGCCTCAGCAACCTGAAGATGGTCTGGCGCTACACGCTGCGCTATCCGGGACATCTGGCGGCCGCCGCCCTGTCGCTGGCGGTCGCGGCGCTCGCGACCCTGTTCATCCCGCGCACCTTCCAGAAGGTGATCGACCACGGTTTCGGAAACGTCACCGATACCGGCGATATCGCGCCCTATTTCCAGGGGCTGCTGGCGGTCGTCGTCGTGCTGGCGATCGCCACCGCCTTCCGTTTCTATTTCGTCTCCTGGCTGGGCGAGCGGACGGTCGCGGATATCCGGATCGCGGTGCAGGCCAATCTGCTTCGCCTGGCGCCACGCTATTTCGAGGAGAACCGCCCTTCCGAGATTGCCAGCCGCCTGACCGCCGACACCGCGATCATCGAGCAGGTGGTCGGCTCGACCGTGTCGATCGCGTTGCGCAACACGGTGATCGGGATCGGTGGCACGATCTATCTGTTCGCGCTGTCGCCCAAGCTGACCCTGTCGCTCCTCGTCTGCATCCCGCTCATCGTCCTGCCGATCGTGATCCTGGGCAAGCGGGTGCGCAGCTATTCGCGCGACAGCCAGGACCGGCTTGCCGACATCGGCGCGACGGCGGTCGAGACGCTGGGGGCGATGAAGGTCGTCCAGGCCTTTGGGCAGGAACGCCGCGAGGCGGAACGGTTCGAGCTGGCGGTCAGCAACGGCTTCGCCACCTCGCGCAAGCGATTCCTGCTGCGCGCGGTGATGACCGCGATGGTGATCGGCCTGTTCTTCGGCGGGCTGACGCTCCTGCTGTGGGAAGCCGTGGCCGACGTCGCCAGCGGACGGCTGTCGGGCGGGTCGCTGACCGCCTTCGTCGTGACGGGGATGCTGGTGGCGGGCTCGTTCCAGGCGCTGACCGAGGTATGGGGCGACATATTGCGCGCGTCGGGCGCGGCGCAGCGTCTGGCGGAGTTGCTGGCCGAAGAGCCGGAAATCGCACCGCCGCCTGCCCCCGCCGTCCTGCCGGTCATCCCGATGGGCGCGCTGCGGTTCGACAATGTCGTGTTCCACTATCCGACCCGGCCCGAGGTCGCGGCGCTGAGCGACTTCTCGCTGGACATCCGGCCCGGCGAGACGGTGGCGGTGGTCGGCCCGTCGGGCGCGGGCAAGTCGACGCTGTTCCAGCTGGCCGAGCGCTTCTACGATCCGCAATCGGGCAATATCTCGCTCGACGGGGTGAGCTTGCGCGATGCCGATCCGGCGGCGATCCGGGCGCGCATCGCGATGGTGCCGCAGGAGACGGTCATCTTCGGCGCCTCGGCGCGCGACAATTTGCGCTATGGCCGGTGGGAGGCGAGTGACGACGAACTCTGGGCCGCCGCCGAAGCCGCCAACGCCGCCGAATTCCTGCGCGCGCTGCCGCAGGGACTGGACACCTTCCTGGGTGAGGGCGGCGCACGCTTGTCGGGGGGGCAGCGCCAGCGGATCACCATCGCCCGCGCGCTGTTGCGCGACGCGCCGATCCTGTTGCTCGACGAGGCGACGAGTGCGCTGGATGCCGAGAGCGAGCAGCTGGTCCAGCAGGCGCTGGAAAGGCTGATGGCGAACCGGACCACGCTGGTCATCGCGCACCGGCTGGCGACCGTGCGCGCGGCCGAGCGGATCGTGGTGATGGATGGCGGGCGGATCGTCGAGCAGGGACGACATGCGCAACTGATCGCGGGTGGCGGGCTCTATGCCCGGTTGGCGAGCCTTCAGTTTCACGATTGATGGAGCCGGTTTAACACCATTGGGGTGGGGATTTCCCTTGGTCTTCGACTTCGCTCAGGCTGGACGGGGGTCCGGGCAAAATCCTCCACCCTTGTTCGGCAAAGCCTACGCTAAGTCGAAGGCCACGCTCCATTTCTCCCCCAAGCCACTGGAATACCGCCGGTAATGAAGCTTGCAGACCGCCACCCTCTCCCCTAGGCTTCGACAATACCAGTTAAATACCGGAGATCGAGGATGATGCGGGCGGCAAACAGATGGACGGGCGCGGCGATCGCCTTGGCGATGCTGGCCCCGGCGGTGCAGGCGAACCCGGTTACCCTCCCCGCCATCTTCCCTGCCCCGGCCACGATGACACTCGGCACCGGCGAAGTCCCGCTCGGCCGTGCCGTCACGCTGATCGTCGCGCCCGGCACCGAGCCGGAGACCGCCACGCTGGTCCACGACCTGCTGACCCGTGCCGGTATCACCGAGATCGCCACGGCCAAGCGACTGCCCGCCTCGTTCGACAGCCCGACCATCGTGATCGGCCCGGACAGCGCCGCCCTGGTCCGCGAAGCCCTGTCACGCAGCAAGGCCAGCGCCGATGACGCCCGCGAGGGCTATACGCTGACCGCCCTCGCCTCGGGGACCGGCGGCCTCATCACGCTGGCGGGGCATGACGCGGACGGCCTGTTCCACGCCGCGCAGACCCTGCGCCAGTTGCTGACCCGCAAGACTATCCCCGCGCTGACCATCCGCGACCATCCCGCCATGCCGATCCGCGGCACGATCGAGGGTTTCTACGGCAAGCCCTGGTCGATGACCGACCGCACCAAGCATCTGGACTTCCTTGGCCAGATGAAGGCCAACACCTATGTCTACAGCCCCAAGGACGATCCCTTCGCCCGCGACAAGTGGCGCGAGGCCTATCCCGCCGCGACGCTGGACGCGCTGGGGACGCTGGCCGCGCGCGCCAAGGCGAACCATGTCGATTTCGTCTATGCCATCTCGCCGGGGCCGAGCATCTGCTTCTCCGACCCGGCGGACGAGCAGGCGCTGCTTCGCAAATTCGCGGCCTTGCGCGGGATCGGCGTGCACAGCTTCTATGTCGCACTCGACGACATCGAATATCAGAAGTGGAATTGCGAGGCGGACAAGGCCGCGTTCGGCCCCTCGGGTGCGCAGGCCGCCGGGGTCGCCCAGTCGAAGCTGCTGAATGCGGTACAGGCCGACCTGCTGAAACAGGACCCCGCCTCGCGCCCGCTGATCATGGTGCCGACCGAATATTATGATGCCAAGGAAAGCCCCTATAAGGCCGCTCTCCGCGCCAATCTGAACCCGCGCATCGTCGTGCAGTGGACCGGCACCGACGTCGTGCCCCCCGCCATCTCGATCCCCGACGCCAAGGCCGCGACCAAGGCGTTCGGTCGCAAGACGCTGCTGTGGGACAATTATCCGGTCAACGACTATGCCAGTTCGGCCGGGCGGCTGCTGCTCGCGCCCTATGCCAAGCGCGAGGCGGGGCTGTCGTCCGAGCTGACCGGTATCCTGTCCAACCCGATGAACCAGGAAGCGCCCAGCCGGGTCGCGGTCACGGGCGTGCTGGCGTTCGGCTGGAACGACAAGGGTTATGATGCCGACCGCACCTGGCATTATGCCGCGCGCGATCTGGCGGGGGGCGAGCCCCGTGCGACGGCGGCGCTGCTGGAGCTGTTCGATACCCAGCATCTGGCCCCCACCTTCGGCAGCCAGCCCTGGCAGGAACAGGCCCCGAGGCTGAAGGCGCTGCTCGACCATATGCGCGAGGCGCTGGCCAATGGCGACGAGAGCGAACGCCGGGCGGCGCTGGCGGCGTTGCACGCCATGGCCGATGCGCTGGCCGATGCGCCCGACACCATCCGCGCCGGCGTGGTCGATCCGGCCTTTGCCGAACAGGCCGCCCCGTGGCTGGAGGCGATGCAGCTTTGGGGCCGCGCGCTCGGGCAGACCGCCGCCGGGCTGGACGCCGCCGACCACGGCAATGCCGCTGCGGCGCGCTACTTCGCCGATGCCAGGCGGATCGCCGCGCAGGCCGCCGCCGTGCAGAGCATCAAGGGCGCGGTGCGCTTCGACGGGCCGATCAAGATCGCCGATGGCGTGCTCGACCGGTTCATCGCCGATGCGCCCGGCCTGATCGCGGTTACGGCGAAACCGTAACCGTCCGGCTGGCGCGGCGGCCATCGGGGGTGCGGGTGCGAAGCTCGACCGCCCCCGTCACCGCCACCGGCCCGTCATAGCGCCGCCACGCCGTGCCACCGGTGCGATACTCGATCGGTGTGCCGGAGAACTCGGCATTGGCCTCCAGCCTGCCGTTCGCGATCCGCGCGCCCGGCGGGGCCAGGCGATAGGTCACGCCCGCCCGGTCGAGCAGGCGCATCTGCACACCCATGCGGCCCGCAAAATCCTGCCATCCGGTCAGCAGCCGAGCGCGGTCGACGCGCGGATCGTTCGGCACATAGCCCGTCCCTGCGGCATAGGCAGGCTCCCAGTCCGGCTTGCTCCAGGCGCGTTCGGCCAGCGCCAGCAGGCGGGGGAACAGCATGTAATCGACCTGGGTGTCGCGCCGAACCGTCTCGCTCCACAACTGCGCCTGGATTCCGGCGATACTGCGACCGGGCTGGAGCGGTACGGCGTCGGCGATCGCCTTGGGCTGGGCCAGGATATCGGGGATCAGCGCGGCATTGGCGGCCAGATTGCCCGGCATGAAGCCGAACACCTGGAAGCTGTCCACCCCGCGCGAGGCCCAGTCATAGCCGGTCTCATTCGGGTCGGCGGCATAGGGCATGTCGAAATAGCCGAGATCGGGGATCGACAGCACCGTCTTCCACCCGCGATTGGCTTGGCCATGCGCCTCGGCCACGCCCCCTGCGTGCAGGTTGCTCCAGATATTAGTCTGGACCTTGGGCGGCATCCTGGCCGGGTCGGTATGGCCCAGCCCGTCGCTCCACCCCGCGACCGCGATGCCGCGCTTGGCGAGGTCGGCCGAAATCCGTTCGATGAAATACGCCCCCAGCTGCCTGGGCTGCATGCCCGTTTTCGCCATCATCACCTTGCAGGCGGGCGACTGGACCCAGGCCCCGGCGGTCTCGTCCGCACCGATATGATAGGTGGTCAGCGGCACCCCCGCCGCCTTGTGCAGGGCCGCAATGTCGTCGATCACCGCGTCGATGAAGCGATAGGTGCTGTCGATACACACGTTCAGCGTGTTGTCGTCATAATGCTGGACGCTGGAATAGCGGGTGGTGTCGCCGGGCTCGACCAGCCGGAAACGCTCGGCCCCCGCCTTGTCACCCTTCGCCATCAGCCGGTCGTAGCGCACTTCCATCGAGCGGATCGCGGCGCGCGAATGGCCCGGCATGTCGAACGAGGGGATGACGTCGATATGCCGGGCGGCGGCGGCGCGCAGGATTTCCGAATAGTCGGCGGCGCTCAGATAGCCGTTGGTCGGCGCCTCCCTGGACGGGTCCGCGCCAAGCTGCGGCGAAAGGCAGGTCTTCTCGGTCAGGTCGGCACAGCGATAGGCCCCCACCTCGGTCAGTTCGGGCAGGCTCGCGATCTGCAAGCGCCAGCCCTCGTCATCGCCCAGATGCAGGTGGAGTGTGTTGAGCTTGTACACCGCCATCTGCTCGACCAGCTTCAGGATTTCGGCCTTGCTGTGGAAGTTGCGCGCCAAGTCGATATGCAGCCCGCGAAAGCCGTAGCGCGGCGCATCCTCGACGATCAGCGGGCGGAGCGTCGTGCCCTCCGCCGCCATCTGCTGCGCCAGCGAGCGCAAGGCATAGGACGCCCCCGCCGCATCCGCCGCCGCGATGGTTACGCCGCCTTGGCCGATGGTCAGGCGATACCCCTCCGCCGCGATCCCGGCCTGCCTGCGGATGGTCAGCGGCACCGTACCCACCGGCAATCCGGCCAGTGCGGGCGCGATGGCGGCGCGGGCAAAGCCGTCGGTGGTGACCCGCAAACCCCTGGACAGATCGAGCGGCGCACCGACCGGGCGCGTGACCTTCGTCGGCCTGGGCAGAATCGCCACATCGACCGGCGTCGCCGCGCCGCGCTCGGCATAGAGGGCAAAGGCGCGCTCGGGCGTGCGCCACATGGTCTGGTCGTCGGGCGCGCTGCGGGCCAGCGCCGCCTCGTCGGTCATGGGGGCCACGAAGGGCAAGGTTTCCAGCCCCGTCTCGGCGTCTGTCCCGGTCCGGGTCGCGGCGATCACGCGCGGCGCAAGTCCCGCCACCGCCAGCATCGCGTTGGGCATCATATGGTTGCGCGAGAAAAACGCACCCAGCCCGGTCAGCTTCACGTGATAGACTTGCCCCGGCGTCAACGACCGGCCGGGCTTCAGCGTCAGGACGTTCAGGTCGCCGTTGATCGTGCGATTGTCGAAGGTTTCACTCTCGACCTTCAACACCGGATTGACCAGGCTGTAGCGGATTTCGACCGGCAGGGCGGGCGCGTCCGACGGCACGGCGATGGCGATGTCCGCCTCGAAACAGCGCGGCGTGCCGGGCGGGCAGGACGCGGGACGGTTGGTCAGGATGGTGTAGCGATAGCCGAGCGTGGCCGCGAGCCGGTCCAGATCGGCCTGCGTGGCGGGAGCCGCCGCCAGGATCGCGGCCGAAGCCCATAAAGTCATCATGCTCTGCCCGTCCCGCTACGCCATACTGGTATTACATTGGATCATGATAAGACGTGCGACGCAATCCTCCCCTGCAAGGGGAGGGGGACCGCCGCGAAGCGGTGGTGGAGGGGGATCGCCTGATAGGGTTCGCTGTGTCGAGCACCCCCTCCACCAGCTTTGCTGGTCCCCCTCCCCGTACCGGGGAGGATTGTAGGGGTGACGCCGCCCGCCCTACCCCCTATCTCTCCCCCATGAAAAAACCCCAGCCGGGTCTGCCGACCCGTGAGCAAATCCTCGCCTTCATCGAACAGTCGGACCAGCCGGCAGGCAAGCGCGAGATCGCGCGGGCTTTCGGTCTGTCCGCGCAGGAGAAGATCGGGCTGAAGGCGTTGCTCAAGGACATGGCAGACGAAGGGCTGATCGACAGCGCACCGGGCCGCGCCTTTCACAAGATGGGCGGACTGCCCAAGGTGACGGTGCTGCGCATCGTCGATGTCGATGACGGCGGCAATGTCTGGGGCCAGCCCGAGCATTGGGAAGCGGACGGCATCCCCATCCCCCGCCTGCGCATCCGCGAGCGCAAGCGCGGGTCGCTCGGCATCGGCCAGCGGGTGCTGGCGCGCACCGAAGAAGCGGGCGGCGGCTGGATCGCGCATGTCATGAAGACGATCGCGCCCGCTTCCGAACAGGTGCTGGGCGTGTTGCGCGAGGAGGCGGGGCGCTTCTGGCTGACCTCCGTCGACAAGAAGGACCGGCGCGAGATGCTGGTGTCGGACACCGGCGATGCCGAGGCGGGCGACCTGGTGCTGGCCGAAAAGGCGGGCCGTCCGCCGCGCATCACCGCGAAGGTGGTCGAGCGGTTGGGCGACCCCTTCGCCCCGCGCAGCTTCTCGCTGATCGCGATCCACAAGTTCGAGATTCCCGACCGCTTCCAGCCCGAGACACTGGAGGAAGCCGAGCGGGTCGCGCGCCAGCCGCTGGGCGACGACCGTGAGGACCTGCGCGACCTGCCGATCGTCGCGATCGATCCGGTCGATGCGCGCGACCATGACGATGCGGTCTGGGCCGCGCCCGACGACGACCCGGCCAATCCGGAAGGATGGCGCGCCATCGTCGCCATCGCCGATGTCAGCTTCTATGTCCGCCCCGGCTCGGCGATCGACAAGGATGCGCGGCGGCGGGGCAACTCGGTCTATTTCCCCGACCGGGTCGTGCCGATGCTGCCCGAAATCCTGTCGGCGGATGTCTGTTCGCTGAAGGAGGGGGAGGACCGCGCCGCGCTCGCCTGCCACCTTCAGGTCACGAAGGACGGCAAGCTCAAGGGGTTCCGCTTCACCCGCGCGGTCGTGCGGCTGGCGGCGAACATCGCCTATGAGGATGCGCAGGCCGCCATCGACGGCGAATTGTCGCACCCGCTGACCGAGACCGCGCTGCGCCCGCTCTGGGATTGCTGGGCCGCACTCGCCAAGGCGCGCGATGATCGCGAGCCGCTCGACCTCGACCTGCCTGAGCGGCGGGTGGTGCTCGACCAGAATGGCCGCATCCTGTCGGTGGCACCCCGTGCGCGGCTGGATGCGCACCGGCTGATCGAGGATTACATGATCGCCGCCAACGTCGCCGCCGCCAAGGCGCTGGAGGCCAAGAAGGCCCCGGTCATGTACCGCGTCCATGAGGTGCCCAGCCGCACCAAGCTGGTCGCACTGAAGGACTATCTCGAAACCTTCGACATTCCCTTCGCCATGGGACAGGTGATCCGTCCGGCGACCTTCAACCGGATCATCGACAAGATCGGCGATGCGGAGTTCAAGCCGCAGGTGATGGAGCAGATCCTGCGGTCACAGACCCAGGCCTATTACGCGCCGGTCAATCAGGGGCATTTCGGCCTGTCGCTGGGCTCTTATGCGCATTTCACCTCGCCGATCCGGCGCTATGCCGACCTCGTCGTCCACCGTGCCTTGGTCGGTGCATACAAGCTGGGCGAAGGCGGCCTTCTGCCCGAGGGGGACGAGATGGAGCGGCTGGGCACTGCGATCAGCCAGATGGAACGCCGCGCGATGGAGGCGGAGCGCGAGACGATCGACCGCTATGTCGCGGCCTATCTCTCCGAGCATGTCGGGCAGGTGGTCGAGACGCGGATCACCGGCGTCACCAATTTCGGCTTCTTCGCCACCGTCGACGGCGTGGGCGGCGACGGCCTGATGCCGATCCGCGACCTGGGCGGCGATTACTTCCATTATGACGAAGGCTCGCAGCAACTGCTCGGCGAGAAGAGCCGCGAAATCTACAAGCTGGGCCAGCGCCTGCCGCTGCGCCTGGCCGAGGCGAATCCGGTATCGGGGGCGCTGCGCTTCGAGCTGCCCGACGGCAAGGGCGCCAAGCCCGAGCCGCGCCGCGTGCTGAAACGGCGCGGGCGACCCGCGAACATCCGCCACAACGGCAAGCGGCGGTAAATCCTCCCCGGTACGGGGAGGTGGCAGCGCGCCAGCGCTGACGGAGGGGGGCTTCGGCAACGGATGTCCTTTGCGGCCCCTCCACCACCGCTTCGCGGCGGTCGCCCTCCCCTTGCAGGGGCGGAAAAGTGGGATCGCTCCCCCACCCCCATGCGTACCTCCCCCCATAGGAGGATCACGCATGGGCAATATGGTGGACGGCGTCTGGCACGCCGATGGTCTGTTCAAGTCGGACGAGAAGGGCAGCTTCAAACGCCCCGATTCCGGTTTCCGCGACTGGGTGACGGCGGACGGGGAGCCCGGCCCCGAAGGCCGGACCGGCCACCGTGCCGAGCCGGGCCGCTATCACCTCTATGTTTCCTATGCCTGCCCGTGGGCGCACCGCACGATGATCGTCCGCGCACTCAAAGGCCTGGAGTCGATGATCGACCTGTCGGTGGTCGATCCGCTGATGCGCGAGAATGGCTGGACGTTCGCCACGACGCATGGCGGCACCGGCGATCCCATGCACGGCTCGGACTATCTGTGGCAGCTCTATGCCCGCGCGCGCGACGGTTACAGCGGCAAGGTGACGGTGCCGGTCCTGTGGGACAAGCAACGCGACACGATCGTCAGCAACGAATCGGCCGAGATCATCCGCATGTTCAACACCGCGTTCGACGGGCTCGGCGCGCGGGAGGGCGATTATTATCCGCCAGAGCATCGCGACGAGATCGATGCGGTGAACGCGACCGTCTATGACCGGGTAAACAACGGCGTCTATAAATGCGGCTTCGCCCAAAGCCAGGACGCCTATGACGAAGCGGTCGGGCCGCTATTTGCCGAACTGGATACGCTGGAGGAACGGCTGACGGGGCGCGAATGGCTGGTCGGCGACCGGATGACCGAGGCGGATATCCGCCTGTTCACCACGCTCGTCCGCTTCGATGCGGTCTATCACGGGCATTTCAAATGCAATGTGCGGCGGGTGCAGGATTATCCGGCGCTGGAGGGCTTGCTCGAGCGGATGCTGGCGATCCCGGCGATCGCGGACACGGTGCATCTCGATCACATCAAGACGCATTACTATGCCAGCCATTTGGAGCTGAACCCGACCGGCATCGTGCCGGCCGGGCCGGACTTGCCCTGGGCGGGATTGGTGCGGACCTAATCTTAAATCTTAAGCCCCTCCCGCAGGCGGGAGGGGTTTGGGGAGGGCATGGCGTCTCACGGAAACCGCCGCTTGTGGCCTTCCCTCCCCCCAACCCCCTCCCGCCTGCGGGAGGGGGAGCTTGCTTAGTACGCCCGACCGATCAGCACGCGCTCCACCGCTTCACGGCCGGTGAAGATGCAGGGCCCGTCATCACAGCCCGTCTGCCCCATCGGCGCATTGCGGATCGTCAGCTTCAGGGCTTTCAGCTTCTCGACCACCTGCGCCAGTTCGTCGCCCGTCGGCTTGGCCCAGCGGACATCGACCCAGCCAGGGTTCTTGATGCCGTCCGCGAAATGCGCCTCGACGCTCGCCCAGTCGTCGACGGGTACGATCTGCGCCTTCAACCGCTCGGCCGACTGGCGATGCAGTTCGCCCTGGATGTCGGCGAGCAGGTCGGCGACGCCGCTCACGAAATCACCACGCGGCTGCACGACCGAGTCGAGCTTGCCGTCCGCGCGGTACAGCCGGTCGCGGCGGATGACCGAGACGTTGCCGCCCGCCATGTCGCGGCCGCCAACCTCGATGACGACCGGTGCACCCTTCTTGACCCAGCTCCAGCGCTTGTTGGCGGCCTTTTGCGCGCGCGCATCGACCATGGCGCGGATCGGCTCGCCCAGCGCGGCCCCACCCACCAGTTCCTTTTGCAGATCGCGGCAATAGCTAAGCAGCGCCTCGTCCTCGGGCTGGTCGCGCAGCATCGGCACGATCACCACCTGCCACGGCGCGACCTTGGGCGGCACGCGCATGCCGTCATCGTCGCCGTGGACCATGATCATGCCGCCGATCATCCGGGTCGACACGCCCCAGCTGGTCGTCTGCGCATAATCCAGCCCGCCCTCGGCATTCTGGAAGCGGATATTCTGCGCGCGCGCGAAATTGTCGCCCAGGAAGTGGCTGGTCCCGGCCTGCAGCGCCTTGCCGTCCTGCATCATCGCCTCGATCGAATAGGTTTCGACCGCGCCGGGGAAGCGCTCATTCTCGGGCTTCTCGCCCGCGATGACATGCATGGCGAGGCAATCCTCGGCGAAGCTGCGATAGACCTCCAGCATCTGGATCGTCTCGGCCCGCGCCTCGTCCACCGTGGCATGGGCGGTATGACCTTCCTGCCAAAGAAACTCGGCGGTGCGCAGGAACATGCGGGTTCGCATTTCCCAGCGGACGACATTGGCCCACTGGTTGATCAGCACCGGCAGGTCGCGCCACGACTGGACCCAGCGGGCAAAGGCGGTGCCGATCACCGTCTCCGAGGTCGGACGAACGACCAACGGCTCTTCCAGCTTCGCCTCGGGATCGGGGACCAGGCCGCCCTTGCCGTCCGCGATCAGCCGGTGATGCGTGACGACCGCCATCTCCTTGGCGAAGCCGTCGACATGCTCGGCCTCCTTCTCGAAATAGCTGAGCGGGATGAACAGCGGGAAATAGCAATTCTCATGCCCCGTCGCCTTGATGCGATCGTCGAGCAGCCGCTGGATACGCTCCCAGATGCCATAACCCCAGGGGCGAATGACCATGCAGCCACGGACGCCGGACTCCTCGGCCAGATCGCCCTCGGCGATGACGGACTGATACCAGGCGGAGAAATCCGCGTCGCGGGTGACGGTCAGAGCATGCTTCATGCCCGCCCGATAGCGGCAAAGACCCGCCTTCGCCAAGAGGGCGGGCGCGTTCGGGGTTTCTTCGCGGTGCAGCAGAGGTTAGGGACCGCCGCATGACCGGCGACCGCGTGCTCAAAGGCATCGGCCTGCGCCTGATCGCCATCTTCTTCCTGTCGACCATGTCGGCCTTCGTGAAGCTGGCCGAGTCGCGCGGGGCGACCTTGTCCGAAACCATGTTCTTTCGACAGCTTTGCGCGCTGCCGGTGGTGCTCGCCTTTGTCCTGGCGGGACCGGGGCTGGCATCCCTGCGCACCGCCCGGCTGAAGGGCCATGCCAAGCGGGCGATGGTCGGTCTGGTCGGCATGGTCTTCACCTTCGGCGCGGTCATGCTGTTACCGCTGGCCGAGGCAACGACGTTCCAGTTCACCGTGCCGATCTTCGCCACGCTGCTGGGTGCCTTGGTACTGGGCGAGAGGACGGGGATCCAGCGATGGGCGGCGGTGCTGGTCGGGTTTGCGGGGGTGCTGCTCGTCGTGCGGCCGGGGGCGAGCGACATGTCGCTGTTCGGGGCGGGCGTCGGGCTGATGGCGGCGATGTTCGTCGCCATCGTCGCGATCGTGCTGCGCCAGTTGCGCGACGAGCCCGCGACGACGACCGTCTTCTACTTCACCATCCTGACCCTGCCCTTCATCGCCGTGCCCTATGCCTTTCACCTGAAGGCGCACGATCCGCTGACCTGGGTGGTGCTGGTCTCGATCGGGCTGGCGGGCGGCATGGGGCAGTTGGCACTGACCGGCGCGTCGCGGCTGGCACCGGTCGCAGCGGTCGTGCCGATGGACTATTCGGGGCTGATCTGGGCGACCGTCTATGGCTGGCTGATCTTCGGGGTGCTGCCCACGGCGGGCACCTGGTACGGCGCGCCGGTCATCATCGCCAGCGGGTTGTTCATCGTCTGGCGCGAGCAGAGGCTGGGCAAGCAGCAGACGAGTACGGCTGCGGCGGAGGATTGATCCTCCATTATTCCTCCCCCTCCAAGGGAGGAATCTGGCTATCGCACTTCCCACAGCGTCGGGGCATTTTCCTGCCAGCCCGCCCGGTGAAGCAGCGGCGTGTCGTCATCCCATTCGGCATGGCCCAGACACAGATAGGCGGTGAACGCCCAGTCGTTCGGCACTGCGAATATCCGCTCCATCTCAGCGGGGTCGAGGATCGACACCATGCCCATCCCCAGATTGGCCGCGCGCGCCGCCAGCCACAGCGTATGGATCGCCATTGCTGTCGACTGGCGCAGCGTCTCGGGCATGGTGCGGCGGCCCAGGCCATGGCCCGCCGCCGGGTCGATATGGGTGAAGACCGCCAGTTGCACCGGCGCGGCGTCCAGCCCGGCGAGCTTGAGCGCGCCATAGGCGGCGGCTCGTTCGTCGCGATAATCGGCTGCGGCCTCCTTGTCGCAACGCTCGAAATCGGCGCGGACCGCCGCGCGCAATGCGGGGTCCTCGACCCGGATAACCCGCCAGGGCCGCGCATTGCCGACCGATGGCGCCAGTGCCATCGCCTCGGAAAGGCGCGCCAGGACATCCTCGGCGATCGGATCGGTTCGGAAGTGGCGGACGTCGCGCCGCCAGCGCAGGATCGCCTCCAGTGTCGACGCCTGCCCCCTGTCGAACCGCATCACCCGCTGCTCCTGCCCGGACACGGGAGCATCCGCGCAGGGTTGCGCGTTAGGCGACGAGGCTTCAATCGATTTATCAGCCATTTAAGGAGATTCCGATACCGTGAGCGAACGGAAATTGATGCTGCTCGGCTGGATCGCCACCGCAACCGCCGTGGCCATGTACCTGTCCTATATCGACCAGATTCAGCGCAATCTGGCGGGACACAAGGGGTCGATGATTCAGCCGCTGGCGACGATGATAAACTGTTCGCTCTGGGTCGCGTACGGATTTCTGCGCGAGAAGCGGGACTGGCCGATCGTGTTCGCCAATGCGCCCGGGGTGATCCTGGGCGGAATCTGTCTGTTTACGGCACTCTAACCGAGAAACTGCCCTCACCCTTCCGGCGCTTCGCACCTCCCTCCCTCTCCCGCCGGGAGAGGGAAGATCAAGGGTGAGGGCAGCTACGGGATCAAGCCGCCTTGTCCTTCCACACCAGCACGGGCTTGCGCGCGGCCAGCGTCTCGTCGAGGCGCGCGCGCGGCGCGAAATGGGGTGCGGTCTTGAGCGACGGGTCGCCCGCCTTGGCACGCTCCGCGACCGACGCCAGCGCGCCGATGAACTGGTCGAGCGCCGCCTTCGATTCGGTTTCGGTCGGCTCGACCAGCATCGCACCGTGGACGACCAGCGGGAAATACATGGTCATCGGGTGGAAACCCTCGTCGATCAGCGCCTTGGCGACGTCGATCGTCGAAAAGCCCTCGGCCAGGCCTTCGTCCGAGAAGATGGCTTCGTGCATGCACGGGCCGCTCTTGGCGAAGGGCGCGTCGAGCGTGTTCTCGAGGCTGCGCAGGACGTAGTTGGCGTTCAGCACCGCATCCTCGGCGACCTGGCGCAGACCGTCCGCGCCGTGGCTGAGGATATAGGTCAGCGCGCGGGTGAACATGCCCATCTGGCCGTGGAAGGCGACCATGCGGCCGAAGCTGTCGGCATGATGGTCGTCGGCATTCTCTTCCTCGACCAGGCGGAAGCCCTCGCCCGTCTTCTCGACGAAGGGAAGCGGGGCGAACGGCGTCAGCGCCTCCGAGAACACCACCGGCCCCGAACCCGGCCCGCCGCCGCCATGCGGCGTCGAGAAGGTCTTGTGCAGGTTGATGTGCATCGCATCGACGCCGAGGTCGCCCGGACGCACGCGCCCGACGATGGCGTTGAAGTTCGCACCGTCGCAATAGACATAGCCGCCCGCCGCATGGACCGCGTCGGAAATGTCCTTCAGGTCACGCTCGAACAGGCCGCAGGTGTTCGGGTTGGTGATCATCACGCCCGCCACGTCCGGCCCCAGCCGCGCTTTCAGCGCCGCAGTATCGACGCGGCCGTCCGCGGTCGCAGGGATATCCTCGACCGAGAAGCCCGCGAACGCCGCCGTCGCCGGGTTGGTGCCGTGCGCCGATTCCGGCACCAGGATCACCTTGCGCGCGCCCTCGCCGCGCTTCTCCAGCGCCGCCTTGATCGCCAAGATACCGCACAGCTCGCCATGCGCGCCCGCCTTGGGGCTCATCGCGACCGAGGTCATGCCGGTCAGCGTGACCAGCCAGTGCGCCAGCTGGTGAATGACCTCCAGCGCACCCTGCACCGTGTCGACGGGCTGGAGCGGGTGAACGTCGCTGAAGCCCGGCAGGCGGGCCATCTTCTCGTTCAGGCGTGGATTGTGCTTCATCGTGCACGAACCCAGCGGGAACAGCCCCAGGTCGATCGCGTAATTCTGACGCGACAGGCGGGTGTAATGACGCACCGTCTCCGGCTCCGACAGGCCGGGCAGGCCGATCGAATCCTTGCGGGACAGATCGCCCAGACGCGAACCTGCGACATCGCCGTCCGCAAAGTCGACGCCGGTCGTCTTGTCGTCGCCAATCTCGAAGATCAGCTTTTCTTCCAGCATCAGCGCGCGGTTGCCGGTGAAGGTCGCCGGGACCGACGCTTCATTGGCTTCGGGGCTCGTGGGCTTCCAGCCGCTCTGGTTGATCGTCATGCCAGCACCTCCTCAAGCGCTTGGGCAAGCGTCTCGATATCCTCCGCCGTCACCGTTTCGGTGACCGCCACCACCAGTCCGTTCTGAAGCGCATCCTCGCCCGGATAGAGCCGGCCGAGCGACACACCCGCCAGCACGCCGCGATCGGCGAGCGTGCGCACGATCGGACGCGCCTCACGGCCCAGGTCGAGCGTGAACTCGTTGAAGAACACGTCGTTGACCAGCTTGACGCCCGGCACCTTCGCCAGACGATCCGCCGCGCGGCAGGCATTGGCATGGTTGATCCCCGCCATCCGGCGCAGACCCGCCTCGCCCAGCAGCGTCATGTGGATCGAGAAGGCGAGCGCACACAGCCCCGAATTGGTGCAGATGTTCGACGTCGCCTTTTCGCGGCGGATATGCTGCTCGCGGGTCGACAGCGTCAGCACGAAGCCGCGCTTGCCGTCCGCGTCCACCGTCTCGCCACAGAAGCGGCCCGGCATCTGGCGGATATACTTGTCCTTGCAGCCCATCAGGCCGACATAGGGCCCGCCGAACTGGAGGCCGACGCCCAGCGACTGGCCTTCGCCCACCACGATATCGGCGTCCATCTCACCCGGCGAGCGAATAGCGCCGAGCGCGACCGGCTCGGTCACGACCGCGATCAGCAGCGCCTTCTTGGCGTGGCAGGCCTCGGCCAGCGGGGTCAGGTCGGCGATACGGCCCAGAATATCCGGATACTGGACGACGACGCACGACGTATCGCCGTCGATCGCCGCGATCATCTGGTCGATGTCGGTCTCGGCGGTCAGGACGGGCGTGCCGGTCTCCAGCGTGTCGCCGGTGTACTTCGCCATGGTCTTGGCGACCGAGACATAATGCGGGTGCAAGCCCGACGACAGGATCGCCTTGGACTTCTTGGTGATGCGCCGCGCCATGCCGATCGCTTCCCAGCAGGCGGTCGAGCCGTCATACATCGAGGCGTTGGCGACATCGGTGCCGAGCAGACGCGCGACCTGCGTCTGGAACTCGAACAGCATCTGCAACGTGCCCTGCGCGATTTCCGGCTGATAGGGCGTATAGGCGGTCAGGAACTCGCCGCGCTGGATCAGGTGATCGACGCTGGCGGGGACATGGTGCCGATACGCGCCGCAGCCCAGGAAGAACGGCACGTCGCCCGCGACCATGTTCTTGCGGGACAGCGCGGTCATGTGCCGCTCGACCGCCAGTTCGGAGGCGTGGGCGGGCAAACCCTCGATGGGGCCCGACAGGCGGGCGGATTCGGGCACATCGACGAACAGGTCGTCGACCGAGCCCGCACCGATGACCGAGAGCATCTCGGCACGGTCGGACGAAGTAAGCGGCAGGTAGCGCATGCGTTCCATTTCTCCGCCCCTCACCCCGAAAACCTCGCGGATCGAGGGGTCATCGCCCCCCTTCTTCTCCCCTCCCGCAGGCGGGAGGGGTCGGGGGAGGGCAGTCGGCTTCAACAAGCCTGATGATTGGGGGAGAGCGAGTCCCCTCCCCCAGCCCCTCCCGCAGGCGGGAGGGGGGCTAGAAAATTAGAGTTTCGCGACGAACGCGGCGTAGGCGGCTTCGTCCATCAGGGCATCCAGCTCGGATGCGTCCGACAGCGTGATCTTGAAGAACCAGCCCTCGCCTTCCGGATCGCTGTTCACCAGCGCAGGCTCGTCGGCCAGCTGGCCGTTGCCCTCGATCACGGTGCCCGAGACGGGCGCGTACACGTCCGACGCGGCCTTGACCGATTCGACCACGGCGGCCTCGTCGCCCTTGGTCAGCTCGCGGCCTTCCTCGGGGACGTCGACGAACACGATGTCGCCCAGCGCACCCTGTGCATAATCGGAGATGCCGACCGTGCCGACATCACCGTCGACGTCGATCCACTCATGATCTTCGGTGAAATAGCGGCTCATGGTCACTTGGCTCCTGAACGAACGTAACGATGGGGGACGAACGGCATCGCCGTGACGGTGGCGTCATGGGTCTTGCCGCGCTGAAGCAGTTTGAGGACCGTGCCGGGCGTCGCCAGCTCGGTGGGGACATAGGCCATGGCGATCGGGGCGCCCATCGAGGGGGCAAAGCCGCCGCTGGTGACGCGGCCGATGACCGATCCGTCCTCGGCGACCACCGACGCGCCTTCGCGCACCGGCTGGCGACCCGCGACGGTCAGGCCGACGCGCTTTACGGCGGGGCCGTTCTCGCGCTCCGACAGGATACGCTCGGCACCCAGGAAGTCGGCCGCCTCGCGGCGCTTCTTGGCGAGCGCGAAGCCCAGATCGGCCATCACCGGCGTCGTCTCGGGATCAAGGTCGTGGCCATAGAGCGGCAAGCCCGCCTCCAGGCGCAGCGAGTCGCGCGCGCCCAGGCCGATCGGCTTCACTTCCGCCTGTTCGCAGAGCAGGTCGGCGAAGGCGGCAGCGTGCTCGGCCGGGATCGAAATCTCGTAACCGTCCTCGCCGGTATAGCCCGAGCGGCTGATCCACAGCGGCACGTCGTTCCAGGTGAAGTCGGCGGCGGTCATGAACACCAAAGCCTCGACGCCCGGCACGATCCGCGACAGCGCATCGACCGCCTTCGGCCCCTGGAGCGCCAGCAGCGCCTGCTCGTCGAGCAGATTCAGCGTCGCGTCGTCGGGGATGAAGTCGAGCAGATAGGCGATATCGTCATATTTGGTCGCGCCATTGACGACCATGTACAGTTCCTCGGCACCATCCAGGGTGCGCTTCGTCACCATCAGGTCGTCGAGGATGCCGCCCTCTTCGTTCAGCAGCAGCGAATAGCGGTTCTTGCGGTCGCCAAGGCCCGCGATGTCGCCCGGCAGGACCTTTTCCAGCGCGGTGACGACCGGCGCCAGGCCGTTCTCGCCGGTGAAGACCACCTGGCCCATATGGCTGACGTCGAAGAGCCCGGCCGACTCGCGGGTCCAGAGATGCTCGGCCATGATGCCTTCATACTGGACCGGCATCTCGTATCCGGCGAACGGCACCATCCGCCCGCCGCGCGCACGATGCCATGCGTCCAGCGGCAGCGTCTGGATGATCTCCTGACCCTCGGGGGCGTCTTCTACGTTCAGGTCTGCGGTGTCGCTCACGGGGCCGGTCTCCGTCAAAAGGGTGTCGGCTAGGGACGCAAATGTCCTTACCCGATCCGATCCCCCTCTGTCACGGAACCTGAGAGCTTTCGCCGGAAATTCCGGCTTACCCCTTCGGTGGCGCCCAAGGCCGAAGGCCGGGCACTCTTTCCAGAGTGTCGATGGCGATCGCGCGGTCCCATTTGCCTGAGAGATTCCGGGGTGGTTGCTCCTTCGGCGGCCGGGTTTTCGTCACCTGAAAGATGAACCCGGCGCTCTCCCGCGCGCGCCTATGTCGGACATGTCCGACATCGACGCCGCGCCCTCTGCCGGGCGGGTGGGGCCAAGTCAATCGGGGATCGGTGGGGGGTGCAATCAATGTTGTGGATTGTGGCGTCGGTCGGGGCTCGGCACGCCAACTCGCCTGTGTTCCCCGGCGAAGGCCGGGGCCCAGTCGCCAACACTTACGAAGCGCGCCGGCACGCAGCGTGGGAGGCAAAAGCGAGTCATCAGTGAGCCTCCCACGCCAGGACATGGCGCACCACCAGCTTCACCGCATCTGGGCCCCGGCCTTTTCGCCGGGGCACACTCGATCACCGAGTCGCGTTATACCGCAGCTGCGCATCGGTCAGCTGGAACCCGACCAGCGCCTCGAAGCTGGCGCTGGCCACCGCCTGGCGCACTTCGGGGTTGGTCAGCGGATCGACCGCGGCATCCTCGTCCCCCGCCTTGCGGCGGCGGGTCAGCTTTTCGCGGACGTCCTCGGGCAGGGTCGCCGCCGCGCGCGAGATGGTGGTGGAGGCCTCGCCCGCCACCTGACCGCGTGCCTGGCCTGCGTCGAAGTGGACGTTCACGCGGCCGACCCGCTTGGCGACGACGTTCGTGCCGCCGCGCACGATCGCAATGTAATAAGGCAGCAGCACGTCGCGCGCCGCCGCCGTATCGGTGCGGCGGGCCTCGACCGTGAAGCTGACCGTCGTCACGATGTCCGCGGCCGCATCGCTGCAGTTGCCGCGAACGTCGGTCAGGTTGGCGACCAGGTCGATCGAGCGTTCGTCGGTGGCGCCGGGCGTCTTGAACAGCGTGATGTCGCCGGTCCCCGCCGCGACGCCGACGATCGGGCATGCCGAGCGGACGGCGGTGATGCCGCCCGAGGCGTCGATCTCACCCGTGCGGGCACAACCGCCCAGACCAAGGGCAAGGGCGACGGGCGCAAGGACGAGAACGGGGAGCGGTGCTTTCACAGGTCGAAACGCCTATTCTATATGCCGAAGCAGGATGCCGGTTTGGTCGCCAGCATAGGAACCGGGTTGGACGCGCGCAAGCAATGGCGTAGAGCCATGTCCCATGACCCCAGCCGCGACCCCAGCCATGACCCCAGCCATGACCGATGCCACCAAGCCGCCGCTCGACCTGTTGATCGCCGCCCCGCGCGGATTCTGCGCAGGCGTCGACCGCGCGATCCGCATCGTCGAGCTGGCGCTCGAAAAGCATGGCAGCCCGGTCTATGTCCGGCATGAGATCGTCCACAACAAGTTCGTCGTCGACAGCCTGAAGGCGAAGGGCGCGATCTTCGTCGAGGAACTGGACGAGGTGCCCGCCAACGCGCATGTCGTCTTCTCCGCGCACGGCGTGCCGAAGTCGGTGCCCGCCGATGCCGAAAACCGGGGCCTCGCCTATTTCGACGCCACCTGCCCGCTGGTGTCGAAGGTCCACCGCCAGGCCGAGCGGCTGGTCGAGATGGGTCGCCACATCGTCTTCATCGGCCATGCCGGCCACCCCGAGGTCATCGGCACCTTCGGCCAGGTGCCGCAAGGGTCCATGTCGCTGGTCGAGACGGTCGCGGATGTCGAGGCGTTCGCGCCCGCCGATCCCGACAACCTCGCCTTCCTGACCCAGACCACCCTATCGGTCGATGACACCGCCGCCACGATCGAGGCGTTGCAGCGTCGTTTCCCCAACATCCTGGCCCCGCGCGGCGAGGATATCTGCTACGCCACCTCGAACCGCCAGGCCGCGGTCAAGGCGATCGCCGCCGAGTGCGACGCGGTGCTGGTGATCGGAGCGCCCAATTCCTCCAACTCGCTACGCCTGGTCGAGGTGGCCGAGCGTGCGGGCAAGCGCGCCATGCTGATCCAGCGCGCCGCCGAACTCGACTGGGCGTTTCTGGACGGCGTCAAGACGCTGGGCCTGACCGCCGGGGCCTCCGCGCCCGAGCTGCTGGTCCGCGAGCTGGTCGATCGCCTGTCGGAGCGCTTCACCGTCAGCGAGCGCGAGGAAGAGACGACGCGCGAGACGATCGCCTTCAAGCTGCCGCGCGGGCTGGAAGCGGCCGCCTGAACCATGGCCGTCTATACGCAGGTTTCGGCCGAGGCGCTGTCCGCGTTTCTGGCTCGCTATGACGCTGGCGAACTGATCTCCGCCAAGGGGATCGCCGAGGGGGTCGAGAACAGCAACTATCTGGTCGACACCACGACCGCGCGCTTCATCCTGACCTTGTACGAAAAGCGCGTCGCGGCGGGCGACCTGCCCTTCTTCCTCGCGCTGCTCGACCATCTGGCGGCCAAGGGCCTGCCCGTCCCCCCCGCGATCAAGGACCGGCAGGGCGTGGAAATCCAGGAACTGGCGGGCCGCCCCGCCTGCCTGATCCAGTTCCTGACCGGCGTGTCGCTGTCGCATCCGACCCCGGCCCAGGCGCTGGCGGCGGCGGATGCGATGGGCGCGATGCACCGGGCGGTCGCCGACTTCCCGCTGAACCGCGAGAACTCGATGGGCCATGCCAGCTGGCGGCCCTTGTTCGAACAATGCGGCCATGACCTCGACCGGATCGAACCAGGCCTGCACGACGCCATGGGCGAGGCGCTGGACGGCGTGCTGGACGGCTGGGACGCGCAGGACCTCGACACCTGCGTCATCCATGCCGACCTGTTCCCCGACAATGTGCTGGTGCTGGGCGATCGGGTCACGGGGCTGATCGACTTTTATTTCGCCTGCACCGATTACCGCATCTACGACCTGGCCGTCATGCATTCGGCCTGGAGCTTCGACGCCAGCGGCGAAACCTACACGCCCGAAATCGGCGCGGCGCTGGTCGAGGGTTATCGGCGTCATTTCCCGTTGAGCGAGGCAGAGCGCGCGGCGTTCGCCCGGCTGGCCATGGGCGCGTGCCTGCGCTTTGCCCTGTCGCGCGCCTGGGACTGGCTCAACACGCCCGCCGACGCGCTGGTGACGCGCAAGGACCCGCTGGCCTATTGGCGGCGCTATATCGCCTATCGCGATGGAAAGGCCGGACTGTGACGCCCGTCGAGATCGCCACCGACGGCGCGTGCAAGGGCAATCCCGGTCCCGGCGGCTGGGGCGCGCTGATCCGCTCGGGCACGCACGAAAAGGAATTGTCCGGCGGCGAGGTGCTGACCACCAACAACCGCATGGAATTGATGGCCGCGATCGAGGCGCTGAACGCCCTCAAGCGCCCCTGCGCAGTCACGCTGTCGACCGACAGCCGCTATGTGATGGACGGCCTGACCAAGTGGATCCACGGCTGGAAACGCAATGGCTGGCGCACGGCGGACAAGAAGCCGGTGAAGAACGCCGAACTCTGGCAGGCGCTGGTCGCGGCGGCCGAGCGGCACCAGATCGAATGGAAATGGGTGAAGGGCCATGCCGGTCACCCCGACAACGAACGCGCCGACAAGCTGGCGAGCGATGCGGCGGAGACGTTTCGGAAATAGGGGCGGCGGGTCGGTGAGGTCCGACCCTCAGCCCTCCCGATCAGGGCCTATCGGCAGCGACCACCCATTGCCCGAGCAACGCAAAGCCGCATGATCGCGCCAACGCCACCGATGCCACATTGTCGAGCTGGCACCGATATTGCGGCTCGCGGCCCTGCTGCCGGGTATATCGGTTGATCGCTTCGACAACCGCCCGCGCACAGCCTTTCCCGCGCGCATCGGGAAGGGTCAGCACGCCCAGATCGGCAATGGGGCCATCGTCCCAAAGGTTCATGCTGGCGGCACTGACGAGCCTGTCGCCGTCGAAGCACCCGAATACCGCCCAGTGATCCAATTCGACCCAGGCGTCCTCCCGATCCTGTTCGGATGCGGTATGGTAGAAAATGTCGAAGACGGTTCGATCAGCCTCGGTCAGTCGACGCGGACTCAATCGCCCGTCCGACTCAGTTCCGGAGATGGCCGGACGGTAGAACAGATAATCCGTGTCATGCAGCATGACGCCGGCCGCTTCGCATCGGCGCTTGAAGAGGTCGGCTGAACACCCGTCCCATTCCATGCCAATTAGGCGTTCGGCTATCTCCGGCCTGACGGCGGCAAGAACCGAACCGTCCTGCCTTTCCAGCATCATGGCAGGGCGCTTGGGGTTCAGGGTCGCGCTCACGGCGAAGGCGAGCGTTCCGTGAACGCTGGCGTTATCGGCGGCAAAGGTCCGATGCCAATAGTCGAGTACGGGTTGGGGAAAATCGCTCATGCCGCAACGTTAGCGCTTCAGTCCGAATACAAAAGTACCACGACACCAAGCACCTCTTCGCCCAGACGCCCTATTCCAGTTCGTGGATCGGCGAGTTGGGGCCGTTCTTCAGCACCGACTCGATGGCGTTGCGGGCGCTCGCCTTGCTGGCATAGCCCTCGGTCCACCAGATCAGTTCGCTGTTGTAGCGGAACTTGGCGACATATTCGCCCGCTTGTTCTTCTCGATCGCAAAGCTGTGCGCCATGATGATCTCTCCTTCGAAAGGGTGATCATCCCTTAGCGGAAAAACGCCCCACGCCATAGCGGTCGGGATCGACACCGCCGGGCATATCCCCCTCACCCAGCAGCAGCGCCGCCGCCAGTGCCGCCGCCGCAGGCGCGGTCTGGATGCCGAAGCCGCCCTGCCCGGCACACCAGAAGAAACCCGGCACATCCGCGTCGAAGCCATAGACCGGCGCGCGATCGGGGGCGAAGCTGCGCAGGCCTGCCCAGCGGCGCTCGACCGCCGCGATGCGCCAGTCGACCACCTTTTCCAGTCGGTCGATCGCCACCGCCACGTCCCATTCCTCCGGCGCGATGTCGCAGGGCACGCTCGGGCTCTCGTCATGCGGGGTCAGCCAGAGCCGCCCGCCCGCCTCGGGCTTGAAGTAGAAGCCGCCCGCCATGTCGACGACATGCGGCAATCCTTCGGGCACGGGCGGATCGGTGCGCAGCTGCACCATGGTCCGGCGATAGGGGGTAATGCCGATCGGCCGGACACCCGCCAGCGCGGCGACCTGGTCCGCCCAGGCGCCCGCCGCATTCACAACCACCCGCGCCGCCACCGGCCCGGCGCGCGTGTCGAGACGCCAGACGCCGTCCCGACGCTCGGCCGCCAGCAATGCCGCGTCGGTCAGCAGGACGGCCCCCGCCCCCCGCGCCACCGCCAGGAAATCGGCATGGAGCGCGGCGACATCGATATAGGCGCAGCTCGGCTCCCAGACGCCATGCACCCATTCGGGGCGCAGGCCAGGGATACGCGTCGCCGGATCGACGCGCGAAAGGTCGACGCCGCTGCCCTCGAAATCGGCCAGCAAGTGATCGGCCTTCGCCGCGTCCGTGGCGCGCCCGATATGGAGCGAGCCCAGCGGTGTCAGATACCCACCCTCGCGCAGCACCGGGCCGGACGCGGTGGTCAGGGGCTGGACCGCCGGGCCACCATAGGTTTCCGACCAGAAGGCCGCCGAGCGCCCGGTCGCGTGCCGCCCCGGCATATCCTCCGCCTCGATCAGGATGACCCGCGCCCGTCCCCCGATCGCCGCGGCCAGGCTGGCACCCGCCATGCCCGCACCGATGATCGCGATATCGTGAATCACGCGGGCACCCCGTCCAGGAATCGATCGATCGCGGCCAGCGCGCGCAGGCGCACCGGGTCGGCCTCGCGCAGCAATTCGTGCGCCGCCTCGGGCCCGAAGCGCTCGACCCGCGCCCCGATCCGGGTGGCGACGCGCATGGCGATACGCGGATCGACCAGCCGGTCGGCCTCGGCCACCAGCATCAGCGTGGGCACCTCCACCCGGTCCAGTCGCGGATCGCACAGCAGCGCGCGGGTCGAGCGCATCGCCGAATCGAGCCAGCCCCAGCTCGGCGGCCCCAGCGCCAGCTCGGGCGCCTTGGCATACCACCACGCCTCGTCCTCGAAGCGTTCGACATCATGGGTCAGGTTGCGCTGCCGGGTGTGCAGGCCCGGCCCGTCCTTCGCCTCCCAGATGCCCCGCTCCGACCGACCGAGCAGCGTCATCAGGCGGATGATCCCCGTACCCAGCAGCATCCCCGTGGGCAGTTTCAGTCCCAGCATCGGCGCGACCAGGATCAGCGCGTCGGGATCGACCGCCCCCTCCACCACCGCCCGCAGGCCCAGATGCCCGCCCATCGAATGCCCCAGAAGGACATGCGGCAAGCCGCTGGCGTCCTCGCCCCGCCAGTCTTGCCAGAAGGCGCGCAGGTCCCCGACCAGCCCCGCAAAATTGCCGCCATGCCCGACATGCGGGTCGGCCAGCAGCCGCCCCGATCCCCCCTGCCCGCGCCAGTCGAAGGCGGTGACGCTCCACCCCAGCGCGACCAGATGCGCGAAGACCTCCAGATATTTCTCGATCACATCGGCGCGGCCGGTCTGGAACAGCAGCCTCCCGACCGGCGCATCCGCCTGCCAGTCGAAGCGGCGATGATCCCAGCCATCGGGCGCCCGCCAGCGCGACAGGGTCGCGGCGGCGGGAAAGGTACGGCGAAGGGCGAAGCGATCGGTCATTCCCCATCCGGTTACGGTTTCGAAAGCCCCGCCGTCTAGGGACTTGTCGCATGGATTGGACCATCGTCCGCATCGGGCTGCTCGCCGCGTTCGTCCTGCTGCTGCTGTCGGCGGGGATCGAGGATGCGCGTACCCGCGAGATCGCCGATCGCAAGAATATCGCGATCGCCCTGATCGCCCCGCTGTGGTGGTGGGCTGGCGGCGTGCCGGTCTGGCCCGACATGGTGCTTCGGATCGTGGTGGCCATCGGCGTCTTCCTGTTATTCGCGCAAGCCTTTCGCATCGGCATGATGGGCGGCGGCGACGTGAAGATGATCGCCGCCATCGCCCTGTGGCTGCCCCTGCCGTCGCTGTTCCGCATGATCCTGCTGATGTCGATCGCGGGCGGCGTGGTCACGATCGCCATGATGATCGGCCAGCGATTGCGCCGTCCCCAGGCGCGAACCGGGGAGGAGGGCGAGACGCCCGGAATCGAAGTGCCCTACGGCGTCGCCATCGCGGTCGCGGCGCTCCTGGTCCTGCGGGAACCGATATTTAACCCATTCCAGCATACTTAACGGCCGATAGAGCCAAGCATACCGGCTTGGCGGCAAGGCCGAAGAACGCAGGATGGACAGTCGCAAAATTCTACTGCTGGTCGGGGCCCTGATGATCGCGGGGATCACCGCCCTATTCGCCCGGACGCTGACATCGGGCAGCAGCGTGCCGCAGGCCGAGGCCGCCGTGATCGTCCAGCCCGCCGAACCGCGCGTCGAGGTTCTGGTCGCCACCCGCACCCTGCCGGTGGGCACGATCATCGACCCCTCCGCCCTGAAGTTCCAGCCCTGGCCCAAGGACATGGTTGCCGGTGCCTATTATGTGAAGGGCCAGACCGATCCGACCAAGCTGCAGGGCACCGTCCTGCGCTATGCCGTGACCGCCGGGCAGCCGTTGACGCAAGGGTCGGTGGTCAAGCCGGGCGACCGGGGCTTCATGGCCGCCGCGCTGACGCCGGGGATGCGCGCGGTGACGGTCCCCGTCTCCGCCCAGACGGCGGTGGCGGGCTTCGTCTTTCCGGGTGACCGCATCGACGTCGTCCTGACCCAGGACGTGGCGGGTGGGGGCGACGGTCCGCCGCTGAAGGTGTCGGAGACGATCCTGCGCAACGTGCGCGTGCTGGCGACCGACCAGCGGACGGACGGACCGACCAGCGAACAGGGCAAGATCGCCGTCCACACCTTCACCACGGTCACCGTCGAGACGACACCCAAGATGGCCGAGCAACTGGCCGTCGCGCAGACGGTGGGTACGCTGTCGCTGTCGCTGCGCGCCCTTGCCGAGCAGGACGAGGGCGGGGCCACGGCGCAGCCCGCCGCCGACCGCGCCTCCTACGTCACCGGTGGCGATATCTCCCGCTATCAGCGACGCACCGTACCCGGACGCCAGCAGGGTGCCGCCGGAATGAGCGTGGGCACCGACAACGCCGCCGTCGCGATGGCCGGTCAGCAGGGCGGCCAGCCCATGGTGCAGCCCGGTGCGACGGGCCAGGCCGCCGCCTTCCGGGGCCCCGCCGTCCGCGTTGCTCGTGGCAACACCACCACCGTCACGCCCGTGGGGGTCAGGAATTGATGATGCGCCACCGATCCATCCTGCGGCGCGCGCTGCGCACCTCGGCCTTTGCGCTGGTGCTGGCGCCGTTGATCCTGGCACCGGTCGATGCGGGCGCTGCGCCTGCTCCTGCGGGGGCGGGTGATGCGCAGGCCGCAAGCGACGGCTCCGGCGCGCTGGAGATCAACACCGGGCGGGCGCGCCTGATCACCCTGCCCCGGCCGATGACCGACCTGTTCGTCGCCGACGACAGCATCGCCGACGTGCAGGTCCGCTCGCCGACCCAGCTCTATATCTTCGGCAAGAAGCCCGGCGAGACGACCGTCTCGGCGACGGGACGCGGTGGCGCGGTCGTCTATGCGGCGACGGTGCGGGTCGGCAACAATCTCGATTCGATCGGTCGCATGCTGAGGCTGGCCATGCCCGAGGCGACGATCGCCGCCACGCCGATGAACGGCCTGATCCTGTTGACCGGCACGGTCGCGGCGCCCGACGACGTCGCGGAGGCCGAACGGCTGGTCCAGGCCTATGTCGGCAAGGATACCAAGGTCATCAGCCGCCTGAAGACCGCGACCCCGCTTCAGGTCAATCTCCAGGTCCGCATCGCCGAGGTCAATCGCAGCTTCATCAAGCAGATCGGTGTCAACCTGCTGAACCGCGACACCAGCGGCGGCTTCATGTTCGGTGTTTCGTCGGGCCGGAACCCCGGGTCGATCACAGCTGGGGTGGATGCGGCGGGCAACCCCGTCACCAACACCACCTACACGACCGGCGTACAGCGCACGACATTGGCCTTGGCGGGTCGCGCGCTCGGCATGGACTTGCTTGGTACGATCGAGCTTGGCGAGACGCTGGGCCAGGTTTCGACGCTGGCCAACCCCAACCTGACCGCGCTGTCGGGCGAAACCGCGACCTTCCTGGCGGGTGGCGAGATTCCCATTCCGCTGGCGAGCGGGTTCGGTGCGACATCGGTCGAATACAAGCCTTACGGCGTCAGCCTGTCCTACACGCCGACGGTGCTGGCCGATGGTCGTATCTCGCTGCGTGTCCGGCCCGAAGTGTCGCAGATCACGTCGCTGGGTTCGGTCCAGATCAGCGGGACGACCATCCCCGCGCTGACCACCCGCCGCGCCGAGACGACGTTGGAGCTCGGTTCGGGCCAGAGCATGATGATCGGCGGCCTGTTGTCCAACTCGCGCGACAACACGATCGAAAAGACACCCTGGCTGGGTGACCTGCCGCTGATCGGCGCGCTGTTCCGTTCGAACGCGTTCAAGCGCAACGAAACCGAGCTCGTCATCATCATCACCCCCTATCTGGTCAAGCCGGTCAACGCGCCGTCCGACATCGCGCTGCCGACCGATGGCCAGCGTTCGCCCAACGATGCCGAGCGCGTGCTGCTCGGCCGGATGGGCGCGGGCAGCGCTGATCCACGTCCGGTGCCGACCATGGCCCCGCCGGTGCAGGGCCGCCCGGTCGAGAAACGCCCGGTCGCGGGTTCCCACGCCGCGGTGCCGGTCGCCCCGCATGGCCGCAAGACCACCCCGACTCCGGGCTTTTCCGAATGATCGCTCGTCCAAGGATATCGCGTCCCATGCGCCCTTCCCCGCTTTCCCTGATGCCGATCGGCCTCCTGCTGATGACGGGTGGCTGCATGGGTCATGGCCAGCCCGACCTGGAATCGGCGCGGCAACCGGTGGTGTCCCAGACCGACTATGCGCTCGACCTCGGCCTGTCGGGCGGACGGCTGGCGGCGGATGAGGACCGGCGGCTCGACGGCTGGGCCCGCAACCTGCGGCTGGGTTATGGCGACCGGGTGACGATCGAGGATCCGGCAGGCGAAGGCCCCGCCGCCTATCGCGAGGTCGCGCAGGTGATCGGCCGCTATGGCCTGCTGCCCGGTCCGGTATCGTCGATCCCGCGCAGCCCGGTATCGCCCGCGACGATGCGCGTCATCGTCACCCGGTCGCGCGCGGTCGTGCCCGGCTGCCCCGACCTGCGCAGCGAGACGTCGCCCGATTTTGAGGGCAAGACCTCGTCCAACCATGGCTGCGCGATCAATCGCAACCTGGCCGCGATGGTTGCCAATCCGGCCGACCTAGTCCGTGGGACGGACGGCCCGGCGACATCCGATCCGGCGATGGCGTCGCGCGCGGTCAACGCGCTGCGCGCCGCGCCGCCCACCGGCAATGGCGGCACCCGCTTGCTCAACGCCAGTGCGGTGAACAGCGGGGCGGGCATCGGCGGCGCTCCGACAAGCGGCGGGGTGGGCCAGTGAACGCCCCCTGGAAACCCGGCATGATGACCATCCGCGATCCGTTCCAGGCCTATGTCTGCGACGACTGGACTGCCGAGGCGATCCGCCCGCTGATCCTCGAACAGGGCTGGTCGCCCGACCGCGTCGTCAAGGGCGGCCTGCGCGGTGCGGTGCAGTCGCTGGCGGTGTCCGCCAGCCCGCAGATCCTGCTCGTCGACCTCAGCGAGACGGCCGACCCGACCACCGAGATCGGCAATCTGGCGGAGGTGTGCGAGCCCGGCACGGTCGTGATCGCGGTCGGCCAGGTCAATGACGTGCGGCTGTACCGCATGTTGATGAGCAGCGGCCTGCACGACTATCTGCTGAAGCCCATCGGCGCGGACCAGCTGCGCGATACCATCGCCCAGGCGCGCACCATCGTGCACGCACCGCGCCTGACGGACAGCACTCCCGAAAAGACCCCGTGCAGCGTCGCGGTGGTCGGCGCGCGCGGCGGCGTCGGCACCTCGACGGTCGCGACCTCGCTCGGCTGGCTAATGGCCGACCGGCTCGAGCGGCGCACCGCGATCCTCGACCTCGACGTGCATTTCGGCACCGCCGCCCTCTCGCTCGACCTCGAACCGGGGCGCGGGCTGGTCGATGCGATCGACAATCCCAGTCGCATCGACGGGCTGTTCCTGGAACGCGCCATGGTCAAGGCGTCCGAAAAGCTGGCCATCCTGTCCGCCGAGGCCCCGATCGGCGCGCCGATCATGACCGACGGCATGGCCTTCGCGCAGTTGCAGGACGAGATGCGCGCCAATTTCGAGACGACGATCGTCGACCTGCCACGCGGGATGATGATCCAGCAACCGATGCTGGTATCCGCCGCGCAGACCATCGTGCTGGTCACCGAATTCACCCTGGCGGCGGCACGCGACACGATCCGCCTGCTCTCCTGGCTGAAGATCCACGCCCCCCAGTCGACCGTGCTGACCGTCGCCAACCGGGTCCAGCCCGCCGCCCTGGCCGAAATCGCCCAGACCGACTTCGAGGGATCGATCGAGCGGCCGGTCGACATTCTGGTCCCCTATGACCTCAAGCTGATGGTCCAGGCCGCCAAGATGGGCAAGACGGTGGCCGAGCAGGGTCGTTCGTCGCGCACCGTCGCACCGCTGATCGACCTGGCCCAGCGTATCTGCGCCTCGGTCGAGGGGACGGCGAATGCGACCCCGACGCGGCGCGGGCTGCTCGACCGGTTCGACTTCCGCGCCCTGATGCCCAAGCGGCCCAAGGACGACTGACCGCGATGTCGATGCTCGCGACCCTGATCTTTGCGACCGGCGTCTTCCTGTCGCTGGTCCTGGTGATCGCCGCCTTTTCCGCGCCCCGACGGTCGCGGGCGCAGGCGCGTCGCCTGACCGGGCTGCGCAACCGCGTTTCGCTCGACATCGACAAGCCGGGCTTCGCCGCCGTCGCCGCCTCGCGCGGGATCGCGCTGGCCGCCGATACGAAGATGGACAAGGCCTTCGGGCGGCTGCTGCCCAACCCGGCGCGGCTGGGCAAGATGCTCGACCGTACGGGGCGCGACTGGACGGTGGGGCAGTTCGGCCTGGCCTGTGCCGCGGTGGCGCTGGCCTTCCTGTTCGTCGGCCTGTTCCTGCATATCCCCTTCTTCCTGGCGCTGCTCCTTGCCATCGGACTGGGCCTGTGGCTGCCGCATATCGTGGTCGGGCGGTTGATCGCCCGGCGCGTCGGCAAGTTCATCGCGCGCTTTCCCGACGCCATCGAACTGCTGGTGCGCGGCCTGCGCTCGGGCCTTCCCGTCACCGAGACGATGGGAATCGTCTCGCACGAGGTCCCCGGCCCCGTCGGCGAGGAATTCCGCGCGGTCGCCGACCGGATGCGGATCGGCCGCACGATGGACGCCGCGTTGCAGGAAACCGCCGACCGGCTCGATATCGCCGAATTTCAGTTCTTCGTCATCGCCATCGCCATCCAGCGCGAGACGGGCGGCAACCTGGCCGAAACCCTGTCCAACCTGGCCGAAGTGCTGCGCAAGCGCGCGCAGATGAAGCTGAAGATCAAGGCGATGTCGTCCGAATCCAAGGCCTCGGCCTATATCGTCGGCTCGCTGCCCTTTTTCGTGTTCGGCATCATCTGGATGATCAACCAGCCCTATATGGCGCGCTTCTTCGTCGATCCGCGCCTGATGATCATCGGCGTCGGCGCCTTTGTGTGGCTGGGCCTGGGCGCGTTCATCATGTCCCGCATGATCAGCTTCGAGATCTAAATGAGCACCCCCGCCTCGTCTTCCCCCACGATCCTCGGCTTCGATGCGATGACCCTGGTTCCGCTGCTCTGGGGCGTGTGCGTCTTCGCGCTGCTGGTCGCCGGCTATCTGCTGGTCGGCAGCCGCGATCCGATGACCCGGCGTGTCCGCGCGCTCAACGAACGGCGCGAGCATCTGAAGGCGGGGATCGCCACCCCCGCCCGCCGCCGCCGCGCGCAGTTGATCGACCGGGCCGACATGCTGGAGCGAATGCGCCAGCTTCTCGGCTCGTTGAAGATGCTGCAGGACGAACAGGTCAAGTCGGTCCAGACCCGCCTGCTCCAGGCCGGCATCCGCTCGAAGGATCTGGCGGTCGCCGTCATCTTCGGCCGCCTGGCGATGCCGATCGTGCTCGGTGGCTTGATGGCGTTGTGGGTCTATGGGACCGACGGCTTCAAGGACTGGAGCGGGTTCAGCCGCTACATGATCGTCGCGGGCACGCTGATCCTGTCGTACAAGGCGCCCGACCTCGCGCTGAAGAACCGTATCGACAAGCGGACCGCCGCGATCCGCAAGGGGTTGCCCGATGCGCTCGACCTGATGGTCATCTGTGCCGAGGCTGGCCTGACCGTCGATGCCGCCTTTGCCCGCGTGTCGCGCGAATTGCGCCGCGCCTATCCCGAACTGGGCGACGAATTTCAGCTGACCTCGGTCGAGCTGGGCTTCCTGACCGACCGGCGACAGGCGCTGGAGAATCTGGCGATGCGCGTCAACCTCGAGTCGCTGCGCGGCGTCGTCACCACGATGATCCAGACCGAGAAATACGGCACCCCGCTGGCCAGCGCGCTGCGCGTCCTGTCGGCCGAGTTCCGCAACGAACGCATGATGCGCGCCGAGGAAAAGGCCGCGCGCCTGCCCGCGATCATGACCGTGCCGCTGATCCTGTTCATCCTGCCCACGCTGTTCGTCGTGATCCTGGGTCCGGCCGCCTGCTCGATCAAGGATACGCTCATCACCGGGCAATGAGTGCCGTCGCGCAACCAGCCGAGCCGATAGTCGTTGATCAGTCGTAACAGACCTGACTCAACAGAATGGGATCGACGCGATGTTGTTCACTACGACCACGCAATTCGCCGTGCTGGGGCTGGTCCTGATCGCCGGTTGGCTGTTCGGCCTAGCCAGCCATCCGGGCGGGCGCAAATGGCGCACCCGCTACGCCACCGAGCGCGACGCCCATGCCGCGCAGGTTAAGGATACCGAGGGCAAGCTGTCGGTGGCGCAAACCCGCATCGCCGAGCTGGAACGCGAAAACCAGCGCCTGGCGACGGCGCAGCCGGTCGCTGCCACGCCCGTGGTGGACCGCGCCCCGGCCTATCGGCCGGCGGCGGCAAGCGCGGCGCGTCCGGCCTATCCGGTTGGCGAGCGTCGTGGGTGGTTCGATTTCGGGAACCGGGTTTCGACCCACGGGTGATTTGCTTGGCTTTGGGTAGTTGAGTGCGACAAGCGATGGTCTCGGTGAGACACCCTGCCCTCCCCCGGCCCCTCCCGCCTGCGGGAGGAGAGAGATGGGAGGCAGGCGCTTTCCCTTCCTACTCGAACGAGTCGATCTGCCCGTGACGGCACGATCCCTTGCCGCTGGGCATACCCCTCCCGCAGGCGGGAGGGGATAGGGGAGGGGCACGCCTCGAGCGACAAGGTCGGTGAGACACCCTGCCCTCCCCCAACCCCTCCCGCCTGCGGGAGGGGAGAAGTCAGGACAATACTCAGATTCCATTACCGCTGGGCACACCCCTCCCGCAGGCGGAAGGGGATGGGGGAGGGAGAGCCACAAGCGAACGCCGCCGTCACACTCCCCCGCCCCCATAAACGCAGGAGCCCCCGTTACCGCGCCTTCAACGCCGCCTGCGCCGCCGCCAGCCGCGCGATCGGCACGCGGTACGGGCTGGCCGAGACGTAATCCAAGCCGACCTGCTCGCAAAAGGCGATCGACGCCGGATCGCCGCCATGCTCGCCACAGATACCGAGCTTGATGCCCGGCCGGGTCGCCCGGCCACGCTCGGCGGCCAGGCTGACCAGTTCGCCGACACCTTCGACATCCAGGCTGACGAACGGGTCCTTAGCGTAGATGCCCTTCTCGACATAGGCGCCCAGGAATCGCGCCGCATCGTCGCGGCTGACGCCCAGCGTGGTCTGGGTCAGGTCGTTGGTGCCGAAGGAGAAGAACTCGCCCACCTCGGCGATTTCACCGGCCTTCAATGCGGCACGCGGCAGCTCGATCATGGTGCCGACCAGATATTCGACCGTCTTGCCGCGCTCGGCGAAGACCGCCTGCGCGGCCTTGTCGACCACCGTCTTCATCAGCTCCAGCTCGCGCCGCGTGGCGACCAGCGGGATCATGACCTCGGGGATCGGGGCCTCACCCGACTTTTCCGCGACATCCAGCGCCGCCTCGAAGATCGCACGCGCCTGGATCTCGTAGATTTCCGGATAGGTCACGCCCAGGCGGCAGCCGCGATGACCGAGCATCGGGTTGAACTCGTGCAGTTCGTTGGCCCGGCGCTTCAGCGTGTCGACGTCCACGCCCGCCGCCGTGGCGACCTCAGCGAATTCGGCCTCCTGCTGCGGCAGGAATTCGTGCAGCGGCGGGTCGAGCAGCCGCACCGTGACCGGCAGGCCCGCCATCACCTCGAAGATCGCGGTGAAGTCGGCGCGCTGCTCGGGCAGCAGCTTGGCAAGCGCGGCACGGCGGCCCGCTTCGTCCGAGGCCAGGATCATCTGGCGCACCGCCGTGATCCGCGCGGCGTCGAAGAACATATGCTCGGTGCGGCACAGCCCCACGCCTTCCGCGCCGAATTCGCGCGCGGTGCGGCAGTCGAGCGGAGTCTCGGCATTGGCGCGCACCTTCAGGCGACGGACCTGGTCGGCCCATTCCATCAGCGTGCCGAAATCGCCCGCCAGTTCGGGCTGCACCGTCGCAACCGCGCCGACCATCACCTCACCGGTCGAACCATCGAGCGTCAGGATGTCGCCCTCACGCACTTCGCGGCTGCCGACGCGGAGCAGCTTGGCCTTGTTGTCGATCGATAGCGAGCCTGCGCCTGAGACGCAGGGGCGCCCCATACCGCGCGCCACGACGGCCGCATGGCTGGTCATGCCGCCGCGCGCGGTCAGGATGCCCTTGGCCGCATGCATGCCGTGAATGTCTTCCGGCGACGTCTCGACGCGGACGAGGATCACCGCCTCGCCCGCCGCCGAAGCGCGCTCGGCGGCATCGGCGTCGAACACCACCTTGCCCGACGCCGCGCCCGGCGACGCGGGCAGGCCCTTGGTCAGCACGTCGCGGTGCGCATTCGGATCGAGCGTCGGGTGAAGCAGCTGGTCGAGCGCCGCCGGATCGACACGTGCGATCGCTTCCTCGCGGGTGATCAGACCCTCATTGGCCATGTCGACCGCGATCTTCAGCGCGGCCTTGGCGGTGCGCTTGCCCGATCGAGTCTGGAGCATCCAGAGCTTGGCCTGTTCGACCGTGAACTCGATGTCCTGCATGTCGCGGTAATGGGTTTCGAGCTGGTCGAAGACGGCCGCCAGCTCGCCGTAAACCTCCGGCATCGCCTCTTCCATCGAGGCGGGCTTGGCGTTCGCTTCCTCGCGCGCGGCCTTGGTCAGGTATTGCGGCGTGCGGATGCCCGCGACCACGTCCTCGCCCTGCGCGTTGATCAGGAACTCGCCATAATAGGCGCGGTCGCCCTTGGACGGATCGCGCGTGAAGGCCACGCCCGTCGCCGAAGTGTCGCCCATATTGCCGAAGACCATCGCCTGCACGTTGACGGCGGTGCCCCAGTCGGCGGGAATGTCGTTCAGGCGGCGATAGACCTTGGCGCGTTCCGACTGCCACGATCCGAACACCGCGCCGACCGCGCCCCAGAGCTGGTCATGCACGTCCTGCGGGAAGGGCTTGCCCCATTGTTCCTCGACCAAGCCCTTATAGGCCGTGACCAGCTTCTTCCAGTCCTCGGCCGACATCTCGGTGTCGAGGGTGAAGCCGTTATCCTCCTTGGCGATCTCCAGCGCTTCCTCGAAAGCACCGTGATCCAGTTCCAGCACCACATCGGCATACATCTGGATGAATCGGCGATAGCTGTCCCAGGCGAAACGCTCGTCGCCCGCCTTCCTGGCCAGCCCCTCGACGGTTTCGTCGTTAAGGCCCAGGTTCAGCACCGTGTCCATCATGCCCGGCATCGACACGCGCGCGCCCGAGCGGACCGAGACCAGCAGCGGATTTTCCGGATCGCCGAAGCGCTTTTCCGTCACCGCCTCGATATGCGCGATGCCGTCGGCGACCTCGTCGCGCAGTTCCTGCGGGAACTGCTCGCCATCTTCGTAATAGCGAGTGCACATCGCGGTCGAGATGGTGAAGCCCGGCGGCACCGGCAGGCCGATCGAGGCCATCTCGGCCAGGTTCGCGCCCTTGCCGCCAAGCAGATTCTTGTCCCCCTTGCCGCCGTCCGAAACGCCGCCGCCGAAGCGGTACACATAGGTCATCGGTTCGATCCTTTACTGGTCGTCACGTCCGACGCCCTGGGGACACAGGCGTCGGTGTTAATAAGGCGATATTGCCGGATAGGAAGACAGGAACGTCTGCACCCGTCTCCCGATCCGGCTCTGTTCATCCCTCGATCCGCGAGAAGTCCGCGACCGTGTGGACGGCGGCCCGAACACGGGCGAGCAGCGCCAAGCGCACGGTCCGCTTGGCCGGGTCGGCGTCGTTGACGGTCACATCGTCGAAGAACCGATCGATCGGCGCGCGAAGCGACGCGAGCGCGGCCATGGCGGCCTCGAAATCCTCGGCCTTCACCGCGTCCGCCGCCTTTGGTTCGGCCGCGTCGAGCGCGGCGATCAGATCGGCCTCGGCGGGCTCGGGGGTATAGGTCGGCGCGGTCCAGCCCTGGTCGCCCTCGACACCTTCCTTCTTCAGGATGTTCGCGGCGCGCTTATAGCCGGCGAGCAGGTTGGTGCCGTCGTCGGTGGTGACGAAGGCTTGCAGCGCACGGACGCGGGCGAGCAGGCGAACGAGATCGTCCTCACCGCCAAGCGCGAACACCGCGTCGATCAGGTCGTGACGGACGCCTGCTTCGCGTTGCTGGACCTTTAGGCGGTCGGCGAAGAAGTCGAGGATCTTCGAGTCAATCCTTTGGGCACGAACTGCAATTTCCGTTTGGATTGCTGCGCGTTCATCGGCATCTTTTTCGTTTGCCAGGGCATCATGCAGATCGCCGTACTCTGGGTCTTTCCAATCGATCACTCGTTCAAAGATCGACGCCCGGATCGGGAGACGAACGCCACTTCCCGTTAACGTAAGAATGACCCCGAGCGCAGCACGACGCAAAGCAAATGGGTCTTTGGATCCCGTCGGCCGCATATCGTGCGAGAAGAAGGTCACTAGCGTATCCAGTTTGTCCGCCAACGCCACGGCCACCGTAACCGGTGCGGTGGGAACATCATCGCCCTGCCCGACCGGCTTATAGTGATCGCGCACCGCCTCCGCGACGCGCGAGTCTTCGCCCTGCGCGGCGGCATAGTAACCGCCCATTAGGCCCTGCAATTCGGGGAACTCGCCGACCATGCCGGTGACGAGATCGGCCTTCGCCAGGTACGCGGCGCGCTCCGCCAGATCGGCAAGCTCGCCCCCCCCGTAAACGGGGGGGGATGGGGGGGGGACCTCGCCACGAGCGACGTCGCCTGAGGCACTGCCCTCCCCTAGCCCCTCCCGCCTGCGGGAGGGGGACTCGGTGACGATGCCCTCTTCGACCAGCCAGCTGGCCAGCTTCGCCACTCGCTCGACCTTGTCGGCAACGGTGCCGAGCTTTTCGTGGAAGACGATCTTTTCCAGCTTGGGCCGCAGATCGTCCAGCTTCGTCTTCAGGTCGGTCTCGTAGAAGAAGCGCGCGTCGGACAGGCGGGCGGCGAGCACCTTGCCATTGCCCTCGACGATCTTCGCGCCGCCATCGGTCGCCTCGATATTGGCGGTGCAGACGAACGCATTCGCCAGCTTTCCGTCGGCCGAGCGGCAGACGAAGTATTTCTGGTTCACCCGCGCGGTCAGCTGGATGACCTCGGGCGGCACGTCGAGGAACGCTTCGTCGAACCGGCCGAGCAACGGCACCGGCCATTCGGTCAGTCCGGCATTCTCGGCGACCAGCCCTTCGTCCTCGACCAGCTCCAGCCCGGCCTCGGCGGCCAGTGCGGAGGCGCGCTCGCGAATGATCGCGGCACGTTCGTCCTGATCGACCAGCACTCTGGCGGCGCGGAGCTGCTCGACATAGGTATCGGCACCGGTCAGCGCGATCTCGGCGGGCGCATGGAAGCGATGACCCCGCGTCGTGTTGCCGCTGGTGATCCCGGCGACCTCGAACGGCACGACCTCACCGCCGAACAGCGCGACGATGGCGTGCAGCGGACGCACCCAGCGCATCGACTCGGTCGAGGTGGACTCGGCACCCCAGCGCATCGACTTGGGCCAGGGGAAGGCGCGGACGATCGCGGGGATCGCCTCGGCCAGGACTTGCGCCGTCGCGCGGCCCGGCTTTTCGGTGATCGCGAAGAGCACGCCGTCCCGCTCGGTCAGTTGCTCGCGGGTCAGCCCGGTCTTGCGCAGGAAGCCCTCCAGCGCCTGCGGCGGTGCCGAAGCGCGCGGGCCCTTCACTTCCTCGGACACCGCTTCGGTGGCAGCCGGAAGGCCGCGCGCGATCAGGGCCAGGCGACGCGGGCCCGCATAGGTGACGATCTCACCCGCCGACAGTCCGGCCTTCGCCAGTTCGGCGGCGAACAGCTTGGCGAGGTTCTCCCGCGCGCCCGCCTGCATCCGGGCGGGGATTTCTTCGGAGCGGAGTTCGAGCAGAAAATCGGTCATCACGCGGCCCAGCCGTTCTTGTCCATCCAGGCGCCGCATGCGCCCTTCGCGAGGTCGCGGACGCGGCCCATATAGGCCTGGCGCTCCGCCACCGAGATCACGCCGCGCGCCTGCAGCAGGTTGAAGGTGTGGCTGGCCTTGATCGCCTGTTCATAGGCGGGGATGGGCAGCTTGGCCTCCAGACAGCGTTCGCACTCCGCCGCCGCCTTGCGGAAGGCGTCGAACAGCGTGTCGGTGTCGGCGATCTCGAAATTCCATTTCGACATCTGCTTCTCGTTTTCGAGATAGACGTCGCCGTAGCTCACGCCCGCATCGTTGAAGCGCAGGTCGTACACATTGTCGACGTCCTGGATATACATGGCCAGCCGTTCGAGCCCATAGGTCAGCTCGCCCGCGACCGGCTTCATGTCGTATCCGCCCATCTGCTGGAAATAGGTGAACTGCGTCACCTCCATCCCGTCGCACCAGACCTCCCAGCCCAGGCCCCAGGCGCCCAGCGTCGGGCTTTCCCAATCGTCCTCGACGAAGCGGATATCGTGCTTGGTCATGTCGACACCGATCGCCGCCAGGCTGCCCAGATACAGGTCCTGCAGGTCGGCGGGCGAGGGCTTCAGGATCACCTGATACTGGTAATAATGCTGGAGCCGGTTCGGGTTCTCGCCATAGCGGCCGTCGGTCGGGCGGCGGCACGGCTGAACGAAGGCGGCGTTCCAGCTGTCCGGGCCCAGCGCGCGCAGCGTGGTCGCGGGGTGAAAGGTGCCCGCCCCCATCTCCATGTCGTAAGGTTGCAGGATCACGCATCCCCGCTCGCTCCAATAATCATGGAGGGTGAGGATCATGCGCTGGAAGGACATGGGCCCGCTCTGGGGTCCTTCCGGGGTTCCGTTTCGGGTCTGCATAATGGGGGCAGGCTTTGGCGGATGGTCCTTTCGCGGTCAAGGCGAGCCGCCGCGCCACCCGGAGCATGGTCAGCCACCCATGATATTTTGTCAGGTGTTGTTGACATAGTCGCGACTCACTGTCACTTTGTCATGGTCACCTGACATAAGGTCATGGAATGATGACAAGGGAGGCCAACCATGCAAGAGGAGGTGGACATGAAAAATCGCCTCAAAGTGCTGCGCGCCGAACGCAACTGGAGCCAGGCGGAGCTTGCCGGGCGGCTGGACGTGTCGCGCCAGGCCGTGAACGCCATCGAGACGGGCAAGTACGACCCCTCGCTGCCGCTCGCCTTTCGCATCGGACGGCTGTTCGACATGCCGATCGAGGAGATTTTCGATGACGAGCAAGACGGTGAGTGAGGCGCAGGCCCTGTGGGGCGAGAGCCGCGAGGCCGCGCGGGCGGCACGCCGGACGCGGCGGCGGATGCTGCTGATCGCCGTGGCGATCATGATAGTGGTCGGCCTGCCCTTTCTGGAGGGATTCATCGACGGGTTCCTCCATCGTCCCCGGGCCCCCTTGCCCCGGCCGATGCCTCAGGTTGCCGCCGTCGTCATGCTGATCGTCGGCGGTATCGTGACGTGGCGAAACTGGCGCGAAACGGATGAGATGCAGCGACGGCTGGCGATTGAGACCTGGGCCATGATCGGGGTGGCGAACTTCGTCCTCCACCCGCTGCTGACCATCATCGGCGCGCAGACCGGCCAGACCGATTTCGAGGACTATAGCTGGGGTGTCTCGGTCATGATCGGGCTGGCCTTCTACGTCATCCGGCGGGTGCGGTCATGAGCTGCCGCCTGACCCATATGGCGATCGGCGGCGGCATCGCGCTGTCGCTGCTCGGCTGGGGTACCGGTCGCCTGGGCGAGGTGGCGGTTCACCTGCTCCCCGCCGACATCCCGGCCGCCAGCATCGTGGCGCGCGAGGCCATCATTCCGCATGTCTCCGTTCATCTTTCCATCGAGGTACGGCCATGACCGACCTATCCCAACGCGACAGCCGCAAAAGCGACACTCGTGGCCCGAGCGAACGCGCCAATCACCGGTTGCTCGTACTTTCGGGAGGCGTGGGTGGCTTGATCGGTCTGGCGCTGGCGACCGTATCGCTTCTGTCCATGCCCCACGGCCGGAAACTTGACGACCATGCCGTTTGGACCTCGCCACTGCCGCTCTGGTTCGCCATCGTGATGGCATTACTATGGGGCGTTGTCATACCGATCATCTCGTGGCGCTGGCACCGGGTGGTCGACGAGCATGAGCGCCAGGCCTATCGCGACGGCGCGGTCGCCAGCTTTTACACGGTCGGGCTGGGCGTGCCCGTCTGGTGGCTCCTGTGGCGCGGCGGTGTCTTGCCCCCGGTTCAGGTCGATTGGGTGTACGGCGCGATGCTTACGGTTGGCAGTATCGTCTGGCTGTGGCGCAAATACGCCTGATCCCTCGCCCCTATCCCTTGCGGCCTTTCCTCCCATCCGGCCCCTTCCTTTTCCGAAAGCCTGATCCCATGAAGACGATCATGAAAGCCGCCCTCACCTCGCTCGCGCTGATGCTGGCCCTGCCCGCCTGCGCCCAGAGCAAGCCCGCCGCCAACGACGCCGATCCCGCCCTGTGGGTCGTCAAGGATGCCGACACGACCATCTATCTGTTCGGCACCGTCCACGTCCTGAAACCCGGCCTTTCCTGGTTCGACGAGGCGGTGAAGACCGCCTTCGACAAGTCCGACCAGCTGGTCCTGGAGATGGTGCAGCCCGACCAGGCAACGATGCAGCAGATCGTGCTGAAGAACGGGATCATCACGTCCGGTCCGTCGTTGACCGAACAGCTGCCCGCCGACAAGCGCGGCGCGTATCTCAAGGCGGTGACCGACGCAGGCCTGCCGCCCCAGGCGTTCGACCGGATGAAGCCGTGGCTCGCCGGCGTCACCCTGTCGCTCATGCCGATCCAAAAGCTGGGCTATGATCCGAAGAACGGGCCGGAGACGGTGCTGGCCGACGCGGCCAAGGCGGCGAGCAAGCCGGTCGCGGGGCTGGAAACCGCCGAGCAGCAGATCGGCTATTTCAACGGCCTGTCGCAAAAGGCGCAGATCGACTTCCTGACCTCGACGGTCGACGACCTGCCCAAGGCGGGCGAGGAAATGGCCGAGATGGTCGACGAATGGGCCAAGGGCGATCCCGACGCGCTGGCCAAGACGATGAACGAAAGCCTGAAGGACTCGCCCGAGGTCGCCAAGACGCTGCTGACCGACCGCAACGCCCGCTGGGCGACGTGGATCAAGGAGCGCATGGCCAAGCCCGGCACCATCTTCATCGCCGTCGGCGCGGGCCATCTGGCGGGCAGCGACAGCGTCCAGGCGCAACTCGCCAAGCAAGGCATCAAGGCACAGCGTATCGCCTATTGACCGGGCCTGTCGACCGGTCGAGGCCATCCGCCGCCCGCATGAGCGACGGATGGCCTGCCCCGGCTATTTGCTGGCGACTTCCGGATAGGTCAGGTCCTGCCGCTCGACCGTCACCGGGCCCACAGGCTGGCGAATGAAGCTGCCGGTCGGCACAATCAGCCTGGCTCGCCGGGTCAGCCGCTCCACCCGGTAGAGGCCGGGGCGGCCATCGGTCAGCGTCGGCGGCGCATAGCGACGCTGGGTAAGGGACTCGATATAGGGCTCAGCCCAGCCGCTATCGCCCTTCCCGCGCAGGATCTGGGCATCGCCGACCGTGCCGTCGGGGCGGATGAGATAGCCGATGTCCACCCAGCGGATCGGATCACTCGATACGGCGGCGCCTTGGTCGACGGACAGATCGAACGGCGTCTGTCGGTCACGCGGTTGCACCCGCAGGTCGGCAACCGGAGGTCCCTCGCGCACCAGGATCGGAGCCTCGCCCGAGGCCGTGCGCAGCGTTCCGATCAGCCGGTCGATGCCGCTCTCGTCGCCCATGGCTTTCGCGATGCGGGACGCCAGGACCGCGTGCACCGCCTTGATCGAGGAATCCTCCACCGCATCGTCGGGCAAGGCTGCCAGGGCATTCCGAGCCTCTGTCACCTTTTTCTGCCCCAACAAAATGGCGACGCGACGCAATCCCGCCATGGCCGCCAGACGCGTGTCGCCTTGCTTGGTGAACTGTCGCTGGGCATCTCCGTACAGCCCCATCGCAGCCTTCACATTGCCCCGCTCCAGCCATGCATCGGCCAGGGTCAGCGGCAGCAGCCGACGCTGCATGTCGTCGGCGGGCAGGTAACGGCGCAGGGTAGCGGCCTGGGCGGCGACCGCGCTGCTATACGCTTCCTGGTCGCCGATATGACGATTGACGGTAGCATTCGCCTCATGCAGCGCGGCCACCAGCCGAGGATAGCGCGCGACCTCTCCTTGCGTCCGGGCAAGCGACCGGCGGAGCGTTTCGCGCGCGTCGTGGTATCGGCCGAGCCCGAACTGGGCCTCGGCCACCGCCATGCTCAGGCGCACGTCGTCGGGCACCGTGCAGGACCGGCTCAGGCATTTGGCCAAGGCATTTTCCGCGCGTTCGCCGCGCACCAGGATTTCCGAAGAGGGAATGGCCGGTGCCGTCTGCACCAGCATCAATGCCGAGACCCAAGCGAACATGGCCTTCTCCCTTGCCGTGATCGTCTGCCGAACAGTCTGCCCCGCAAGACCGTTGCATGGCAAGCGCACAGCTTGCCTTTTGCATGTGTTGCCGCTAAGCGCCTCCGCTTCCGGTCATGGTCATCCCTGGAGGCGTGGTCGGGAAATCCTATTCATTTTGTTTCGGAGTAACTGGAATGAGCGACACCCTTACGCTCGCCGCCGAGACGCGCGATCAGGTTGGCAAGGGAGCCTCCCGTTCGCTGCGTCGTGAAGGCCGCGTCCCCGCCGTGATCTATGGCCAGAACAAGGCCGCCGCGTCGATCCATCTCGAAGAGAAGGCCCTCGTCAAGGCGCTGATGACCGGTCACTTCTTCACCTCGGTCATCATGGTGGACGGCCAGCGCACGCTGGCGAAGGACGTCGCGTTCCATCCCGTCACCGATCGCCCGCTGCACGTCGACTTCCTGCGCATCGGCGAGCACGAGACCGTCACGGTCGCCGTGCCCGTCGTGTTCGCTGACGAAGACGAATGCCCCGGCATCAAGAAGGCTGGCGGCGTTCTGAACGTCACCCGTCACGAGATCGAGCTGGTGGTCGACGCCGCGAATATCCCGACCGAGATCACGATCTCGCTGAAGGGCCTGGAAGTCGGCGACTCGATCCACATCTCGGACGTGAAGCTGCCCAAGGGTGCCGAGCCCGCCATCGACGACCGCGACTTCGCGATCGCCACCATCGTTCCGCCGACGGTCCTGACCGCCGAGGACGAGGCGATCGACGCCGAGGCGCAGGCCGCTGACGAAGCCGAGGCTGCGGCCGAAGGCGAGTCGGACGAAGACAAGGCGTAATTGCCGGTCGCTGCTCCCCACGGGAGCACGGACGATAGAGGAAGGGCAGGAGGCGGCGACGCCCCTGCCCTTTTTCGTGCCCAAATCCTCCCCAAGCTCGCTTGGGGAGGGGGACCATCGCGCCGGCGATGGGGAGGATTTGGAGGGTGCGAGAGGCAAAAGGGCCGCCGAACCTCTCGGTCCGACGGCCCCGTTCATCCCCGCCCAAAAATTGTCGGATCAGGGATGGTCAGAACGGAGGGGGTGTTCCGATGTCGTCAGGCCGATCAGCCCTGACCCTGGCTCAGAAAGCCGGTCAGCTCGGTCTTGGACACTTCCTTGTCCTTGTCCGTGTCAGCCTGCGCAAAGGCGGTGCCGACCCACTTCTTGGTCGCGGGGGCATCGGCCTTGGTCGACGGATCGGTCTGCGACTTCAACGCGACCATCCACTGGCCGAACTCGGTCTTGTTCAGCTTGCCGTCGCCATCCTTGTCATAGGTCGGGAACTGGGTGTCCACGACCTGTGCGATCTGGCTGCCCGTCGCCTGGACCTGGCCATCGGCCGGGGCCGCCTGGGTCGGCGTGGCGGCACCTGCGGCTGGCTGCGCAGTCTGCGTCGGATCAGCGGCGGTTGCCGGTGCGGTTTGTGGCGCCGCCGGTGTGGTTTGGGCTGGCGTCGGAGCGACCTGCGCAAGCACCGGGGCAGACACCATCATGGCGCCGGCAAGAAAAGCATATTTCATCATCTCGTCTCTCCCTTGATCTGGTTCGATCGATGACTGTGAAGATCGGTCACGCATCTACAACGTTAGTGATACGATTCCGTTCGACATTATGCCATATGGGCATTGCATCTTCGGATTTGAAGGCTCGGCTCGTCCCTGCTAACGGCACGGCACACCGTGATTCCGCGAAGGGATGCACGGTCGCCCGTGCCGATTCCACGACCAGAGGTACCCCATGATTCCGCGCTATTCCCGAGCCCCCATGACCCGGATCTGGGATCCGCAGACCCGTTTCCGCATCTGGTTCGAGATCGAGGCCCACGCCACCGACGCGCTCGCCGAACTGGGCGTCGTTCCCAAGGAAGCCGCCGCGCGCATCTGGGAAGCCGACAAGGCCGCCGGCGACTTCGACATCGACCGCATCGATTCGATCGAAGCGGAGACCAAGCACGACGTCATCGCCTTCCTGACCCATGTCGCCGAGCGGACCGGGCCGGAAGCGCGCTTCCTGCACCAGGGCATGACCTCGTCCGACGTGCTCGACACCTGCCTGGCGGTACAGCTGGCGCGGGCGTCCGACATCCTGATCGAGGACCTGGATGCACTGCTCGCGGTGATCAAGCGCCGCGCGCTGGAGCACAAGCTGACCCCGACCATCGGGCGCAGCCACGGGATCCATGCCGAGCCCGTCACCTTCGGCCTGAAACTGGCCCAGGCCTATGCCGAGTTCGATCGCAACCGCGCCCGTCTGGTCGCGGCGCGCGCCGATGTCGCCACCTGCGCCATCTCGGGCGCGGTCGGCACCTTCGCGAACATCGACCCCAGCGTCGAGGCGCATGTCGCCGAGAAGATGGGGCTGAGCGTCGAGCCCGTCTCGACCCAGGTCATCCCGCGCGATCGCCATGCGATGTTCTTCGCCACGCTGGGCGTGATCGCCAGCTCGATCGAGCGCCTGGCCACCGAGGTCCGTCATTTGCAACGCACCGAAGTGCTGGAGGCCGAGGAGTATTTCTCGCCCGGCCAGAAGGGCTCGTCGGCGATGCCGCACAAGCGCAACCCGGTGCTGACCGAGAACCTGACCGGCCTGGCCCGCATGGTGCGCGGCTACGTCACCCCGGCGCTGGAGAATGTCGCGCTGTGGCATGAGCGCGACATCAGCCACTCGTCGGTCGAGCGTTATATCGGCCCCGACGCGACCATCACCCTCGACTTCGCACTGGCCCGCCTGACCGGCGTGATCGACAAGCTGGTCGTCTATCCGGCGCGGATGGAGAAGAACCTCAACAAGATGGGCGGCCTCGTCCATTCGCAGCGCGTTCTGCTCGCCCTGACCCAGGCGGGCGTGAGCCGCGAGGACAGCTATCGCCTGGTCCAGCGCAACGCGATGAAGGTCTGGGAGTCCGACGGCGAGCTGTCACTGATGGAGCTGCTCAAGGCCGATGCCGACGTGACGGCGGCGCTGTCGGTGGACGAGATCGAGGCGCGCTTCGACCTTGGCTATCATTACAAGCATGTCGACACGATCTTCGCACGGGTGTTCGGCGAGTCGTGACGTTTTGGGGAGTCCCGATGGCGTCGTGACGCTGGAAGCGGACTCCCCTCCCCCAACCTCTCCCGCCTGCGGGAGGGGAGTTATATAGGGAACCGCTTTCCCATAACCTCTCCCCTCCCGCAGGCGGGAGGGGCTGGGGGAGGGAACTCGGTCAGACGAAAATCAACCGGCCGGTGATCCTCATCCCACCCAACCGGCCAACCAGTCCGCAACCGCCTGCGGCGTCATCGCCCGCGCATCGGCCAACGCAGTCTCACGCCCGGCATTGACCAGCCTGTTCGTCTTCGGATCGACGATCAGCACGGCGGGCACACCCGCCAGGCGCCCCTTGATCCCATAGGATGCCGGAATATCCATATTCTGGTCGAAGCGGCCGACATCGACCGTCACCACCTCGAAATGCTTCGCGACGAAGGGCCGCATCTGCGGCGTTTCCATCACGCCCGCCAGCAAACGGCAGTCGAGGCACCAGTTGCCGCCTAGATCGATCAACACCCGCTTGTGCGCCTTGACCGCCCGCACCCGCGCCGCCGCGATCGCCGCCTTGGCGTCCCCGGCGTGATAAGGCAGCGGCAACGGCTTGGCCAACGCCTCGAAGCTGGCGATGCCGACACGCGGCGCGGCAACCGGTCCGGCGGCGGTCGAGATCATGGCGATGACGGCAAGCGCCGGGACGATCACTAAACGATAGGACATGGAGGCATTCCCTATGAAAGGCAGGACGCAAATGTTCCTCAAGCCTGCTGCCATGGCAAGCGATGCTCTTATGTGACGCACAAACCGGAAGTTTTCCATGCTCCGAGGGCAAGAACCAGCACTTGCCGCCGATCGCGTCATCCGTCCGTCAGCGTCCTGTGATCTTCGACCTGCCACACCTCGTCCGACACGCCATGGTCGCGTGTCGTGGAGTGACACCGATGGACGAAGATCCCCCCGTATCGGAGCGTCTGTTGGGCAAGAAGGGGTCGTTTCAACAAGCCCTCATGCTGCCGCTCGTCGGCGGCATCATGGCATTTGGCCAAGGCGCCTTGCCGATCCTGTTTGCCAAGAACCGGCATTGGTCGGACCTCATACAGGGCACGGCGCTTCTGTTTCCGGCCGGGATCATGGTCTTGCTCCTCGTCCTCAGCATGGGCCTGAAACTGACCGCCATGTACGCCCGTACCCATGATCCGGCGCGGACCTTCAATTACGGATGCCTCGCGATCATCGGCGCGATCGTCGTCATTGCGGAGGCTTGGATCATCATACCGACCATACTCGATCAAAAGCTGGCGGCGGATCTGGTCGCCCATGGCGTGGCCGCCAATGCGCAACTCGTCCGCAGCTTCACGGCGGGCTGCGGCAAAGCGGCATGCACCCAGAAGGTCGTCTATCGGTTTACCCCGCGCGGGCAAAGTCAATCGGTCGAGGGCAGGCTGAGCTTGTCGACCAGCCATCGCGACCATGAGCAATATGATTATGTGACGGCAACGAACGTCGTGCCCATCCTATATGATGCCCGCGATCCAAGCCGTGCCATGTTCTTCTGGCGCGATGAAATCGCGAACAGGGCATCTCCCCGCAAAATGTGGGGTTTCGTGCTCGTCATCAATCTTATTTTTTTTGCCGCCGGTACGCCGTTTGCCCTCATGATGGCCTGGGGTGTTTATCGACAAAGAGCCAAGACGCGCGCCGCGAGCGCGACAGCCGCCTGACCCTCTTGCCAACACCATTCACTCGCCCGCGAAGACACTCTTCAACTTAGCAAAAAAGCCTTGGCTTTCAGGACATTCGTCACCCGTCTCCGTTTCGCGGAAGAGTTCGAGCAATTCGCGCTGGCGGGTCGACAGCTTGGTCGGGGTTTCGACTTCGATCTGGATGACCAGATCGCCGGTGCCGCGTCCTTGCAGCACGGGCATACCCGCACCCCGTTGGCGAAGCTGCTTGCCGGACTGGATGCCCGTGGGGATCTTGATTTCGTGCGTGCGCCCGTCGAGTCCGGGGATGGACAGCGAACCGCCCAGCGCGGCCGTGGTGAAGCTGATCGGCGCGCGCGCGAACAGGGTCGTGCCCTCACGCTCGAAGATGGCGTGCCGCTTCACATGGAGGAAGATGTAAAGGTCGCCCGCCGGGGCGCCACGCGCGCCCGCTTCGCCCTCGCCGGACAGGCGGATGCGGGTGCCCTCGTCGACACCCGCCGGGATGTTGACGGCCAGCGTCTTGGTCTTTTCCACGCGCCCCTCGCCGCGACAATCGGGGCACGGATCGGCGATGATCTGCCCTGCGCCCTGGCAGACCGGGCAGGTCCGCTCGACCACGAAGAAACCCTGCTGCGCGCGCACCTTGCCATGACCGCCGCACTGCTGGCAGGTCTTGGCGCTGGTCCCGGCCTTGGCACCCGTGCCGTCGCAGGTGTCGCACGCCGCTGAGACGTCGACGGTGATCTCCGTCTGCTTGCCGTGAAACGCCTCTTCCAGCGTGATTTCCATGTCGTAGCGCAGGTCCGCGCCGCGCCGGGGCGATTGCCGCCCGCCGCCGCGTCCGCCGCCCATGAATTCGCCAAAGACGCTTTCGAAAATATCGGAGAAGGCACCGAAGTCCTGGCCGCCATGGCCGCCGCCACCGCCGCCCATGCCCTGCTGGAACGCGGCATGGCCGTAGCGGTCATAGGCGGCGCGCTTCTGCGGGTCCTTCAGACAGTCATAGGCTTCGCTGATCGCCTTGAACTTGGCCTCGGAGTCCTTGCAGCCCGCATTGCGGTCCGGATGGTACTGCATGGCCAGCTTGCGGTAGCGCGACTTGATCGTCGCATCGTCCGCCGTGCGCTCGCATTCGAGCAGTTCATAATAGTCGATCGTCGTGCTCATGCCCGGTCTCGCCCCTGCGCTGGTGGATGGTGCGGCCGCCGACCGTGCCGTCAGGCCGGACGGAGCGACCGCCCAAGCGCTTCGCCACTTCATGCCCCGAGGAAATGCCGGGGCGGTATTCGCAATAACAGCCAGAGGCCCGGCCCACCCGAAGGCGGACCGGGCCGATGGTCTTACTTGGTGTCGTCGACTTCCGAGAATTCGGCGTCGACCACATCGTCCTGCTTGGTCTGACCAGCGTCGGCAGCGGGCGAGGATTCGGCCTGCTGCTGCTTCTCGTAGATGGCCTGGCCCATCTTCATCGCGACCTGGGCGAGGGCCTGCGCCTTCTCGTTCATGGTGTCGGGGTTGCCACCCTCGACCGCCGTCTTGGTCTCGGCGATCGCCGCCTCGATCTCCGACTTCAGCGACGCGTCGATCTTGTCGCCATTGTCGGCCAGCTGGCGCTCGGTCGTGTGGATCAGCGACTCGGCGTTGTTCTTGGCCTCCGCCTCGGCGCGACGCTTCTTGTCGTCCTCGGCGAACTTCTCGGCGTCACGCACCATCTGGTCGATGTCGTTGTCCGACAGGCCGCCCGATGCCTGGATGCGGATCTGCTGCTCCTTGCCGGTGCCCTTGTCCTTGGCCGAGACGTTGACGATGCCGTTGGCGTCGATGTCGAACGTGACCTCGATCTGCGGCACGCCGCGCGGCGCGGGCGGGATGCCGACCAGGTCGAACTGGCCCAGCATCTTGTTGTCCTGCGCCATTTCCCGCTCGCCCTGGAAAACCCGGATCGTCACCGCGTTCTGGTTGTCGTCGGCGGTCGAATAGACCTGGCTCTTCTTGGTCGGGATCGTCGTGTTGCGGTCGATCATCTTGGTCATGATGCCGCCCAGCGTCTCGATACCCAGCGACAGCGGGGTCACGTCGAGCAGCAGCACGTCCTTGACGTCCCCCTGCAGCACGCCCGCCTGGATCGCGGCACCCATGGCGACGACTTCGTCCGGATTGACGCCGGTGTGCGGGTCCTTGCCAAAGAAGTTCTTCACGACTTCACGGACGCGCGGCATGCGGGTCATGCCGCCCACCAGCACCACGTCGGCGATCTCGTCGGCCTTCATGCCCGCATCGGCGAGCGCCTTCTTGCAGGGCTCCAGCGTGCGCTGGATCAGGTCCTCGACCAGACGCTCCAGATCGGCGCGGGTGATGGTCTTGACCAGGTGCTTCGGGCCGTTCTGGTCGGCGGTGATGAAGGGCAGGTTCACCTCGGTCGACTGGGCCGAGGACAGCTCGATCTTCGCCTTTTCGGCCGCTTCCTTCAGACGCTGGAGCGCCAGCTTATCCTTGGCAAGGTCGATACCCTCGTCCTTCTGGAAGCCCGACGCCAGGAACTCGACGATCTTGTTGTCGAAGTCCTCGCCGCCCAGGAAGGTGTCGCCGTTGGTCGCCTTCACCTCGAACACGCCGTCGCCGATCTCGAGGATCGAGATGTCGAACGTGCCGCCGCCAAGGTCATAGACCGCGATCGTCTTGCCGTCCTGCTTCTCCAGGCCGTACGCCAGCGCCGCCGCCGTCGGCTCGTTGATGATGCGCAGCACTTCGAGGCCCGCGATCTGGCCGGCGTCCTTGGTCGCCTGGCGCTGTGCGTCGTTGAAGTACGCAGGCACGGTGATGACCGCCTGGGTCACCGTCTCGCCCAAATAGCTCTCGGCGGTTTCCTTCATCTTCTGGAGCGTGAAGGCCGAGATCTGCGACGGGCTGTAATCCTTGCCGCCCGCATTGACCCACGCGTCGCCGTTCGGACCGCGCGCGATCGAATACGGAACCAGCTCGGTGTCCTTCTTGGTGACGGGGTCGTCGAAGCGACGACCGATCAGGCGCTTCACCGCGAAGATGGTGTTGTCGGGGTTCGTCACCGCCTGGCGCTTGGCCGGCTGGCCGATCAGGCGCTCGCCATCCTTGGCGAAGGCGACGATCGACGGCGTGGTGCGCGCGCCTTCCGCGTTTTCGATGACCTTGGGCTTGCCGCCCTCCATGACAGCGACGCAGCTGTTGGTGGTGCCGAGGTCGATGCCGATCACTTTTGCCATAAGTCTCTAAATGCCCCTCAAGAACATAGTCTGGAAGTCAGATGCCGGGGCCCGTCGGCCCCGAAAGCGGCAACCGAAAACCCCGTTCACGAAGCCGGATATAGGTGGGCGATTTGTTGCCGCAAGATTGGATGGAACCTAGGGTCGCCTCAGGATTTGCCGAAACGGGAGGGTTTGCCATGCGGCTAGCGTTTTTTTGGGGGCTTTTGCCCATGTCGGCCGCGGCCCTGCTGGGCGGGTGCCAATCCCAGCCCAAGCTGGAAAGCGACAATGGCTGGGTCCGCCTGCCCGCCGTGGCGGGACGCCCTGCGGCCGCCTATTTCACCATCAAGGGCGGCGCCAGGCCGGTCAGCCTGATCGACGTCAGCAGCGACGTTGCGATCGGCAGCGAGATGCACGAGGGCGGCATGGCCATGAAAAAGGTCGATGCGGTGCCCATCCCGGCGGGCGGCACCGTCACCTTTCAGCCGGGCGGGCGGCATGTGATGTTCTACAACATGAATCCGGGCGTGAAGCCCGGACGCATCCTGTCGTTGCTGCTCACCTTCTCGGACGGCACGCGCCTGCGCCAGGGGGCACGGGTGATCGCGGCGGGCGATCCCGCGCCGGAAAGCTGATCGCCGCCGCCATGACCAAACGCCCCCTCACCCCGGCCGAGGAAGCCCTGTCGCGCAGCGTCTTCGGCGATGCGATCGATTACGCGAAGGTCCGCCTGTCGCCGACCAAATGGATCTTCTTCCAGCCGCGCGACACGGTGATGGCGCCGACCGGCTGTATCCATTTCCATCCCGATGGCGGGTTGTGGCGGGAGGATTTCGGCGCCTGCCCGCTCCACGAACAGGGGCTTTTCATCCACGAGATGGTCCATATCTGGCAGCATCAGCAGGGCATCTTCCTGCCGCTGAAGCGCCATCCCTTTTGCCGCTATGGCTATGCGCTGAAGCCGGGCCAGGGTTTCGGCCGCTATGGCTTGGAGCAGCAGGCCGAGATCGTGCGCCATGCCTTTCTGCTGGCCCATGGCGTGCGGGTCGCGGGCGCGCCGCCGAAAGCCCAATATGACAGCCTGATCCCTTTTCCAGGCCCCTGATATCCGGGAAAAACCCGGCCGGAATTTCCCCGGATTGCAGAACCTTGGTTAACGCCGTCATCACCATCCTCTCACGCGCGGTACGCGTGCGAATTGGGCCCTCACGCGCAAGGCGCGTGCGAGTTGGGGATGCGAAGAGCGATGACGGTCATCAACACCAACGGTGCGGCGCTGCGGGCGTTGGCGGCGTCACAGCGGGCCAACACCTCGATCAGCGACGTCATGGCCCGACTGTCGAGCGGCCAGCGGATCACCTCCGCCAAGGATGATGCCGCCGGGATGGCCATCGGCAATTCGATGACCGCGCAGATCATGGGCATGGCCCAGGGCGTGCGCAACACGATGGACGGCATCTCGATGGTCCAGACCGCCGACGGCTTTCTCGCGGAGACGACCAACATCCTCCAGCGCCTGCGCGAACTGACCATCCAGTCGCGATCGGACACGTACGGGCCGAAGGACCGGCTGGCGATCCAGACCGAGATGTCCGCGCTGTCGAGCCATATCGACGCCACGCTCAAGAACGCCTCGTTCAACGGCATCTCGCTGTTCCGGACCCAGGCGCCGGTCTATGATGACCAGGGCCAGGTGATCGACAATGCCGTGCGGCTCGATATCCAGGGGGGGCCGGGTGCGGCCAATACCGTTCCCCTGGTCATCAATCCCGTGTCGACCGAGTTCGATCGCGACAAGACCGCCAAGACCTGGGACTATCCGCTGCTCCACGCCTCGCGCGATCCGGGGCCGGGCTATGAAGTCAGCATCTTCCTGACCCGTCCCGCCACGGCGGCGGGGACCGAGACCCATCTGGTGACGTTCGATGACTATATGGCGAAGGGCAAGATCGCCGGGCGCGAGATCACCCGCGACGATATCGGCACCACCGTGACCCAACAGATCGGCGACCAGTGGCACGACCCCGATGGCGCGGCGAAGCAGTTTCCCTTCCTGCTGACATCACCCTCGACCACCATCTCCCCCACCAATTTTCACGCCATCACGGTCGAGGATTTCATGGCCAAGGCCAAGGTCGCCGGACGGCCGGTCACATGGGACGATATCGGCACCACCGTTTCGCAGAATTATGGCGACCAGTGGTTCGATCCGACCCGCGTGGACAATAACGACAGCCGTTATCTGTCGTTCGAATCCGCCACCATTCCGCCCCAGTCGCATGTCGTGACCGCGCAGGACTATATGGCGGGCGGCGATTTCAACGGTCGTCCCATCCAGCGAGAGGATATCGGCACGACCGTCCTGAACCTCAGCGGGGCGCGGTGGTACGATCCGGAAAAGGGCGGCTACTTCTCCCAGCAGAGCACGGCGGAATATGCCGAGCGGCGGCATTTCACGATGGCCGAGGAGCTGAACGTCACCAATCGCTACCGGATCGACAACAGCTTGACTCGCATCGACGCGCTGCTGGGCACGGTCAGCGAGGTGCGGGCGCAGATGGGCGCCAGCGCGACACGGCTGCAATCGGCGGCCAATGATCTGGGCAATGCGTCGACGAACCTGTCCGAAGCGCGGTCGCGCATCACCGACACCGATTTTTCGCAGGAGTCGGTCAATCTGGCGCGCGAACAGATCCTGTCGCAATCGGCGATCGCCATGCTGGCCCAAGCACAGCAAAGCCAGAAAGACGTGTTGAAGCTGCTCAACCAATAAAAAAAGGGCGGCCCATCGGACCGCCCTTTCGTGTTTTGCCGACGAACGCCCGATCAGTCGGGCTTCTTCGCCACCGCAACCAGCGCGGGGCGCAGCAGTCGGTCCTTGATCATATAGCCCGCCTGCATTTCCTGGACGATCGTGCCCGGCTCCTGGTCCGAGGGCATTTCGATCATTGCCTGATGCTTGTTGGGGTCGAGCGCCTGGCCCATCGCCTCGATCTTGGTGATGCCGTGACGACCCAGCACGCTGTCCATCTCGCGACCCGTGGCATCCAGGCCGGTCACCAGCCCCTTCCACTTGTCGTCGGTGCGCAGATCGGCCGGGATCGCCGCCAGCGCGCGCTGGAGATTGTCGGCGACCGACAGGACGTCGCGCGCGAACGACGTCGCGGCATAGTTGCGTGCGTCGACCGCTTCCTTCTCGGCGCGGCGGCGGACATTCTGGTTCTCGGCCTGGGCATAGAGATATTGCTGCTTGGCCTCGGCCAGCTGGTTCTCCAGCTCGGCCACTCGGTCCTGCACCGCCACTTCCGGCGCGGCCTCTGCCGTCTCTTCGCGCAGGTCCTGGGTCTCGTTGGTCGTATTGTCGCTCATCATAATCCCTGTTCAGCCCATCATGCGGGCGAGCGTTGCCGCCGTGAAATCCACCATGGGCACGACGCGGGCATAGTTCAACCGCGTCGGCCCGATTACGCCGACCACACCGACCACCTGGCCGTCAAGGCCACGAAACGGTCGTGCGATCACCGACGATCCGGACAGCGCGAACAGCTTGTTCTCCGCGCCGATGAAGATTCGCGTCGAATCCCCGGCCCGCGCCGAATCTAGCAGGTGCGCCACCTCCTGCTTGCCCTCCAGATCGTCGAGCAGGTCGCGGACCCGCTCCAGGTCCGCAGCGGCGGCGGCATCGATCAACCGCCCCTGCCCGCGCACGATCAGGATCGGGCGCCGCTCGCCATCCTCGCTCCAGACCGCCAGCCCCTGTTCGACCAGCGCCCGCGCCGCGCCGTCCAGCGCCGCGCGCCCCGCCGCCAGCTCACGCTCCAGCCGCTCGCGCGCCTGGGCCAGCGTCAGCCCGGAGAGCGTCGCGGACAGATAATTGCCCGCCTCGATCAGCGCCGAGCCGGTCATGCCCGGCGGCAATTCCAGCACCCGGTTCTCGACCGCCCCGTCCTCCGCGACCAGCACGGCCAGCGCTTGGCTCGGCGAGAGCGGCACGAAGCCGATCGAGCGCAGCTTCATCTCGCGCTTGGGCACCATCACCAGTCCCGCGCACGCCGACAGGCCCGACAGCACCGCCGTCGTCGCCGCCAGCGCCTCCTCGACCGGGCCGGTGCGCGCCGCCCGCGCCTCGATCGCGGCGCGTTCCTGCGCACTGGGCTCCATGGCGTGCATCATGCCGTCGACGAACAGTCGCAATCCGACATCGGTCGGCATCCGCCCCGCACTGGTATGCGGCGCCGCCAGCAACCCGCGCTCCTCCAATTCTTGAAGGACGTTACGGATCGAGGCGGGCGACAGGTTGATCCCCGACAGCGCGATCGTCTTCGACCCCACGGGCTGGCCGCTGGTCAGATAGCTGTCGACCACCACGCGAAAGATATCGCGCGCCCGGTCGGTCAACTCGGTGATCGGTGGGGTGGCCATGACGCGAATGTAGGGTTGCCAGCCCGCCCGCTCAAGCAATCGGAAGACACTCTTCTCTCTGCGTCCTCTGCGCCTCTGCGCGCAAAAGGAAAGATTGGTTCACGCGGAGGCGCGGAGACGCGGAGGAAGAACCAAACAATCTCCGCGGCTCCGCGTCTCCGCGTGAGAAAATTTCGCGCAGAGGCGCAGAGGACGCAGAGAAGAAGGTCGTCGTCTTCCGATCGCCGCCGTCCTCTCTGGCGCATCGCGCGGGGGGCGGTTAGGGCAGTCGCCAAGGAACAAGGAGAAGACTATGCGCCCGTCCGGCCGGATGCCCGACCAGATGCGTCCCATCACCATCACGCCGAACTTCACCCGCCACGCCGAAGGTTCGGTGCTGATCGGGTTCGGCGATACCAAGGTGCTCGTCACCGCCAGCGTCGAAGAGCGCGTGCCCCCCTTCCTGCGCGGCAAGGGCGAAGGCTGGGTGACCGCCGAATACGGCATGCTCCCCCGCGCCACCCATACCCGCGGCAGCCGCGAAGCCGCCAAGGGCAAGCAGTCGGGCCGCACCCAGGAAATCCAGCGGCTGATCGGCCGTTCCCTGCGCGCCGTCTGCGACCTCAAGGCGCTGGGCGAGCGTCAGATCACCATCGACTGCGACGTGATCCAGGCCGATGGCGGCACCCGCACCGCCGCGATTTCGGGCGCGTGGGTCGCGCTGCGCATGGCGGTCAACAAGCTGATGGCCGAGGGCAAGCTGACCAGCGACCCGATCCGCAACAAGGTGGCGGCCGTCTCGTGCGGCATCCATAAGGGCACGCCCGTCCTCGACCTCGACTATATCGAGGATTCGGCCGCCGACGCGGATGCGAACTTCGTCCTGATCGAGAACGGCCACATCGCCGAGGTCCAGGCGACCGCCGAGAACGCGACCTATGACGAGGAAGCGCTGCTCCGCCTGCTCCGTCTGGCGCGCATGGGCTGCACCGAGATCTTCGCCGCGCAAGAGCAAGCGATCCGCGCATGAGCGGCGAAGGCAATGGCCGCCAGGCGATCCGCAAGCTGACGCCCGGCAAGCTGGTGCTGGCCAGCCACAACAAGGGCAAGATCGTCGAGTTTCGCGAACTCCTGGCACCTTACGGCATGGAGGTGATCGCGGCGGGCGACCTCGACCTGCCCGAGCCCGAGGAAACCGGCACGACCTTCGTGGCGAATGCCGAGTTGAAGGCGCTGGCCGCCGCCGACCTGTCCGGCCTGCCCGCCCTGTCGGACGATAGCGGCCTGTGCGTCGAGGCGCTGGGCGGCGATCCGGGGTTGTTCTCGGCACGCTGGGCGGGGCCGGAAAAGGACTTCGCCATGGCGATGCGCGCGGTCGAGGACCGGCTGAACGAGGAGCCGGACATGAGCCGGGCCGCGCACTTCGTCTGCGCACTCGCGGTCGGCTGGCCCGATGGCCATGTCGAATGGTTCGAGGGGCGCGTCGACGGCACGATCGTCTGGCCGCCGCGCGGGGACAAGGGCCATGGTTACGACCCGATCTTCCAGCCGATCGGCGGGACCGAAACCTTCGCCGAGATGGACCAGGACGAAAAGAACCGCATCAGCCACCGCGCCGACGCATTCGGACAGATGGTGAAGGCGGTGTTCTAAAAACATCCTCCCCGCTTCGGAGAGGTGGCAGGCCGAAGGCCTGCCGGAGGGGGGCTTCCGCGAGGTGAACCCTTTGCAGTGATCCCCCTCCACCAGCCTGCCGCTGGTCTCCCTCCCCGCTCCGGGGAGGGAGAGATTTTACCGCTTGGCCAGCCGCTTCTGGTTGGCCGTGACCGTCCGGTGCACCGGCGTCATCGCCTGGACCGGCATCGACGCGCCGATCAGCATCGCACGTGCCATCGATTCCCAGACGTCGAGCATCCCGCCCCGCGGATCGCGACGCGACAGCTTCGACAGCGCCGCCTGGTCGCGATTCCAGACCCTGGCCGACTGGTCGAACGCCTTGACCTTCTCGCTGACCATCAGCGTCATCTCGGCCGCCGACGAGGTGCCGGTCGCCATCGCCTCCATCCGGGTCGCCATCACGCTCTGCGCACTCATCATCGCCTCACCCGCCATCACCGCGAAACGGGCGGGTGCGGTCCAGAAGGCGAGCCATGCCATCGGGTCATACGGATTCGCCATGTGCGTCACACCTTTCGTCCGTCCCGGCGAAATCAGAAAGCCCGCTCGCCAAAGACGTTGCCCGTGGGGCTATAGCGGCAAACGAGGAAGTCGTCGCGCCTGTTGCTGGCCATCGCGCAGCCGACCGCCGTGCTGCGCGCCCAGACGATCTGACTATAATGGCCGACATCGCCGAACTTGCCGGTCCGGCTGGACTGCGGCACGGGCAGGTTCGTGAACAGCCGTTGCTCGGCCAGCCAATGGCCCATCATCTCGTCGTAACGATACGCGCCGCGCGTGCCGGTCCACAGATTCTCGCCCTGCCGCGTCGGCCCCTGCGGTTGCTGCGCATGTTCGAACCGGCCGGTCCGCGCCATTTCCCGCGCATAGGTCAGCGCGCTGGCGGCCAGCCCCTCGTCCCACCGCAACGGCGCCTGCCCCAGCGCTGTGCGCGCGCCGCGATGACCGTCCATCATCGCCTGGCGCAGCAGGCCGACGCCGCGCGGCGCCGCCACGCCCGAGGCCATTTCCTCGACGACACGCGGAGGCTGCTCCTCGGCGCGGACCGCCTCCGACGCCCCAAGGGGCCCGCACGCCGCGAGCAGGGCGGGCAGGCAAAGCGATAAGAGATGGCGAAGCGCACGCATCACGGCCATATCGGAGCACATCATGTCCTCCGCAATATCACCGACCGCCGCGCCCCTCGCCCTTTACGTCCATTGGCCCTTCTGCGTTTCCAAATGCCCCTATTGCGACTTCAACAGCCATGTCCGCGAGTCGGTGGACCAGGCCGCCTGGGCAAACGCGCTGCTCGCCGATCTGGCGCATGAAGCCACGATGCTGCCCGGACGGCGGCTGACGTCGATCTTCTTCGGTGGCGGCACCCCCTCGCTGATGCCGCCGTCCACGGTCGCGGCGATCCTGGACGCGGCCGAGCGCCACTGGGGCTTTGCCGAGGGGATCGAGATCACGCTGGAGGCCAATCCCTCTTCGGTCGAGGCGGCCCGCTTCGCCGACCTGGCGGGCGCCGGGGTCAACCGGGCCTCGCTGGGCGTGCAGGCGCTCGATGACGAGGCCCTGCACTTCCTGGGCCGCGCGCACGGTGTCGACGAGGCGCTCCGCGCGCTGCAGACGGCGCAAAGCGTGTTCGGCCGCGTCAGCTTCGACCTGATCTACGCCCGCCCCGGCCAGCCACTGGCGGATTGGGAGGCGGAACTGACCCGCGCGATCGGCTATGGCACCGAGCATCTGTCGCTCTACCAGCTGACCATCGAGCCGGGCACCCGCTTCCATACCGAGGCGGCCGCCGGGCGGCTGGTCATCCCGGACGGCGACGCCGCCGCCGACCTGTTCGAGACGACGCGGGCCATCACCGCCGCGGCCGGCCTGCCCGCCTATGAGACGTCGAACCACGCCCGGCCCGGCGCGGAGAGCCGCCACAACCTGACCTATTGGCGCTACGGCGACTATGCCGGGATCGGCCCAGGCGCACATGGCCGCCGTCAGGGCACGGCGACCGTCCGGCGCAAGAAGCCTGAAAACTGGATGGCCGCGGTGGATCGCAACGGCCATGGCATCGAAGCGGAGGAAACCCTCGCCCCCGTCACCCGCGCGACCGAGGCGCTGGTGATGGGCCTGCGCCTGACGGAGGGCGTCGAGATGGCGCGCATCACCGCGCTGGCGGAGGGACGCATCATGGTGGACGCCGACGCGCTCGCCCGTCTGTCGCGACAGGGCCTTGTCCGTCAGGAAACCGACCGCCTGATCGTGACCGATGCAGGAGCCCTGCTTCTCGACGCGATCCTGCGCGATCTGGTGGTCTGACCGGGGGGGGGGGGGACGCATTGTTGGTCGCCGCCTCCCCACCGCCGACATCGACAGATCAAGGAACATCCCGGTCGATATTCGACCGGCACATTGCGCTTGTCCGTGCTCCATGTCCTGAGCCTGTCGAGCCCTGACAACTTCGCAACGGCCGACACGACGAGCGCTAAAAGCCGGTCGGCCCGGACGTCCCTCGACTTGGGCCGAGATGCTTCGTCATCCCGGCCTGTTTTTTTACCTGCCAGATTCGAGTAAACCGCGCTCAGCCGTCGAAGCCGCTCGGCGCCGGGCTGACCGTCACCGCGCTACCATCGCGGATTTCCTGCACCTCGAGCGCGCGCTCGGCCACGCCGTCGCGGCCGAAGCGGAACGCGCCGTCGATGCCGGAGAAACCGTCCGACGCGCGCAGTCGCGCTTCCGGGAAGGGTGCGTTCATCCGCCAGTCGCGCGCGATGCGTACGGTCAGCAGGACCGAGTCGTAGCCCAGGCTCGACAACCGATAAGGCGCCGCCCTGAACCGGGCACGATATTTGGTGGCATATTGGCGGTAGAGATTGTTCGAGACGCTGGCGAACCAGGCCCCGTTGAGCGGCGCACGCGCGGCGATGCCGGATTCGGAATTCCACAATTCGGTGCCGAGCAGCCGGGTCCGTGCGCCCGCCCCGCGCTTCAGGATCGGGGCCGCCGCCGCCGCCGTCGCGCCCCCATCGGCGATCAGCACGGCATCATAAGGAGCCTTGGCGGTCAGGCGCTGCGCCGCCGAGGCAATGCCGCCCGCCACCCGGCCATAGGGCTGGAGCGAGACGACCTGCCCCCCTGCCCCTTCGACCGCGCGCAGGAAGGCGGTTGACGCCCGCTCGCCATACAGGCCGTTGGGCACCAGCCCCGCAAAGGTCGTGACGCCGCGCCCGCGTGCATAATCGACGACCCGCTCGATCGACTGGGCCGGGGTATAGCCCATCAGGTAGGTGCCATTGCCCGCCACGCCGATATCGTTGGAAAAGCTGATGACCGGCACCCGCGCGGCGCGTGCGACGGGGGCGACCGCGCGGACATCCTCGGACAGCAGCGGCCCGAGGATCAGTTGCGCACCTTCCGCGATCGCCTTCTGCGCCGCCGCCGCCGCACCGGACGTTGTGTCGTAATTGGTGATTCGGATCGTGTCGGCCTGTGCGTCGAGCAGCGCCAGCATCGTGGCATTGGCGATCGACTGGCCGACCCCGGCATTGCTGCCCGACAGCGGCACGAGCAGCGCGACGCGGTGGCGGGCGGTATCGCGCGGCAGGCCTGCCTCGACATCGCGCGAGGGACGCGGCGTGGCCGAGCTGGGCCCGGTCGGCTGCGGCTCGACGGGCCCGCGCGGGACGATCGTCTGACACGCACCCAGGAACAGCGTGGCGGCCAGCGCCAGGCTGCGCCCCAGAGGCTGCAGCCGGATTTTGGGAGCGCCCGAATCTGCGGCCCCCGGTTGTACGAACAGCCTTGCCTCTGTCATGACGATCCCCGTGACCCAAACCAAACACACTCTCGAACCCGGCCTGTACATCGTCGCGACCCCGATCGGCAATCTCGGCGATCTGTCGCCGCGGGCGGCCAACATATTGACGAACGCCGATCTCATTGCCGTCGAGGACAGCCGGGTGACCGCCGGACTGCTCCGCCACATCGGCATCAAGCGGCCCATGCAGCCCTATCACGATCATAATGCCGAGCATGTCCGCCCCGGCCTGATCGCGCGCATGGCCAGCCAGGCGGTGGCGCTGGTGTCGGACGCGGGGACGCCGCTGATCTCCGACCCCGGTTACAAGCTGGTGCGCGATGCCCGCGCGGCGGGGCACATGGTGGTGACGATCCCGGGCCCGTGCGCCGCCATTGCCGCGCTGACGCTGGCGGGGCTGCCCACCGACCGCTTCCTGTTCGCCGGTTTCCTGCCCTCCAAGGAAAAGGCCCGCGCCGACGCCATCGCCGAGATCGCGTCGATCCGCGCCACCCTGGTCCTTTATGAATCAGGCCCCCGCCTGGCCGCGACGCTGACCGCCCTGGCGCAAGGGCTGGGCGACCGCGAGGCGGCGGTCACTCGCGAGATCACCAAGAAGTTCGAAGAGGCCGTGACCGGCACGCTCTCCAGCCTCGCCGCCCGCTATGCCGAGGGCGGGCCGAAGGGCGAGATCGCGATCGTCGTCGCGCCGCCGGGCGAAGCGCCGCCCGCCACCGAACAGGACGCCGACGCCGCGCTGGCGGAAGCGCTGACCCGCCTGCCCGTCGGCCGCGCGGCGAGCGAGGTTGCCAAGGCGCTGGGGCTCGACCGCAAGACGCTCTACACGCGCGCGCTGGCGATGAAGGACGGCAAGTCCGACTAACAGGCCGCGCGGCGTTAGCGATTTCTCAAGGCTTCCCGGTCCAGGATGGGACTGGGGAGCCGCATCTTGTACGCCTTTGAATTTCGTCACGACATCAACCTGCTCGACATCCAGTGGACCGGCTTGTTCACGCCCGAGATCGCGACACGCTATGCCCGCGAACTGATCGATGCGTTCCGGCGCAGCGGCTTTCGGCCCGGCTATCGCCTGCGCATCGACATGAACGCGACGACCGTTCAGCCCAAGGATGCGATCATGACGGTCCACCACGCCCTGCAAGGCTTCCCCCGCGCCAGCCGCATCGCGATGGTCAACCGCAGCGCAATCGGGCGGCAACAAATCCGACGCCTGATGACCCAACCCTATCTGCGGGTCTTCGACAATGCCGAGGACAGCTTGGCCTGGCTGACCGCGCCGGAGGAAATGGCAGCCTGATCGACATGGCCTCGGCGTCAATCGCCGATTATTAGCCAACAATGAACGACCACCTATAATTCAGACGTCGGTTCGCCCCCATCGTATAGGAAGGCGTCAAGCCGCACCTTCGGTCCTGACGATAAGTGGCCATCAACCAACCTGGCGCCCTTCCCGATTTGGACTTGTCGGCGGGATAGTCCGGTAGCAAGCCTATCGGATGCCACGCTTCCGCTTCAGCCATAGCGCCGATGGTCATCGCAATGCTGAACCCATCGACACTATGGTCAGCGTAATCCCGGCATGACGCCTCGTCCTGAGCCTGGTCATGCACCATCCGCCGCCGAGGTCGCGCATGATTTCCTGTCTGTGTTGTGGGGCGACGAGGTGCCGACAATCGAGGCCCTGGCCCAGGCGCTCGATCGACTGCTGGCTCGGTCGCATGACGTCCCGATGGCGGACTGCGCGGACGAAGACCACGATCCCCCGCCCGTCGATGGCGCGGCGCTATATCGTGACGTGGCTCAGCGTTTCCCAGATTTGGGCCTGTACCGTGTCACCGATCCGCTGGCCTCGATCGACGAGGCGTTGATGATGGCGGATGCGATCGACGATTTGGCCGACATCACCCGCGATCTGCGCGAAGTCGTGTGGCACGCTACAAATTTAGGCGCGGACGATGCCGCATGGTCGTTCCGTCTGCTGTTCCCCCATTGGGGTCGACATGCGCGCGAACTTGCCCTTTATCTGCACGCCAGATGCTGGGGATGACGGATGCGCAATAGCGTGCAGCGACGCGGAGCCGAAGCGGCGGGCCGACGTGGCGAGCGTCTCGCCGCCTGGTGGCTGCGACTCAAGGGCTGGTCGATCCTCGACCGCCGCGTGCGGACGCCCGCTGGCGAGGTCGACCTGATCGCGCGGCGCGGGTCGCTGGTCGCCTTTGTCGAGGTGAAGACGCGCAAGACCGCCGCCGAGCTCGACTTCGCGATCGACGAACGGCGGCTGGCGCGGGTGGCGGCGGCGGCCGAGGTGCTGATGCCGAGCTATGTCGGGCCGGGCGACGATATCCGGGTCGACGTCATCCTGCTCGCGCCGGGCACGCGGCCCCGTCACATCGAAAACGCATGGTGCGGGTGACAGCGGCCGGGGGAGCGATTACCTGCCGTGGCCAAGACCCGTCCGAACGAAGGAAACCCCCATGTCCGAGCCGCTGTCCAAGCCGCTGACCGTCGCCGTCCAGATGGACCCGATGGACCAGATCAACATCGCCGGGGACTCGACCTTCGCGCTGATGCTTTCGGCGCAGGCGCGCGGGCATAGGCTGTTCCATTATGATGCGGGCGACCTCAACTGGTCGGACGGGCATCTGTGGGCCAAAGCGCATCCCGTCACCGTGCAGCGCGTTACGGGCGATCACTACCGCTTCGGCGAACCGGTGAAGCTGGATCTGGGCGACGAGGCCGATGTCGTGCTGATGCGGCAGGACCCGCCCTTCGACCTGGGCTATATCACCGCCACTCATCTGCTGGAGCGGGTCGCCGAGAAGACCCTGGTCGTCAACAATCCGCGCAGCGTGCGCAACGCGCCGGAAAAGGTCTTCGTCCTCGACTATCCGCAGTTCATGCCGCCGACTTTGGTCACTCGCTCGCTGGACGAGGCGCGCGCGTTTCTGGCGCAGCATGGCGAGATCGTCATCAAGCCGCTGCACGGCAATGGCGGCAAGGCGATCTTCAAGGTCGGCCGCGACGGTGCGAACCTGTCGGCGCTGATCGAGGTGTTCAACACCGCTTATCGCGAGCCGCATATGGTGCAGGCCTTCCTTCCGGCGGTGGCCAAGGGCGACAAGCGCATCGTCCTGATCGACGGCGAGGTCGCCGGTGCGATCAACCGCCTGCCCGGCGAGGGCGAGATCCGCTCCAACCTGGCGGTCGGCGGATCGGCGGAAAAGACCGAACTGACGGAGCGCGAGCGCGAGATCTGCGCGGTGCTGGGGCCGGAGTTGAAGCGGCGCGGGCTGTTGTTCGTCGGCATCGACGTGATCGGCGGCGAATGGCTGACCGAAATCAACGTCACCTCCCCCACCGGCATCGTCGCGATCGAAAAGTTCGACGGCACCGATGTGGCGGGCCTGATCTGGGACGCGATCGAGGCCAAGGTCGCGGCCAAGGGCTGAACATATTCCTCCCCACGCTATGCTTGGGGAGGGGGACCTCCGCGAAGCGGTGGTGGAGGGGCATTGCCGCAAAGGACTTCCTATGCCGCACGCCCCCTCCGTCAGGGCTTCGCCCTGCCACCTCCCCGTGCCGGGGAGGATATGATCGACGGAACCCATCGCCCCTTCCATGCTTTGTTCGCCCTGAGCAACGAAGGGCATAGGCAATGGGTGCAACGACCATCGGCGCCATGGTGGGCGCCGCCATCGACGGTATGTCGGGCGAAGACGGTGTCGCCGACGGCGCGATCATCGGCGCGGTGACCGCCAACGTCCTGAAAGTCGTGTTGCCGCTCGCCATCACCTATGCGGTGGGCTGGGCGGTGTTGCGCGGCGCGGGCGAGATCAAGAACCAGCTATTCGGAGAGACAGCATGATCGGACGTATCATTGGCGCGCTCGTCGGGCGTGAAGTCGGCCGCCGCGACGGCAACAACGGCCTGAAGGGCGCGGCGCTGGGTGCGCTGGCCGTCGGCGGCATGCGTCGCCTGGGTCCGCTCGGCCTGCTGCTCGGTGGCGGTTATGCGGCCAAGAAGGCCTATGACCGTCGCAAGGCGAGCAAGGTCACGGGCGACCGCTTCTAAGCCTCGCCTCTCGGCCAGCTTATGTCGCAGCGCGTCAAGCATCTCTTGACGCGCTGCGACTGCGTGCGTCAAAGGCAGACATGCCCAACTCGCACGCCCACCCCGACGATCTCCACAAGCTGAAGCGCCGCGGCATGTTGTTCGTGCTGTCCTCACCCTCGGGCGCGGGCAAGTCGACGATCGCGCGCAAGCTGCTGGCCGATGACGACGGCCTGCAAATGTCGGTGTCGGCCACGACGCGCGGCATCCGGCCGGGCGAGGTGGACGGCAAGGACTATCATTTCGTCGATCTCGAGGAATTTCGCCGCATGGTGGCGAATGACGAGTTCCTCGAATGGGCGCATGTCTTCGACAACCGCTACGGCACCCCGCGCGCGCAGGTCGAGGCGATGCTGGCGGCGGGCAAGGACGTGCTGTTCGATATCGATTGGCAGGGCGCGCAACAGCTGTTCCAGATCGCGGGCGGCGACGTGGTCCGCGTGTTCATCTTCCCGCCCTCGATGGAAGAACTGCGCCAGCGCCTCGAGCGTCGCGCGACCGATACGGTCGCGGTGATCGACGCCCGCATGGCACGCGCGACCAACGAGGTCAGCCACTGGGACGGCTATGACTATGTCCTGGTCAATGACGATGTCGAGCAGTGCTTCCAGGGGGTGAAGACCATCCTGCAGGCCGAACGCCTGAAGCGCTCGCGCCAGACCGGGCTGATCGGGTTCATCCGCAAGCTGACGACGAAGTAAGAGAGGCGGCGAGCGCTGTCCCATACACTTCGACTTCGCTCAGTGCGAACGAAGGAGTGCATCGGTGAAGTCGCATATCGAGTGAGCCGCCCCACCCCTCACTGATTCACCCCCCTTCCGTTCAGGCTGAGCGAAGTCGAAGCCCAGGGGAGAGCCTGGCCCCAAGCGCATCCCGTACACTTCGACTGCGCTCAGTGTGAGCGGAACGGGCACATGTGTGGCGGCCGGTATGGGGGGAGGGCTTCAGGCTTGCCGAGGAATGCCCGGTGCAATCGAAGCCAGAACCCGATCCCGCACCCGTCTTACCCAAGCGCGCCCAGGAACCGGACCGCAGCGTCGAACTCGCGCCGCTTCGCCTCGCGCGCCTCGATGGCGAGATAATCCTCACCCCATATCTCGGCCTGGAAATCCTCGTCGACATGCGCCGCAGTCCAGATCGCGTCCGCCTCCGCCGCGCCCTCCAGCAGCGCGAGCGCCAGCACCAGCGAGCCGGTGATCGTCACCACCGGCGACAGCGCCGCGAGCCGGAACGGATCGAGCGCCGCCACCGCCTGCGCCAGTCGCTCGACGGTCGCGGGCGGCTGCGCCTGATGCATGATGCCGGTCACCAGCGTGAAATGCACGTCATAGCGATCGCGCGCCCAGTCGAGCAGCGGGTTCCACACCGCATCCTGCCGCTCCACCAGTTCGGGCGGTGAATCGGCGCGGTAGCAGAGCAGATCGCTTTCGGCATAACGCGCCAGCCCGGTGGCAAAGGGCGCGGGATCGGCGGCGATCCGGTCGATCGCGGCGTTGGCGAGGCCGGTCAGCGGCATGGCGCGCGGGTCCACCGTCTCGGTCACGTCGCGCCATTCACCGGCCACCGCCTCGGCCAGCGCGGGCGTCGGCAGGGCCAGCGGCACGCGGCCGGGCGTGCGCACCGGCTTGTCGTCCAGTCGCACGACGCGCTCGGCATCGACGGTCACGTCGGTCCAGAACCGCCTCATTCCCCGCCACTCCGCCAGCGATGCGCCAGCCCGGCCGGTACGATCGCGATCATGCCCAGCGCGGAGAAGATGATCGCCACCCCCAACGCCTTTTGCGGCCAGGTGACCCCGCGCGAGGCGAGCACCACGCCGAACAGCGCACCCGCCACGCCGACCAGGCGGACGGCCATGATGATGAACCAGTGGCGCCGTGCCGTGCGGTCGCCGCCGCTCATGTCCGCACCAGCAGGGCGGGCAAGTCCGCCACCTCTTGCGCGACGACGTCGGCGCCCGCGTTCACCAGATCGTGCACGTCATGATATCCCCATGCGACGCCGACCGCGAACGCGCCCGCCGCCTTGCCCATCGCCATGTCGAAGCTGGTATCGCCGATCATCGCCACGTCGCCCGCCGCGACCCCCGCCTCCGCCATCGCCGCGAGGACCATCGACGGATCGGGTTTGGAGGGATGCCGGTCGGCGGTCTGCAAGGTGACGAAGTGATGCGTCAGCCCATGTTCGGCCAGCACCCGTGCCAGCCCGCGATCGGACTTGCCCGTCGCCACGCCCATCAGCCAGCCCTGACCCGCCAGATGGTCGAGCAGCGCGGGGATCCCCTCGAACAGCGGCTCGGGCTCCATCGCGCCCGCCGTGCGCAGGCGGAAGAAGGCGGCCTTGTAATCCGCCGCCAGCCGGTGGTGCACGGCGTCGGTCGTATCGGGGGCCAGCACGCGCATCGCCTCGACCAGGCTGAGGCCGACGATCCGGCGAATCGCCGCGGCGGGTGGCGGGGTCAGGTCGGACAGCTGAAAGGCTTCGACCGCTGCGAGGCAGATATTGGCCTGGCTGTCGACCAGGGTGCCGTCGCAATCGAACAGGGCAAGGCGCGGGCGCGTCATCGCCCCCTCCTATCGGCAAGGGCGTGGCGGGGGAAGCATGACGTTTCGCATGAACAACAGCTAACAAGCGCATTCAGCATTGAAACATCGCGAATCGGGCAAAAGCTCTTCAACGACGACGGGAATCATCCCGCCGCCGCCGGTTTGAAGATCAAGGGAGATTGTGATGTTCAAGAAGCTCTCGCTCGCTGCCGCCGCCCTTGCCATCGGCGCCACGGCCATGGTTCCGAACGTTGCCTCGGCACAGCGCTATTATGATCGTGGCTATGGCGACAGCCGCGCTTATGGCGATGCCTATGCCGACGGCTACAACCGTGGCCCGCGTTACGATCGCGGCTATCGTAGTGATCGCGGCTATTACGACCAGCGCGGCTATGCCTATCGCGGTCCGCAGCGGTGCAACAGCGGCACCACGGGCACCATCGTCGGCGCGATCGCCGGTGGCCTGCTGGGCCGCACCATCGACACGCGGGGCGACCGTACGCTCGGCACGATCCTGGGTGGTGGCGCAGGCGCCCTGGCCGGCAACGCGATCGAAAAGTCGAACAACCCCGGCTATTGCCGCCGCTAACGGGATGGGGCCGCAAGTCCCCTCCCCTGGCTTCAAAACCCCGTCGACCTCGGTCGGCGGGGTTTTTGTTCGTACGGAACCCATCGCGCGCCGGTGAGTCCCTCACTCCATGACCCAGACCCGCACCGAAACCGATTCGATCGGCCCGATCGAGGTTCCCACCAGCGCCTATTGGGGCGCCCAGACCGAGCGCAGCCTCGAGAATTTTCCGTTCGGCGCGCGCGAGCAGATGCCGATCGGCATCGTCCATGCGCTGGCCATCGTGAAAAAGGCCGCTGCGCGGATCAATCGCGGCCACGGCCTCTCCGGCGAAAAGGCCGACGCCATCGAAGCGGCGGCGCAGGAGGTGATCGACGGGCGGCATGACGACCAGTTCCCGCTCGTCATCTGGCAGACGGGCTCTGGCACCCAGTCCAACATGAACGCCAATGAGGTGATCGCTGGTCGCGCGAACGAGATGCTGACCGGCACGCGTGGCGGCAAGTCGCCGGTTCACCCCAATGACGACGTAAATCGCGGCCAGTCGTCGAACGACACCTTCCCGACGGCGCTCCATGTCGCCGCCGCGCTGGCGGTGACGAAGCAGTTGTTTCCGGCGCTCGACCGCCTCCACGCCGCCTTGGACGCAAAGGCGAAGGCGTGGGACGACATCGTCAAGATCGGGCGCACCCATTTGCAGGACGCGACCCCGCTGACCCTGGGTCAGGAGTTCTCCGGCTATGTCCAGCAACTGGCCAATGCCCGCGACCGGATCGAGGGGACGCTTCACCGCAATATCCTGCCGCTGGCGCAGGGCGGTACGGCCGTCGGCACCGGACTGAACGCGCCCAACGGTTTTGCCGAGGCGATCGCGGCAGAAATCGCCGAGGCCACCGGTATCGACTTCGTGACCGCGCCCAACAAGTTCGAGGCGCTGGCCAGCAATGACGGGCTGGTTGACCTGCACGGGACCCTGAACGTGCTGGCGGTGGCGCTGACCAAGATCGCCAACGATATCCGTCTGCTGGGCTCTGGGCCGCGCTCGGGGTTGGGCGAGCTGGAACTGCCCGCCAACGAGCCGGGCAGCTCGATCATGCCGGGCAAGGTCAACCCCACCCAGTGCGAGATGCTGACCATGGTCGCCGCGCAGGTGATCGGCAACAACGCCGCCGTCACGGTCGGCGGTCTGCAGGGACATCTGGAGCTGAACGTCTTCAAGCCGCTGATCGGGGCGAATGTCTTGCGGTCGGTGCATCTGCTGGCGGTCGGCATGGAGAGCTTCGCCGAGCGAACGGTCGAGGGGATGACGGTCAATCGCGACCGGATCACCGATCTGCTCGACCGGTCGCTGATGCTGGTGACCGCGCTGGCGCCCGAGATCGGCTATGACAATGCCGCCAAGATCGCCAAGCACGCGCACCAGAAGGGGCAGACGCTGAAGGAAGCGGGACTGGAACTGGGGCTGGTCGACGAGGCGACCTTCGACCGGGTGGTGCGGCCGGAATTGATGCTGGGGCGGTGAGGTTTCGGGCGTAGCCTTCGACTTCGGCGCTGTGCGCCGAAGTTTATCCTGAGCGGAGCGTGGGGGTAGTTTTCCCGAACCCCCGTTCAGGCTGAGCGAAGTCGAAGCCCAAGGCCATCACCCTCCGTCTCGCTCCTTGGCGGGATACGCAGGTAAGGCGATCCGGTAATGGATCGCCGCCCCGCGCAGGATGAACCCGGCCAGTGCCGCCATCGGCCCCGCCCCCGGCACGCCGAGCAGCATCAGCGCCACATAGCTGGTCGAGGCCAGCGCGGCGGCGGTGACATAGAGTTCGGGCCGCATCAGGATCGACGGCTCACCCGCGATCACGTCGCGAATGATGCCGCCGACACAGGCCGAGACGACCCCCAGCATCGCCGCGGCCACCGGCGGTATCCCATAGCCGGTGGCCTTGGCCGCGCCGTATACCGCATAGGCCGCCAGCCCGACCGCGTCGAACCAGTCGAGCGCGCTGCCCCGCCACCAGCGTGCGGGGGTCATCCAGACCGCGACCGCCGCCACCAGGCAGACGATCGGCACACGCGCGTCATGGACCCAGAAGACCGGCGCATCGATCAACAGGTCGCGCAACGTACCACCGCCGACCCCGGTAATGAGCGCGAAGAAGACGAGCGTGACCATCGTCTGGCGATGCTTGGCCGCGACTAGCGCGCCCGACACCGCAAAGACGGCCAGTCCCGCCAAGTCGAGCCAGGGCATCACGGCGGGCAGCATGGCGGTGGGTTGAGGCAGCATCGGGAGCGACCCTAAAGCGGCTTTGCCCCTGCGGAAAGGGCGTCCCGAACATGAACGCGACGTTATCTTCTGTTCATGCAACGGACAGTAGAATTGGGACGTTACGGCATCAGATCAATTCGAAAGGAAGTTCCATATGCGCAAATTGATGCTTGCCTTGGGGTGCACCGCCATGGTCGTTCCCTCGCTGGTCCTGCCCGCCACCGCCGCCGACGCGCAGCGCCGCTACAAGTACCGCGAATGGCGTGACGATCGCGGCCGCGTCCGCTGCCGCAAGCCGGACGGCACGACCGGTCTGGTCGTGGGTGGCGTCGCGGGCGCGCTGCTGGGTCGTACGATCGACACGCGCGGCGACCGTACGCTGGGCACGCTGGGTGGCGCCGCCGTCGGCGCGCTGGCCGGTCGCGAGGTCGAGCGCAGCACCAGCAACCGCCGCTGCCGCTAAGGCAATCATCCCACGCGTGGGAAAGACGGGGCGTCACCTTACGGTGGCGCCCTTTTCTTTTTCAGCTTCCGTTTCCCAAGAACAAACAAAAACGGCTGTCTGCCCGGTGAACGGCAAGTAGTTTTGCGTTCACGCAACAACAACGATCACCACGCATTCTAACAACCATCATCACCGGGAGTATAGTAATGCGTATCGCTCTCTTGTCGGCGACCATCGTCGCCACCGCCTTCACCGCCATTCCTGCCGAGGCGCAGCGCAATGGCTGGGAAGCTCGTCAGGAGTATCGCGAGGACGTTCGCGACGCCCGTCGCGACTATAATCGCGACGTCCGCAGGGCCGACTCACCGCGCGACGTGCGCGAGGCGCGCCGTGAATATCGCGAGGATATTCGCGATGCCCGCCAGGATTATCGCAAGGATATGCGCAATGTCCGCTGGCGCAACTACGACTATAACCGGTTCGAGCCGGGCCAGCGCGGCTATTATCCCGAGCGTTATTATCGCGACGGCCGCTACTACCAGCCGCGTGCGCTCGGTCGCAACGACCGCATCTATCGCGGCATGAACGGGCGCTATTATTGCCGCCGCAATGACGGCACGACCGGTCTGGTCATCGGCGGTCTGGCGGGCGGCGCGCTGGGCAATGTGATCGCGGGCGGCGGTTCGCGCCTGCTGGGCACCGTAATCGGTGCGGGCGGCGGCGCGCTGCTGGGCCAGCAGATCGACCGCGGCCAGGTACGCTGCCGCTAAACGGCCGCTCGACGAAGGGCATGGCCCGGTGGGGAAACCCGCCGGGCCGTTTCGCGTGCGGAGACCATCAGGCCTTCGTTGATCAGATGAAGCCGCCGCCCAGCATCAGGCGCAGGCCGAAGATCAGGATCAGGATCAGGTTGAGGTTTCGCCCGGTATCGCGTGACGACAATGCGCCGACCGCCGCGCCGACCACGGCGATCGGAATGACGAACCAATAGCCCCAGGCGAAAAAGGGCAGAAACGGCACGATCCCGAGAACGAGCGCGACCAGGCCGATAAGGATCGAGAAGAGGTTCAGCATGTCGCCCAAGATGGCAACCGCCACGGCGATGCACAAGCACCGGTTCGGCCGTAAGTTGTTCGGCCCGCGCTCCATTCATCGCGATTCGACCGCCGCGATCGGGGAAACGTTAAGGAACGGGTCGCATCCCCATGCTATGGTCGCCCCATGATGGCCCGGATGCGACCGACTCTGATCTTGCTGGCTTGCCTGGTCCTTGGTGGATGCGGGGGCAGGCCGGACGACGATGCGCAGCTCAATGCGCTCGACAACGAACTCGCCGCGATGAACGACGGCAATCCTGCGCGTGATCCGCAACTGCGCGAGGCGCTGGCGGGGCAGATCATGGTCGATCCCGGCCTGACCCAGACATCGAACGCCAATGCGCTGCGCCCGCCGAACCGGCCGCCCAGCGACCAGCTGCCCTCGACACCGCCGCCCGCCGATCCGGTCGATGCCCGCACGTTGAAATCGGCACCCGCGGCGGCTCGCGACTGCCCGGAATGCCGCGCCTCGGCCATTGCCTATACGCTGGCGGCCAAGGCGGGGCAGCAAGCCGCCAATGCCGCGTGCCTGTCGGGCCTGCGCTACTCCGCCGGATGGGCCCAGCGCCTGCCCGCCGCCCTGCCCCCCTATCCCGGCGCGCAGGTGGCGGAGGCGGCGGGCAACGACGCCAACGGCTGCGCGCTGCGGATCGTCAGCCTGCGCACCCCCGCACCGCCCGCGAAGGTGATCGACTATTATTATACCAAGGCCAGCGGCGCAGGCCTGTCGGCCGAGCACAAGATGGACGGCACGCAGCATGTGCTGGGCGGCACCGGCGGCAACGGGGCCTATATCGTCTATGCTACACCACGCGACGGCGGCACCGACATCGACCTGGTGGTGCGGGGCGGATAGCCTTTTCCCTGCCCTGGCCTGGAGCGATTCCGGGGCGTCCCCTGCCCCATCGCTTGTCCTTTGCGCAGCGAGCCCGGTTGCGCTAAGGGCGACAGGATCATGACACCACTTCTTCTCGTGATGCTGGGCGGCGCGCTGGGCTCGGGGGGGCGGTATCTGACGGGACGGGTGCTCACCGATGCGCTCGGCCCCGGCTTTCCCTATGGCACGCTTGCGGTCAACTGGGTCGGCTGTCTCGCGATGGGCATCCTTGCCGGGGTGCTGGCGCGGACGGGCGGGGCCGAAGGGTGGCGCATGTTCATCGGTGTCGGGATATTGGGGGGCTATACTACCTTTTCCTCCTTCTCGCTCGATACCATCACTTTGATCGAACGCGGTCAGGTGACATGGGCCCTGGCCTATGTCGCGCTCTCGTTGTTCGGTTCGCTGGCCGCGCTGTGGGCGGGGCTCTGGATAACGAGGATTTTCGCATGACGGACTCTGTCCGCCAATTCACGGTCGGCTATGACGATGACGGCATCCGGCTGGATCGCTGGTTCAAGCGGCACATGCCCGACACCAGTTTCACCACCGTCGCCAAATGGGCACGCACCGGCCAGTTGCGTGTCGATGGCCTGCGCGCGACGCCGGGTGACCGGATCACGGCGGGCCAGGTGCTGCGCGTGCCCCCGGCCGAACCGGCCCTGGTCGCGAACAGCAAGCCGACGATGCGCCCGCGCAACGTCCTGTCCGAGGACGAGGAGTCGTTCGCGCGCGAGATGGTGATCCACAAGGATCGCGACGCGCTGGTCCTGAACAAGCCGCCGGGCCTGGCGACCCAGGGCGGGACCAAGACCACCACCCATGTCGACGGCCTGCTCGATGCCCTCCAGTTCGAGGCGGAGGGGCGGCCCAAGCTGGTCCACCGACTCGACAAGGATACCTCGGGCGCGCTGCTCGTCGCGCGCAACGCGCGGTCGGCGGCGTTCTTCGCCAAGGCGTTTTCGGGGCGCACCGCCCGAAAGATCTATTGGGCGCTGGTCATCGGCGTGCCGTCGATCGACGATGGCACGATCGAACTGCCCATCGGCAAGCAGCCGGGCACCGGCGGCGAGAAGATGCATGTCGACGAGGAAAACGGCCAGTCGGCCCGCTCGCGCTACCGCGTGATCGAGCGCGCGGGCAACAGCTGCTGCTGGGTCGAGTTGCAGCCCTTCACCGGCCGCACCCACCAGCTGCGCGTGCATATGGCGGCGATCGGCCACCCCATCGTCGGCGACGGCAAATATGGCGGGGCCGCGGCGTTCCTGACCGGCGGGATCAGCCGCAAGATGCACCTGCATGCGCGGCGCATCCGCGTCGACCATCCCGATGGCGGCCGCATCGACCAGACCGCCGAGCTGCCCACCCACTTCGCCGAATCGATGAACCAGCTGGGCTTCGACGAGATTCGCGGCGACGTCCTGCCGCAGGACGAGGATCGCGGCCCGCCGCCCAAGGAAGTGCTGAAGCAGCGCGCCAAGGCCCATGCCAAGCAGTACCGCAAGGAACGCCGCGGTGAACGCCGCGGTCGCGGTGCGCGCGAGGAAGGCCGGGGCTGATCGCCGCCGGGCTTCGGTCCGTTATCTGGAAAAATGTAAATTCCTCCCCTTTACGGGGAGGTGGCAGGGCGCCAGTTCTGACGGAGGGGTATCACCCTCTCGAGAGCGGGACACCCCTCCGACGCGCTTCGCGCGCCACCTCCCCTTGCAGGGGAGGAATAGGCGGAGGGGCCCCTCCCGTTGGGGAGCAGCAGCCCCTTACTTCTTGCGCTTGAAATCCACCGCGACGACGTTGCTGCCGTCCTCGACCGGCTTGGCGACCGGCTCGTCATTCTCGGCCGAGCCGTGCGGATCGGGATCGCTCTGCGGATCGTCGGCGACGTGGAAGCCCAGTTCGAACTGGACTTCGGGATCCTGGAAACGGGTGATCGCCGAATAGGGAATCACCAGCTTCGACGGCACCTGGTTGAAGCTGAGCCCCACCGAGAAGCGATTCTCGTCCACCGTCAGGTCCCAGAAGCGATTCTGCAGGACGATGGTCATCTCGTCCGGGAATCGCTCGACCAGCCGCTGCGGGATGTCCACCCCGGGCGCCTGCGTCTTGAACGTGATGTAGAAATGGTGCGTGCCGGGCAGGTGCCCCGTCTCCGCCACCGGGCCGAGCACACGCCCCACCACGGCGCGCAGGGCCTCCTGCACGATGTCGTCATAGGGGATGAGGCTGTCGGGCAATCCTTCGGTCATGCCCCTTGGACTAGCGGCCTTTGATCGCGGGTCAAGATTGCATGGGACGGATAGGTGTTTATGGGGAGGCCATGCGCACTGCCACCGTCCACCGCGCCACCGCGGAAACCGTCATCGACGTCACCGTCAATCTCGACGGCACCGGCGTCTATCAGAACGCCACCGGGATCGGCTTTCTCGATCACATGCTCGACCAGTTGTCGCGACACTCGCTGATCGACCTGTCGGTCAAGGTCGAGGGCGACCTGCATATCGATGGGCACCACACCACCGAGGACAGCGCGCTGGCGATCGGACAGGCCTTTGCCAAGGCGCTGGGCGACAAGCGCGGCATCACTCGTTATGGCGAGGCGCTGTCGCCGATGGACGAGGTGCTGACCCGCACCGCGCTCGACATTTCGGGCCGCCCCTGGCTGGTGTGGAAGGTGCCGTTCACCAATCCGATGCTGGGCACGCTCCAGACCGAGATGATCGAGCACTGGTTCCACAGCTTCGCGCAGGAGGCGGGCATCACGCTGCACGTCGAGCTGCTGCACGGCCACAACAACCATCACATCGCCGAAAGCATCTTCAAGGGCCTGGCCCGTGCGTTGCGCATGGCGGTCGAGATCGACCCGCGCAAAGCGGACGCCATCCCATCGACCAAGGGCATGCTGTGACGCTGGCGCTGATCGATATCGAGTCGGGCAATCTCCACTCGGTCGACAATGCGCTGCGCGCGGCGGGGGCGAAGGATGTCGTCATCACCGCCGATCCGGACGTGATCGCGCGTGCCGACCGGATCGTCCTGCCCGGTGTCGGCGCGTTCGGGGCGTGCGCGGCGAACCTGCGCGCCGTCGACGGGTTGGAAGAGTCGTTGCGCGACGCCGCCCTCACCCGCGCGCGGCCCTTCCTGGGCATTTGCGTCGGTATGCAGCTTCTCGCCGATGCCAGCGACGAGATGGGCGAACATCGGGGCTTGGGCTGGATTCCCGGTCGCGTGACCCGACTCGCGCCTACCGATCCCTCGGCCAAGGTTCCGCATATGGGCTGGAACGATGTCCGGCCCGTCGGCGACCACCCGCTGATCGTGCCGGGCGAGGCCTATTTCCTGCACAGCTACGCCTTTACCGGTCAGCATGTGCTGGCGACCACCGACCATGATGGCCCCGTCACCGCCGCGATCGGCCGCGACACGATGGTCGGCGCGCAATTCCATCCCGAGAAGAGCCAGCGTTATGGCCTCTCCTTCCTCACCCGTTTCCTGGAGTGGCATCCGTGAGCTTGATCGTCTTCCCCGCCATCGACCTGAAGGGTGGCCAGGTGGTCCGTCTGGCCGAGGGCGATATGGACCGCGCCACCGTCTATGGCGACGACCCCACCCATCAGGCGATGCTCTTCGCCGAGGCCGGTGCACAGCATCTCCATGTCGTCGACCTGGACGGCGCGTTCGCGGGCGAATCGGTCAATGGCGAAGCAGTGCAGGCGATCGTCAAAGCCTTTCCCGGTCATGTTCAGCTGGGCGGCGGCATCCGCAAGCCGGAGAATGTCGAGCGCTGGTTCGATCTGGGCGTGTCGCGCGTGGTGATCGGCACCGCGGCGCTGGAGAACCCCGACTTCGTGCGCGACATGGCCAAGGCTTATCCCGGCGGCATCGTCGTCGCGGTCGATGCCAAGGACGGCATGGTCGCCACGCGCGGCTGGGCGGACGTGTCGACCGTGTCGGTCGAGGATCTGGCGCGCCGGTTCGAGGATGCGGGCGTCGCCGCCTTGCTGTTCACCGATGTCGGCCGCGACGGAATGCTCAAGGGCTGCAACGTGTCCGCGACCGTCGACCTCGCCCGCGCGGTGCGGATTCCGGTCATCGCCAGCGGCGGCGTGGCGGGGATCGGCGACATTCATATGCTGGCGCTCCATCATCAGGACGGGGTCGAGGGCGTGATCACGGGCCGGGCCCTCTATGACGGGCGGCTCGACCTCGCGGCGGCACTGTCGGTGGCGGCGTCCGCATGACCGTCCGCGCGCGCGTCATCCCCTGCCTGGACGTCGCCAATGGCAGGGTGGTCAAGGGCGTCAACTTCGTCGACCTGATCGACGCGGGCGACCCGGTCGAACAGGCGCGCGCCTATGACGCGGCGGGCGCGGACGAACTCTGCTTCCTCGACATCACCGCCAGCCACGAGGCGCGCGGCACCATCCTGGACGTAGTGCGGCGGACGGCGGCGGTGTGTTTCATGCCGCTGACCGTCGGCGGCGGGGTGCGCACGGCGGAGGATGCGCGCGCGCTGCTCCTGGCGGGCGCGGACAAGGTGGCGGTCAACTCCGCCGCCGTCAGCCGTCCCGAAGTCGTCTCCGACATCGCCGAGCGATTCGGCAGCCAGTGCTGCGTCGCCAGTGTCGACGCGCGACGCACGGCGGTTGGCTGGGAGGTGTTCACCCATGGCGGGCGGCGCGCGACCGGCATCGACGCGGTCGAACATGCCTTGCGGCTGACCAAGCTGGGCGCGGGCGAGTTGCTGATCACCTCGATGGACCGCGACGGCACGCGGGGCGGTTATGACCTCGACCTGATTCGCACCATCGCCGACCGGACCAGCGTCCCGGTGGTGGCGAGCGGCGGCGTCGGCGGGCTGGACGATCTGGTCGCAGGGGTGCGCGACGGTCATGCCTCGGCGGTACTGGCGGCGTCGATCTTCCACTTCGGCGATGCCTCGATCGCGGATGCACACCGGGCCCTCGCGGCGGCGGGGGTGCCCGTTCGGGCGCATTGAGTTTCGTACGAAGCCGCGAGGACGCGAAGGTTTTTGGTTCGCGCGGAGGCGCGGAGGCGCGGAGAGTTTGGGTAAGGGGCGAGTGGCTGGGTAAGCCAAGGGACGTTTTCGTCTCCCGATCGTGGCGCTCGCCCCACTCCGTCCACGCTGAGCGAAGTCGAAGCGCACGCCCCGCCCCTTGTCTAACCGGATCCCCTTGGCCTTAAACTTCGCTCAGGCTGAACGGCGGTTGGGTTGTCGGGCACGAGCCTTCGATCGGGAGACATTCCCTTCTAAAAAAAACGCAGGCGAACATCCGCCAAGAAACCAGACTCTCCGCGCGTCCGCGCCTCCGCGCGAACCAAAATCCCCGGGATGACCGGGCGGGCGGACGCTGATAAACTCGCCCCATGCCCCTAGCGATCATGACCCCCGCCAACGGCCATAGCGGCATCATCCGCGTCCGCACCCACCCGGAACTGTCGGACATCGCGCTGTTCGTCTTCGCGATCGGCGCGATCTGGCTGCTGCGTCGTGCGCTGCGCCGCCGGAACCGCAAGGATTGACGCGGACGCCGCGTCGCGCCACCCAGCCCGGTATGGACATGTTCGACCGCCTCGAAGCCACGATCCGCGCACGCCGCGACGCAGGCGATGCCGCCACCTCCTATGCCGCCAGCCTGTTCGCCAAGGGGCGGCCGAAGATCGCGCAGAAGCTGGGCGAGGAAGCGGTCGAAACCGTCATCGCCGCCATGGCCCAACCCGACAAGATCGTGTCCGAGGCGGCCGACCTGATGTTCCACCTGATCGTCCTTCTGGCCGATACCGGCCACACGCTGGACGACGTCCGCGCCGAACTGGCGCGGCGCGAGGGCGTGTCGGGGCATGACGAAAAGGCCGCGCGCCCGCGCTGAATCCGACGGAGACCATCGATGCCGATCGACGCCACGCTTCCCTATGACGACCAGAATATCTTCGCGAAGATCCTGCGCGGCGAGATTCCGTCCAGCCGCGTCTATGAAGACGAATGGGCGGTCGCCTTCCACGACATCGCACCGCACGCGCCGACCCATATCCTGGTGATCCCGCGCGGCCCCTATGTATCCTGGGACGATTTCTCTGCGCGGGCCAGCGACGCGGAGATCGCCGGCTTCGTCCGCGCGGTCGGCCATGTCGCACGCGAGGCGGGCGTGGTTCAGCCGGGGTATCGGCTGCTGGCGAATGTCGGCCCGGATGCCGGGCAGGAAGTGCCGCATCTCCATGTGCATATCCTGGCGGGCAAGCCGCTGGGCCCGATGCTGGCGCGCTAAAATCGCCTCTTGGCACGCCCCTCCCGCAGGCGGGAGGGGATGGGGGAGGGAAAGCCACGGGCGACGAGCTCGGTGAGGCCCGATGCCCTCCCCAAACCCCTCCCGCCTGCGGGAGGGGCTTGCCACGAGATGGATTGGTGATCCCATTCCTCAGTGCTGACGGTAGAAGGGGGCGGCAATCACCGCCTTTCTCCTCCCCTTACCGCATCCCCTGCGTCTTAGGGATTGCACGTAATAAAATTGCAGCTAACTTCCCGGATCATTCACGAAACGCCGGGCGAGCTCCATGTCGGGGCCGCCCTTCCCTCGGGGGGATTGGACATTCATGATTTTCGGGCGCGTTAAGCCTCTGGACGCCATTCTGGCGACCGCCGAGAAGAAGGGGCTGCAACGATCGCTAGGCGCGTTCCAGCTCACCATGCTGGGTGTCGGCGCCGTCATCGGCACCGGCATCTTCGTTCTCACTTCCGAAGCCGCGCAGAAGGCGGGGCCGGGCATGATGCTGTCCTTCGTGCTGGCGGGCTTCGTCTGCGCGGTGGCGGCGCTCTGCTATTCCGAACTGGCCTCGATGGTGCCGGTCGCGGGCTCGGCCTATACCTATACCTATGCCGTCATGGGCGAGCTGCTCGCCTGGATGGTCGGCTGGGCGCTGATCCTGGAATATGCGGTCGGCGCTTCCGCCGTCGCGGTCGGCTGGTCGGGCTATGTGGTGGGGCAGATCCGCAGCCTGCTGGGCATCGACGTGCCGATGGAGTGGGTCAACGGCCCGTCGTCGGGCGGTTACATCAACCTGCCCGCCGTCATCATCTCGCTGCTCGTTACCTGGCTGCTCGTCGTCGGGACGACCGAGAGTGCGCGCGTCAACGCCATCCTGGTCGCCATCAAGGTCGCCGCGCTGACCCTGTTCATCGCGCTGTCGGTGCCGGTGATCAACGGTGCAAACTTCCACCCGTTCATGCCCACCGGCCTGACCGGCGTGGCGGGCGCCGCCGCCTCGATCTTCTTCGCCTATGTCGGCTTCGACGCGGTGTCGACCGCCGCCGAGGAAACCAAGAACCCGCAGCGCAACGTGCCGATCGGCCTGATCGCCTCGCTGATGTTCTGCACCGTCTTCTATCTGCTCGTCTCGGCCGGGGCGATCGGCTCGCCGCTGGGCGCGCAGCCGGTGCGCGATGCCGCCGGTGTCGTGCTGTCGCCCGGCACGTCGGAGCTGACCGCGCGCTGCCAGGCGATCGTCGCGGGCGGCGTGGCGGAGCCGCTGTCCTGCTCGAAGGAGGCGCTGGCGCATGTCCTGCGCACCATCGGCTGGGAAAAGATCGGCAACCTGATCGGCCTGGCCGCCACGCTGGCGCTGCCTTCGGTCGTCCTGATGATGATGTTCGGCCAGACCCGCGTGTTCTTCACGATGGCACGCGACGGCCTGCTGCCGCAGGCCTTCGCCAAGGTCCATCCCCGGTACAAGACCCCGCATGTGGTCACGATCGTCACCGGCCTGGCCGCGACCTTCGCCTCGGCCTTCCTGCCGGTCGGCAAGCTGGCCAATTATTCCAACTCGGGCACGCTGTTCGCCTTCCTGATGGTGGCCGTATCGGTGCTGGTGCTGCGCCGGACCGATCCGGATCGTCGCCGCCCCTTCCGCACCCCGCTGGTGTGGATCGTCGCGCCGCTCGCGATCGTCGGCTGCCTGTATCTGTTCCTCTCGCTCGACTGGGGCTCGATCCTGGTCCTGCCGGTGTGGGGCGCGATCGGCCTGGTCATCTATTTCGGCTATAGCCGTCGCCGCAGCTATGTCGGGCGTGGCATCATCGACGTGGTCGACGATCCCGCGATGCAGCCGGAAGTCGCCAAGCCGCTCGATCGCTGATCGACCGACGCAAGGCACGAGAAAAGGCCCGGAGGAGCGATCCTCCGGGCCTTTTCGTCTGGGGCCCTGCCCCTCCACCATCCTTGGGATGGTCCCCCTCCCCAAGCGGCGCCTGGGGAGGATCGACGTTCAGAGGCTGGCGGCCAGCGCCTTCAGGTCGACCTGGGGCCGTGCGCCGAAGTGGCTGATGATTTCCGCCGCGCAAGCCGCGCCCAGGGTCAGCGAGCCCTTCAGGTCCTGGCCATGCGTCTGGCCATAGAGGAAGCCCGCCGCGAACAGGTCGCCCGCGCCCGTGGTGTCGACGACCTTGTCGACCGGCTGGGCAGGCACCGTCACGCGCACATCGCCCTGCTGCGCCAGCGCGCCCTTTTCGGCCAGCGTGACGACCAGCGTCTCGACCTTGTCCTTCAGCGAGGCGATGGCGGCCTCGACATCGGCCGTTTCGGTCAGCGCGACGATCTCGGTTTCGTTGGCGAAGATCACGTCGATCATGCCGCCCTCGATCAGCGCGTGGAAGTCGGCACGGTGACGGTCGATCACGAACTCGGCCGAGGCGGTGAAGGCGATCTTGCGACCCGCCGCGCGGGCAACGTCGATGGCGGCACGCATCGCGGCGCGCGGCTCTTCGGGATCCCAGAGATAGCCCTCGATGTACAGATACGCCGCATCGGCGATCAGCGCCTTGTCGAGCGCTTCGGCGGGCAGATAGTGCGACGCGCCCAGGAAGGTGTTCATCGTGCGCTGGCCATCGGGGCTGACGAAGATCATGCAGCGCGCGGTGGTCGGCTGGCCGGGACGCGACGGCGTGTCGAACTTGACGCCCGCCGCACGGATGTCGTGCGCGAAGACGTCGCCCAGCTGGTCGTCGGCGACCTGGCCGATGAACGCGGTCTTGCCGCCCAGCGCGGCTATGCCCGCCAGCGTGTTGGCGGCCGAGCCCCCGGAAATCTCGCGTCCCGGACCCATCTTCGCATAGAGCGCGTCGGCCTCTTCGGTCGAGAAGACGAGCTGCATCGCGCCCTTCGTCATGCCCTGCTCGGCGATGAAATCGTCCTCGGCGGAACTCAGGATGTCGACGATGGCATTGCCGATCGCCACCACGTCGTAAGTGGGGTTGGTCAAGGAAGGGGCTCCGGGAAAAATGGCTGTGATGTCGCCGCCCTAGTCAGGGCGCATCCCCCGCGCAAGCTGGCCTTCGGAGCCCCCTGTCGCACCCCTTCCCCGCGCATTGACTTTGCCACCCGCCCGGCGTCATCCCGTGGACCATGCTCCACGCCTTTTTCCTGTCGATCGGCCAGCTTGGCGATCCTGCGATCCGACGGGTGCTGCTCCGTTCGCTGGCCGTCACCTTCGCGCTGTTCGCCGCGGCGGGCGCCGGGCTGTGGTGGGCGGTGCGCGCCGCGCTGAGCCAGTGGCTGGGCGCGCAGGCGGGCGAATGGTCGGCGGCGCTGACGCTGGTGGTCGAGCTCCTGGCGCTGTGGCTGGCGTTTCGCGCCGTGGCGGTGGCGGTGGTCGGCGTCTTCGCCGACGATATCGTCGCGGCGGTCGAGGCGCGCCACTATCCCGATGCCCTCGCCAAGGCCCGGCCGGTGCCCGTCGTCCGGGGCATGGCGATGGGACTGGGCTCGGCCTTGCGAGTCGTCGCGGTCAACCTGATCCTGCTGCCGCTCTATATCGCCCTGCTGGTCACCGGCGTGGGCACGGCGGCGGCGTTCCTGCTGGTCAATGCGTGGTTGTTGTCGCGCGATCTGGGCGACATGGTCGCGGCGCGGCACATGGACGGTGCGGCGATGCGACGCTGGCGCAAGGCGACCGGTCCGTCGCGCTTCCTGTTGGGGCTTGCCGCGGCGGCCCTGTTCGTGGTTCCGGTGCTCAATCTGCTGGCCCCCGTCCTGGGAGCCAGCATGGCGACCCATTATTTTCACAGGAGACGACAGGCGTGATCCGCATTCCGGCGCTTGCCCTGATCCCCTTGCTCATCCTTGGCGGCTGTACCGTGCCGCAGACCGCCGCCCCGGTGCGCGGCGGCATGGCCCCGGTGCCCGTCCCCTATACCAATGTCGGACTGGAACGTGTCATCGGCCAGGACGCGGCCGCGCTGACCAAACTGTTCGGCACGCCGGATGCCGATGTGCGGGAGGGCACCGCGCGCAAGCTACAGTTCCTGGGCAGCTTCTGCGTCCTCGACGCCTATCTTTATCCCAAGGACGGGGCCGAGCCGCGCGTGACCTATATCGACGCACGCGAGCCCGACGGCAGCGCGATCGACCGGGCAAGCTGTGTCGCGGCCCTGACCCGGCGCGACGGCGGGCGCTGATACGCGGCGATCTCCGGATCGCCTTTTTCGCCGCGGGATTGATGGTCGTTAGCACGCTCGCCGCGATCGCGGGTGTGGCGGGCCTGGGCACGTTCCCGACCATCGCCCCCGCCGTTCGGCCTGTCGAAATGGACAGGCGCGATGCATCTAGGTGAGGTCGGGGCGGTCCGCCGATAGATACGGGCGCTGCGGCTGACGCATTGGTTAACACAATCCGACTGTGGCAAAATGTTCCCGGTTGTTTCAAAAAAAATGGTGCAGCGCAGGAACAAATTTACGTGCACGTGCGTATGCGCTAGTGGGACGACGAACAACGCCGCGTCTTGGCGGTCGTTCGCCATGGGAGAATGAGTATGATGAAGTTCCTGTCTGCCGTCGCTGCTACGGCTCTGGTTGCTGCTCCGGTTGCCGCTGCTCCGACCAACCCGGCTGCCAGCCTGTCGGTTTCGAAGTCGGTCCGCGCGTCGGCTCCGACCGCCAAGGGCAACAAGCTCGCCGGCGGTGGCATCCTGGCTGCCCTGATCGCTGCTGGCGTCGTTGCCATCGGTGTCGTCGCGATCGTCAAGGACGACAACGCGGACAGCAACTGATCGTCGCGGGCGGGGGCCTCCCCCCGCCCGGACCTTCACCGCTCCGGCGGAGGGAAAGGGAGCCGATTTCGGCTCCCTTTTTTGTTGTCGTGTTCATGCGCCCCATTCGGGTCCATCGGGATCGGGATGAAAGTCTTCCTCCGGCGCGACCGGCTCCGATCGCGCCTCGACCATCTCCGGCAAGGTGGGCATACGTCCACCGAAGCGGACCCGGATATAGGCGACCGATCCCCTGATCCCCTGATGGATCGCCGCGACCGCCTCCCCGCGCCGGATTCGTGCGCCGACCATCGGCGCGCGCTCGGCCGAGAGATAACCGACCTGCACGTCGCGTGCGCTGAACACCGCGACCGCATTGGGATCGTGCCGATTGCGCGGTTCGAGACGCAGGCTGACCGGATCGCCTGCCGCCGACGCCAGCAGTTCGAACCGCCGATTGCTCCGCGCCTTGTCCTCGTTGGGAAAGTCGATCCCGACCACCGCCAATGTCATCTCGTCCATCTGCCTTAGTTGGTGATGACGGCCGGGCCGTTCCAGAGCCCTCCCATTCGCCCGCAATCCGGCTATGGTGCAATCATCCTGTCCCATTCGGAGTGCCCATGTCCCTGGCTTCCCTGGCGATGCTGCTCGCCGCCCAATCCCCTGCGCCCGCGCCTGTTGTCGCACCGATCCTGACCAGCCCCGATGCGCGCGACGTACACAGCCATGCCCGTCCGCTGGAGGCGCGGGTCACGCATGTCTCGCTGAACCTCTATGCCGATTTCGAAACGCACGTGATGCGCGGGATCGCGACCCTGTCGGTCGATGCCAAGCCCGACGCCAAGCAGTTGGTCGTCGACGACAATGGCCTGCGCATCGTCACCGTGACCGACGCGCAGAACCGCCCCCTGCCCTACATGGTCGGTGCCGCCGACAAGGTGCACGGTGCGCCGCTGACCATCACACTGAACGGCAATCGCACGGTCAAGATCGCCTATGCCTCTGCGCCCGGTGCCAAGGCGCTGCAATGGCTGTCGCCCGAACAGACGGCGGGTAAGAAACAACCCTATCTGTTCAGCCAGGGTGAGGCGATCCTCAACCGCAGCTGGATCCCGACCCAGGACTCCCCCGGCATCCGCCAGACCTGGGACGCAACCGTCAACGCCCCCTGCGCACTGACCGTCGTCATGAGTGGCGAGCGGACCGGCGAGACGCCCTGCGCGGATGGCCGCCACACCGCCAGCTATCGCATGGACAAGGCCGTAGCCCCCTATCTGATCGCGCTCGCCATCGGCGACCTGAAGTTCAAGCCGCTCAGCGCGCATACCGGCATCTGGACCGAGCCCGCCATGCTCGACAAATCCGCATGGGAATTTGCCGGGCTCGACAAGTTCGTGACCGCGGCCGAAGGGCTGTACGGCCCCTATCGCTGGGGCCGCTACGACGTGCTGGTCCTGCCACCCAGCTTTCCGTTCGGCGGCATGGAAAACCCCATGCTCACCTTCGCCACGCCGACCGTCCTGGCGGGCGACCGCAGTCTCGTCAGCCTGATCGCGCATGAACTGGCGCATAGCTGGTCGGGCAACCTCGTCACCAATGCGACCTGGGACGATTTCTGGCTCAACGAAGGCTTTACCAGCTATTTCGAGAACCGGATCATGGAGTCGATGTACGGCAAGCGCCGCGCCGCGATGGAGGCCGACTTGGCCTGGACCGACATGCAGAACGCGGTGAAGGAAGCCGGTGGTCCGCAGTCTCCCGACACCAAGCTGCACCTCGATCTGGATGCGAAGCGCGATCCCGACGACGGCATGACGCAGATCGCCTATGACAAGGGCGCGACGTTCCTGCGCACCATCGAATCGGTCGTCGGCCGCGCCCGCTGGGACGCTTATCTGCGCGGCTATTTCGATCGTCACGCCTTCCAGCCGCAGACCAGCGCGGGCTTCCTGGCCGACCTGCGCAAGAATTTGCTGAAGCCCGGTGAGGACGCGAGGATCGGCGTCGACCAATGGGTCTATCAGCCCGGCATCCCCGCCAATGCGGTCCATGTCCGTTCCGACGCCTTCCCCGCGATCGATGCGGCGGCCAAGGCGTTCGCCGCCGGTGGCCCCGTCTCGGCAGTGCCGGACAAGGTGACGACGCAGGAATATGTCCGCTTCCTCGACCAGCTGCCCCGCCGGTTGTCCGCCGAACGGCTCGCCACACTCGACGGCCGGTTCCATTGGAACGAGACGGGCAATAGCGAAATCCGCTTCGCCTGGCTGCGCCTCGCGCTCGCCAATCGCTATCCGCCCGCCGAGGCGTCGGCCGAGCAGTTCCTGACATCGCAGGGACGCCGCAAGTTCGTCGCGCCACTGTTCCAGCAGCTTCAGGGACAGGGCGAATGGGGCCAGACGCTGGCCAAGCGAATCTATGACGAGGCGCGGCCCGGCTATCATTCGGTGACGCAGGTAACGGTGGATCGCCTGCTAGGACGATAAACCGAGCCCTGTCGGCGGCGAAACGAGGAACCAAAAACTCGTTTCGCCGTCGATTTTTCGGGTCACCGCCGCCGCAACACCGTTCACCGGATATGGTTCCCGGCCACCTTTCCATCTCGTTTAGCCCCGGTTAATCGACACTCACACCGACATTCCGACCGGGGGGTCACCGTGAAGTTCAAGGCATTTGCAGTGCGATTCGCGCTGATGGCATCGTGCGGCCTGATGATGGCCGCTCCCGCTGCCGCCCAGTTCTGGCAGTGCGCACCCTATGCCCGCGAAGTCTCGGGCATCGATCTTCACGGCAACGCCAACACCTGGTGGGGCCAGGCCGAGGGTCGATACGAGCGTGGCCACACCCCACAGGAAGGCTCGGTCCTCGCCTTCGACGCCACCCACCGGATGCGCGTCGGCCATGTCGCGATGGTCAGCAAGGTCGTCAGCGACCGCGAAGTGCTCCTGACCCACGCCAACTGGTCGCGCCGCGGCGGTATCGAGCGCGACGTCCGCGCCGTCGACGTCTCGCCGAACAACGACTGGTCGATGGTCAAGGTCTGGTACGGTCCCAATGGCGGCCTGGGCACTTCGGCCTATCCGACCAAGGGCTTCATCTATTCGGGCCACAAGAGCGGCGTCGCCGACCTGCCCGCCACCCAGATCGCCTCGCGCGACAGCGGCCGCGTCTCGGGCGTCCTGACCTTCGCAGCGCCGATCCAGTAAGTTTCGCGTTTTTCCCGGCGGGATCGAGAGCGCCCAGCCCATAGCGCGGAATGTGCGCTTCGATTTTGCTCAGCGTGAACGACGGTCGAGACTGGCGGCAAACGATGCCCCTCCGCCCATAATCCCCAAACTCCGTTCAGCCTGAGCGTGGTCGAAGGCCACGGAAAACCTAGCCGCCCGCCCGGAACGTCATCGCCACGCCGTTCATGCAATAGCGCTTGCCCGTCGGCTTGGGCCCATCGTCGAAGACATGGCCGAGATGCCCGCCACAGCGGCTGCAATGCACCTCGACCCGCTCCATCATCAACGAACGGTCACTATGCGTGCCCACCGCACGGGGCAGCGGTGCCCAGAAGCTGGGCCAGCCGGTGCCGCTCTCGAACTTGGTCTTGGACGAAAACAGCGGTTGCGCGCAGCCCTTGCACGCGAAGATGCCGCTGCGATGCTCGCTGTTGAGCGGGCTGGAATAGGGTCGCTCGGTCCCTTCCTTGCGCAGGACATCATAGGCCGCCGGGCCAAGCTTCGCCTTCCATGCCGCATCGCTCATCGCAACGGGAAAGCGCTCCGCCGCTTCCGCCTCACGCCCGCAGGCGGACAGCCCCGCGCCTAGGGCACCAAGCCCCATCAGCGAGAGAAAAGCGCGGCGATCGGAAGGCGATGCGGTCATAGGCAGAAGATAGGAAGGCCATGCCAGCTAGATAAGGCCCCAACTCTCATTCCTCCCCAAGCAGGGCTTGGGGAGGAATGAACTGTTACGCCCCCTTGCGCCGCCAGAAGGGCCGCGTGCTCCCCGATTGCAGCACCCCGCGCCGGAACAGCCGCGCGCCCAGCGTCACGAACAGCGCCACCCACAACGCCTGCCAGGCCAACGCCACCGCGTGGGGCCACAATGTATCGCTGGCCGCCGCCACCCCCGCCATCGCAAAGGGCGACGAGAGCGGGAATATCTCGGCCACCAGCGCCAGCCAGCTACCCGGCTGCGACAGGCCGCTCAGGGTCAGGGTGAACATGCCCACCTGCACGATGGTGATGGGCAGCGAGAGCATCTGGATCTCCCGCATCGTCGAGGCCTGTGCACCGATCGTCAGGAACACCGAGCCGAGCAGCAGATAGGCCATGGTGAAATAGGTGACGAACAGCACGGTGAACATCGGCAGGCCGATGGCGGGCGACAATTCGCCGACCATCCCGGCAAAGGCGGGCGGCAGCACGCTCGTCACCTGGCCCAGCACCGTGCCCCAGAAACCGATGAACAGCACCGCGACGCCGAACATGCCGAGCAGCTTGCCCAGGAACACCGCCTCCAGCGGTACGGCGGCGGCCAGCACCTCGATCACCTTGTTCGACCGTTCCTCCGCCATGGTGCCGACGACCTGCCCCGCCAGGAACAGGGTCAGGAAGAACACGCCGAACACCGCCAGGAAGGCGGTCTGATTCTGCCCGCCCAACGTCGCCCGCTGGCGCGAGAAAGACAGTTTCTGCGGCGTGACCTTGGGCAAAGCGCCGCCCAGCCGTTCGGCCGACAGCGCATCACCGGCCAGCACCACCAGATAATCCGCCGCGCGGGCACCCCGTGCGCCGTAGAGGATGGTCGGTCGATCGAGTGGACCATAAAGGACGGCGGTCGCGTCGTAATCACGCGATTCGAACGCCGCCCGCGCCTGTGCCGCCGGATCGCGCGACGGGGCCAGGGTCACCAGCTCGGGCGGTTCCTCGTCGCGGCGAAAGATGGTGCGGGCCTCGCGATCGGCGGCGACGAAGGCGGTGGCCGCCGTGCCCGGCACGATCGCGACGATCCGCACCCGGTCGGTGCCATGGTCCGCCGCCTGTGCCGCGCCCATCGCGCCGATGGTGCTGAACGCAACCATGATCAGCGGCGCGAACAGGAACAGCAGGAAGATCGGGGTGAAGACGGTCGCGATGAAATCGCGGCGTGCGATCGTCATGGTCTGACGTATCAGACGGCGGGTCGGGCTCATGCCGCGATCTCCTGTTGCGGCTGTTCGCCGACGATACGGACAAAGGCTTCGTGCAGGCTGGGCCGCTCGATCGACAGGTTCAGGATGCCCGCCCCCGCCGCCAGCAAGCGACCGAGCACCGGCTCGATCCCCTCATCGGGCATCGGGAAACGCCAGTCCCCGCCCTCGCGCACCGCATCGGCGGGCAGCAGTTCGGGCGTCACCCGGTCCGGGTCGCGCGGCCGATAGCGCACGCGGGCGGTCAACGTGCCGCGCGCCTCGTCCACCGTCCCCTCGAACCGGCGGCGCCCCCCGGCGATGATGGCCAGCCGGTCGCACAGACGTTCGGCATGGGCCATGACATGGGTGGAGAACAGGATTGTCCCCCCCCGGTCGCGCTCGCCCAGGATCAGCGCCTCGAGCCGTTCCTGGTTGACCGGGTCGAGCCCGGAAAAAGGCTCGTCCAGCACCAGCAGCTTCGGCCGGTGCACGACCGAGCCGAGCAGTTGGACGAGCTGCGCCATGCCCTTGGACAATTTGCGGATCTTGCTGTCGGCGGCATGGCCGAGCCCGGCCTGTTCGAGCAGTTCGCCCGCGCGGACCCGCCCGGTCTTCCAGTCGAGACCACGCAGCGAGCCCATGAAGGCGATCGCCTCGCGCGCCTTCATCGCCGGATAGAGGCCGCGCTCCTCGGGCAGATAGCCGACCAGATCGCTGGCATCGCGCGGATGGGCATAACCCAGCAGGCTGCGTTGCCCCTCGTCCGGCTCGATGATGCCCAGCAGCATCCGCAATGTCGTCGTCTTGCCCGCACCATTGGGGCCGAGAACCCCGTACACCGCGCCCGCTGGCACCGCGATATCCACGCCGTCGACGACGCGCCGGTCTCCGAATCGCTTGGCGAGGCCCGAGGCGCTGACCGCCCAGCGATGATCCACTCGCCCGTTATGATCCACGCGATTGTCCCTCCCTAATCCCCTGTGGTAGCGGGCGGATGTGGCGCAAGACAAGCTGGAAACCCGGATCAAGGCGAAGGCGGCCGAACTGGGCTTTGCCGCAGTCGGCATCACCCATGCCGATGCCGCGCCCAAGACGACCGCGCGGCTTCACCAATGGCTGGCCGAGGGGCGGCACGGATCGATGATCTGGATGGCCGACCGCGCGCACCAGCGGCAGAGCCCGGCAAGTCTCTGGCCCGAGGTGAAGAGCATCATCTCGCTGGGGGTCAGCTATGCGCCCGCGGAGGATCCGATGCGGCTGACCGATCACGGGCGGATCGGCCGCATCTCGGTCTATGCGCAGGGGGCGGATTATCATGATGTCGTGAAGCGTCAGCTCAAGGCGCTGGGACGCTGGCTGGCGCAGGAAGCGGGGTGCGACCTGAAGGTCTTCGTCGATACCGCGCCGGTCATGGAAAAGCCGCTGGCCGAGGCGGCGGGGCTGGGATGGCAGGGCAAGCACACCAATCTGGTCAGCCGCGACCATGGCAGCTGGTTGTTCCTGGGGGCGATCTATACCACGCTGGAGCTGGAGCCCGATGCGGTGGCGCGCGACACCTGCGGCCGGTGCGATGCGTGCCAGCGGGCCTGTCCCACCGATGCGTTTCCCGCGCCCTATCAACTGGATGCGCGGCGGTGCATCTCATACCTGACGATCGAACATGCGGGGCCCATTCCGGAGGAGTTCCGGGTGGCCATCGGCAACCGCATTTATGGCTGCGACGATTGCCTGGCGGTGTGCCCCTGGAACAAGTTCGCGGCGGCGGCGCAGGCGAACATGGCCTTCCATCCCCGTGCCGAGTTGACCGCGCCGGAGCTGAGGGATTTGCTGTCGCTCGACGATGCGGCGTTTCGGCAGGTTTTTTCGGGGTCGCCGATCAAGCGGATCGGGCGGAACCGCATGATGCGCAATGCGGCGATCGCGGCGGGCAATAGCGGGGCGGCGGAGTTGGTGCCGGTGTTGCGCGGGTTGCTGGGGGACGCCGATCCGGTGGTGGTGGAGGCGGCGAAGTGGGCTTTGGGGCGGTTGGGCGGGGTGATCGCCTAGTACCGGCCCTCCCGCAGGCGAGTTTCAGGTCGGTCATGCCCCCGGCATGACCTAAACGATGCGGGGCATCGTTTACCTGAAACTGGGATGGGGGAGGGCCCCGGTGTCTCACCGAGCCCCACCCCCCAAACATCAATCCACCCAATCCAACCCGATATCCTTGTAGACCGAGCGATCCTCGTCCCAGCCCGGCTTGACCTTCACATGCAGGTACAGGTGCACCTTGTGCCCCAGCAGCTCGGATAGCTGCGCGCGTGCGCGTGCACCGATCTCCTTGATGCGCACGCCGTTCTTGCCCAGCACGATGGCGCGCTGGGTGGGGCGTTCGACTAGGATCTGCTGGTGGATCTCGACCGATCCGTCCTCGCGCTCCTTGTAGGATTCCGTCTCGACCGCGCTGGCATAGGGCAGCTCGGCATGGAGCTGGAGATAGAGCTGCTCGCGCGTCACCTCGGCGGCGAGCGCGCGTTCGGTGGCGTCGGACACCTGGTCCTCTGGGTAATGCCACGGCCCCACGGGCATCAGCTTGGCGAAATGCGCCTTCAGCTCGGGTAGGCCATCGCCGGTCTGGGCCGAGACGAACCAGGTCTCGTCGAACTTGACGACCTCGTTCAGCTTTTCGGCATGGGTCAGCAGCCGCGCCTTGTCGGCGATGTCGACCTTGTTGAGGATCAAGTACTTGGGTTCGGGCCGGTGCGCGATCGACTGGGCGATGGCGGTGATCTTGGGACCGATCCCGCCCTTGCCGTCGACGACCAGCGCCAGGATGTCGGCACCCTCCGCGCCTTCCCACGCGGCGGCGACCATCGCGCGGTCCAGGCGGCGCTTGGGCTCGAAGATGCCCGGCGTGTCGACCAGCAGGATCTGGGCATCCCCCTCGATCGCGACACCGAGCAGTTTGGCCCGGGTCGTCTGCGCCTTCGGGCTGACGATCGCGACCTTCTGGCCGACCAGTGCATTGACGAGGGTGGATTTGCCGGCATTGGGCGCGCCGACGACGGCCACGAGGCCGCAACGTTGTTCAGTCATGGCGACCAGCGGTACAGGTCCTGCCCCCTTCCCGCAACGGCCAGCCAACATGGACACAATGTAATGGTCCGATCACGGAACGGCCAAGCCCGGGCGCGCATTTTTCCTCCACGATATCCGAGCAAGGAGAGATGCCATGAAGACCCTTCTCACCGCATTGTCGGCCGCCGCGCTGTTGACGGTTGCCGGCCCGGCCTCGGCCAAGGGCTGCCTGAAGGGTGCGGCGGTCGGCGGCGTCGGCGGACATTTCGTCGGCAAGGGGCATGCGGTGCTGGGCGCGGCGGCGGGCTGTGCGATCGGCCACCACCGGGCCAAGGCGCAGGCCAAGAAGGAAGCGGCGGCCGCCAAGCGCTGATCCCAGGTTCCACCTGAGCGGGGCGAGGCTTTCCCTTGGCCTTCGACTCCGCTCAGGCCGAACGGCCATTGTCATAGCCGCCCAATCCTACCCCCCGTTCAGGCTGAGCGAAGTGGAAGCCCACGCCCGGCCCCTTCCCTCAAGCCTTCAACTTCACCAACAACGCCTTGGCAGCCGCCGTCTCGGCCTCCTGCTTGTTGGCCCCCGACGCACTCGCCTCCGCCGTCCGCCCGATCCGTACCGTCACGGTAAAGCGCGGCGCGTGATGCGGCCCCGAACGGTCTGTCACCACATATTCCGGTGCCTTGCGATTGTGCGCGGCGGCCCATTCCTGAAGCGCGGACTTGGGATGTTGCGGCGCCTTCCCTTGCGCGTGCACCCGGTCACCCCAGGCCTTGCGGATGAAGGTGCGTGCAGCGTCCAGCCCCGCCTCGCGATACCAGGCCCCGATCAGCGCCTCCATCACGTCGCCCAGCACATTGTCGCTGTCCGACGCGCCGTCGTCACGCGCCTGCTTGCCCAGGCGCAGATGATCGCGCACGCCCAGGTCGCGCGCGACATCGGCGCACACCGCACCGGTCACCAATGTGTTGAGACGGCGCGACAACTGCCCCTCGGGCTCGGCCGGGAACTGCTCCCACAGCCATTCGGCCATGACGAGGCCGAGCACCCGGTCACCCAGAAATTCCAGCCGCTCGTAATTCTCGGCCGCCTGGCTGCCATGGGTCAGCGCGCGGTGGAACGGCGTCGGGTCGCCGGGCGCACGGCCGAACACGCCCGCCAGCCACGTGTCGACCGGGCTCAAAACCCTTCTCCGATCCGGTTCCAGCGCGCGGCGGACACCCAGGTCCACGGCTTGATCCACTCCGCCGACCCGTCGGTCGAGAAGAAGGTGATCGCGGCGCGTCCCTCCAGCCGGTTCATCGGGATCATGCCCATGCCCTCCGGCGGCGCGAACCGGCTGTCGGCCGAGTCGTCGCGATTGTCGCCCATCAGGAACACATGGCCCGCGGGCACGGTGTACAGCACCGTGTCGTCGCGATCGGGGAAATTGCCCTGGTCCAGGACCTCATACGCCTTGCCGTTCGGCAGCGTCTCGCGGAACCGGGGATAGCGGCACACGGGCTTGCCATCGACCGTGTCGACGAACGGCCCGCATTCCTTGAACCCGAAATTCGGCGTCAGCGGCAGGACGAAGTCGGCGATGCGCTGCTTGGGGATCGGGCGGCCGTTCAGGATGACCTGGCCGTTCGTCACCTGGATGGTATCGCCGGGCAGGCCGATCACGCGCTTGATGACGTCATGATCGTCCGGGCCGGGCGAGCGGAACACCACAACGTCCCCGCGCGTCGGATCGCGCCCCAGGATACGGCCCGGCAACAGCGGCACGCCGAACGGCAGCGACCAGCGCGAATAGCCGTAATTCCACTTCGTCACGAAGAGATAGTCGCCGATGAACAGACGCGGCAGCATCGATTCCGACGGGATGACGAACGACGTCACGATGAAGCTGCGCAGGATGAAGACGAACAGCGCCAGCTTCAGAAAGAAGCGCAGCGTGTCCTTTGTCTCCGACTTTGGGGAGGTATCGGCCATGCCCAGCGGGTTCGCGCAAAGCGGCACCCGCCGTCAAGGGGCGCGACATGCCAACCAGCCCTTTCGTCGTCGCCCAAGCGGGGTTAGGGGAACCGCCCTTCCCCCTTATCGGTACATCCCTGCACGCATGACCGATTTCATCGTGAACCTGATCGCCTGGGGCGGCTATTTCGGCATCTTCCTCCTGATGGCGCTGGAAAATATCGTCCCTCCCATTCCGTCCGAGGTCATCATGGGCCTGGGCGGCATGGCCGTCGCGCGCGGACAGATGGAGATGGTGCCGCTGATCCTGTGGGGCACGGCGGGCACGACGGCGGGCAATTACGCCTGGTACGCGGTCGGCCGCTATATCGGTTACGAGCGGTTCCGGCCCTTCATCGACAAGCATGGCCGCTGGCTGACGATGGAGTGGCGCGATGTCGAGCGGCTGCACCTGTTCTTCGTCCGGCATGGCGGGTGGGTCGTCTTCGTCTTCCGCTTCATGCCCGCCTTCCGCACGCTGATCTCTCTCCCCGCCGGGATCACGCGGATGCCGCTGGCCAGGTTCCTGGTCTGGACCTTTGCGGGGAGCACCATCTGGAACGTGATCCTGGCCTATGCCGGGCTGTGGCTGGGCGCCAATTTCGAAGCGATCAACCGGTATGTCGGCCCGGCGGCCATCGTCATGACGGTGGCGATCGTGATCGGTTACCTATGGCGCGTGATCCGCTGGAAGCCGCACGGCGAGCGATAACGCGTCACGCCCGTGGATGCGCAGTCCGGTACACGTCGAGCAGATGCGCGGCATCGACCGCCGTATAGATTTGCGTCGAGCTCAGGCTGGCATGGCCGAGCAGTTCCTGAAGCTGGCGCAGGTCCGCCCCGCGCCCCAGCAAATGCGTGGCGAAGCTGTGCCGCAGCGCATGGGGCGTGGTCCGCCCGCCCAGCCCCAGCCGCTCCCGCGCACCCTGCACCGCACGCCGGATGATCGCGGGCGACAGCGGCCCGCCCTTCGCTCCCCGGAACAGCGGCTCGTCGGACGGCAGCGGATAGGGCGTCTGCGCCGCATAGGCCTCGATCGCCGCGCGCAATTCGGGGAGCAGCGGCACGATCCGCGTCTTGCCCCGCTTGCCGGTCACCCGGATCGTCTCGCCCAGCGGCATGATATCGGCGTGCAGCGCCACCGCCTCGCCGATGCGCAGGCCCGCGCCATAGAGCAGCAGCAACACCGCCCAGTCTCGCGCCGCGATCCACGGTTCGGCGGCCGCCTCCGCCACCTCTTCGCCCAGCGCCATGATGTCGGCGGGCGACTGGGGACGCGGGATGCTGCGCTTGCGACGGGGCCCTTTCAGCGCGGGCGGCTCGACCCCGGTCCAATGGAGGAAGGTCCGCACCGCCGACAACTCGCGTGCGGCCGAGGCAGCCGCCAGCCCCTCCCCCCGACGCCGCGCCAGATAAGCGCGCAGGTCGGCGGCCGTGATCCGCGCCAGCGCGGCCTGATCCACCGCCTGCCCCCAATGCTCGCTCAGGAAACCGCACAACCGCTCGGCCGTCGTGACATAAGCCCGGACGGTATGGTCCGACCTTCGCAGGTCGACGGTGAGGTGGCGGTAATAGTCGGCGATCAGGGCGGTCATGCCAGCGGTCTAGGCGACGCAAGGGCCGAGCGCGAGAGGCAGCGCTTGTCGATTACCCGAGCCCCGCCAAAGGTTGTAGCGCGGCCTTCGACTTCGGTCAGGCTGAACGGAGCGACGGAAAGATCAACGCACCCCCTCCAGCAAGTCCAACACCCGCCGCAGTCCGCTCCCCTCCCGCAGGCGGGAGGGGCTGGGGGAGGGAAAGACGTCTCACCGAGACCAGCGCTCGTCGAACTCCCCATTCTTCCCGGACATGACCATAACCCGCGAAGGCACTCAGGCGAAAAACGGTCAGCAGCCCCAATGAAAAAGGGGCGCTGCCAACCGGCAACGCCCCTCCCGTCATCCGGAAAAACCCGGATCAGCGATCCAGGATCGAATCGATCTCGGCACCCACCGCGTCCATAGCCGCCATGCCGTCGACCCGCGTCACGATGCCGCGCGCTTCATAGATCGGCAGGATCGGCGCGGTCTTGGCACGATACTCGGCCATGCGCGTCCGCACCGTCTCGGCATTGTCGTCGGGACGCCGCTTGAATTCGGTCGAGCCGCAGACGTCGCAGACGCCCTCGACCTGGGTTGGCTTGAAGCTGTCATGATAGCCGGCACCGCACGACGCGCAGGTGAAGCGGCCGGTGATGCGCTCGACCAGCGCTTCTTCGTCGACCGCCAGTTCGATGACATGGTCCAGCGACTTGCCACGCTCGGCCAGCAGAACGTCCAGCGCCTCGGCCTGGGCTGCCGTGCGGGGATAGCCGTCGAAGATCGCGCCGCCTTCCGCATCCGCCTGGTCCAGCCGCTCGCCGATCAGCGCAGAGACGATGGCGTCCGACACCAGCTCGCCCGCGTCCATCACCGCCTTGGCCTGGAGCCCGACGGGGCTGCCCGCCTTGACCGCCGCGCGCAGCATGTCGCCGGTCGACAGCTGCACCATGCCGCGATTGGCCACCAGCCGCTGCGCCTGGGTTCCCTTGCCCGCGCCCGGCGGACCCAGCAGGATGATGTTCACGCCCACGTCACTCTCCCCTCTTTACCCTGTAATCCGCCCGCGCCTCAGCGCAGGCGACCGCCCTTCAGCTTCGCCTTCTTGATCAGATCGCCATATTGATGCGCCAGCAAATGGCTCTGGATCTGGGTTACCGTGTCCATCGTCACGTTGACGACGATCAGCAGGCTGGTGCCGCCCAGGTAGAAGGGGATCTGAAGCGCCGAGACCAGATATTCCGGCAACAGACAGATGATCGTCAGATAGCCGGCGCCGATGACCGTGATGCGGGTCAGCACATAATCCAGATAGGTCTCGGTGTTCTTGCCCGGACGGATGCCGGGGATGAAGCCGCCATAGCGCTTCAGATTGTCCGCCGTCTCCTCCGGGTTGAAGACAACCGCGGTGTAGAAGAACGAGAAGAAGATGATGCCCGCGCCGTAGAGCAGCATGTACACGGGGCTGCCGTGCTGCAGATACTGGTTGAGGCTGATGATGAAGTCGCCCCAGCGGCTCTCGCCCGCCACGCGCTGTCCGGCGAACTGCGAGATGGTCAGCGGCATCAGCAGCAGCGACGAGGCGAAGATCGGAGGGATCACGCCCGCAGTGTTGATCTTCAGCGGCAGGTGGCTGCGATCGGCCTGCATGCCCCGCTGCGTCGCACGCTTGGGATACTGGATCAGGATGCGACGCTGGGCGCGCTCCATGAAGCAGATGAACAGGACGAGGACGACGACCGCCAGGATGATGAGAATCAGGCGCATCGGGTCGATGCTGCCCGACCGACCGCCTTCCAGCAGGTTGATCAGCGTGGTCGGCAGGTGGGCGACGATGCCCGCCATGATGATGAGCGACACGCCGTTGCCGATGCCGCGGCTGGTGATCTGCTCACCCAGCCACATCAGGAACATCGTACCGCCGATCAGCGAGATGACCGCCGCGATGCGGAAGGTCATGCCCGGTTCGATCACCGCCTGGATGCCCTGGCTGGCGCCCAGCGTCTCGAGCCCTGCGGCGATGAAATATCCCTGGATCGCGGTCAGCAACACCGTGCCGTAGCGGGTATACTGGTTCAGCTTCTTGCGACCGCTCTCGCCTTCCTTCTTGATGGCGGCGAGCTGCGGGCTGAGCGAGGTCGCGAGCTGCACGACGATCGACGCCGTGATGTACGGCATCACGCCGAGCGCGATCAGCGACATGCGGCTGAGCGAACCGCCCGAGAAGGTGTTGAAGAAGTCGAGCACGCCGCCCGTGGTCTTCTGGCTCAGCAGGCCCAGCGCGGTCGGGTCGACGCCCGGCAGCGGAACATAGCTGAGCAGGCGGAAGACGATCAGCGCGCCGATCGTGAACCACAGCCGCTTCTTGAGGTCGGTGGCCTTGGCGAATTTCGCCAGGCTGATGCTTTGCGCCATCTGGTCGGCTGCGGATGCCATAGCTGTTGCGTTATCCTGGAAACGAAAAACGGCGGGATGCGTTTTTAACCGCCCCGCCGCTCATATAGGCGCGAAGACGCGCTTGTCTAACCCGGATGAAAAATCCGCCGCTGTCGTCATGGCGTTTTGCCTGCAACAGCGGCGGAATTATCCGATTCAGGCCTTGGCGGCGAGCTTCGCGGCGCGGGTCTTGCCCTTCTTCGCAGCGGCCTTCTCGGCGGCGGGTACGACGTGCGGCACGTCGACCGAACCACCGGTCTTCTCGACGGCTTCACGCGCCGAGGCCGACACGCCCTGCACGACGAACGACAGCTTGGCGGTCAGCTCACCCTTGCCGAGCAGACGAACGCCGTCCTTGCCGCCACGGGCCAGGCCGGCAGCCTTCAGCACGGCGTGGTCGATCGTGCCCTCGGCCTTCAGCTTGCCCGAGTCGATCGCCTTCTGGATCGCGCCCAGGTTCACCTCGGCATAGTCCTTGGCGAAGATGTTGTTGAAGCCACGCTTCGGCAGGCGCATGTGGAGCGGCATCTGACCGCCCTCGAAGCCCGCGATGGACACGCCCTCACGGCTCTTCTGACCCTTGACGCCGCGACCACCGGTCTTGCCCTTGCCCGAACCGATACCGCGACCGACGCGGATCTTGGACTTGCGGGCACCCTGGTTGTCGAAAAGTTCGTTCAGCTTCATGATTTGCACTCGCTTTCGCTTGTTTCGCGCATGGCCGTCACTCCGCAGAATCACGACCGCTGGATAAAAGGAAGGGGGCCGCATAGCCCCCTTCCCCGTGTTTGTCACTGTTCAATGTGACGGATGTGAGTCTGTCGTGACGACAGGGCTCAGTCCACCACCTGAACCATGTGCTGCACCTTGCGGATCATACCGCGGACTTCAGGGCTGTCCTGAAGCTCGGCGACCTTGTGCATCTTGTTCAGGCCCAGGCCGACGAGGGTCGCGCGCTGGTCCTTGGTACGGCGGATCGGCGAACCGGTCTGCTTGATCTTGATGGTAGCCATGGTCGCTTACTCCACGACGGCCGCGGCTTCCGCCTCGGCAGTCTGCTGGGTGGCACCGTGACCGCGACCCAGAAGGTCGGCGATCTTCTTGCCACGACGCTGCGCCACCGCCTTCGGCGAGGACTGGTCGCCCAGCGCTTCGAAGGTGGCACGGATCATGTTGTACGGGTTCGAGGTGCCGACCGACTTGGTCACCACGTCGGCCACGCCGAGCGACTCGAAGATCGCACGCATCGGACCGCCAGCGATGATGCCGGTGCCCTGCGGCGCCGAACGCAGCGTCACGCGACCCGCACCGAAATGGCCGTTGCCATCATGATGCAGCGTGCGACCGTCCTTCAGCGGAACGCGGACCATCGCCTTCTTGGCGGCGGCCGTCGCCTTCGAGATGGCTTCCGGCACTTCGCGTGCCTTGCCATGACCGAAGCCCGCACGTCCCTTGCCATCGCCGACCACGACGAGCGCGGCGAAGCCGAAACGCTTACCGCCCTTCACGGTCTTCGAGACGCGGTTGATGTGGACGAGCTTTTCGATCAGCTCTTCGCCCTGCTCCTCGGTGCCACCGCGACGATCGTCGCGACGACCACGGTTGCCGTCGCGGCCACCGCGGCCGCGATCACCGCCGCCCGGACCACGGCCACGGCCGCCCCGGGGACCACGACCCTGGGTCGCGTCCTGCGCGGCGCCTTCGGCACCGGCAACGGCTACGTTGTTCTCGTCAGCCATATTAGAACTCCAATCCCGCTTCGCGTGCCGCCTCGGCCAGCGCCTTGACGCGACCGTGGAACAGGAAGCCGCCACGGTCGAAAACGACCTGCGTGACGCCGGCGGCCTTGGCCATCTCGGCCACGCGCTTGCCGACTTCGGTCGCCGCTGCGACGTTCGCGCCCGACTGGCCGCGTGCGTCCTTTTCCAGCGTCGAGGCCGAAGCCACGGTACGACCTGCCTCGTCGTCGATCACCTGGGCATAGATGTGCTTGCCCGAGCGATGCACCGACAGGCGCGGACGGGTGCCCGCACGCGCACGCAGCGCGGTACGGTTGCGCCGACGGCGCTTCTCGAAAAGAGAGAGACCCTTGGTCATTACTTCTTCTTCCCTTCCTTGCGGAAGATGAACTCGCCGTCGTACTTGATGCCCTTGCCCTTATACGGCTCGGGCTTGCGCCAGCGGCGGATCTCGGCGGCCAGCTGGCCGACCTTCTGCTTGTCCGCGCCACTGATTTCGACGGTGGTGGCGTCCGGCGTCTTCACCTCGATGCCTTCCGGCACCTCGATGTTGACGTCGTGGCTGTAACCGAGCTGCAGCTTCAGGTTCTTGCCCTGTGCCGCGGCGCGGTAGCCGACGCCGGTGATGACCAGCTTCTTCGAGAAGCCCGCGGTCACGCCGGTGACGAGGTTCTGCACCATGGTGCGCTGCATGCCCCAGAACGCGCGAGCGCGCTTCGTGGCGTTGGCAGGCTGCACCGCGATGGCGTCCGACTGGACGTCATAGGTGATCTCGTCGGCGAGCGGCATGGTCAGGGTGCCCTTGGGACCCTTCACGCTCAGCACCTTGTCGGCGATGGTTGCGGTGACGCCGGCCGGAACCGGGACCGCCTTCTTACCGATGCGGCTCATCAGAACACCTCCGCCAGGACTTCGCCGCCGACATTCTGCTCGCGCGCTTCGGCGTCCGACAGAACGCCACGCGGCGTCGACACGATGGTGATGCCCAGGCCGTTGCGAACGCGCGGAAGCTCCTGCGCGCCCGAATAGATACGGCGGCCAGGCTTCGAGATGCGCGCAACATGCTTGATCGCAGGCTGGCCCTCGAAATACTTCAGCTCGATGCGGATGCCGGCCGCGGGGCCCATCTGCTCTTCGCTGTAACCACGGATATAGCCTTCGCGCTGAAGCACGTCGAGCACGCGGACGCGCAGCTTCGACGCAGGCGTCAGGACGGAGTCCTTGCGCGCGCGCTGGCCGTTGCGGATGCGGGTGAGCAAGTCACCCAGGGGATCGGTCACTGCCATCTCAAATGGTCCTTACCAGCTCGACTTCGTGACGCCGGGGATCTGGCCCTTGTTGGCCAGTTCACGCAGCATGACGCGAGCGAGACGGAACTTGCGGTAATACGCACGCGGACGACCGGTGATCTCGCAGCGATTGCGGATACGGGTCGGGTTGCCGTTACGGGGGATCTCGGCCATCTTCAGGCGCGCGATCAGACGCTCGGTCTCATCGAGGCTCTGGTCGTTCGCGATCGCCTTCAGCTTCGCGTACTTGCCCGCATACTTCTTGACGAGAGCACGACGCTTCTCGTTCTTGTTGATTGAACTCAGTTTCGCCATGGACTTAAGCTCTTTCTGTAAGGACCCCCTCCCCGGCGTGGAGAGGGGGCAGTCCGGTTACGCTGCCTTCTTCTCGTCGGCAGCGTCTTCCTTGGGGAACGGGAAGCCGAACAGACGCAGCAGCTCGCGCGCTTCGTCGTCGGTCTTCGCCGAGGTGGTCACGATCACATCCATGCCGCGCACCTTGTCGATGCGGTCATAGTTGATTTCGGGGAAGATGATCTGTTCCTTGATGCCGCAGGCATAGTTGCCGCGACCGTCGAAGGACTTCGGGTTCAGGCCGCGAAAGTCGCGAACGCGCGGCAGCGCGATCGTGATGAAGCGGTCCAGGAACTCGTACATGCGCTCGCGACGCAGCGTGACCTTCACACCGATCGGCATGCCTTCACGCAGCTTGAACTGCGCGATCGACTTCTTCGCCTTGGTGATGACGGGCTTCTGACCCGCGATCAGCTCCATCTCGGAAGCGGCCTGGTCGACGCGCTTCTTGTCCTGCGTCGCTTCGCCCACGCCCATGTTGAGCACGATCTTCTCGATCCGGGGGATCTCGTTGACGTTCTTGTAACCGAACTTCTCGGTCATCGCCTTGATGATGCTATCCTCGTAGATAGCCTTCATGCGGGGCTTGTAATCAGCCATCGATCTTCTCCCCGGTCTTGACGGCCACGCGGACCTTCTTGCCATCCTGCGTCTCGAAACGAACGCGGGTCGGCTTGCCATCGGCGGTCACGTGCGCAACCTTCGAGACGTGCAGCGGAGCTGCCGTGCGCTCCAGGCCACCCTGCGGGTTCGCCTGGGTCGGCTTGCGGTGACGGGTCGCGACGTTGATGCCGTCGACGACGACCTTGCCATCCTTGGGCATCGACACCGACACGGTGCCGGTCTTGCCCTTGTCCTTGCCGGACAGGACGATGACGCGATCGCCCTTCTTGATCTTGGCGGCGGCCATTACAGCACCTCCGGAGCCAGCGAGATGATCTTCATGTGCTTCTTGCCGCGAAGCTCACGCACGACCGGGCCAAAGATACGGGTGCCGATCGGCTCCTCGTTCTTGTTGACCAGCACGGCGGCGTTACCGTCGAAACGGATCACCGAACCGTCGGCACGACGGATGTCCTTGGCGGTACGCACGATCACCGCGCGGTGAACGTCGCCCTTCTTCACGCGGCCACGCGGCTGCGCTTCCTTGACGCTGACGACGATGATATCGCCGACCGATGCGGTACGGCGCTTCGAGCCGCCCAGCACCTTGATGCACTGCACCCGCTTCGCGCCGCTGTTGTCCGCGACGTCGAGATTGGACTGCATCTGGATCATGGATCCGCTTCCTTCTCTCTTCTGGGGTGGATACCGACCCGACCCCGCCTTAAAAAACGACCCCCGGCGCGGAGGACCGCGCCAGGGGGAGAGGCCCCATAGCCACTCCTGGTACGAAAGGCAAGCGAGTCGCCATGCCCTTCGACCAATCCGCTCATTTGCCCCGAAGGGCAGCCTTCAATCCGAACCCCGCCCCTCCGTAGCGAAGGGGCGGGGTCGAAAATCAAAGGCTTTTAGCCTTCGGCCGAGGCCCGCTCGGGTGTCAGGTGGGTATCGACCCGCTCGACCACCTTCCAGGTCTTCAGCTTCGAGATCGGGGCGGTCTCTTCGATCCGCACCGTCTCACCGGCCTTGTACTCGTTCGCCTCGTCATGGGCGTGGTACTTCTTCGACCGACGGATGATCTTGCCGTAGAGGGGGTGCTTAACCTTCCGCTCCACATTGACGACGACCGTCTTGTCGGTCTTGTCCGAGACAATCACCCCGGTCAGCACGCGCTTGGGCATGTGTCTCGGTCCTTACTTGGCAGCCGCAGCGGAGCGCTGCGCCTGAATGGTCTTGATCCGTGCGATGTCGCGACGGACTTCCTTGACCCGGCTGGGCTTTTCGAGCTGGCTCGTGGCCGCCTGGAAGCGCAGGTTGAACTGCTCACGCTTCAGGTTGCCCAGCGCCTCGACGAGCTGGTCGTCGCTCTGGCCGGTATATTCAGTCTTGGCCATTACTCGCCTCCGAGGTGCGAGGTGTCACCCAGACGGGCGACGACCTTGGTCTTGATGGGCAGCTTCATCGCTGCGCGCTCGAATGCCTCGGCGGCCAGCGGGCCGTCGACACCGTCGAGTTCGAACAGGATGCGACCCGGCTTCACACGGGCGGCCCAGAATTCCGGCGAACCCTTACCCGAGCCCATGCGGACTTCGGCAGGCTTCGACGAGACGGGCACGTCCGGGAAGATGCGGATCCAGAGACGACCCTGGCGCTTGATGTGACGCGTGATCGCGCGGCGAGCCGCCTCGATCTGGCGAGCGGTGATCCGCTCCGGCTCCATGGCCTTCAGGCCATAGGAACCGAAGTTCAGGCTCGTGCCGCCCTTCGCATCGCCGTGGATGCGGCCCTTGAAGGCCTTGCGGAACTTGGTGCGCTTTGGTTGCAGCATGTTCTATGTTCCTTAGCGGCGATGATCGTCGCGCGCCGGGCGCACGCCGGAGGTCTGAGCCTCCATCATCAGCCGGTCCTGCGCCATGGGGTCATGGCCCAGGATCTCGCCCTTGAAGATCCACACCTTCACGCCGCACACGCCATAAGCGGTGTGCGCCTGCGCTTCGGCATAGTCGACGTTCGCGCGCAGCGTGTGCAACGGAACGCGGCCTTCACGATACCATTCGGTACGCGCGATTTCCGCACCGCCCAGACGGCCGCCGCAGGTGATGCGGATGCCTTCCGCGCCCAGGCGGAGAGCCGACTGCACCGCACGCTTCATGGCGCGACGGAATGCGATACGGCGCTCGAGCTGGTCGGCGACGCCCTGTGCGACGAGCTTGGCGTCGATTTCGGGCTTGCGGATCTCGACGATGTTCAGCGACACGTCGGACGAGGTCATCGCGCCAAGCTTCTTGCGAAGCTTCTCGATGTCGGCGCCCTTCTTGCCGATGATCACGCCCGGACGCGCCGCGAAGATCGAGATGCGGCACAGCTTGGCCGGACGCTCGATGACGACCTTCGAGATCGCGGCCTGGGGCAGCGTCTTCATGATGAACTGGCGGATCTTCAGATCCTCCAGCAGCAGGCGGCCATAGTCATGGCCTTCGGCGAACCAGCGGCTGTCCCAGGTACGGTTGATCTGGAGACGCAGGCCGATCGGATTGCTCTTCTGACCCATTATGCTTCTTCCTGCTCGCGGACGACGATGCGGAGCCGCGAAAACGGCTTCAGGATGCGGGTCGACTTGCCACGACCGCGCGTCGCGAAACGCTTCATCGTGATCGACTTGCCGACCGACGCCTCGGCGACGAAGAGGGCGTCGACGTCGAGGTTGTGGTTGTTCTCGGCATTGGCGATCGCCGAGGCGAGCACCTTGCGCGCATCGACGGCCATCGCCTTCGTCGAGAAGGCGAGGATGTTCATCGCGTCGCCGACCTTCTTGCCGCGGATCAGGCCCGCGACCAGGTTCAGCTTCTGCGCCGAACCGCGGATCTGCGTGCCGACCGACAGCGCTTCCTTGTCACCGACCTTGCGGGGGGATGCGGGCTTGGACATCAGCGCTTACCCTTCTTGTCGGCAGCGTGGCCGGGGAAGTAGCGCGTGGGCGCGAATTCACCGAGCTTCATGCCGACCATGTCCTCGTTCACCGAGACGGGAACGAACTTGCGACCGTTGTAGACGTTGAAGGTCAGGCCGACGAACGACGGCAGGATGGTCGAGCGGCGCGACCAGGTCTTGATCGGACCTGCGCGGCTGCCGGCGTCCTGAGCCACTTCGGCCTTCTTCAGGAGATGGAGGTCCACGAAAGGACCCTTCCAAACGGAACGAGCCATTGCGTGTTAGCCCTTCTTCTTGGCGTGACGGCTACGGATGATCATCTTGTCCGTCGCCTTGTTGTGACGAGTGCGCGCACCCTTGGTCGGCTTGCCCCACGGGGTGACCGGATGACGGCCGCCCGAGGTCCGGCCTTCACCACCGCCGTGCGGGTGGTCGACCGGGTTCTTCGCCACACCGCGGGTAAGCGGACGATGGCCCTTCCAGCGGTTGCGACCAGCCTTCGCCAGGTTGGTGTTGCCGTTGTCGGGGTTCGACACGGCACCGACCGTCGCCATGCAGTTCGCATGGATGTAGCGCTGCTCGCCCGAGTTCAGGCGGACGATGACCATGCCCTTGTCGCGGCCCACGACCTGCACATAGGTGCCGGCCGAACGTGCGATCTGACCGCCCTTGCCGGGCTTCATCTCGACGTTGTGGACGATGGTGCCGACGGGCATCTGGCCCAGTTCCATCGCGTTGCCCGGCTTCACGTCGGTCTTCTTGCCCGCGATGACCTTGTCACCGACAGCCAGACGCTGCGGCGCGATGATGTAGGCAACGTTGTCCTTGCCTTCGGCATCGGCGCCGTAGTTGATCAGCGCGATGAAGGCGGTGCGGTTGGGATCATATTCGATCCGCTCCACGGTGCCCTCGACGTCCCACTGGCGACGCTTGAAGTCGATGAAACGATAGCGCTGCTTGTGGCCGCCCGCGATACCGCGGCTGGTCACATGGCCCTTGTTGTTGCGGCCACCGGTCTTGCGCTTGCCTTCGGTGAGGGCCTTGACGGGCCCACCCTTCCACAGCGCCGAACGGTCGACGAGGATCAGGCCGCGGCGGGCCGGGCTCGTCGGGTTATAATGCTTGAGTGCCATCGCCTCAGACCCCCGTCGTCACATCAATGGACTGACCGTCCTTGAGGGTGACGATCGCCTTCTTCATATCCGAACGCTGATAGGGCGCACCCTTCCAACGCTTCGTCTTGCCCTTCTGGACGATCGTGTTCACGCCGGTGACGTTCACGTCGAACAGAGCCTCGACGGCCGCCTTGATCTCGGGCTTGGTAGCGCCCGAAGCGACCTTGAACACCACGGCGTTGTGCTCGCTGAGGAGCGTCGCCTTCTCGGTGATGTGCGGCGCCACGATCACGTCGTAATGACGCGGATCGATCGCCTTCTGCTGCTTAGCCATGGAAACGGGCCTCCAGCTTTTCGACAGCCGAGCGCGTCAGCACCAGGGTGTCATGCTTCAGAATGTCGTAGACATTGGCGCCAGCGGCCGGAAGGATGTTGATTTCCTTCAGGTTGCCTGCGGCCAGTGCGAACGACGTCTCGACGGCGTCGCCATCGATGACCAGCGCGGTCTTGCCGAAGCCGAGCTTCACCAGATCGCCCTGCAGCGTCTTCGTCTTGTTACCAGCGACCGCCAGATCGTTCATCACGATCAGCGAACCGGCCTTGGCATGGCTCGACAGCGCCATCTTCAGACCCAGGGCGCGAACCTTCTTGTTCAGACCCGGATTGAAGTCGCGGACGCGGGCGCCGTGCGCCTTACCACCGCCGATGAAGACGGGGGCCCGACGATCGCCGTGACGAGCGACACCGCCGCCCTTCTGGCGACCGAGCTTCTTGCCCGAACGCGCGACATCGGCGCGCTCACGGGTGCCGCGCGCGGTGGCGCGACGCTTTTCCAGCTGCCAGGTCACTACGCGGTGCAGGATGTCGGCGCGCGGATCGAGGCCGAAGACCTCGTCGTTGAGCTCGATATCCGCCGCATCGGTGCCGGCGAAGGATTGAACCTTGACCTTCACGACTTAGCCCTCCTGGCTCTCGGTGGCTTCCGGAGCAGGCTCGGCAGAAGCATTGTTGTTGGCGGCCGCCTTGATGCTGGCGGGGAACGGGGCGTCCGCATGGCGCGAAACCTTGACCGCGTCCTTGACGATCAGCCAGCCACCCTTCGAGCCGGGCACCGAGCCCTTGACGAAGATCAGGCCGCGCTCGACGTCGGTCGACACGATTTCCAGGTTCTGCTGCGTGCGGTTCTTGTCACCCATGTGACCGGCCATCTTCTTATTCTTGAAGACGCGGCCCGGATCCTGACGGTTACCGGTCGAACCATGCGAACGGTGCGAGACCGAGACGCCGTGGGTCGCGCGCAGACCACCGAAGTTCCAGCGCTTCATCGCACCGGCAAAGCCCTTACCCTGGGTACGACCCTGGATATCGACATACTGGCCGGGGACGAAGTGGTCGGCGGAGATTTCCGCGCCGACGTCCAGCAGGCCGTCTTCGTTCACACGGAACTCGACCATCACCTGCTTGGGCTCGACTTCGGCCTTGCCGAAGTGGCCACGCTGCGGCTTGGCAACATTCTTGGTCTTGGCGACACCTGCACCAAGCTGGACGGCGGTATAGCCGTCACGATCCATCTCGCGGCGAGCGACGACCTGTACGCCTTCAAGCGCCAGGACGGTGACCGGCACGTGCCGACCATCGTCCTGGAACAGGCGGGTCATCCCCAGCTTCTTCGCGATCACGCCGGTACGCATGATCCTGTTCCTTCCTCGACAGAGGCCCCCAAGAACCATTCAAGGGGGGCATATCCAGCCCGATTAAAGCGAAACGAGCCCCCGTCCCGGGCTGGCGACCGGCGAACCGGTCAGACGGGGGACGCTGCCCCGGCACCATCTCGCTTGCGCGAAACCACCGGGCGGTATCCCTAAGAGTGCCGGATCGCGGGAGCGACCTCGGCGCGTTTTCCGGCAGCTTCAGAGCCGGGAAACGCCAAAATCCCGTGGGACGGAATCGTCGACCACGGGAATGCCGGCTCTCTTACGCCAGCTTGATCTCGACATCAACACCTGCGGCGAGGTCGAGCTTCATCAGCGCATCGACGGTCTGCGGGGTCGGCTGCACGATGTCGAGCATCCGCTTGTAGGTGCGGACCTCGAACTGCTCGCGCGACTTCTTGTCGATATGCGGACCACGGTTGACCGTGAACTTCTCGATGCGCGTCGGAAGCGGGATCGGACCGCGGATAAGAGCGCCGGTACGGCGCGCGGTGTCGGCGATGTCGCCGGTCGCCTGATCGAGCACGCGATGGTCGAACGCCTTCAGACGAATGCGGATGTTGCTGTCCATGATCCCTACCGATGCGAAAGAGCGGGCCGTCCGGTTTCCATCACGATAGACGAGGAGTGCGATCGGCGATCCGACCGGGCACTCGACCGTCCGCCGTGAAGGCGACCCTGGGCCGAAACAAACTCTGGGTTACGGCAAGAGCGGCGAACCACCCCTGCCCTCACTAAAAGCAAAAGGCCGACTCCGGTGTTTCCGGTGCCAGCCGATTCCCTCAAGGCGTGTGCCTATACGCATATGCCCGGAGTGCCGCAAGGGGGTGGCGGCGGGTTTTTGTCGGGAGGGATGGAACCCGTCCCGAAACGCCTTGAGTCCCACCCGCCGTTCAGCCTGAGCGAAGTCTAAGGCCATGCCCTGGTCGGGCTGCCGGGCGTGCACTTCGACTTCGCTCAATGCGAACGGAGGTTTGGGCCAAGCACCGCCCTCACCCTTCCCACCCGCCGCTGGGGGGCGGGCCCCTTTCCTCCCCCGGTGGAAGAGGGAGGGAGACGCTTTAGCGCCGGAAGGGTGAGGACAGCCCTTTCCAGTCCCAAAACGAAAAAGGCCGCCCCCGTCGCCGGGAGCGGCCCTTTCCTAAGCAGTTTCAGGCTTTCGCCCGAGCCTTACTTGTCGATCGAGCTGACGACGCCAGCGCCGACGGTACGGCCGCCTTCACGGATCGTGAAGCGCTGACCGATGTCCATGGCGATCGGAGCGATCAGCTTCACGCCCAGAGCGACGTTGTCGCCCGGCATGACCATCTCGGTGCCCTCAGGCAGCTCGACGGTGCCGGTCACGTCGGTCGTGCGGAAGTAGAACTGCGGACGGTAGTTCGCGAAGAACGGGGTGTGACGGCCGCCTTCTTCCTTCGACAGGACGTACACTTCCGACTTGAAGTCGGTGTGCGGCTTGATCGAACCCGGCTTGCAGAGCACCTGGCCACGCTCGACGTCGTCACGGGCCACGCCGCGGATCAGCGCGCCGATGTTGTCGCCAGCCTGGCCCGAGTCGAGCAGCTTGCGGAACATTTCGACGCCGGTGACCGTGGTCTTGCGGGTGTCGTTGATGCCGACGATCTCGACTTCTTCGCCAACCTTGACGATGCCGGTCTCGACGCGGCCGGTCACGACCGTACCACGACCCGAGATCGAGAACACGTCTTCGATCGGCATCATGAACGGCTTGTCCAGCGGACGCTCCGGCTGCGGGATGTATTCGTCGACCTGCTTCATCAGCTCGAGAACGGCTTCCTTGCCGAACTTGTCGTTCGAACCCGACAGAGCGCAGGTCGCCGAACCCTTGACGACGGGGATGTCGTCGCCCGGGAATTCGTACGAGCTGAGCAGCTCGCGGATTTCCAGCTCGACCAGCTCGAGGATTTCCTCGTCGTCGACCAGGTCGACCTTGTTCATGAACACGACCATCGCGGGCACGCCGACCTGGCGGGCGAGCAGGATGTGCTCGCGGGTCTGCGGCATCGGGCCGTCGGTCGACGAAACGACGAGGATCGCGCCGTCCATCTGCGCCGCGCCGGTGATCATGTTCTTCACATAGTCGGCGTGGCCGGGGCAGTCGACGTGCGCATAGTGGCGGTTCGTCGTCTCGTACTCGACGTGCGCGGTCGAGATGGTGATGCCGCGCTCACGCTCTTCCGGAGCCTTGTCGATGTTCGCGAAGTCGACAGCGGTGCCGCCGGTGGTCTCGGCCAGAACCTTGGTGATCGCGGCGGTCAGCGAGGTCTTGCCATGGTCGACGTGACCGATGGTGCCGATGTTGAGGTGCGGCTTGTTCCGCTCGAATTTTGCCTTTGCCATTTTCCTACCTTCTGAATCGAATTCGGTGCCGCATCCGAGGCCACGCGAACGCGGCCCCATAGCGGGTGTTTGAAGCGATTGCCAGCCCCTAGCGTCTTCCCGCGCCTCCGGCTGCCCGGAGGCGCGGGGGATGCTTAGGCCATCTTCGCCTTGACCTCGTCCGCAACATTCTGCGGCACTTCGTCATAGTGCGAGAACTGCATCGAGTATTGTGCACGACCCTGGGTGAACGAGCGGAGCGCGTTCACATAGCCGAACATGTTCGCCAGCGGGACCATCGCCTCGACCGTCTGCGCGTTGCCGCGCGTGTCGGTGCCCTGGATCTGGCCACGACGGCTGTTCATGTCGCCGATGACGTCGCCCAGATAGTCTTCCGGGGTCACGACTTCGACCTTCATGACCGGCTCGAGCAGCGTGATGCCCGACTTCTGGGCCGCTTCGCGCATCGCGCCGCGGGCACAGATTTCGAACGCCAGCGCCGACGAGTCGACGTCGTGGTACGCGCCGTCATACAGCAGGACTTCGAAGTCGATGATCGGGAAGCCGACCAGCGAACCGGTTTCCGCGGTTTCACGGAAGCCCTTCTCGATCGCGGGGATATATTCCTTCGGAATGTTACCGCCCTTGATCTCGTCCTTGAAGACGAAGCCCGAACCACGCTCGCCCGGGGTCAGCTTGACCTTGACGCGGCCGAACTGGCCGGTGCCGCCCGACTGCTTCTTGTGCGTGTAGTCGATATCGACCGGCTTCTTGAGGTATTCGCGATACGCCACCTGCGGCGCACCGACATTGGCCTCGACCTTGAACTCGCGCTTCATGCGGTCGACCAGGATCTCGAGATGGAGCTCGCCCATGCCCTTGATGATGGTCTGGCCCGATTCGGCGTCCGAGGTCACGCGGAACGAGGGGTCCTCGCGTGCGAGACGATTGAGCGCGACGCCCATCTTCTCCTGGTCGGCCTTGGTCTTCGGCTCCACCGACAGCTCGATCACGGGCTCGGGGAATTCCATGCGCTCTAGGATGATCGGAGCCGACTGCGCGCAGAGCGTGTCGCCGGTCGTCGTGTCCTTCAGGCCCGCCAGAGCGACGATGTCGCCGGCATAGGCTTCCTGGATGTCCTCACGGCTGTTCGCATGCATCAGCAGCATACGACCGATCTTTTCCTTCTTGTCCTTCACCGAGTTCAGGACCTGCGACGACGTCTCGAGCTTGCCCGAGTAGATGCGCGCGAAGGTGAGCGAGCCGACGAACGGATCGTTCATGATCTTGAACGCCAGCGCCGAGAAGGGCTCGGTGTCCGACGAAGGACGCTCGTCCGGCGTCTCGCCGTCGAGCTTCACGCCCTTGATGGCCGGAACGTCGAGCGGCGACGGCAGATAGTCGATGACCGCGTCGAGCAGGGGCTGCACGCCCTTGTTCTTGAACGCCGAGCCGCAGACCACGGGCACGAACGCCATTTCGAGCGTACCCTTGCGGATCAGCTTCTTCAGGTCGGCGACCGACGGCTCGTTGCCCTCGAGATACGCTTCCATCATGGCATCGTCCTGTTCGACGGCCATTTCGATCAGCTCGCTGCGGTACTTCGCGGCCTTTTCGGCCATGTCGTCCGGGATGTCCTGATACTCGAACTTCGCGCCCAGCGACTCTTCGAGCCAGATGATCGCGCGGTTCTCGACCAGGTCGACCAGACCCTTGAAGCCGCCCTCGATGCCGATCGGCAGGTACAGGACCGCCGGACGCGCGCCCAGGCGCTCGATGATCGAGTTCACGCAGAAATAGAAGTCGGCGCCGGTGCGGTCGAGCTTGTTGACGAAGCACATGCGCGGCACGCCGTACTTGTCGGCCTGACGCCACACGGTTTCCGACTGCGGCTCAACACCCGCCACGCCGTCGAAGCAGGCGACCGCGCCGTCGAGCACGCGGAGCGAACGCTCCACCTCGATGGTGAAGTCGACGTGCCCGGGGGTGTCGATGATGTTGATGCGGTTGTCGTTCCAGAAACAGGTCGTCGCGGCCGACGTGATGGTGATGCCGCGCTCCTGCTCCTGCTCCATCCAGTCCATGGTGGCGGTGCCTTCGTGCACTTCGCCGATCTTGTAGGACTTGCCGGTGTAATAAAGAATGCGCTCGGTGGTGGTCGTCTTGCCGGCATCGATGTGCGCCATGATGCCGATGTTGCGATACTTCTCGAGCGGATGGCTGCGGGCCATGATCGATCTTCCTCAAGCGTAGGGGGGAGCCGGTTGGCCCGGCTCCCCCTTATATAGGCTGTTTGCGTGACCAGCGGAAGACCGCCGGCACCGCACCCTGAAAAGGCTGCGGCAGACCGGAAATAATTCCGGTCCGCCGCAAGACCATTACCAGCGGTAGTGCGAGAAGGCGCGATTCGCTTCCGCCATGCGGTGCGTATCTTCGCGCTTCTTGACCGCGTTGCCGCGGTTGTTGGCGGCATCCATCAGCTCACCCGACAGACGCGCGGCCATCGTGTTCTCCGAACGGGCGCGCGACGCGCCGATCAGCCAACGGATGGCCAGGGCCTGGGCACGCTCCGGACGGACTTCGACCGGAACCTGGTAGGTTGCACCGCCGACGCGGCGCGAACGGACTTCGATGCCCGGCTTGATGTTGTTCAGCGCATCGTGGAACACGCCGATCGGATCGCGCTTGGCGCGCGTCTCGACGGTTTCCAGAGCACCGTACACGATGGATTCGGCGACGGACTTCTTACCGTCCAGCATGACCGAATTCATGAACTTCGACAGGACCTCATCTCCGAACTTGGGGTCCGGCAGAATTTCCCGCTTTTCGGGACGACGACGACGAGCCATTCTCGTATTTCCTTACAAAACTTCAGCCTTGGATGGTCGAGGAGCCTGCGGACAGGCCCGACCGGCTTACTTCGGACGCTTGGCGCCGTACTTCGAGCGGGACTGCTTGCGATCCTTCACGCCCTGCGTGTCGAGGACGCCGCGCAGCACGTGGTAGCGCACGCCGGGAAGATCGCGCACACGACCGCCGCGGATGAGCACGACCGAGTGCTCCTGCAGGTTGTGGCCTTCGCCCGGGATGTACGAAATGACTTCGCGCTGGTTGGTCAGGCGAACCTTGGCCACCTTGCGAAGTGCCGAGTTCGGCTTCTTCGGGGTCGTCGTGTAGACACGGGTGCAAACGCCGCGCTTCTGCGGGTTCTGCTCCATTGCAGGGACCTTGGACTTGGCCTTCTGCAGTTCGCGGCCCTTGCGGACCAGCTGGTTGATCGTCGGCATTGAAGCCTTCACCTTTCCATGAGGTTACTTTGCTGGAGCCATCACAGCACTTCGGAATACAAAAAGGGGCCATCGCGGCTTTCGCCCGGCCCTCATTCGCATCCAGCAATGTTCAAGCTTGCCCGACGGATAAGTCCCGAATCTCGAGAAATCGCCTTCGTGCAGCGGCGGGCTATACGCCGGAGTCGCCCGGCGGTCAATGTCGCGCCGGAGAACCGGCCGCGGACCTGTTTTCCAGCGCGAGACGAAAAACCGAAACTTGCCCCTTGCCTCGCCCCGCCAGTCGGGCTAGTGGCGACCGCCTCGCAGGAGTGTAGCTCAGTTGGTAGAGCATCGGTCTCCAAAACCGAGGGCCCACGGTTCGAGTCCGTGCACTCCTGCCACTTTTCATGATATCGTTGGATTTGGCGACATCGCTTGGGCGGTGTTTGGGCCTCCGTGCCTGCATCCGGCCCTCCCCTGCTAGGGGAAGGAAACCAGCGAAGCTGGTGGAGGGGTGCAACCCGCTGGCGATCGCGTATATCCCAACCGACCGGGACACCCCTCCGTCAGGCCTTCGGCCTGCCACCTCCCCTGCCAGGGGAGGAATGGGGTTAGTTCACCGGGCGCGGACCCACGCCCGGCGGGGTTGCGGGGTCCACCTCGTCGATCTCGTCACCGGGGTTTCCGCCACCGGCCCCTGCCCCGCTGCCATGAACCTCGCCGGTCTTCGGATCGACAGAGGCGCGCTTACCATTGTCTTCGGGCAGATCGGTGCCGGCGTTGCCGTTACCGGGCGCCGGGGCTTCGGGCGCGACACGCCCCGAAGGCAATTTCCGTCCCAGCGCCCGCTCGTCGGCACGGTCATAGACTTCGCCGCTGTCGCCACGATTGGAGGCGACGGACTGGAGGTTGCGCTTTTCCTGATCGGTCATGGATGATCTCCTTCGATCAGGCTCAACAGCATGGGCCAGCCGCCGTTCCCCCCAACGCAAAAGGGGCGCCCACCCGGTCGGTGGACGCCCCCTTCACCAGGCCTGGGCCCGTCGATCAGCTGCGGAACAGCGAGTGTGGATCGATTATGTCGCCATTGTGGCTGACCGAGTCGACGTCGCGGCTCTGCTGGTCGCGCTCGGCGCGCAGCGATGCGAGCAGCGCCTCGCGATCACCCTCCAGGCGCGTGTCGGTCGGCTGAGCCTCGGCATTGCCGCCGGTCGCCTTGGCCGCCTTGGCCACCGCCGAGTCCAGCTCGCGCTGGGTGGTCAGGCCCAGCGTCACCGGGTCCTTCGGGGTGATGTTGGCGATGTTCCAGTGGCTGCGGTCGCGGATCGCCGCGATCGTCGTGCGGGTGGTGCCGATCAGGTTCGAGATCGCCCCGTCCGAGATTTCCGGATGGTTGCGGATGATCCAGGCGATGCCGTCCGGCTTGTCCTGGCGCTTGCTGACCGGCGTGTAGCGCGGGCCCTTGGTGCGGCGGACCTGCTCGGGGCCCTTGATCATCTTCATGCGATAATCGGGATTGGCCTGCGCCTTCTCGATCTCGGTCTGCGCCAGTTCGTGAGCGCGCACGGGATCGCGACCGGTCAGCTTGGTCGCTGCCGTATCGTCGGCGATCGCCTGGACTTCCAGGATGTGGAGGCCGCAGAAATCCGCGATCTGCTCGAACGAGAGCGACGTGTTGTCGACCAGCCAGGAAGCGGTCGCATGGGGCATGAGCGGCTGGGCCACGGGGATCACTCCAGTCGGAAAATAAAAGGGCCGCCCCTCGCGGAGCGGCCGTCATGGGGTCAAATCTAGTGAAAACCGCCCTCAAGAGCAAGGTGCGGCGACACAGACTGCCTGAACATTGGCCCATAGAGTGGCATTACCACGCCGTCCAGTGGCACCCCGGCCGGTGTCGCGCCCGCCACGGACTCAATTATCGTCGTCGAATCGCCCGAACGGCAGCAGTTGCGAGGCCAGCCTGCGGGTCGCCTGGGTATCGCCGGCACGCAGCGGGGTGAGGATCGCCACCGCCGCATGCTGCATGATCCGGTCGATGGGGCTCGACACCCCCGCCCGTGCCGCCGCCTCGACCAGGGTCCGCCCGCGCGGATCGCGGGGATCGACCTCCAGCCGGAGCAGCGCCGCCAGACCGGGAAACAGCGCTCGGTCGCCGCCCAGCGCCACCGCCCGGTCGAGCGCGGAGAGCCCCACGCCCCGCTGCGCCCCGATTGCCGCGCGCCCCATGATCGCCCCCAGTTTCTTGACGCCGCCGATATGCCAGGCACCCAACGCCAGCGTCGCCTCGGCATCGCGCGGATTCTGCGCGACCAGCGCCTCGAACTGGCGGCGCGCCGATACCGCGTCGCTACGATTGCCGGTCAGCTTGGCGCGGTAGCCGAGCGCGGTTGCGCGCATCAGCAGCGCCTCATGATCGTCGGGGGACCGGCGCAAAGCGGCCTGCGCCGCGTTATAGGCGCTCGTCACGCGCCGCAGCGCACTGACTTCGTCGCTATCGGCAAAGGAGGCCTGAGTCAGGATTTCGCGGGCGGATTGGGCCTGCACCGGCGGGGCGACCATGCCTGCCGCCGTCCCGACCAGAATTGCGATCGCCAGCCGACCACCAACCTGCATGCTCGACATACCCCCAATTCCGTGCCGGAAAAACGACCCATCCGGTCGTTCGATCCGTTGCAATCTTTTGCAGCGGGATCAAGTCCGTCGCGGGAAAGCGGGGTGCGGGGGATCAGGTGTCGAAGGTCAGGACGATCTTGCCGACATGGTCGCCCGCCTCCATCCGCCGATGCGCCTCGGCGACCTGCGCAAATGGGAAGCTGCGGTCGATCACGGGGCGCAGCCGCCCCTCCTCGACATGCGGCCAGACGATCCGCGACAGCTCGTCAGCGACCATCGCCTTGAAGGCACGGTCACGCCCGCGCAGCGTCGAGCCGGTCAGGATCAGGCGGCGGCGCATGATTTCCCAGATCGGGATCTCGGCCTTGGCCCCGCGCTGCACCGCGATCGACACGTGGCGGCCATCCTCCGCCAGGCACTGGAGGTTGCGCGGCAGATAGTCGCCGCCGACCATGTCGAGCACGATGTCGACGCCCTTGCCGCCGGTAAAGTCCTTCACCGCCTCGACGAAATCCTGCGTCCGGTAGTTGATCGCCTTGGCCGCGCCCAGCTTCTCGGCTGCCGTGCATTTCTCGTCCGAACCCGCGGTCACGATTACCGTCAACCCGAAGATCGCGCCGAGTGCGATCGCCGTGGTGCCGATGCCGCTGGTCCCGCCATGCACGAGCAGCGTCTCGCCTTCGCGGGCATAGGCGCGCTCGAACACGTTGGTCCACACGGTGAACAGCGTCTCGGGGATAGCGGCGGCCTGCACCATCGACAGGCCATGTGGCACGGGCAGGCAGTGGTCGGCGACCGCGATCGCATATTGCGCATAGCCGCCGCCGCCGATCAGCGCGCAGACCGGCTGGCCCAGCATTTCCGGGCCGACGCCCGCGCCGACCGCGACGACTTCGCCCGCAATCTCCAGCCCAGGAATGGACGGTGCGCCCGGCGGCGGCGGGTAGAGGCCCTGGCGCTGCATGACGTCGGGTCGGTTGACCCCGGCGGCGGCCACGCGGACCAGCACCTCACCCTCGCCCGGCGTCGGCGTCGGGCGTTCGACCGGCACCAGAACCTCTGGACCGCCCGCCGTTTCCGGGTCGATCGCGGTCATCCTGACGGGAATGTCGGTCATTGTCCTCACATCGCTATCGGCGTGCACCAATTACCGCCCCTTTGCCCTGGCCTGTTCCGTACCGTTATTGACATCGGCGGCGTTGGGGTCAACGCTGCATCCCGTGATGGACCAGGATGATTCCCCCCTCCGCATCCCGGATAGCCTGACGGCGCTGACCCGCGTCGACCTGGATCCGCTGTCGATCGCCGAGCTTGAGGCGCGGATCGCGGCGCTGCAGGGCGAGATCGATCGCACCCGCCGCCATATCGAGCGGGCATCGCTCCACCGCGCCAGCGCCGACGCGCTTTTCAGGCGGTGAGGGCGACGCGACCGGCCGGGCGTGCCATCGCCGCTTCGCCGATCGCCTGCCGCGCCGTGCCGCGATCTTTTCCTTTTGCGCACGATACGCTTTGTTCAGCGGCCGTGCGTTACCCCCGCTTGATGCCGGGCCCCACCATCCCGACATTGGTCGAAACGAAGCGCCAGTCCCAAGCGCCTCGTCAGGAGTATCGTAGATGCCATCTTTCGCCCCCGCGCTCGAGACCACGCTCCACAAGGCGCTGGAAGCCGCGACCGTGCGGCGCCATGAATATGCCACGCTGGAGCACCTGCTCCTCGCGCTGATCGACGACGACCATGCCTCGAAGGTCATGGAAGCGTGCCATGTCGACCTGGGCGAGTTGAAGGCGACGGTCGCCCAGTATCTCGACACCGAGCTTGACGCGCTGAAGGTCGAGGCGGCGACCGACCCCTCCCCCACCAGCGGGTTCCAGCGCGTCGTCCAGCGTGCGATCCTGCACGTCCAGTCGTCGGGCCGCGACGAGGTGACGGGCGCGAACGTGTTGGTCGCGCTGTTTTCCGAGCGCGAATCCTATGCCGTCTATTTCCTGCAGCAGCAGGATATGAGCCGCCTGGACGCGGTCAGCTTCATCAGCCACGGCGTCGGCAAGGGTGCCGCAGCCGCTGATGCGACCCCGCCCAAGGGCGTAGAGGAGGAAAAGCCCGCCAAGCCCGCCGAAAAGGGCAAGGGCGAGAGCGCGCTCAAGCAGTTCACCGTCGACCTCAATGAAAAGGCCAAGGCAGGCAAGGTCGATCCGCTGATCGGGCGCGGGCCCGAGGTGGACCGCACCGTCCAGATCCTGTGCCGCCGGTCGAAGAACAACCCGCTCTATGTCGGCGATCCCGGCGTCGGCAAGACTGCCATCGCCGAGGGCCTGGCGCGCAAGATCATCGAGGGCGATGTGCCCGAGGTGCTGAAGCCGGCCGTCATCTATTCGCTCGACATGGGCGCGCTGCTGGCGGGCACCCGCTATCGCGGCGACTTCGAGGAGCGTCTGAAGGCGGTCGTCAACGAGCTGGAGAAGCTGCCGCATGCGGTGCTCTTCATCGACGAGATCCACACCGTCATCGGCGCGGGTGCGACTAGCGGCGGGGCGATGGACGCCTCGAACCTGCTCAAGCCCGCATTGTCGGGCGGCACGATCCGCTGCATCGGCTCGACCACCTACAAGGAGTTCCGCAACCACTTCGAAAAGGACCGCGCGCTGCTGCGCCGGTTCCAGAAGATCGACGTGAACGAGCCGACGATCGAGGACACGATCAAGATCCTCGCCGGCCTGCGCTCGGCGTTCGAGGATCACCATCAGGTCAAGTACACGCCCGATGCGATCAAGTCGGCGGTCGAGCTGTCGGCGCGCTACATCAACGACCGCAAGCTGCCCGACAAGGCGATCGACGTGATCGACGAGGTCGGCGCGATGCAGATGCTGGTCCCGGTCAGCAAGCGCAAGAAGACGATCACGCCCAAGGAGATCGAGGCCGTGATCGCCACCATGGCGCGCATCCCGCCGAAAAGCGTGTCGACCGACGACCGCCAGCAGCTGGAAATGCTGGAGACGGACCTCAAGCGCGTGGTGTTCGGCCAGAATGCGGCGATTGAGAACCTGTCCTCGGCCATCAAGCTCAGCCGGGCAGGCCTGCGCGATCCGGACAAGCCGATCGGCAACTATCTGTTCACCGGCCCCACCGGCGTCGGCAAGACCGAAGTCGCGCGGCAGCTGGCGACGATCCTGGGCATCCCGCTCCAGCGGTTCGACATGTCCGAATATATGGAGCGTCACTCGGTCAGCCGTCTGATCGGTGCCCCTCCGGGCTATGTCGGCTATGACCAGGGTGGGCTGCTGACCGATGCGGTCGATCAGAATCCGCATTCGGTGCTGCTGCTCGACGAGATCGAGAAGGCGCATCCCGACCTGTTCAACATCCTGTTGCAGGTGATGGACAATGGGAAGCTGACCGATCACCACGGCAAGACGGTCGATTTCCGCAACACGATCATCATCATGACGACCAATGCGGGCGCCGCCGACATGGCGCGCGAGACGGTCGGGTTCGGCAACCTCACTCGCGAGGGCGAGGATGAGCAGGCCGTGCAGAAGATGTTCACGCCGGAATTCCGCAACCGCCTGGATGCGATCGTGCCCTTCGGCTACCTGCCGCCCGAAGTCGTGGCGCGGGTGGTGGACAAGTTCATCCTCCAGCTCGAACTCCAGTTGGCCGACCGGCATGTCCATATCAGTCTGGACGAGGCGGCGAAGAGCTGGCTCACCGAAAAGGGCTATGACCGCCTCTATGGTGCGCGTCCGATGGGCCGCCTGATCCAGGAGAAGATCAAGCAGCCGCTGGCCGAGGAACTGCTGTTCGGCAAGCTGGTCCATGGCGGCGAGGTGACGGTGAAGATGAAGGACGGCGCGCTGTCCTTCGCGATCGAGCCCGCCGCGCCCAAGAAGCCGCGCAAGAAGGGCGGCAAGCCCGCCTCGGTCGACGCGGACTGAGCATGACGGACCGATCCGGGCGACCGGATCGACGGCAATCGAAATGGGGCCGGGTGGCGACACCCGGCCTTTTTCATATGCCTCGCCGGTCGGGCTGGGCGGAATAGTTGATTTATACTATAGGCCGTTAACCGTATTTTGGGGCCTTGCGCCGTCAGATGGGACATATGAAGGGGCCGGGGGCGATCACCATAGGCGCGTTGCTGCTCGCGCTGCTGACGGTCCTGTGGCCGTTGGCGGAGGCGCACGCGCAGGCTGGCGAGCCGCTATCGACCTGTATCCGCCGAATTCAGCCCGGCGACGACGCCCGTATCCAGCTGACCCGCCCGCGGGGCTTCGACTGCACCCACGACCAGTCGCGTTACGGCGTCGGCGATTACTGGGTGATGTCCGAACCCCTGCCCAGACTATCCCGCGATCTGCGCGACCTGCTGGCGGTCAGCTTCGCCAGTACGTGGCAGGACGCGACGGCGCTGCACATCCTGTATGCCGATGGCGGCATCCGCACCGTCGCCTTCACCAGCGCGACGACCGCGCCGTATCTGCTGCTGGGCGCGATGATCGCGGTTCCGCTGCCGCGCGAGGGGACGCAGCCGGTCAGGGTGCTGTGGGAGGCGCACGGGGCGGCCAATATGCGCGGCGTCGTGCGCGGTGCGCGGATCGGTATCCGTGCCGACATGCTGGCGGTCGAATCCTCGTTGGGGCTGGTCTACGGCGTCATCATCGGCGTGGTCATCGGCCTGGCGGTGTACAATATCGCGCTGTGGCCCGCTTTGCGCCAGCCGCTCCAGCCCGTCTATTGCCTGCTGTTGTTCGTCATCACCGGCTATACCCTGTCGTCGTCCGGGATGATCGGCCAGTGGCTGCCCTGGCTCGACAATAACGAGCGACATCGGCTGAACGCGATCATGCTGGGTGCGATCGCGCTGACCCTGGTCATCTTTTCGCGCCACTTCTTCGAGCGCAAGGTGTTCGAGGGGTGGCTGGACAGGCTGGCGGCGGTCACCTTTGCCCTGATCGCGTTGCCCAACATCGCCTTCGCGATCCTCGCGCCGCGCTGGATCATACCGCTCGACCAGGCGGTGGTCATGGGTTTCCTGATACTGCTCGCCTTCCTGATCGTGGTGCTGGTCCGCGCGTCGCGGCTGCGGAGCAATTTCCTGTGGGCCTTCGCCATCGCCTGGAGCATACCGATCGCGCTGGGCATGTTCCGCGTGCTCCATGCCATGCACATCATCGCGTGGCGGCCCTGGATCGACCAGTCGACCGTGCTGTCGATGGGCCTGGAGGCGCTGATCGCCAGCCTGGGCGTGGCGTACCGCATCTATCTGCTCAGCCGCGAACGCGACCTGGCCCGCGCCGATGAGCGCGTCGCCCGGCGGCTGGCCGATACCGATCCGCTGACCGAACTCTATAATCGCCGCGCCTTCCTGGATCAGGCGATCGGACGCAGCGGGCCGCAGATGCTGATCCTGGCCGATATCGACCATTTCAAGCGCATCAACGACACGCTGGGTCATGATGGCGGCGACGAGGTGCTGCGTATCTTCGCCCGCACGCTGGGCGAAGCGGTCGGCCCCGACATATTGATCGCGCGCGTCGGGGGCGAGGAGTTCGCGCTGCTCGCCGATGCCGAGCGCGCGCCCGACCCCGAGACGCTGCTGGCCCATTTGCGTGCCGCGACCTACCCCTCCGGGCTGAAGGTCACCGCCAGCCTGGGGCTGTGCACCGGACCGATGCTGGACGAGGCGGACTGGCGCAACCTCTACCGCGAAACCGACCAAGCACTGTACACCGCCAAGAAGAGCGGCCGCGACCGCCATTGCCGGGGCACGACCATTCCCATGCCGCCACCCGGCCTGACGCCCGGCCTGGTCGGGGCCGCGCCGCTCTTGCCGACATCGCGCGCCAGGCGTATTGTCAGGCGGGGGAGAAGGGCGTTTGCGCGAACGACGGATCATGATGGCGGGATTGACGCTGGCGCTGATCGCGCTCGCGTGTCGCCATCCGACCGCGGATATCCGCCTGATTACGCATGACCTGGGCGACCGGTCTCCCCACCGCGTGCAGGCGGCGATCGATCTGGGGCTGTTCGGTGTTTCGTTTCTCTACACCTGGACGGTCAACCGGCTGCGATAAGCGCGAGCCGCCTTGCGCGGGTCGCGGGTGTGCCGCATAGCGACGTCATGGATACGCCCATCGAAGAACTGACGTTCGAGGACGCTCTCAAGGAACTGGAACGCATCGTCGGCCGCCTGGAAAGCGGTGAAGCGACGCTGGACGAGTCGATCCGCCTGTACGAGCGCGGCGATCGTCTGCGCCAGCGCTGTGCCGAACGGCTCGACGCCGCCCAGGCCCGGATCGAGGCGATCCGCCTCGATACCGAGGGCAAGGCTGCCGGCACCCGCCCGTTTCAGGCAGGCTGAGGCGTGACGCTGACCGCCGCCGCGCTGCCCGATGCCCTGGCCGAAGTCGCCGAGGACATCGACCGCCGCTTTGCCCAGTTGCTCGCCGATCCCGGCGATCCGCGCGCGTCGCTTTATGCCGCGATGCGCCACGCCGCGATCGGCGGCGGCAAGCGGCTGCGCCCGCTCCTCGTCTTCGCCACCGCCCGTCTGTTCGCGGTCGACCGCGACACGGCGGGCTGGGTCGCGACCGCGCTGGAGGCGATCCACGTCTATTCGCTGATCCATGACGATCTGCCCGCGATGGACGATGACGATATGCGGCGCGGCAAGCCGACCGTGCACAAGGCGTTCGACGAGGCGACGGCGATTCTGGCGGGCGACTGCCTCCACGCGCTGGCGTTCGAGATCCTGGCCGATCCCGCGACCCATGCCGATCCCTTCGTCCGCTCCGAGCTGATCCTCGACCTCGCGCGCGCCTCCGGCCCCAGCGGCATGGCGGGCGGGCAGCAGATGGACCTGGAGGCCGAGCGACAGGTGTTCGATCTGGCCACCGTCACCCGGCTTCAGCAGATGAAGACCGGCGCGCTGATCTGCGCCGCGGTTGAGGCGGGGGCGATCCTGGGCCGCGTCCCGCCCGAGGGCCGTACCCACCTGCGCGGCTATGCCCATGATCTGGGCCTGGCCTTTCAGATTGCCGACGACCTGCTCGACGCCGAGGGCGACGAAGCGACGGCGGGCAAGAAGCTGCGCAAGGACGAGGATGCGGGCAAGGCGACCTTCCTCAGCCTGATGGGCGTGGAGCGCGCCCGCGAACAATGCCGGATGCTGGTCGCGCAGGCGATCGAGCATCTGCGCGCCTATGGTCCCGAGGCCGATCTTCTGCGCGCCATCGCCGCCTATGTGGTGGAGCGCGACCGGTGACCCGCATCGGCGTGTATCCCGGCACCTTCGATCCCGTGACGCTGGGTCATATGGACATCATCCGGCGCGGCGCGAAGCTGGTCGATCGGCTGGTGATCGGCGTCACCACCAATCCGTCGAAATCGCCCATGTTCACCCTCGAAGAACGCATGGCGATGGTCCGGCGCGAGGTCGCCGGTGTGGCGGGCGAGATTCATGTCGTCGCCTTCGATTCGCTGTTGATGGATTTCGCCGAGCGCGAGGGCGCGAAGGTCATCGTCCGGGGCCTGCGCGCGGTCGCCGACTTCGAATATGAATATCAGATGGCGGGCATGAACCAGCAGATCAATCCGCGGGTCGAGACCGTCTTCCTGATGGCCGACGTCGCGCTGCAACCCATCGCCAGCCGGTTGGTCAAGGAAATCGCGATGTACGGCGGCAACATTTCCAAGTTCGTCACCCCGTCCGTCTGCCAGGATGTTGCCGAGCGCGTGGAAAAGATCGGCCGCAAGGGTTCCTGACCCATTCCTCCCCTTCAGGGGTTCGCTGCGAAATTTGAGACTTTGCACTCTTCATCTCCCACCCCGGCGTAGGCCGGGGTCCAGATGCTGAATGATTTCCGTCGCTTACTGTCGTCCACCCAACTGGACCCCGGCCTTCGCCGGGGTGGTGTGACGGGTTTTGCGACGATCCTCTCAAGAGGAGGGGGACCAACCGAAGGATGGTGAAGGGGCGTCACCGCCCCAGAAGGCACGCCTCCCTCTCCAAACCGGACACCCCTCCGTCAGGCCTTCGGCCTGCCACCGCCCCTTTCAGGGGAGGAAAATCAGCCTGAAGGTTCAGATTGGCGCAAGGGGCGATATGCTCTACAGCCTCCCCATTCTTCCCCTAGTCGTAGAGAAATGATGCGCGTTCTCGCCGCTCTTGCCGTGATGATGGCCAGCCCGATCGCCGTTCCGGCGCAGGCGCAGAAACAGGCCGAAGTGCTACCCAAGTTCAGCACCCCCGCCAAGGCGGCGCAGGTGCTGGAGACCAATGTCGCGGACCGGCTGCCGCCGCCACCGATCACCGACAAGGAGAATCTGTGGGTGCTCGACCTGTCGACCGGCGGGCGGGTGACGATCTGGCTGCGTCCCGACGTTGCGCCCAAGATGGTCGAGCGAGTCAAGACGCTGACCCGTCAGCATTTCTATGACGGCCTGGCCTTTCACCGCGTGATCGACGGCTTCATGGCGCAGGGCGGCGATCCCAAGGGCGACGGCACCGGCGGTTCGTCGCTGCCCAACATCCCGGCCGAGTTCAATTATCTGCCGCATGTTCGCGGATCGGTCGCTGCCGCGCGCGCCGACGATCCCAACAGCGCGAACAGCCAGTTCTACATCGTCTTCCAGCCGCGCTTCGCGCTCGACAAGAAATACACGGTCTTCGGCCGGGTGATCGACGGCATGCAATATGTCGACAAGATCGAACGTGGCGAGCCGCCCGCGAACCCGAGCAAGATCATCCACGCCTATGTCGCGGCGGACAATCCCCCCGCCTTCGTCCCCGCCCCCGTGGCGGCGCCCAGCCTGGGCGCACCGGTGACGTTGCCGGGTGCGGCGGCCAAGCCGCTTCCCGCACGCCGCCCCGCACCCAAGGCCACCCCGGCCAAGAAGGCGGCAACGGCCACCAAGTGAACGTAGATCTTTTCGACTTCGCGCTGCCGCCCGAGCGGATCGCGCTGTACCCGGCATCCCCGCGCGATTCGGCGCGGATGCTGGTTCTGGAAGGGGCCGCCACCCGCGATGCGCGGGTGAGTGACCTGCCCGCGTGCCTGCGCCCCGGGGACCTGCTGGTCTTCAACGACACCCGCGTGATCCCCGCCCAGCTCGAGGGTATCCGCGGCGAGGCGAAGATCGGCGCGACGCTGCACAAGCGCGAGGGCACGCGCCGCTGGCGCGCCTTCATCCGCAACGCCAAGCGCTTACGTGACGGCGACGTCATCGATTTCGGCTCCGGGGTCAACGCGACCGCGCGCGACAGGGCCGAGGATGGCAGCTTCGCGCTGGACTTCGCCGGGGACGAGCCGGTCGAGTTGCTGCTGGAGCGGGCGGGCACCATGCCCCTGCCCCCCTATATCGCCCAGAAGCGCGGCATCACCGAGCAGGATGCCGACGACTATCAGACGATGTTCGCCAACGAACCCGGCGCGGTCGCCGCGCCCACGGCGGCGCTGCACTTCACGCCGGGCCTGCTGGAATCGCTGGCGGCGGCCGGGATCGACCATGCCACGCTGACCCTGCATGTCGGCGCGGGCACCTTCCTGCCGGTCAAGGCGGAGGACACCGTCGACCACAAGATGCACGCCGAATGGGGCCGCATCGACGCCGCGACCGCCGACCGGCTGAATGCCGTCAAGGCGCGGGGCGGCCGCGTGATCGCGGTCGGCACCACCTCGCTGCGCCTGATCGAGAGCGCGGCCGGAGAGGACGGCGTGATCCGTCCGTTCGAGGGTGATACGGCGATCTTCATCACGCCGGGCTATCGCTTTCGCGGGATCGACGGGCTGATGACCAATTTCCACCTGCCGCGCTCGACTTTGTTCATGCTGGTTTCCGCATTGATGGGACTCGATCGGATGCAGGCGGGTTATGCCCATGCCATCGCGAACGACTATCGCTTCTATTCCTATGGCGATGCCTCGTTGCTGCTGCCGGAACGTACCGCATGATGTGGCTGGCGCTGCTGCTCCAGGCGGCGACGCCGGGTAGCGACCAGACGGTGACGGTCACCGCCCGCCCCGCCCCCTTTGCGCAGACGCCCGCTACCATGGTTGTCGAGCCGGTGGCGATGATGATCGCCGCCTTCGACGCGGACGGCGACGGCAAGACCACGCGTGCCGAGATGGAGGCGGGGGTCAAGCGTTCCTACGACCTGATCGACACGCGCCATCAGGGGTCGATCGGCTATCTCCAGTTCGCCGACTGGGCCGAGCGCTGGCTGGGCGACCGCAACGCGCTGCCCAGCCCGTTCGACGTCGACAAGGACAGTGACAATCGGATCACCCTGGCTGAGCTTCAGGCCCATTTCTCGCGCCTGTTCTCGCGCTTCGACCGCGATCAGGACGGCACGATCAGCCGGGCCGAGGCACTGACCATCCGCACCACCCCCGTCGACGCCAACGGCCCCACCGGCCCCTTGCGTCCCCGAGACAAAAGAAAATGACCGCCCGCTTCTCTTTCGCCATCCACGCCACCGACGGCCGCGCCCGCACCGGCACTATTTCGATGAAGCGGGGCGAGATCCGCACCCCCGCCTTCATGCCCGTCGGCACCGCCGCCACCGTCAAGGCGATGAAGCCCGGCGATGTGCGCGCCAGCGGGGCGGACATCATCCTGGGCAATACCTATCACCTGATGCTGCGCCCCGGCGCGGAGCGGGTGAACCGGCTGGGCGGCCTACACGGCTTCATGGGCTGGGACCGGCCGATCCTGACCGACTCCGGCGGCTATCAGGTGATGAGCCTGGCCGAGCTGACCAAGCGGTCCGAGGATGGGGTCGCGTTCAAGAGCCATCTCGACGGCACCCGCCATCTGCTCAGCCCCGAACGCTCGATCGAGATCCAGCGGCTGCTCGGCTCCAACATCGTCATGGCGTTCGACGAACTGGTGCCCACCACCTCGACCCGCGAGGTGCAGGCCAGCGCGATGGAACGCTCGATGCGCTGGGCCAGGCGCAGCCGCGATGCCTTTGACGCGGGCGGGCAACATGCCGAGGACAATGCGATCTTCGGCATTCAGCAGGGCGCGCTGGATGAAGGATTTCGCAAGGCGTCAGCGGACGCGCTGATCGACATCGGCTTCGACGGTTACGCGATCGGCGGCCTGGCGGTCGGTGAGGGGCAGGAGGCGATGTTCGGCTGCCTCGACTTCGCGCCGGGCCAGCTTCCTGCCAGCAAACCCCGCTACCTGATGGGTGTGGGCAAGCCGACCGATATCGTGGGCGCGGTCGAGCGCGGGGTCGATATGTTCGACTGCGTGCTCCCGACCCGCTCGGGGCGGACGGGTCAGGCCTTCACGCGGCAGGGCCCGATCAACATCCGCAACGCGCGCTTTGCCGAGGATCAGGGCCCGCTCGACCCCGCTTGTGGCTGCCCGGTGTGTTCGACCTGGAGCCGCGCCTATCTGCATCATCTGGTCCGTGCCGGGGAAATCCTGGGCGCGATGCTGATGACCGAGCATAATATCTGGTTCTACCAGCAGATGATGGCCGATCTGCGCGCCGCGATTTCCGAGGGACGCCTCACGGCCTTTGCGGACGACTTCCGAGCGCGCTACGCTGCCCGGGATTAATCAGGTCGAGTAGGAGAGTAACATGACCGATCGTATCGAAGACGCCCCCAACGAGATCCTCGCCGCCGCCAAGGAGGCCAAGGATCACGCCGTGGCTGCCGCCGAAGCCACCGCCGATTCGATCAAGGAAAAGACGCGCAACTGGCCGATGGGCAAGATCGGCCTGGGTGTCGGCATCGGTTCGGCCGCGATCGCGGCCGCCGTGTTGTACGGCACGCGCAACAAGTCCAAATAATCCGTCTCCAGTAACGAGGATCTTCATGCGCCTTTTCCGTGCCGCGCTCCTGCTCGGCGTCGCCGCCCTTCCCTCGCTGGCCGGGGCGCAAACCGCGCCAAGTCCGGCGCGCACGGAAAGCGTGAAGCCCATCGCGTTCACCACGCGCACCCTGCCCAACGGCCTGCGCGTCTATGCCATTCGCGACACCGCGACGCCCAACGTCTCGGTCCAGGTCTGGTATGATGTCGGATCGAAGGACGATCCCAAGGGCCGCTCGGGCTTTGCCCACATGTTCGAGCATCTGATGTTCAAGGCGACGCGCAACCTCGTCCCCGAACAGATGGATCGCCTGACCGAGGATGTCGGCGGCTATAACAACGCCTCCACCGCCGACGACTATACCAATTATTTCGAGGTTGTGCCCGCCAACCACCTGCAGCGCCTGTTGTTCGCCGAGGCGGATCGCATGGCCGCGCTGGTTGTCGAGCCCAAGAGCTTCGCCAGCGAGCGCGACGTGGTGAAGGAGGAACTTCGCCAGCGCACGCTCGCCCAGCCCTATGGCAAGCTGTTCTCCATCTATTACCCCAAGCTCGCCTACACCACGCACCCCTATGCGCGGCCGGGTATCGGCAGCCTGGAGGAACTGGAATCGGCGGGGATCGATGACGTCCGCGCCTTCCACGCCACCTATTACCGGCCCGACAATGCCGTGCTGGTCGTATCGGGCAATTTCGACCCCGCGCAGCTCGACCGCTGGGTCGACCAGTATTTCGCGGGGATCAAGCGCCCCACCAATCCGATCCCGCGCGTGACCGTGCAGGAACCGCCGCGGACCGAGGCGGTCACCCGCAGCGTCTATGAGGCGAATGTCCCGCTTCCCGCCGTCCTGGTCAGCTATCACATCCCGCCCGAGCGCAGCGCCGACACGCCCGCGCTGATGGTGCTGAACGCCATCCTGTCGGCAGGAGAAAGCTCGCGGCTGTATGAGGATCTGGTGTACCGCGACCAGCTGGCACAGTCGGCCTCGACCTTCCTCGACACCAAGCAGTCGACCGGCAACCTCGCCGTCTATGCGATGATGGCGGGCGGCAAGCCGGTCGCCGAGGGTGAGGCGGCTTTGAAGAAGGAGATCGCCCGTCTGCGCGACGCGCCCGTCTCAGCCGCCGAACTGGCCGAAGCGAAGAACGAATTGCTGACCGCCGCGCTGAAGCAGCGCGAAACCGCCGAGGGCCGGGCGAACCTGATCGCCAACGGCGTGATCGTCGACGGGGACCCCAGCGCCGCCGATCGCCAGATCGCGGCCGTTCAGACGGTCACGGCGGCGGATATCCAGCGTGTCGCGCGCCGCTATCTGAAGGACGAGCAGAGCGCGACGATCCGCTATCTTCCCGAATCGGATCGCCCCGCCAACGTTCGCGTCATGCCGATCGAGATCGCGCCGACGGTGCAGGTCGCCGCGCTGACGCCGCCCGCCGATATCGCGGTGGTCACCCCCGCCGCCGAAGGGCAGCGCATCCTGCCGCCCGCGCCGGGCGCCGCCATCGCCCCCACCCTGCCAAAGCCGGTCGTCGCCACCCTGGCCAACGGCCTGCGCGTCGTGACGGTCGAGCGCCACGAACTGCCGCTCGTCACCGCTTCGCTGGTCGCGCTGGGCGGCGCGGCGACCGATCCGGCGGGCAAGGCGGGCGCCAGCAGCCTGTCGGCCGAGTTGATGACCAAGGGCACCACGACCCGCTCGGCGACCGAGATCGCGCGCGCGGTCGAAAGCCTGGGCGGATCGATCGCGGCCGGAGCATCGGACGACGGTGCGACGATCGACATGACGGTCCCCTCGGCGCAGGCCAATACCGCGATGACGATCCTGGCCGATGTGGCAACTCACCCGGCCTTTGCGCAGGCCGAGATCGACCGCGCCCGGACCCAGTCGATCGACGGCCTGAACGTGGCGATGAAGAACCCCGCCCAGCTCTCCGCGATGGTCGCCGACCGTGTCGTGTACGGCACGCGCGCCTATGGCCAGCCGCTGTCGGGCACGCCCGCCTCGCTGAAGGCGCTGAGCCGCGCCGACCTGACCGCCGCCTATGCGCGCAGCTGGAAGCCCGGTCAGGCAACGCTGGTGTTCGTCGGCGACGTCACCCCGGCCCAGGCGCGCGCCCTGGCCGAACGCCACCTGGGCGGCTGGCGCGTAACCGGCGCCACGGCCAATGCCGCAAAGCCCGCCGAACCCGCCTTCCCCGCGCCGCGCGTCATCGTCGTCGACATGCCCGATGCCGGACAGGCGGGCGTCGTCGTCGCGCGCTCGGGTATCCGCCGCGCCGATGACCGCTATTATCCGCTGGCGGTCGCCAACACCGTGCTCGGCGGCGGCTTCTCGTCGCGCCTGAACCAGGAAATCCGCATCAAGCGCGGGCTGGCCTATGGCGCGGGCAGCGGGGTGCAGGCGGGCCGTGACATCGGCATGATCTCGGCACGCACCCAGACCAAGAACCCCTCTGCCGCCGAAGTCGTCGGGCTGATCGATGCCGAGATGTCCAGGCTGGGCTCCACGCCCGTGCCGCAGGACGAACTGGCGACGCGCCAGGCGGTGCTGGTCGGCGGGTTCGGCCGGACGATCGAGACGACCGACGGCATCGCCGATATCCTGGCGGGCTATACGCTGCAGGGTGTGCCGCTCGACGAACTGGGCCGCTACATCCCGCGCGTCCAGGCGGTCGACCCGGCGGCGGTCCAGTCCGCCTCTGCCGCGCTCCTCGATCCCAAGGCGGCGAGCATCGTCATCGTCGGCGATGCCAAGCAGTTCCTACCCGCACTGAAGACCACGCATCCCAATGTCGAGGTCATCCCGGCGGCCGCCGTCAATCTGGACTCGGCCAAGCTGCGCTGATCCCGGCGCCCCCCTCCACCTACCCCGTCGAGGCAGGTGGAGGGGTGTTGCCGTCAGAGGCTTGCCCCATGCGGAGAACGGCGATGCCGCCCGGCCGATACGCACAATCCTTAACCTTGTCGGGTATAGGGACTGGGGCGAATATTGACGATCAGGGGAATCCCACGCCTTGCGAGTGGCCAAGCGAACGGTAAGGCGGATGGTGCAGGGCTGGCTGGTGCTGGTCGGCCTGATGCTGGCGTTCGGCCTGGTGCTGGTCGCGCGAGGGCAGCGACCAAAGGCGCAGGGTAGCGGCCGCCCCGTCGCAACCGCGACGTCACCGTCGCCCGCCGCAGCCCCGCCCGCGCCACTGGTCTTTCCCGCGAGCGACGGCAGCACCGGCACGGTCGCCCTCCCCGACCTGCCCATTCCGCCGGGCGCGGTGCTGAGCGACAATGGCGTCGTCGCGGCACCGCCATTCCGCTGGGGTCGTGCGACCGCGATCGACAAGGCGCGCGCCATGCAGTGCCTGACCGCGGCGCTCTATTACGAGGCAAGCGGTGAAAGCGTCGATGGACAGCGCGCCGTGGCGCAGGTCGTGCTGAACCGGACCCGCCACCCTGCCTTCCCGGCGACGGTGTGCGGCGTCGTCTATCAGGGCGTCGAGCGCGCGCATTGCCAGTTCAGCTTCGTGTGTGACGGCGCCCTGTCGCGTACGCCTGCCGCATCGGGGTGGTCGCGCGCCGCGCGGATCGCGGCGGCGGCCCTGTCGGGCAGCGTCTTCGCGCCGGTCGGGCTCGCCACCCATTACCACACCTATGCCGTCGCCCCGGCCTGGAACCGGGCCATGGTGATGACCGTCATGGTCGGCGCGCATCTGTTCCACCGCTGGAAGGGCTATTGGGGAACGGCGGCCGCGATGAACCGCGTCTATGCCGGTGGCGAAATGCCGCCCCCTCCGGCCGCAGTGCCTCAGCCGACCTTGGCCGCCAGTCCCGAGACGTTGCCGCCCATGTCGAACAGCCTGCCCGTCCCGCCCTTGTCCGGCCAGGCCCCGGCGGCATCTCCGTCGCCCACCGCGCGGCGACTGGCTCAAATGACGACGCCCGTGGCACCGACCGGCACCACGGGCATCACCGAAAAGCTCGCGCAATCGGGGCAGATCCTCGACAAATGGAAGGATAGCGGCCGTCCGATCGACCGGCCGACGGGACCGCGCCCGATCGATCCGGGCGCGGCCGTCGCAACGGATCAGCGACGGTAGTTGCGGTCGTTCTTCTCGAAGCGGACCTGACGGCTCAGCACGTCATAGCGGCGATCGAGGTCGCGCTGCTCGCGCACGTCGAGGCGGCCGCCCGAACGACGATAGCGATACTCCATCTGGCTCAGGTCGCGAAGCTGCGAACGCAGGCGAACCGCCTCGCGCCGGTTGAGCGCGCCCGAGCGGATACCCTGGTCGATCCGGGCATTCAGCTGGCCCTGGCGCTGGGCGATCGGGGTCCAGCGCTGCGCATCGGCAACCGTCGGAACGGCGATGGTGGCGATCCCCAGACCGGCAAGAATCATGGCCTTCATGATGTTACTCCCATTGATAAGCGGGCAAAAACTGGCCCGATCCGCAATATGGGGGCGGCTCATCCCAAAGCCATGCCAGCAACATGACGAAAGTGTCACCAAGTGTCGCAAGTCGGGCGGGTTCGTTCATCTTCGCGCACCCGGCCATCGTCCACGGGCTCACCCCGATACGCAAAAAGGGCCGGTCCGCCGCATCCGAATGGGAGGCGACCGACCGGCCCTTCATCAGCCAATGTGCCGCAGAGGCGTCAGCGGCAGCGCACGTTGTCCCGCTCGATGGCACGACCCGCCAGCGCACCGCCCGCCGCGCCGAGCAGCGTGCCCAGCGTCTGCGAACCGCCCGAAGTGATCGCCGCGCCCAGCGCACCGCCCGCGATGCCACCGACGATCAGGCCGGTGGTGCCATCATTGCGGCGGCAATAATAACGGCCGTCCTGGCCGACATAGACGCGGTCGTTGCGGCTCAGGCGACGCTCGCGATAGCGCTGGTTGTCGACATAATATCGGTCGGCATAATAGCCGCCATAGGCCGGGTCGGGCCGATTATAGTCATAGGCGTAGCGGGGGCCGCCATAGCCGCCGCCAAAACCGCCACCATAGGTCGAACATCCGGAAACCAGCGTCGCGGCCGCAACCAGGCCGAGGGTCAGTGCACGCATTTCATCCTCCCTTGTGGGTGATGCGGGCAGAAGCGCGCGGCGCGGGGAAAAGTTGCGATACGTTAAGTGGGTTGCGGGGAATGGGGGGTGGCAGGTTTGGGGCCAGAACGCGCACCTCGACGTCGCTCGATGCCGACGGAGTCCCCTTAGCCTCGCACCCGAAGTCGAAGGCCGGGGTCCAGTTGCAACGCGATCAACGTAACACGCCGACGCCTACCCAACTGGATCCCGGCCTTCACCGGGATGGTTTGTCAGATGTCCAAGAGGGCCAGCATCACTCCGCCGCCTGCGCCTGCCGCTTCTCGAGCAATGGCTTCAGATACTTGCCCGTAAAGCTGCGCGGTTCCGCCGCGACCACTTCGGGCGTGCCGACCGCGACGATCTCGCCGCCCTTGACGCCGCCTTCCGGCCCTAGGTCCACGATCCAGTCGGCGGTCTTGATGACGTCGAGATTATGCTCGATCACCACCACCGTATTGCCCTGCTCCACCAAGGCATGAAGCACTTCGAGCAGCTTGCGGACGTCCTCGAAGTGAAGCCCCGTGGTCGGCTCGTCGAGGATGTAGAGCGTGTTGCCGGTCGCGCGGCGCGACAATTCCTTGGCCAGCTTCACCCGCTGCGCCTCGCCACCCGACAGGGTCGTCGCCTGCTGGCCGACCTTGACGTAACCCAAGCCCACCTCGACCAGCATCGCCATCTTGTCGCGGATCGGCGGCACCGCCTGGAAGAACTCGGCGGCATCCTCGACCGTCATGTCGAGGACATCGGCGATCGAGTGCCCCTTGAACTTCACCTCCAGCGTCTCGCGATTGTAGCGCGCGCCGTGGCACACGTCGCAGGTGACATAGACGTCGGGCAGGAAGTGCATCTCGATCTTGAGCACGCCGTCGCCCTGGCATGCCTCGCACCGGCCGCCCTTCACGTTGAAGCTGAACCGGCCGGGCTTGTACCCCCGCGCCTGCGCCTCGGGCAGCCCGGCGAACCAGTCGCGAATCTGCGTGAAGGCGCCGGTATAGGTCGCCGGGTTGGACCTAGGCGTGCGACCGATCGGCGACTGATCGATATCGATCACCTTGTCGAGATGGTCGAGCCCGGTGATCTTCTCATGCTTGCCCGCCAGGATGCGCGCGCCGTTCAACGACCGCGCGGCGGCGGCATAGAGGGTGTCGATGGTGAAGCTCGACTTGCCCGAACCCGACACGCCGGTGATGCAGGTGAAGGTGCCGAGCGGAATGCTGGCGGTCACGCCCTGCAGGTTGTTGGCGGTCGCCTTGTGCACGGTCAGCTTCTTGCCCGACCCCTTGCGCCGCTTGGTCGGGACCGCCACCTCGCGCGTGCCGTTCAGATAATCGGCAGTCACGCTGGTCTTGGACTTGAGCAACTGCTTGAGCGTGCCGTGCGCGACGATCTTTCCGCCATGCACGCCCGCGCCCGGCCCCATGTCGATGACATAATCGGCGGTGCGGATCGCATCCTCATCATGCTCGACCACCAGCACGGTGTTGCCCAGGTCGCGCAGCCGCCGCAGCGTGGCGAGCAGCATGTCGTTGTCACGCTGGTGCAAGCCGATCGACGGTTCGTCGAGGACGTACAGCACACCCGACAGGCCCGATCCGATCTGCGACGCCAGCCGGATGCGCTGGCTCTCGCCGCCCGACAGCGTGCCGCTGGTCCGATCGAGGTTCAGGTAATCGAGCCCGACATTGTTCAGGAAACCCAGCCGCTCGACGATTTCCTTCAGGATCGGCTGGGCGATGGCGCGCTGCTGGTCGGTCAGATGCTCGGGTAGCCCGGTGAAGAAGGCCAGCGCATCGACCACCGACAGATGCGTGGCATAGCTGATGTCCTGCATGGCGATCTTCACCGCCAACGCCTCGGGCTTCAACCGCGCGCCGTGGCAGACCTCGCAAGGCTGCGACGACTGGTAGTTGGCCAGTTCCTCGCGCATCCAGGCGCTCTCGGTCTGGAGCATCCGGCGGTTGAGGTTGCCGATCACGCCCTCGAACGGCTTTTTCACGTCATACGACTTCTTGCCGTCGACGAAGGTCAGCGTGACCGCCTTGCCCTTGGTGCCGTGCAGGATCGCCTGATGCACCGAAGCGTCCAGATCCTTCCACGGCGTCTCCAGCGAGAAGCCGAACTCGCGCGCCAGGCTGCCCAGCACCTGCATATAATAGGGGCTGGGCGGATTGGACTTGGCCCAGGGCACGACCGCGCCCTTCTTGATCGACAATTCGTGGTTGGGGACGACGAGATCCTCGTCGAAGATCAGCTTTTCGCCAAGACCGTCACAGGCCGGGCACGCCCCTTGCGGCGCGTTGAACGAGAACAGGCGCGGCTCGATCTCGGAAATGGTGAAGCCGGAAATCGGGCAGGCGAACTTCTCGGAAAAGACGATGCGACCTTCAGGCGCGTTGTTGCCCAGCACCGCGGATTTGGGTGTGGCAGGTTCGACCGGATCGGCGGGATCGACATAGGCCAGGCCATCCGCCAGCTTAAGCGCGGTCTCGAAACTGTCGGCCAGGCGGGTCGCGATATCCTCGCGCACGACCAGGCGATCGACCACCACCTCGATGTCGTGCTTGAACTTCTTGTCGAGCGCAGGCGCCTCGTCAATCTCATGGAGTTGGCCGTCGATGCGAACGCGGGTGAAGCCCGCCTTCTGCCACTCGGCCATTTCCTTGCGATACTCGCCCTTGCGGCCGCGCACCACAGGGGCGAGCAGGTAGAGGCGCGTCCCCTCGGGCAGCGTCATCACCCGGTCGACCATCTGGCTGACCGTCTGCGCCGCGATCGGCTCTCCGGTGGCCGGGCTGTAGGGAATGCCCACCCGCGCCCAGAGCAGGCGCATATAGTCGTAGATTTCCGTGACGGTCGCCACGGTCGAGCGCGGATTGCGGCTGGTCGTCTTTTGCTCGATCGAGATGGCGGGCGACAGCCCCTCGATATGGTCGACGTCCGGCTTCTGCATCATCTCCAGGAACTGGCGCGCATAGGCCGACAGCGATTCGACGTAACGCCGCTGCCCCTCGGCATAGATGGTGTCGAACGCCAGCGAAGACTTGCCCGACCCCGACAGGCCGGTGATCACCGTCAGCGTGTCACGGGGAATGTCGATATCGACATCCTTGAGATTGTGCTCGCGCGCGCCGCGGACGGAAATCTTGGTCAGCATGGGGCTAGTTCTACTTCTGTTCCGGGAGGAAGGCCAGAGGCGAGATAGGGAGCGGTTCGGCGTGTTTCGAGGGGGGATGGCTTGCGGGAACGCGGGACATGGGATCATGATCCGTCACGACGCCTTATCCGAAGGGGGAAATTCCGAACGTGCCCAAGACCCTGCACCTGACCGCCCTGTTGCTGCTGACCGCCGCCGCCACGCCCGTGCTGGCCCAGAAGGCCGAAAAGACCGAAACCACGACCACCACCGAGAAAAAGGACGACGACGCCAAGCTGCCGCCCCTGCCCGCGGACAAGACGATCACGCAGAGCGCGCGGATCGGCGGCCGGGTCGTCAGCTACAAGGCGACGGTGGGCAAGATCGCGGTGCGCGACGACAAGGGCAAGGAGATCGGCCAGGTCGTCTATACCGCCTATACCGTGCCTGGCGGCGATGTCCGGCGGCCCGTCACCTTCGCCTTCAATGGCGGACCGGGGGCGGCGTCGGTCTATCTGAACATGGGTGCGGTCGGCCCGAAGCGGGTGCCGTTCGGCGCGCAGGGCGATGCCCCCTCCGACGCGCCGATCGCGACCGACAATCCCAATAGCTGGCTGGACTTTACCGATCTGGTCTTCATCGACCCCGTCGGCACTGGCTTCAGCCGCAGCCTGGTCGACGAGGCCGAGACGAAGAAGGCCTTCTACGCCAACGACCCGGATATCAAATATCTGTCCAAGGTCGTCTATGACTGGCTGGTCAAGGAAGGCCGGTTGCGCTCGCCCAAATACATCATGGGCGAAAGCTATGGCGGCTACCGGGCGCCGCGTATCGCCTATGAATTGCAGTCCCAGATCGGCGTGGGCGTGAACGGCCTCGTGATGGTGTCCCCCTATCTCGACCCCGCCTCGGGCGATGACGCGACCGCGCTGTCGCCGTTGCCCTGGATGATCGACCTGCCCTCGATGGCCGCCGCGCAGCTGGAGCGGCAGGGCAAGCTGACCCCCGAGGCGATGGCGGGGGTCGAGGCCTATGCGCGTGGCGATTACCTGCGCGACCTGATGCGCGGTCGGTCGGACACCCAGGCCGTGGACCGCATCGTGACGCGCGTCAGCGAGCTGACCGGGCTCGACCCCGCGCTGGTCCGGAAGCTGGGCGGGCGGGTCGATACGCGGACCTATCTGCGTGAGATTCACCGCAACGATTCGACCATCGGCAGCATCTACGACTCCAACGTCACCGCCTTCGACCCCTTCCCCTGGTCGTCGCAGCAGCGCTCCAACGACCCGCTGCTCGACTCGCTGATCGCGCCGACGACCAGCGCGATGGTGGACTTCGTCACGCGCGAGGTCGGCTGGAAGACCGACGCGCGCTATCATGCGCTGTCGTACAGCGTGAACAGCGCCTGGGATCGCGGCAAGCCCGACGACACCCCTGTCACCGACCTGCGCAAGGCGATCGCCAACGACCCCAAGATGAAGGTGATGATCGTGCATGGCTGGGACGACCTGTCCTGTCCCTATTTCGCCTCGCGACTGATCGTCGACCAGATGCCGAGCTACGGCGTGGCGCAGCGAGTGCATCTCAACGTCTATCCGGGCGGACATATGTTCTATAGCCGGACCGATAGTGGTGCGGCATTCCGGCGGGATGCCATGGCGATGTATTCGCCAAATTGATCCGTTCTTGCGGCTTTGACCGAACGGATCAGGATCACATTCTGAACAAAACGGCATTAAATCCCTTACGGGGATAGCTCTCGTCGCGAATGCCAAAATCCTCCCGATGATCGCCATCGGGAGGATTTCAACTTATGGCGACCGCGGCAGCGATCGAGGCGTTTATCCGGCGCTGGCAGGCGTGCGAAGGCGGGGCCGAGCGCGCCAACTATGCGCTGTTCCTCACCGAGCTGTGCGCGATCATCGGCGTCGCCCCGCCCGATCCCGCCCACGCCACCAGCACCCGCAACGACTATGTCTTCGAGCGCGCCGTCGTCCTGCCCGGCGAGGAGGAGGACCGGCGCGGGCGGATCGACCTCTACAAGCGCGGCTGTTTCGTGCTGGAGGCCAAGCAGAGCCGCGAAGGCCCCCGCGCCAAATTGCCGCCTTTCCTGCCCGGCCTGTTGCCCGACGAACCGGGCCCGGCACCCCGTTCGCGGCAATGGGACGTGCTGATGCGCCGCGCCCGCGAACAGGCCGAGCAATATGCCCGCGCCCTGCCGGTCGAGCATGGCTGGCCGCCCTTCCTGATCGTGGTCGATGTCGGCCGGGTGATCGAGCTGTTCGCCGACTTTTCGGGCCAGGGCAAACATTACAAGCAGTTCCCCGACCGCGCCCGCTTTCGAATCACGCTGGACGATTTTCGGGACGAAGCGGTGCGGCAAAGGCTGGCGGCGATCTGGGAAGCGCCGCTCTCGCTCGACCCCACGCGTCATGCCGCCGCCGTCACCCGCGACGTGGCGACGCGCCTCGCCAGCATCTCCAAGCTGCTGGAAGAACGCGGCCATGACCCGGAGGGCGTCGCGCTGTTCCTGATGCGCTGCCTGTTCACCATGTTCGCCGAACATAGCGGGCTGCTCCCGGCGGGCGGCTTCGTCACCCTGCTGTCCGACGCGCGCGAGCGGCCCGATGCCTTCGTGCCGTGGATCGAGGATCTGTGGCATTCGATGGACCGAGGCGGCGAGGCCAATGTGCTGCGCTGCGCCGTCCGGCGGTTCAATGGCGGCCTGTTCCACACCGCCGACGCGCTGCCCCTCAACCGCGAGGAGATCGGCGAGTTGCTTGCCGCCGCGCGGCGCGATTGGCGCGATGTCGAGCCCGCCATCTTCGGCACGCTGCTGGAACAGGCGCTCGACCCGGACCAGCGGCGGCGACTGGGCGCGCATTATACCCCGCGCGCCTATGTCGAGCGGCTGGTGACCGCGACCGTCATGGAGCCCCTGCGCGATGACTGGGCACAGGTGCTGAGCGCGATGGAGAATGAGCGTAGCGACAATCCCCGCGCCGCCGTGCAGCGGGTACGCGCCTTTCACCGGCGGCTGGCGACGACGCGGGTGCTCGACCCGGCCTGCGGCACCGGCAATTTCCTCTACGTCACGCTGGAGCTGATGAAGCGACTGGAGGGCGAGGTGCTGGAGGTGCTGGCCGAATTGTCGGGCGAGGAGATCCTGCACCTCGATACCGAGACGGTGCACCCGCGCAATTTCCACGGGATCGAGGTCAATGCCCGCGCCGCCGCCATCGCGCAGCTCGTGCTGTGGCTGGGCTATATCCGCTGGCAGTTGCGCAATGGCGGGCAGGTGTCCGACCCGGTGCTAGAGGATGTCCAGTCGATCGTCACGCAGGACGCGCTGCTTACCGCTTCGGGCACGAAGGCCGCCTGGCCCGAGGCGGAGTTCATCGTCGGCAATCCGCCCTTCATCGGCGGCAAGGACCTGCGCGGACGGCTGCCCGAGGGCATGGCCGAGATGCTGTGGCGCGCCTATCCGAAGATGCCGCGCGCCGCCGATTATGTCCTTTATTGGTGGGACCGGGCGGCGCAGGCGCTGGCGGCGAAGGGATCTCCGCTGATCCGCTTCGGCTTCGTCACCACCAACTCGATCACCCAGACCTTCGGTCGCCGCGTCATCGCGCGCGCGATCGAGGGGCCGGTGCCGCTGTCGATCCTGCGGGCGATTCCCGATCATCCCTGGACCAAGGCGACGCCCGATGCGGCGATGGTGCGGATCGCGATGACGGTGGTCGCGCGCGGCAAGGCCGAGGGGCGGCGGTTGCGCATCGCGGGCGAAAGCGGGCTGGACAGCGACACGCCCGCGATCCGCTTCGTCGAGGCGATCGGGCGGATCAATGCGGATTTGTCGGTGGGGACGGACGTGACTCGGGCCCAGCCGCTGCTCGCCAACCAATGGCTGTGTTCGCCGGGCGTCAAACTACACGGTGCCGGCTTCATCGTGTCACCGGCGGAAGCGACGCTGCTCGGTCTGGGAAGCCGCGAAGGACTGGAAAAGCATATCCGCCCCTATTGCCATGGCCGCGACCTGACCGCCCGGACCCGCGGGGCGATGGTCATCGACCTGCTCGACCTGTCCGAAGCCGAGGTCCGGCAACGCTTCCCCGAAGTGTACGGCCATCTGCTGCGCACTGTCCGTGTCAGCCGACAAGCACAATTTGCAAAATCCCCCACTGCCGATGCTGCGGCTTATCTGGACAGGTGGTGGATCTTGGGAAAACCCCGAACGGAACTCCGCCCCGCGCTCGAAGGACTGTCCCGCTACATTGCGACGGTGGAGACGGCCAAGCACCGCCTGTTTCAGTTCCTCAGCGCTGATACACTGCCCGACAATATGCTCGTGTGCGTCGCATCCGAAGCAGCGCTCCACCTCGGCGTGCTGTCGTCCTCGACCAGCCTTGCCTGGACCTATGCCAATTGCGGGCTGATGGGTGTCGCGAAATTCGAACAGGGGCACCGCTATACCAAAACTCAAGTCTTCGATCCCTTCCCCTTTCCCGATGCAAGCGACGACTCCGCGCGCATCATCGCCGACTTGGCGGAGGAACTCGACGCCACCCGCAAGCGCATCCTTGCGGCGGTGCCGGACCTCACCCTGACCGGGCTTTACAATCTGCGCGCCAAGCTGATCGCGGGCGCGTCTCTGTCCCATGAGGACGAGGACCTGCGCCGCGCCGCATCGGTCGACCTGATCGCACGGCTGCACGACCAGATCGACACCGCCGTCATCGCCGCCTATGGCTGGCCCGCGACCGTCACCGCGCCCGAGATGGTCGAGCGGCTGGTCGCGCTCAACGGCGCGCGCCGGGCCGAGGAACGCGGCGGCCGGGTCCAATGGCTCCGCCCCGGCTTCCAGAGCCGCCGCGCGGGCGCGACCCCGCTCACCCCCGCCGAACGCGCCCTGCCGCTGGCCGAGCCCGCCTTGGCCAAGCCCGCCTTCCCGCGCGATCTGGGCGGGCGGATCGCGAGCATCTTTGCCCTGCTCGGCACCGACCACAGCCTGTCCGCCACCGCCATCGCCCAGCATTTTGCGCAAGGCCGCCAGGTCGAACGCGCGGTCGCCGCCGCGTTGGCGGGCGCGGTGCGGCTGGGCTATGTCGCGCAGGGGCCCGAGGGCTATCGCCTGCGCCGGGTGGCGTGAGGGCGATAACCGCGCTAGACGCTCCAAACGTATACGAAATGGAGCGAGTGACATGGCAGGGATGATCGGCGGATCGACGGCGGAGCGCGAACTGGCGAGCCTGTCGCCCTGGGCGAACCCCGCCCCCGTCATCACCCCGCAAGAGCGCGCCCGCCGCATGGACCGCGCCCGCGAACTGATGGCGCAGGCGGGCGCAGACGCGATCCTGATCGGTGCAGGCGCAAGCCTCCGTTACTTCACCGGCGTCGCCTGGGGCGCGACCGAGCGGCTGGTCGCGATGCTGCTGCCGGTAAGCGGCGACCCGATCTTCATCTGCCCGGCCTTCGAACTGGGCTCGTTCGAGGCGAGCCTGAGCATCCCCGCCACCGATATCCGCCTGTGGGAAGAGGATGAAAGTCCTTCCGCGCTGGTCGCGGATGCGCTGGGGGCTGCGAAGACGCTGGCGATCGACCCGGCGCTGGCCTTCCTATTCGTCGACCGTATCCGTGAAGCGGCACCGGGGGTGACGCTGGTCAGCGGCGCGCCCGTCGTCGATGGCTGCCGCGCGATCAAGTCGCCCGCCGAGATCGCGCTGATGCAACAGGCGATGGACATGACGCTGGAGGTCCACCGCCGCGCCGCGCGTATCCTGCGCGAGGGCATCCGCGCTTCCGACGTCATCCGCTTCATCGACCAGGCGCACCGTGCGCTGGGGGCGTCGACCGGCAATACCTTCTGCGCGGTGCAGTTCGGCCGCTCGACCGCCTTCCCGCATGGCCTGCCACAGGACGACGTGCTGCGCGACGGCGACGTGGTGCTGGTCGATACCGGCACGCTGGTCGATGGCTATCACAGCGACATCACCCGCACCTATGCGTTTGGCGAGGTCGGTGACGAGGTGCGCCGCATCTGGGATATCGAGAAGGAGGCGCAAGCAGCCGCCTTCGCCGCCGTGCGGCCCGGAGAGCCGTGCGAAACGGTGGATTATGCCGCGCGCGCGGTCCTGGAGCGCTCAGGTCTCGGCCCCGATTATCGCCTGCCCGGCCTGCCGCATCGCACCGGACACGGCATCGGCCTGTCGATCCACGAACCCGCCTATCTGGTGCGCGGCGACAAGACCGCGCTCACGCCCGGCATGTGCTTTTCCAACGAGCCGATGATCGTCGTGCCAGACCGTTTCGGCATCCGGCTGGAGGATCACTTCCACGTGACCGAGAGCGGGGCGGCCTGGTTCACCCAGCCCCAGCCCGCGATCGACGATCTGGGCTGAAGGATCGCCCCGGCTGACGCCGGGGCAACGGATTCACGCGAAGCCGCGATGACGCCAAGATGATTTGTTCGCGCAGAGGCGCAGAGGGCGCGGAGGGGTATGACCTGTGCCAGCGAACGGCATTTTCGACCCGGCAGGATAGAAGGGCCGCTGACGCGGCAAGCACGACCACTCTGCGTCCTCTGCGTGCTCTGCGCGAACCCTATTCCTCTTCGCGGCTTAGCGTCTTTCGCGTGAACGATCACTTCAAACTACAGTAAACCCGGCCCAGAACGGGTCCTCGCGGTCGATCCAGATCGTGTTGTAGCCGGTCGACACCGCTGAGCCCTGGATCGACGGCACGATCGCCGCCTGCCCGCCCAGCTCGGTTTCCGCCTCGACCCGGCCGATGAAGCGGCTGCGGATATAGCTTTCGTGGACGAAGCGGTCGCCGACCTTGAGCCGCCCCTTGGCCGCCAGATGCGCCAGCCGCGCCGAGGTGCCCGTGCCGCATGGGGAACGATCGATCGCCCGCTCGCCATAGAAAACCGCGTTGCGGCCATCGGCATCCTCGGCCGAAGGCTGGTCCGCCCACAGCACATGGCTGACCCCCCGGATCGAGGGTTCGAGCGGATGGACCGGCTCGAACTGTTCGCGCACCAGTTCGCGGATCGTGCGGCTCAGCTCGACCAGCTTCGACGCGCCCAGATCGTCCAGCCCGGTATAAGCCCCCTGCGGCTCGACGATCGCGTAATAGTTGCCGCCATAGGCGACATCCAGGGTCAGCGGACCGAAGCCCGGCACGTCGATCCGGATGCCCTCGGCCGCCAGATAGGCGGGGACGTTGCGGATGCGGACGGCGGTGACCTTCGCCCCTTCCTTCTCATATTCGATATGGATGGTGCCGGCGGGCACCTCGACCTTCAGCTTGCCGGGCTCGCGCGGGGTGATCAGGCCGTTTTCCAGGCCGAAGGTGATCATGCCGATCGTGCCATGCCCGCACATGGGCAGGCAGCCACTGGTTTCGATGAACAGGATCGCGGCGTCGCTGTCGGGCTCGCAGGGCGGATAGAGAAAGCCGCCCGACATCATGTCATGCCCGCGCGGCTCGAAGCACAGGCCGGTGCGGATCCAGTCGAACCGTTCCAGAAAGTCCAGCCGCCGCTCGGCCATGCTGGCCCCGCGCAGCAGCGGCGCGCCGCCCGCCACCAGCCGGACGGGATTGCCCGCAGTATGGCCGTCAATGCAGAAAAAGGTATGGCGGATCGTGGGTGACGTCATCGGGATTCCCTTGCTGTAAAATCCGTATACGATATGACCGGGCTCATGCCCAAGACGGAAAATCACGCCTCAGCCTCGGATCATCGCAGCGCCATCGTCGTCGGTGGCGGCGTGGTGGGAACGACCACCGCGCTGGCACTCCAGCGCAAAGGCTGGACGGTCACGCTGGTCGAGGCGGAGGACAGCCCCCGCGCTGCATCTTGGGGCAATGCGGGCCATATCGCGACCGAACAGGCCGAACCGATCGCCTCGCCCGCGATGGTGCGCGGGTTCGCCAAGCGGCTGTTCTGGCGCGGCGGGGCGCTGGCCCTGCCGCCGCGTGAGATCGCGACCTGGCTGCCCTTTTCCCTACGGCTGCTGAAGGCCGCCCGCCCCGCCCGGTATGAGCACGCGCATCGGGCGCTGGCCGGGCTGCTCGCCCAGGCCATGCCAGCGTGGGAGCGCCACGTCGCCGCACTTGGCGCGCCCGAGCTGTTGCGCCCGCATGGCCATGTCGTCCTGTGGGAAACGCCCGAGAGCGCCGCGCGCGGTCTCGCCAACTGGCAGGCGGCAGACACCGGCACCGCGCGCTTCCGCCCGCTGACCGAGGCGGAACTGCAAAACTGGCGCACCCGCGTCCGCGCCCCCATCGCAGGCGGCATCCGCTTCGAGGGCAGCGGCCAGATCGCCGACCCGACCCGCCTCGCCGAAACCGCAACGGCGCGTTTCCTGGCCGATGGCGGCACCCGCCTCGTCGCGCGGGTCGCAGCGGTCGGCGACGGCGAAGTCCGCCTGACCGACGACCGCCGCCTGTCCGCCGCCCAGATCGTCGTGACGGCAGGCGTGGCGAGCGCTGCGCTGCTCCGCCCCTTCGGCCTGAAGGCCCCGATCATCGCCGAACGCGGCTATCACCTCCAGACCGGGCCCGAGGTCGACTGGCCCGCCGACCTGCCCCCGGTGGTGTTCGAGGACCGCTCGATGATCGTCACCCGCTTCGCAGGCGGCCTGCGCGCCGCCAGCATCGTCGAGTTCGCCCGCGCGGAAGCAAGGCCCGCCCCCGCCAAGTGGAACCGCCTGCGCCACCACATCGCCGCGCTGGGCCTGCCGATCGGCGAGGATGCGAAGCCCTGGATGGGCGCGCGACCGACGTTACCGGATTACTTGCCCGCGATCGGGCAGGTGCCGGGGACGACGGGCGTGTCCTATGCCTTCGGGCACAACCATCTGGGGCTGACCCTCGCGCCGATCACGGGGGAGTTGGTGGCGGCGATGCTGGATGGAAAGACGTCACCCGTGCCTCTGGAACCGTTCGGATTGGCGCGGTTCGGGTGATCCGAAAACGGCATGCACCTGCGCGAGTAACGGAAATTGGTGGGTAGCGGACGTTGCCGTTTCGGCGGCCATGTTGCACCATCGCAAAATGGGACGGCTTCGAAGCTCACTCACAGCGGCGCTGCTTTCAAATGTAGCGATTGGTTGCGCTTCTCCAGCGCCCCTCGCGCCTTTCAACGTCGTCGTACGTGGCCCCGCGACATCGCGCAGCATCGAGGTTGAGGGGCGTAAAGTAACGACGGATGAACTGCTGGAGATCGCACGATCCGAAGCGAAGTCAGGACGGCGCGCGCACATCGACTCGGATATGGCGCAGACACCTTATCGATGCCTTGGCGGCGCGATCTACACTCTGCAAAGAGCCGGTTCTAAAAATGTTGGCTTTGTCTCGGAGCCGCCGCCTCGGCCATAGTTGGGAATGTCCACTATTGGGCGCAAGCGGACCTAAGTCCGCCTCTCATAACCAGCCGCGTAGGGTGGCAGCTCTCGGATCGCTGCCTCGAAAGCCTCGCAAATTTCAGTTTGGCTGAATCCACAATCCCAAAGCTCTGTAGCCAAATATTTCATGGCCTCTGGGAGAGCCGGGATGTGGGGCCAGGGATTGCTTAGGTGCTTTTCGCGGAGAGTCTTTCCGACGTGATGAACAGGCGCCATCCACTCGTCCTGCCATTTGTCGTCGGGATCGTAGTCGGCCATGAACGTGCTTGTATCGGTCACATGACACGCCCGCAATCGGGCGGCATCCCCCATTTCTGGCCAGCAAACCCGAACCACGCCGCGATCGTCCCGACCACGCCTCCCCCCTCGACATCCCGCCCCCATCCGCTATCGGTTAACCACAGCGCATCGGGGGGAGCGGCGACCGGGTCCGTGCAGATCAAGCGGCTTCGCATTTCGGGTTTCAAGAGCTTCGTCGATCCGGCCGATCTGGTCATCGAACCGGGGCTGACCGGCGTTGTCGGGCCCAATGGCTGCGGCAAGTCGAACCTGCTCGAGGCGCTGCGCTGGACGATGGGCGAGAATAGCGCGCGGTCGATGCGCGGTGCGGGGATGGAAGACGTCATCTTCGCGGGCACCGCCAGCCGCCCGCCGCGCGACTTCGCCGAGGTCACGATCCTGGCCGAGCGCGAGGGCGAGGAGACCGAGATCGTCCGCCGGATCGAACGCGGCGCGGGCTCCGCGTACCGGATCGACGGGCGCGACGTGCGGGCGAAGGACGTGGCCCTGCTGTTCGCCGATGCCGCGACCGGCGCGCATTCGCCCGCGCTCGTCAGCCAGAACCGGATCGGCGCGGTCATCGCCGCCAAGCCTGCCGAGCGTCGCGCGATGCTGGAGGAGGCGGCCGGGATCGCCGGGTTGCACGTCCGCCGCCGCGACGCCGAAGCCAAGCTGCGCGCGACCGAGACCAACCTGACCCGGCTGGACGAGGCGATCGCCGACCAGGACGCGCGTATCGCGACACTGCGGCGACAGGCGCGGGCGGCGGAGCGCTACCGCCTGATCTCCGAACAGATCCGCCTAGCCGAGGCGCGGATGATCTTCGCCCGCTGGCGCGACGCCGCCGGGGCCGCCGCCACCGCCAAGGCGGAAGCGGAAGCGGCCGAGGCGCAGGTCGTCCACACCACCGCCGCCGAACGCATCGCCGCGCAGGGCCAGGAGGAAGCGGCGCTGCTCGCCACCCGCACCCGCACCGCCGCGCTGGCCGCACGCGATGCGCTCAGCGAGGCGGGCCACGCCCTGTCCCGCGCGCGCGACCGCCGCCACGGCCTGCAACGCCGGATCGAGGAGCTGGAAACCACCCGCACCCGGCTGGCCGAGGACCGGGCACGCGAGGATTCGCTGGCGCACGACGCCGCCGCCGCGATCCGTCGCCTGGGCGAGGAATGCGAGGACCTGGACGCGCGCATCGCCCATGCGACCCAGGCCATGCCCCGGCTCGACGCGCTGCTGGCCGAGGCGGAGAGCAAGAACCGCGATGCCGAGGTCGCCCTCGCCCGCGCCCTGTCGGCCCAAGCCGCCGAAGCCGCCGAGCGCCGCATCGCCGAGGCCGGGCTGGCCGCCGCGCAGGGCCGCCATGCGCGCGCCGAACGCGATGCCCGCGTGGTCGCCGCCGCGATCGAGGCGCTGCCCGACATGGCCGAGCAGGAGGCCGCCCGCGAAGCCGCCGTCGCGGTTCAGGCCGCCGCACGCATCGATGCGGACAAGGCCCACGCCGCGCTCGGCTGGGCCGAGGAAAGCGAGCTGACCGCCACCGCCGAGCGCGACGCCGCAGAGGGAGCGCGCGCCCGCGCCATCGCCGCGCTGGCCGCGTTGGAGGCGGAGGCGGCGACGCTGACCCGCGCGACGGCACGCAAGGGCGGCGACCGCTTGCTGGACGAGGTGCAGGCCGAACCGGGGTTCGAACGCGCGCTGGCGGCGGCGCTGGGTGACGAGCTGGATACGCCGCTGGCCGACTGGCACGGATCGGACGTGGCCCCCGATGATCCCGCCCCGCCGGTCGGCACGCTGCGGCTGGGCGAGCGGATCAAGGCGCCGCCGGTCCTCGCCCGCCGCCTGTCGCAAATCTTCCTGGTCGAGGCTGATTCGGGCCAGCATCTCAGCGTCGGCCAGCGTCTGGTGACGCGCGAGGGACGGCTGCGGCGCTGGGACGGTTATATCGGCGAGGGCGGCGGCGCGGCGGCGGCCGAGCGGATGGAGCGGCGCAACCGGCTGGCCGCGCTGGAGGCGGAGCGCGCGGGCGCGGAGGCGGCGGTCCAGACGGCGACCGAAGCGCGCGCGGTGATCGAGGATCGCATCGCCCGCGCCCGCGCCGCCGCCGCCAGCGCACGCACGCTGCATGCCACTGCCGACGCGGCCTTACGCGATGCCCAGCGCGCCGAGGACCGCGCGCAGGCGGTGATCGAGCGCTTGTCGGGCCAGCGCGCCGACCTCGCCACCCGCGCCGAGCGGATCGCCGCCGAGATGGACGAGGCGCAGGCCGAATGCGCCCGCGCGGCCGAGGCGCTGGCGGCGCTGCCCGATGGACGCGAAAGCGCGGCCGAGACTGCCCGGTTGCAGACCGAGACGCAGCTTGCACGCTCGGCCGTGGCATTGGCGCGTTCGGAACGGACGACGCTGGAGCGCAGCCTGACGCAGACCCGCGACCGCCTGTCCGCTGCAATGGCCGAGGCGGAAAGCTGGAACCAGCGGGCGGGCCAGGCGGCGGGGCGCATCGCCGAGATGGACGCCCGTGCCGCGACGCTGGACGACGACGCCGCCACGCTGGCCGACCGACCCGCGCAACTGGCCGAGGAGATCGCCACGCTCGCCGCCGCGCACGACACCGCCAAGACGGAGGCGGAGCGGACGCAAGGCGAGGAGGCCGAGGCCGAACGCGCCCTGCGCGCGGCGGAGGCCGCGCATGCCGGGGCCAATGCGCTGCTGTCGGCAGCGCGCGAGACGCGGGCGGGGGCCTTGGCGCGGGTGGAAAATCACGAACTGCGCCGTGTCGAGCTGGGCCGCGTCTCGGGCGAGCGCTTTGCCTGCCCCGCGCCGGTGCTGCCCGAAAAGCTGGGCTTCGAAAGCGCGGGCGTCGGAACGCCGCAGGCCGAGGCGGCGGCGCATGACAAGCTGTCCGCCGATCGCGAACGGATCGGCCCGGTCAACCTCGTCGCCGAACAGGAACTGGCCGAGCTGGAGGCCAGCGGCGCGGCCAGCGCCGCCGAGCGCGAGGACCTGGTCCAGGCGGTGGCGCGGCTGCGTGGGTCGATCGGGCTGCTCAACCGCGAGGGGCGGCAGCGGCTGCTCGCGGCGTTCGAGGCGGTGAACGGGCATTTCCAGACTTTGTTCGCGACATTGTTCGATGGCGGCTCGGCGCATCTGGCGCTGATCGATTCGGACGATCCGCTGGAGGCGGGGCTGGAGATCATGGCACAGCCGCCGGGCAAGCGACTCCAGTCGCTGACCCTGTTGTCGGGGGGCGAACAGGCGCTGACCGCGGTGGCGCTGATCTTCGGGCTGTTCCTGACCAACCCGGCGCCGATCTGCGTACTGGACGAGGTCGATGCGCCGCTGGACGATGCCAATATCGACCGGTTCTGCGGGCTGCTCGACCGCATGACGCGCGAGACGGATACCCGCTATCTGATCGTGACGCACAATGCGGTGACGATGAGCCGGATGCACCGGCTGTTCGGCGTGACGATGATCGAACGCGGGGTCAGCCGCCTGGTGTCGGTGGACCTGCAGGCGGCGGAGACGCTGCTCGCGGCGGAGTGAGATGGTCGTTAACGCCCACCTGGCGAACTCATAGCCGGTCCCCGGCGAAGGCCGGGGTCCAGTTGCCATGCGCTATCGAAAGTGCTGCGCCTTTGGCCTCCCCCGCATCGGCTGGCGCGCCGCGGACTTGGTGGAGCCTGGGCCCCGGCCTCCGCCGGGGAACGGCGGTATTCTCAAAACCTGCGTTTAGGCTGATCGACGTCAAAACCCACGCCGCCCTTACGGCAGCAGAAACGTCCCCTCGATCACCGTCACGCAGCCGCCACCAAGCACAACCCGGTCACCGTCCAGCCGACAGGTCAACCGCCCGCCCCGAGCGCTCGCCTGCTCCGCCACGAAGGTCTCGCGGCCCAGCTCCTTCGTCCAGTACGGCGTCAGCACCGCATGCGCCGCGCCAGTCACCGGGTCCTCGTCGATCGCGAAGGCGGGCACGAAGACGCGGCTGACCACATCCACCTCACCCGCCCCGCCGCGCGCGGTCAGGATCACGACATAGCGCCCCGCTCTCGCCAGAGCCGCGAAGTCGGGCGTGCAGCCCCGCACCGTATTGGCGGCATCCACGACGACCAAGGCATAGCCCGCCGGGTGGCGCAGCGTCTCGACCACGCCGTCCACGCCCAGCGCCTCTGCCACCCCCGGCAGGGGCTCGATCGACGGCGTGCGTTCCGGCAGCGTCAGGCTGTAGCCCAGCCCGTCGCGCGCGACCTCCAGCACCCCGGCATGGCGCGTCGCGAACCGTACCCGCTGACGCACCATATCCGACGACAGCACGACATGCCCGCTGGCCAGCGTGGCGTGGCCGCACATCTCGACCTCGTCGCCCGGTGTGAACCAGCGCAGTTCGAAATCCGCTTCACCGCCGTCCGACGCCACCAGAAAGGCGGTTTCCGACAGGTTGTTCTCCTGCGCGATGGCCAGCAGCGTCGCATCATCCGGCCATGACGACAGCATCATCACCGCCGCCGGATTGCCGCCGAATGCGGTATCGGCAAAGGCGTCGACCTGGGTGAAGGGGATACGCATCAATAGACCCGCTTGCCGAACCAGTGCGGGGTCACGTCCGCCTCGACCAGCGGATTGTCGGTGTCGACATGACCTTCGGGATCGAGATGGATCAGCACCTCGACCTTGGGGAAGGCACGGCGCAACGCGCGCTCGACCCCCTCGACCACGTCATGCGCGGCGGCGACCGTCATGTTGCGGTCGACCTCCATATGGAACTGCGCGAAGTCTTGGCTGCCCGAACGGCGTGTGCGGAAGTCGTGGATGCCCATCAGCCCCGGCTGGCGCGCGGCGACGTCCAGGAACGCGGCGCGCTGATCGTCGGACCACTCCTTGTCCATCAGCTGGTCGATCGCGGTCGAGGACGCCTGGAACGCGCCCCAGGCCAGCCACAGCGCGATAGCGATGCCGAAGATCGGGTCCGCGCCATGCCAGCCGAAATACTGGTCCAACACCATCGCGATGATCACCGACCCGTTGAGCAGCACGTCCGACTGGTAATGGACATTGTCCGCCAGGATCGCGACCGATCCCGTCTGCCGGATGACGCTGCGCTGATAGGCGAGCAGGACCATCGTCGCGGCAATCGCGATCACCGATACGCCGATGCCGAACTCGGCATCGCTGGTCGGGTTGTCCGCGCCCAGCGCCATCACCGCGCGCCAGGCGATGCCCGCCGCCGATGCGGTGATCAGCGCGACTTGGAACAGCGCCGCCAGCGCCTCCGCCTTGCCATGGCCGAAGCGATGGTCATGGTCCGCCGGAGTCGCGGCCAGCCGGACGCCGTACAGCGTCACAAGGCTGGCGAGCAGGTCGAGCGCGGTGTCGGCCAGCGACCCCAGCATCGCGACCGAGCCCGTCCGCCACGCGGCAAAACCCTTCAGCGCCAGCAGGAACAGCGCCATCGCGACGCTGGCCAGCGCCGCCTTGGTGGCCAGCGGAATGACCTTCTTGCGTTCGTCCTGGGTCACGGGAACAGCAATCCTTCGTTCCAGCCGCCTTCGCTGGTGCGGGTGAAGACGCGGCGTTCGTGCAGCCGGTGTTCGCGGTCGAGCCAGAACTCGATGGCCTGCGGCGTCACGCGATATCCGCCCCAATGCGGCGGGCGCGGCACGTCGCCGCCTTCGAAGCGGGCGCGCATCTCCTCGAACCGCGTCTCGAACGTCTCACGGTCGGCGAGCGGGCGCGACTGGTCCGAGGCCCAGGCACCGAGTTGGGAGTCGCGGCCGCGGCTGGCGAAATAGGCGTCCGACTCGGCGTCATCGACGCGGCTGACCGGGCCTTCGATACGGACCTGGCGGCGCAGCGATTTCCAATGGAACAGCAGCGCGGCCTTGCTGTCCGTGCCCAGTTCCTGCGCCTTGCGACTCTCGCGATTGGTGTAGAATACGAAGCCGCGCGGATCATGGCCCTTCAGCAGGACCATACGCACCGAGGGTTGGCCCCCGGCACCCACCGTCGCCAGCGCCATCGCGTTGAAATCATTGACTTCACTTTTGCGCGCCTCGGAAAGCCACGCATCGAACAGGGCAAAGGGATCGTCAGCCATGCGCCCGCCCATACGCCTGTGCCTGGCGAAAACCAATGTCGGGGATGGAAACGCTGACTCGTCTGTCACTCGCGGTTGGCAACCGACGCTTTTTCCGTCGCCTATCGGCCCTATCACCAATCGCCTGTTGCAACCTTGCGCCGATGCGGCGATTTTCGCACGTGATGGACCCCTCCGAGGACAGCCCCGCGCAGGCCGCCGCCTGGATCGACGCCTATCGCGCTGCCGCTGCCGGGGCGGACGTGCTGGCGGGATCGAACGACCCCGCCTGGACCGCCATGCTGGAGGAACTGGCGGCGGTCGCCAGCAACCTAGCCCATGCGCGCGAACGGGTGCAGCGTCATGCCGCCGATATCGGCACCGGCTTTCGCATCATCGGCGAAACCGACGAGCGGCCCTGGCCCGTCTCCCCGGTCCCGTTGCTGATCGACACCAGCGAATGGGCGGGGATCGAGGCCGGGGTGATCCAGCGTGCCGCCCTGCTGGAGACGATCCTCGCCGATCTCTACGGCCCCGGACGGCTGGTGGCCGACGGGCTGATCCCCGCCGCGCTCGCGACCGGCAGCCCCTATTTCCTGCGGCCGATGGTCGGGGTGCGGCCGCCGGGCGGCCATCACCTGAGCTTCGTCGCCTTCGACCTGGCGCGAGGTCCCGATGGCGAGTGGCGGGTGCTGGCCGATCATCTGCGCACCCCGGCGGGGGCGGGCTATGCGTTGGAGAACCGCCTTGCGGTCAGCCGCACCCTGGGCGGCCTGCAGAACCGGCTGAACGTGCAGCGGCACGCCCCCTTCTTCGCCGCCTTCCGCGCCGGGCTGGCGGCCCAGTGCCGCCGCGCCGATCCGCGCATCGGCCTGCTGACGCCGGGGCGGTTCAACCCCAGCTATCCCGAACAGGCGCATCTCGCCCGCTATCTGGGCCTGTTGCTGGTCGAGGGCGCCGACCTCGCCGCAATCGAGGGGCAGGTCTATGTCCGCACCGTCGCAGGCCTGAAGCGGATTGATGCGCTGTGGCGGCGGGTCGATCCCCGGATGCTCGACCCGCTGGCATTCGACAGCCATTCGCAGATCGGCGTGCCCGGCCTGATCGACGCTTATGTCGAGGGGCAGGTGGTGATCGCCAACGCACCCGGCGCGGGCGTGCTGGAAAGCGCCGCCTTCTCCGCCTTCCTGCCCGCGCTCGCGCAGGCCCTGGCGGGAGAACCGTTGAAGCTGCCCAATATCGCGACCTGGTGGTGCGGCGGCGCACACCAGGCGACGCATGTGACCGAGCATCTCGACTCGCTGCTGATCGCCCCGGCCTTCGGCCCCAGGCCACTGGGCTTGCCCGATGGCGCACGTCCGGGGGCGAGCCTGTCGCCCGGCGAGCGCGCCGCCCTGCTCGATGACATGGCCAAGCGCCCGCAGGACTATGTCGGGCAGGAGATGGTGCGCCTGTCGACCATGCCGGTGGTCATCGGCGACCAGCTGGCGCCGCGCCCCTTTACCCTGCGCGTCTTCGCGGCGCGCGACGGCGAGGGGCGCTGGACGGTCATGCCCGGCGGCTTCGGCCGGATCGGCGACCATCCGGAGGCGACCGCCGCGATGATCGGCGAGGGCCTGTGGTCCGCCGATGTGTGTATCCATGGGGCCGAGCCGGTGGCGCCGATGTCGCTGCTAGCCGCGCCCGACTCGCTGCACGTCCGGCGCAATCCGGGGACGCTGCCCAGCCGGGTCGCGGACAATTTCTTCTGGCTGGGCCGCTATATGGAGCGGGGCGAGGCGTTGCTTGCCGCGATCCGGGTGATGCTGGGCAATTCGATCGACGTGGATGGCGGCGCGGCGCTGGACCCGCGTACCGTCGGGCGGCTTGTCGGCCTGATCACCGGCGGCGGCGCCGCGCCGCATCCCGACAGCCTGCACCGCGCCGCCCTCACCCAGTTCGCGCGCACCGCGATGGAGGATGAGCGCTGGCACTCGGTCGCGCGGATCAATCGGCTGGCGCGCGGGATCAGCGAAGGCTCACGCGACCGCCTGTCCGCCGACATGGTGCGATTGCTCGAGGCGCCCTTCCCCAGCCATGTCGGGATGCTCGACCGGGCGGGGTCGCTCCAGCGCCGCTATGCCGCCATCGCCGGATTGTCGGCCGAGCATATGGTCCGGACCACCGCCTGGCGCTTCCACGACCTGGGTCGCCGGGTCGAACGGGCGATGGCGGTGGCGCGCGCAACGCGGCTGTTCGGCATGGCCGGGGCATCGGCGGACGATTTGTCCACCCTGCTCGACCTCGCCAACAGCCAGATCAGCTATCGCCAGCGCTATCCCACCGGCCTGGCGCGCGTCGCCGTGGTCGACCTGGTCGCGCTCGATTCGAACAATCCGCGCGCACTGGCCTATCAGACCGCGCGCATCGCCGATTGCCTGTCGCGCCTGCCCGTCCTGTCCGATGACGACATGGCCGAGCCGCAACAGGCGCTGGCCATCGCGATCCGCGCCGCGGTCGAGACGCAGGATGCCCGTACGCTCGACGTCGACACGCTGGGCGATGTCGAACGGCGGCTGGGCCTGTTGTCCGAAGCCATTGCACGGCGATATTTCCTGCAAGGGGCCGAGCCCCTGCGCGCCGGCGGGCTGACGCTGGCATGATCGGCGGACGCATGATCTACGACATCCGCCACATCACCCGTTTCGATTACGGTGCGCAGGTCAAATATGCGCGCTGCAACCTGCGGTTGAAACCGATCGACTGGCCCGGCCAGACGCTGGAAACCTACGACCTGATCGTCGAGCCGGTCGGCCGCACCCGCGCTGCCCATGCCGAGGCGGGGCTGGCGCATGTCACGAGGCTGGTGGTCGACCGCCCGGTGCGCAGCCTGACGATCGAGAGCCGCGCGCGCATGGTCGTCGACCGGCCGGTGCCGATGCCCTCCCCCAGTGACCCGACGCTGGCCGAGGTGTCGGCGCTCGCCCGCACCAGCCGCGACCTGTCGGCGGCGGGGCCCGCCAACTATATCTTCCCCTCGCCCCTGATCCCGCTCGACCCCGCCATCGCGCAGTGGTGCGCCGCCGACCTGTCGCCGGAGCGCGGCGCGCTGGAGGCCGGGTTCGCGCTTGCGGGCCGGATCCAGCGCGAATTCGCCTTCGATCCCACCGCCACCCTGGTCGACACGCCCCCGGCCGAGGCCTTTCGCCAGCGGCGCGGCGTCTGTCAGGACTTTGCGCAGATCATGATCACCGGCCTGCGCGCGGCGGGCATCCCGGCGGCCTATGCCTCGGGCTATATCCGCACCCTGCCGCCGCCGGGCCAGGCGCGGCTGGTCGGCGCAGATGCGACCCATGCCTGGGTGCTGATCTGGTGCGGGCCGGACCATGGCTGGGTCGGGGTCGATCCCACCAACGGCATCTGGATGGCGGGCGACCATATCATCGTCGCGGTCGGCCGCGATTATGCCGAGATCGCGCCGGTCGACGGCGTCGTCCTGGGCTCGGGCGCGCAGAAGATGGAGGTTAGCGTCGACGTCGCGCCGGTCGAGGAGCTTGCACCCATCACGGGCACGCCGATTGCCACGACCGCGCCATAGCAGGCAGTGTTAACGGGACGCTATTCCGATCTTAAACGACATCACACGACCGCTGGACCGCGCCTTTTCTGGATTGCCGCCATCACGGTGGTGACACTGATCGCCACTCTTGGGGGCTTGGAAATCTGGCTGTCGGCGAAGACGGGGTGGCCGGACGCATTTGGTTTCCGCTGCCATGGCCGCAACTGCATGATCAAGGAACTCTATCATAGTCCAAGCCTGCTGAGACGCGGTGGAAGCTATGACATCGCGCTCTTCGCCGCCCTGTGGGCCTTGCCCGCGCTGATGCTGATCGTGGGTGTCGTTACATCGATAAGGGGGCGTGGCGCGGCCGGGCGATAATCCGGTTCGCGCCGACCCGCCCGTGCCCCTTCGTCGTTGGCCTATCCCTCCTTCGTCACCGCATTGGGATTGTCCTTGTCCGGGTCAGACTCGCCGCCCGTGCCGTGATAGGCCATGCCGCTCTGGCCGCCATGGAAGTCGCCCTTTGCCTCGGGCACGCCTTCGTAACCGCCGCCCTGGCTTTCGCCACCATGTTTGCCCGGCGTATCCGACACGCCGTCGGGCGCGCCCTTGTTGATGTCCTTCGGCCCATCCTTGGGCATCGCCTGCATCGGCTCGGTCATGATCCGTCTCCTTCGCGTTCTCAACGCATCGGCAACGGATTGCGCTCCGGCGCGGACTTCCCCACATAGATCGGTAATACACTGTCAACGGGGAACAGAGTGGCCGATCCATATCAGACGCTGGGCGTGGGCCGCACGGCCAGCGAAGCCGATATCAAGAAAGCCTATCGCAAGCTGGCGAAGGAACTGCATCCCGATCGCAACAAGGACAATCCGAAAGCGGCGGAGAAGTTCAGCCAGGTCACCAACGCCTATGACCTGCTGAACGACAAGGATAAGCGCGCCCGGTTCGACCGGGGTGAAATCGACGGCGACGGCAACCCCGCCTCGCCCTTTGGCTATGGCGGCGGCGGTTATGGCGGTGGCGCGGGCCCTCGCCCCGGCGGCGCAGGCGGTTTTCGCCAGCAGTTCGATTTTGGAGGCGAGGGCGCCGACATGTCGGACATCTTCGAGGGGATGTTCAGCGGCGGCCAGCGCGGCGGATTCTCGGGGGGCTTTGGCGGGTTCGGCGGGCGTGGCCGTGCCGCGCCGAAGGGTGCCAACTCGGCCTATGCGCTGCGCGTGCCGTTCGTCGATGCCGCGGCGCTCAGCCCGCAGCGGATCACGCTGGCCGACGGCAAGACCATCGACCTGAAACTGCCCGCAGGCGTCGAGACCGGCACCCAGATGCGGCTGGGCGGCAAGGGCGAGCTGGGCCCCGGCGGTGCCGGCGATGCGATCATCACGATCGAGGTCGTCCCCCATGCTTTCTTCACGCGCGACGGCGACGATGTCCGCATCGACCTGCCGATCAGCCTTCACGAGGCGGTGCTGGGCGGCCAGGTCAAGGCACCGACCGTCGAGCGTCCGGTGATGCTGACCATCCCCAAGGGCACCACGTCGGGCAAGACGCTGCGCCTGAAGGGCAAGGGCTTTCACAAGAAGGACGGCGGGCGCGGCGATCAGTTGATCACCCTGGTCATCGACATTCCCGCCGATGATGCAGCCTTGCAACGCTTTGTCGGCGAATGGACCGACGGCAGGAACCCTAGGGCCGCCATGGGCGTCTGATCGTTCCATGAGCGATGTGAATGGCCTGACCCCGGAAGAACGTGCACACCAACATGGAAAGGCCCGCACTCGGCTGGACCGGCAGATCGCCAAGGTCCGGCCGGGTTCCTATGCCTTCGAAATCCTGAAGCGCGCCTCGATCGGCGTCTTCAATGACGGATTCATCCATGCCGGGAACCTCGCCTATCTGGCGTTGATGACGCTGTTCCCGTTCTTCATCACCACCGCTGCGCTATTGTCGCTGTTCGGACAGAGCAACGAGACGCAGCACGCGGTCGAGAGTTTCCTTCACGTCCTGCCCGGCGATGTCAGCGAATTGCTGCGCAAGCCGATCGCCGACGTGCTGGCGGCACGGACCGGTTCGCTGTTGTGGCTGGGCGGGCTGGTCGGCCTGTGGACGGTGGGTGGTTTTATCGAGACGATCCGCGACATCTTCCACCGCGCTTATGGCGTGAAGGCGACGGCGGCGTTCTGGAAATCGCGCCTGTCCTCCACCTTGGTCATGATCGCCTCGGTCGTGGTCGCGCTGCTGTCGTTCCTGGCCGCCGGTATCCTGACCGCGGCCGAGCAGTTCATCTACCGCCTCGTCCCCTTTGCGCAGGATGTCGCGGGCTGGGTCGGGCTGTCGCGGCTGATCCCGGGCATCGTCATGTTCGGCGCGCTCTACATGCTGTTCCTGTCGGTCACGCCGTCCAAATATCGCGAGAGCGACTGCCCCAAATGGCCGGGCGCCCTGTTCACGGCCGCCTGGTGGGTCAGCATGACCGCGCTCCTGCCCTGGGTCCTGTCCAAACTCGGCGGATATGACCTGACCTATGGCAGCCTGGCGGGTGTCGTCGTGATGCTGTTGTTCTTCTATCTGATCGGCCTGGGCCTGGTTTTCGGGGCGCATTTGAACGCGGCACTGGCGGAACCCCCGGAAACGGGGCTAGAGAGGGCGATTGATGGAAGCGAACCGGCAGGAGCGGTAACGGCGTGAACGGATTGATGGCAGGCAAGCGGGGGCTCATCATGGGCCTGGCCAACGACAAATCGCTAGCCTGGGGCATCGCGAAGCAGCTTTCGGAGGCGGGCGCGGAGCTCGCCTTTTCGTATCAGGGCGCGGCGATGGAAAAGCGGGTCCGCCCGCTGGCCGAACAACTGGGCGTGGCGCGCCTGTTCGATTGCGACGTGGGCGACATGGCGTCCCTCGATGCCCTGTTCGAGGGTCTGAAGACCGAATGGCCGACGATCGACTTCGTCGTCCACGCCATCGGCTTTTCCGACAAGTCGCAGCTGCGCGGGCGTTATTACGACACCACGCTCGACAATTTCCTGATGACCATGAACATCTCGGCCTATTCGCTGGTCGCCGTCGCCCAGCGGGCGCGGACGATGATGCCGGAGGGCGGCTCGATCCTGACGCTGACCTATTATGGCGCGGAAAAGGTCATCCCGCATTACAACGTCATGGGCGTGGCCAAGGCGGCGCTGGAGACGAGCGTGAAGTATCTCGCGGTCGATCTGGGGCCGGAGAATATCCGCATCAACGCCATCTCGGCGGGCCCGATCCAGACGCTGGCGGCGCGCGGCATCGGCGACTTCAACTATATCCTCAAGTGGAACGAGCTGAACTCGCCGCTGCGCCGCACCGTGACGATCGAGGATGTCGGCGGCGCGGGCCTGTACATGCTGTCCGACCTGTCGTCGGGCGTGACGGGTGAGATCCACCATGTCGACGCGGGCTACAACGTCATCGGCATGAAGGCCGAAGACGCCCCGGATATCGCGCTGGCGTAAGAAACTCTTCCTCCCCTGTAAGGGGAGGGGGACCAGCGAAGCTGGTGGAGGGGTGTCACGGCCTGTGAGTGAAGCCCCTCCTCTCAGACGGTGACACCCCTCCGTCAGGCCTGCGGCCTGCCACCTCCCCTTCCAGGGGAGGAATGGACGGGCAACATTATCTATCGCGCCTTGCGCCACGGCGACGCTAAAGACGAACCCATGTCCGACCAGCCTACCGCCGCCATCACCATCCGCCCCGCGCAGGGGCAGGACGTCGCCGCGCTCGACGCGCTGCTCGTCGCCAGCTTCCCCGCCCCCGCCGAAGCCGCGTTGGTCCGCGACCTCTGCGTGGAGGGCGACATGGTGCTGATGCTCGTCGCGATCGACGAAGACACCGACACCCTGATCGGCGCGATCGCGTTCAGCCGGATGGCCGTGGAGATTGGCGGCAAGCCGATCAACGCCGTCGCCCTCGCTCCCGTCGCCGTCGCCCGCGATTGGCGCCAGCAGGGGGTCGGCGAGGCGCTGGTCGCCGCCGGGCTCGAACGGCTGGAAAAGGAAGCCGTCGTCCTGTGCTTCGCGCTGGGCGATCCCGCCTTTTACGGCCGGTTCGGCTTCGCCGCCGATGTCGCGAGCGGTTTCGACAGCCCCTATGCGGGCGACTATTTCCTGGCGGCGCCGTTGCAGGGTGGCCTGATCCCCTGCGGCGTGCGCGGGGCCGCCACCCATGCGCCGGCTTTTGCCCGGCTGGGAGACGCTGCGTGAGCTTCAACAGTTTCGGCCGCCTGTTCCGCTTCACCACCTGGGGCGAGAGCCACGGGCCCGCGCTGGGCGCGGTGGTCGACGGGTGCCCGCCCGGCATCACCCTGTCGGAAGAGGACATCCAGCCCTGGCTCGACAAGCGCCGTCCCGGCACCAGCCGCTTCACGACCCAGCGGCGCGAGCCCGATCAGGTCCGCATCCTGTCCGGCGTGTTCGAAGGAAAGACCACCGGCACGCCGATCAGCCTGATGATCGAGAATGTCGACCAGCGGTCCAAGGACTATGGCAACGTCGCGCTGGCCTATCGCCCCGGCCATGCCGACTATGCCTATGACGCGAAATACGGCTTTCGCGACTATCGCGGCGGCGGGCGCTCCTCGGCACGTGAGACGGCGGCGCGGGTCGCGGCGGGTGCGGTGGCGCGCGCCGTCATCCCGCAGGTGAAAATCCGGGCCTGGGTCGAGTCGATCGGCGGCGACCGGATCGATTACGAAGCGTTCGACGATGCGCAGATCGACGCCAACCCGTTCTTCTGCCCCGATGCCGCCGCCGCCGAACGCTGGGAAGCGATTGTCGATGGCGCGCGCAAGTCGGGCTCGTCGGTGGGCGCGGTGGTCGCCTGCGAAGCGACCGGCGTGCCCGCCGGTTGGGGCGCACCGCTCTATGCCAAGCTGGACAGCGAACTCGCCTCGGCCTGCATGAGCATCAACGCGGTCAAGGGGTTCGAGATCGGCGATGGCTTTGCCGCCGCCGCGCTGACCGGCGAGCAGAATGCCGATCCGATGCGCGCCGGTAATGGCGGCCCGCGCTTCCTGGCGAATCACGCGGGCGGAATCGCGGGCGGCATCGCCACCGGCCAGCCCGTCACGATGCGCGTCGCGTTCAAGCCGACCAGCTCGATCCTCACCCCCGTCGACACCATCACCCGCACCGGCGAAGAGACCCAGATCGCCACCAAGGGCCGTCACGACCCCTGTGTCGGCATCCGCGGCGTACCGGTGGTCGAGGCGATGGTCGCGCTGGTTCTGGCCGATCAGGCGTTGCTTCATCGCGGCCAATGTGGTTGAATAGAGGAACGTACGCCCTCCTGCCTCGTTAACCACTCGAGAAAAAAAGCAGGAGAGAAACAATGCGTTACATGCATATCATCGCGGCGAGTGCCCTGATCCTTCCGACCGCCGCCATGGCGCAGGTATCGGGCGGCACGACGGGCGGAATGTCCGGACAGACCATGACCCCGGGCCAGACGATGCCGGGGCAGATGCCGGGCCAGACCACCACCATGCCAGGTCAGTCGACCATGGGTCAGCCCGGCGACACCATGAGCACGGCGCCGAGCACCACCACGCGCTCGACCACCCGCTCGAAGAGCCGTTCGCGCACCACCACGCCCGGCAGCACGGTCAACACCCCCTCGACCATGCCCGGTTCGATGAGCGGCAGCGGCACGATGGGTAGCGACACCACGACCAGCGGCCAAGTGGGCAGCGGCACGACCGGCGGCACCACCACCCCGCCGGGCAGCAGCGGCGGCATGTAAGCCCTTTCGGGTTCGTCACTACGGGAAAGGCCCGGTCGCGCAAGCGGCCGGGCCTTTTGTTTGGCATGAGGTAGGTGCGTGGCCTTCGATTCCGCTCAGGCGGAACGGGGTTCAGTACCAGGCTCCGTTCCGCCTGAGCCCTTCAGCTGGCCGGCAAGCCAGCCGCACAGGGCAAACTTCGGCGGATAGCGCCGAGGTCGAAGGCCGAGGGAAACCCATCTCAACAAAAAAGGCCCCGACGTGTCGCCGGGGCCTTTTCAATCAATCCGCGAAGGGATCGCGCACCAGGATCGTGTCTTCCCGCTCCGGACTGGTCGACACCAGCGCCACGGGACAGCGGATCAGCTCCTCGATCCGCCGGATGTACTTGATCGCCTGCGCGGGCAGGTCGGCCCAGCTGCGCGCGCCCGCGGTCGATTCCTGCCAGCCTTCCATCGTCTCATAGACGGGCACGACCTTGGCCTGGTCCGCCGCATGGGTCGGGTAATAATCCAGCGTCTCGTCGCCCAGCTTGTAACCGACGCAGATCTTCACTTCGCTGAACCCGTCGAGCACGTCGATCTTGGTCAGCGCGATGCCGGTGATGCCGCCGACCGCCGCCGACTGGCGCACCAGCACCGAGTCGAACCAGCCGCAACGGCGCTTGCGCCCCGTGACGGTGCCGAACTCGTGGCCGCGCTCGCCCAGACGCTGGCCGGTCTCGTCCTCCAGCTCGGTCGGGAACGGGCCCGAGCCGACGCGGGTGGTATAGGCCTTGGCGATACCCAGCACGAAGCCGACGCCCGACGGCCCCAGGCCCGATCCGCCCGCCGCCGCACCCGCGATGGTGTTGGACGAGGTGACGAAGGGATAGGTGCCATGGTCGATGTCGAGCAGCACGCCCTGCGCGCCCTCGAACAGGATACGCTTGCCGCCCGCGCGCGCTTCGTTGAGATCACGCCACACCGGCTTGGCGAAGGGCAGGACGAAGCCCGCGATCTCGCGCAGGTCGGCCAGCAGCCGCTCGCGATCGACCGGCGGCTCGCCGAACCCGGCGCGCAGCGCGTCATGATGCGCGCAGAGGCGGTCGAGCTGCGGGCCCAGATCGTCCAGATGCGCCAGGTCGCACACGCGGATCGCGCGGCGGCCGACCTTGTCCTCATAGGCCGGGCCGATGCCGCGCCGCGTCGTGCCGATCTTGCCCGCCCCGCTCGCATCCTCGCGCAGACCGTCCAGGTCGCGGTGGATGGGAAGGATCAGCGGGCAGTTGTCGGCGATGCGCAGCGTCTCGGGCGAGGCGTGCACGCCCTGCTCGCCCAGTCGCTCGATCTCGGCCTTCAGCGCCCAGGGGTCAAGGACGACGCCGTTGCCGATCACGCTGGGGGTGCCGCGCACGATGCCCGAGGGGAGCAGCGACAGCTTGTAGACATTCTCGCCGACGACCAGCGTATGGCCCGCATTATGGCCGCCCTGGAAGCGGACGACCATGTCGGCGCGCTCGGCCAGCCAGTCGACGATCTTGCCCTTGCCTTCGTCGCCCCATTGCGCGCCGATGACTGCTACATTTGCCATGGATGCTATGCTCCGCCTGCCGGACGGACCCCATGCGCCCTTCGACAGGACTCGGCGGATGGGGGTTTCCAATAATGTGCGGGGCGCGCCTAGCGGGCCGCGCACCCCGCTGTCAACCGGCGATAACCATCGGCTGACCGTCCTTCAGGATATGGGTGCAAAGCTGTGCCTCGGGGCTGTCCCCCGCCTCCAGCGCCTGCACCGTCACCCAGCCTTGCGCACGAAGCGCCGCGCCGGTCGCGGGCTCGGTCCCATAGGGCAGGAAGAGCCGCCGCCGCTCGGTCGGCGGGGCGGTGGCGACGATGGCGTCGGCATAGAGCGAGAAGCCGGTCGCCTTCTCCTCGGCGCCGTCCTCGTGGAAGATCGTATAGGTGCCGCCGCGCCCCACTTCGCGCGGAGGGCCTGCCACGAACAGGGAAAAGCCCAACCAGCTCTGAAACTCGAAACCATGCCGCTCGGTCGGGTCGAGCGTCATCGACACCCCCTCGCCCAACGCGGCGGCAATCGCCTCCAGCGCGTCGAGACGGTTGGCGAGGATCCCTTGGGTATCGAAGGCGCGCAGCCGCTCCATTGCGGTCGCGAACGGCCCGGCGGCCTCGACCAGCGGCAGGTAATCCGGCGCGATCGCCGCGACACCGCCCGCATCCTTGGCATCCAGCCGGTCGCGAAGCGCCGCCACCTGATCGGCCGCGACCGGCAGCGGCCCGGCGGCGAGCAGGTCGACCAGATCGGGCAGCGTGAAGTCGATCGAAATCCCGGTCGTCCCCGCCGCGACCAGCGCCTCGACCGCGACACGCACTACTTCGGTGGCCGCCGCCGTCGAGTCGAGCCCGATCAGCTCCGCCCCGATCTGCCGCCACTCGCGCGCGGGCGCCAGTTCGGAGCCGCGCAGGCGGACCACGGTTCCCGCATAGGACAGCCGGACAGGGCGCGGGTGATGGCCCATGCGGGTCGCCGCGATCCGCGCCACCTGCGCGGTCAGGTCGGGGCGGATCGCGAGCGTGCGCTGCGACACCGGATCGACGAAGCGCACCGCGTCGTGCAACCCCCCCGCCTTCAGCCGTGATCCCAGCGCCTCGGCAAATTCGATCGACGGCGGATCGGCGCGCTCATAGCCGTGCAGCCGCGCCGCCTCCAGCACCCGCGCCTCCACCGACGCGGCGGCATCGGCATAGGGGGGAAGACGGTCATGATAGCCTTCGGGCAGAAGCGCGGTCATCGGGGCATGGTCCTTCGGGAACACAGACAGGCGGTCGACAAGGCGCACGTCCGACGGAGCCTGCCGTTGGATCGCCGCGCGACGTTACAGGGGGGCGTGTTGATCGTTCGGGGAAACCACGTCAACCGGCGACATCGCATGGGGGCGTTTCGGGCGGCACCGCGTTGATCCGGCAAGCGCCCAATCGGCGCGGGAGATTATCCATGCCCGACTGGTCCGCGATGTTCGTGCCCGAGTTGCAGGTGGCCGAGGTCGTCCTGCGTGGCACCATCATGTATCTCTTCCTGGTCCTCGTCATGCGCTTCCTGCTGAAACGGGAAGGCGGCGACATCAACATCGCCGATCTGGTCGTGGTGGTCGCCGTGGTCGACGGCGCACAGCCCGCCTTCAGCGGCGATGCCCAGTCGATCACCGAGAGCATGATCTTCGTGCTGACCATCATCTTCTGGGCGTGGATGCTCAACTGGGTGAGCTATCGCTTCCGCCCGCTACGCTTCCTCACCATGTCGCCGCCGCTGATGCTGGTCGAGGACGGTCGCCTGTGCCGCGCCAATATGCGCAGGGCGCTGATGACCCGCGACGAACTGATGCAGCAACTGCGCGAAGAGGGTGTCGAGGATTTGGCGCTGGTCCGCCACGCGATGATGGAGGGGGACGGACGGATCAGCGTGGTTCGCAGGAAGGAGTGACACCCCCTGCCCGCACGCGCGTCGCGCCCCACCAGACCCGCGCGGTAGCCGCCCCGCTCAGCGCGCCCGGTATCGCCATCCACGCCATGCCCGACCACCCCATCGCCCATGGCATGATGATCGGAATCGCCACACCGACCAGGATTCCACTGACCAGATAGGGGCCAGGGCCAGTCAATCCCTTGCGCCGAAACAGATAGGTCAAAGGCAACCCGATCAGCACGCTCGCCGAAAGAACGATGACGAAGGCGATGACCAGCGGCAGCACGGCAAGCTGGAGTGCGTGCATCACGTCGTCCGTCGGGCTCCGCCCATTCGCGGCTGCTGTCGGATAGGACGCCAGAAAGAGGGTGAGCGGCATAAAAGGCCCCCCTCCCACGACGCTACCGATCAGGACGGACTTCACGAACACCAGGAACTTGCCCATCCCCGCCCTCATGAAAAAGGCCGGATGTCATGGGACACCCGGCCTGTCTTCATTTCATTCTGTCCGGCGACCGATCAGAACACCAGCCCCATCGCGGTCTTCACGCCCGGCAGAGCCTTTACCTTGGCCAGCAGGTCCGCATCCACCGCCTCGTCGACCGAGAGCAGCAGCACCGCCTCGCCGCCCGCCGAGCGGCGGCCGAGGTGGAAGGTGCCGATGTTGACGCCCGCCTCGCCCAGCGTGGTGCCCAGGCGGCCGATGAAGCCCGGCGCGTCCTCGTTGACGACATAGAGCATCGGCCCGGCCAGATCGGCCTCGACCTTGATGCCGAACAGCTCGACCAGGCGCGGGGCCTGATCGCCGAACAGCGTACCCGCCACCGAACGCTCGCCGTCCGCGGTCGTCACCGTCACGCGGACCAGGGTGTGATAGTCGCCCTCGCGGTCATGACGCACTTCGCGCACGTCGAGGCCGCGTTCCTTGGCCAGGAACGGCGCGTTGACCATGTTCACCGTGTCCGAATGGACGCGCATGAAGCCCGCCAGCACCGCACCCGTGATCGGCTTGAGGTTCAGCGCGGCGGCGGCACCCTCCGCCTCGATCGCGATGCCCGTGACCGCGCCGTGCGACAGCTGGCCGACCAGCGAGCCGAGCTTTTCGGCCAGCGCCATGTACGGCTTCAGCTTGGGCGCTTCCTCGGCGGTCAGGCTGGGCATGTTCAGCGCGTTGGTGACGCCGCCCGAGACCAGGAAGTCGGCCAGCTGCTCGGCGACCTGGATCGCGACGTTAACCTGCGCCTCGGTGGTCGACGCGCCCAGGTGCGGGGTCGAGATGAAGTTGGGCGTGCCGAACAGCGGGCTTTCCTTGGCCGGTTCGTTCTTGAACACGTCGAGCGCGGCACCACCGATATGGCCCGAATCGAGCCCCGCCTTCAGCGCGTCCTCGTCGATCAGGCCGCCGCGCGCGCAGTTGATGATGCGCACGCCCTTCTTCGTCTTGGCGAGATTCTCGGCCGACAGGATGTTGCGGGTCTGGTCGGTCAGCGGCGTGTGCAGCGTGATGAAGTCGGCACGGGCGAGCAGTTCGTCCAGCGTCACCTTCTCCACGCCCATCTCCAGCGCGCGCTCGGGCGTCAGGAACGGATCGAAGGCGACGACCTTCATGCGCAGGCCCAGCGCGCGGTCGGCGACGATCGAGCCGATATTGCCCGCACCGATCAGGCCGAGCGTCTTGGACGTCAGCTCGACGCCCATGAAGCGGTTCTTCTCCCACTTGCCCGCTTGCGTCGAGGCATCGGCCTCGGGCAGCTGGCGGGCCAGCGCGAACATCAGGGCGATGGCGTGTTCGGCGGTGGTGATCGAATTGCCGAAGGGGGTGTTCATCACCACCACGCCCTTGGCGCTGGCGGCGGGGATGTCGACATTGTCGACGCCGATTCCGGCGCGGCCGACGACCTTCAAATTGGTCGCGTGCTCCAGGATTTCCTTGGTCACCTTGGTCGAGCTGCGGATCGCCAGGCCGTCATACTGGCCGATGATCGCCTTCAGCTCGTCGGGCGTCTTGCCGGTGATCTCGTCCACCTCGACACCGCGCTCGCGGAAGATCTGGGCGGCCTTGGGATCCATTTTGTCGCTGATGAGAACTTTGGGCATGGGTCACCTCGTCACCCCGGCACGGCCGGGGTTATGGAATGGGGGAAGGTCCCCGGCACGGGTGGCCGGGGCAAGAATCAGGATCAGGCCGCCTTGGCGGTGGCGTAGGCCCAGTCGAGCCAGGGGCCGAGCGCCTCGATATCGGCGGTCTCGACCGTGGCGCCGCACCAGATGCGCAGGCCGGCCGGCGCGTCGCGGTAACCCGCCACGTCAAAGGCCGCACCTTCGGCTTCGAGCAGCGAGGCCATCTTCTTGATCAGCGCCTCGTCCGCACCCTCGACCGTCAGGCAGACACTGGTCGTCGAGCGGATCGCCGGATCGGCGGCGAGATGGCCGAGCCAGTCACGCTCCTCGACGAGTCGGTTCAGCGCCGCCGCATTGGCGTCCGATCGCGCCAGCAGCGCATCCGCACCGCCCAGCGACTTGCCCCATTCCAGCGCGAAGATCGCGTCCTCGACGGCGAGCATCGAGGGCGTGTTGATCGTTTCGCCCTTGAACACGCCCTCGGCCAGCTTGCCCTTCGACACCAGGCGGAAGACCTTGGGCAGCGGCCAGGCGGGGGTGTAGCTTTCGAGGCGCTCGACCGCGCGCGGGCCGAGGATCAGGACGCCGTGCGCGCCCTCGCCGCCCAGCACCTTCTGCCAAGAGAAGGTCGCGACGTCGATCTTGTCCCAGGGCAGGTCATAGGCGAACACCGCGCTGGTCGCGTCGGCGAAGGACAGGCCCTCGCGGTCGTCGGCAATCCAGTCGCCGTTCGGGACGCGCACGCCCGAGGTGGTGCCGTTCCAGGTGAAGAGAACGTCGTTCGACCAGTCGACGGCGTTCAGGTCCGCGATCTGGCCGTAATCCGCACGCAGCACGGTGGGTTCCAGCTTCAGCTGCTTGACCGCATCCGTCACCCAGCCCTCGCCGAAGCTTTCCCAGGCGAGCGTGGTGACGGGGCGGGCGCCCAGCATGGTCCACATCGCCATCTCGAACGCGCCGGTGTCGGAGCCGGGCACGATGCCGATGCGGTGGGTGTCGGGGAGCTTGAGCAGCTCGCGCATCAGGTCGATGCAATATTGCAGCCGCTGCTTGCCCAGCTTCGAGCGATGCGAACGGCCGAGGCTGTCCGTCGCGAGCTTGGCCGCGTCCCAACCGGGAGGCTTGGCGCAGGGACCGCTGGAAAAATAGGGGCGCGCCGGTTTGGTGGCGGGCTTCGCGGGCGCAAGAGTGGCGTCGGCGGCATTCAATTCAGTCATTTAAGACTCTCCTCACAGAGAGCACGCGCGGCGTTGGGACCGCGTGGCCCGTCGACGGCCCTAGCGATGTCGAACGAAGATGACAACCACAATCGCGACGGCGCAATTTTGCATACGCCGCCTGGCTTGCGGCGGCGGTTTCGCAACGTCCAGCCCCTCTGCGCTGCGCCGCCCATAGCCGCGCTTTCCGCCCCGGATGATGGCTCAAACCACTCCACATATCGTTTTTCAATAATTCTATTGCGCGATATTCAATATGGATTTATCGAATACCAATATTCACAAGGGACGTAGGACAGACGGCCATGACACGTTTCGCCAGTCACATCAGCACACTGCTTTATGCGGTCTTGCTCGCCCTTCTCGCGTTCGTCACGGCGGTCCTTCTGGCGGCAGTAGGCACGCTGATCGTCGATGCGATCTCGCCGGGGGCGCTGGGGACGGTGCATGTCAACGCACAGGCGCTGGACGTGAAGACACCCCGCGTGGTCGCCGCGGCGCTGGCCGTCATGCTGATGGTTCTGGGCCTCGCCTGGTCCGCGCTGCTTCCGCTGATCCAGATGTTGCGCAGCACGGCGGCGGGCGAGCCCTTCACCCCCGCCAACGTCAAGCGGCTGAACTGGATCGCGGGCACCATCGCGGTCGCCTATCTACTGCAATTCGCGCTGCCCCCGATCCTGCCCTTCGACGCACAGGACATGGTCAAGCCGATGGGCGTGGACGGTGTGTTCGCGATCCTGCTGACGCTGGTGCTGGCGCAAATCTTCCGTGAGGGCGTGCGCCTGCGCGAGGATGCGGAGGGCACGATCTGATGGCGATCCGCATCAATCTCGACCGGCTGCTGCTCGACCGGCGCATGTCGCTGACCGAACTGGCCGAGCGGGTCGACCTGACGCTCGCCAACCTGTCGATCCTGAAGACCGGCAAGGCCCGCGCGATCCGCTTCACCACGCTGGACGCGATCTGCTCCGCGCTGGCGTGCCAGCCGGGCGACATATTGGAACATGTCGCAGACACGCCTCCGCACGACTGATCGGGGCTGGCCAAATTGTCGGCACCATGGCCAAGGGGGCGCATGACCCGCGCCCCCTTTTTCGTCCTCCTTCCCATTCTGGGCGCGGTCTTCCTTTCCGCCTGCGGGCGCGCCGACCGTCCCGAACGCCCGGTGCAGCAGGCCGCGCGCGCCGAACCGTATCGCCCGCCGATCCGCGAAACCGCGCAGTGCGAGGCCGACCTGCGGCGCGAGGGCGTGGACTATCGCCGCCTGCCCGACAAGGAACTGGGCCCCGGCTGCGGCCTGTACGGCGCGGTGCAGCTGACCGATATCGGCGTGCCCGTCACCGGCGTCACCGCGATGCGATGCGGCAATGCGCGGGCTTTTGCCGGTTGGGTGCGCAACGCCGTGGCGCCCGCCGCGTGGCAGATCCTCGGATCACCGCTGGCCAGGGTAGAGGGCATGGGCACCTATGCCTGTCGCAACATCGTCGGCAGCAAGCGGATCGGCGACCGGCGGTCGGGCCATGCGCTGGCCAATGCGGTCGATGTGGGCGGCTTCGTCCTGAAGGACGGGCGGCGGATCACCCTGCTGAACGACTGGTATTCGACCGACCCGCAGGTCCGGCAGTTCTGGACGACCATCCGCGCCTCCGCCTGTCGCCGGTTCGGTACGGTTTTAAGCCCCGATTACAACGCCGCGCACCGCAACCACCTGCATCTGGAGGATGATGCCGCGCATTTTTGCCGGTAGCGCGAGAGGCACCGATCCCCTACATCATCCGAAATGACCGATAAGACCCAAGTACCGAACCGCGTCTTCCCCAATGCCAGCCAGGACGCCGAGAGCGCCAAGACGATCGTCTCGACGCCGCAGACCGAAAGCCCCGCCTATACGCTGGCCTTTCAGGACATGGACTTCCTGCTGCGCGAAGACCTTCGCCCCGTCCGTTTCCAGCTGGAACTGCTGAAGGCGCAGCTGCTGCTGGAAGAGGCCAAGATCGCCTCGACCTTCGTCTTCTATGGCTCGGCGCGTATTCCGGAGCCCGCCAAGGCCGAGGCGCTGCTGGCGCTGGCGCATGACGACAAGTCGCGCAAGATCGCCGAGAACCTGGTCGCCAAGAGCAAATATTACGACATCGCGCGCGAGCTGGCCCAGATCACCAGCCGCCTGCCCCGCGACGATCGCGGGATGCGGCAGTTCGTGGTGTGCTCGGGCGGCGGCCCTTCGATCATGGAGGCTGCCAATCGCGGCGCGGCCGATGTCGGCGCCGAGTCGGTGGGTCTGAACATCGTCCTGCCGCACGAGCAGGCGCCGAACCCCTATGTCACGCCCTCGCTGAGCCTCCAGTTCCACTATTTCGCGCTGCGCAAGATGCACTTCCTGCTTCACGCACGCGCGCTGGCAGCGTTCCCGGGCGGTTTCGGCACGTTCGACGAGCTGTTCGAGCTGCTGACCCTGATCCAGACGGGCAAGATTCAGCCCATCCCCGTGCTGCTCTTCGGCCGCGCCTTCTGGGAGCGAGTCGTCAATTTCGAGGCGCTGGTCGAGGAAGGCGTGGTGTCCGAGCGTGATCTCGGCATCTTCACCTATGTCGAAACCGCCGAGGAAGCCTGGGACGTGGTGCGCAACTTCTACGAAGAGCGTGCGCGCAAGGAAGCCGAACAGGGCTGATCCCGTCCCGACACCGTGATCTGCAACGCCCGTCTTCGCGAGAAGGCGGGCGTTGTCGTTTCGGGGTGCTACAGCACTGGCCGCACGCGCCGAATCCCGACATAGCCGCTCACCATGTCCGTCGTCCGACTCGCCCCGTCCTGGGTGCGGCGCAAGGTTCGCGCCAGCGAAGCCAGTCTTGTCCTGCTGGCCATCGCCATCGGTGCGGGGGCCGGACTGCTCAGCGTCCTGCAAGGCGCGGTCGCCCGCACGCTGCAGCATTGGCTGTTCGCGCTGGAACTGGACCAGCGGTTGAGCGCGACCGCCGCCGTCGCGCCGATCTCGCTGCTTGCCCTGCCCTTCGGCGGATTGGTGCTGGCCCTGTTCTCCAAGGCCACCCGCGCGCGGCAACGGCGGCTGGTCGACGCGGTCGAGGCCAATGCGTTGCATGGCGGCCGCCTGTCCTGGTCCGACAGCTTGGTGATTTCGGGGCAGACGATCATCTCCAACGGCTTCGGCGCGTCGGTCGGGCTGGAGGCCGCCTATGCTCAGCTCGGCGCGGGGCTTGCATCGATCGCGGGGGGCTGGCTTCGGTTGCGGCGCGGCGACCTGCGCGTGCTGGTGGGGGCGGGCACCGGGGCGGCGATCGCCGGTGCGTTCGGGGCGCCGCTGGCAGGTGCCTTCTACGCCTTCGAGATCGTGATCGGCGCCTATACGCCCGCCGCCATCGCACCCGTCGCGGCGGCGGCGCTGACCGGGGTACTGGTCGCGCAGATGCTGGGCGCGCAGCCCTATATCGTCAACGCGGTCGCGGGCGAGCCGGTGCTGAGCCACCATTATCTGATCTATGCCGGACTCGGCGCGATCGCGGCGGTGCTGGGCATCGTCCTGATGCGCGCGGTCGCCGAGATGGAGGCGCTGACCCGTCGCCTGCCGGTGCAGGCGTCGTGGCGACCGATGCTGGGCGGCGTCCTGCTGATCCCGCTCGCACTGCTGACGCCGCAGGTGCTGTCGGCGGGGCACGGCGCGCTGCATCTCGACCTGGAACATGGCCTGCCGCTCAGTTTCCTGGCGGCGATCTTCATCATGAAAAGCGCGGCGTCGGTGGTGTCGCTGGGCTTCGGTTTTCGCGGCGGGCTGTTCTTTGCCTCGCTGTTTCTCGGCAGCCTGTTGGGGCACATCTATGCCGATGTCATCGCCTGGGGCGCGGGGTCGGCGATCATCGATCCGCAAAATGCCGCGCTGGTCGGCATGGCCGCCTTTGCCGTGGCGATCGTCGGCGGGCCGATGACGATGGCGATGCTGGTGCTGGAGGCGACACACGACTTCTCGCTGGCGGGTGCGGCGATCGCCGCCTCGCTGGTCACCACGACGATCGTGCGCGAGACGTTCGGCTATTCCTTCTCGACCTGGCGGCTTCACCTGCGTGGCGAAACGATCAAGAGCGCACGCGATGTCGGCTGGATGCGCACGCTGACCGCGGGGCGCATGATGCGCCGGGTCGAGCGCGCCACCCCCGCCGCGCTGACCATTGCCGAGTTCCGCCGCGCCTTTCCGCTCGGCTCGACCAGCCGGGTCGTGCTGGTCGACGATCAGGGGCGTTATGCCGGGATCGCACAGACCGCGCGCGCCTATGCCGATGGCCTCGACCCAGCGGCGCTGATCGATACGCTGGCCATCCACCGCGAGCACACGCTGCTGCCCGATGCCGATATCAAGGCGGTGATGGGCGCGCTGGATGCCGCGAATGCCGACGAGCTGGCGGTGATCGGCCCCGATCATGCGGTGCTGGGGCTGTTGTCCGAACCCTATGTCCGACGGCGCTATGCCGAGGAGTTGGACAAGGCACAGCGGGAGCTGTTCGGGGAGCATTAAGGGGCTTGCCCAGCTTGACGATCAAGCACCCGACATCCCCTCAGGGGCGGGGATCGTTACCCAAATCCGCCTCCCCTCTCCCCTGGATAGGGGAGAACGGTAGCGGAGCTTGCCAGCCCCGCCGGCTAGGGTTTGATCCACCTGACCTGAACTATCGCCCTGCCGCCCCGGCAGAGGCCGGGGTGGTGCTTCGGCCTGGCTGGATCGAACTCAAGCTCGGCTTGGGCAATGGGCAAGGGAGGGAAGCGGACTGCTGAAGCCCCCAAAGAAAAAGGGCCGGACGTTTCCGCCCGGCCCCTTGTCCTGTTTACGCCGCCTTCGAGCGAGCTGCGCGCTTGCGCTCGTTCGGGTCGAGGTAGCGCTTGCGCAGACGGATCGACTTCGGGGTCACTTCGACCATTTCGTCGTCGTCGATATACGCGATCGCCTGTTCCAGCGTCATCTTCTTCGGCGGGGTCAGGCGGATGGCGTCATCCTTGCCGCCCGACGCGCGGAAGTTGGTCAGCTGCTTCGCCTTCATCGGGTTGACCTCGAGGTCATCCGTCTTGGCGTTCTCGCCGATGATCATGCCCTCGTAGAGCGCCTCGCCGTGGCCGACGAACAGGATGCCGCGCTCTTCGAGCGGACCCAGCGCATAGCCCTGTGCTTCGCCGGCGCCGTTCGAGATGAGGACGCCGTTCTTGCGGCCCTCGATCTTGCCCTTGTGGGGGCCGTACTTCTCGAACAGGCGGTTCATGATGCCGGTGCCGCGCGTGTCCGACAGGAACTCGCCGTGGTAACCGATCATGCCGCGCGACGGCGCGGAGAAGGTGATGCGGGTCTTGCCGCCGCCCGAGGGACGCATGTCGGTCATCTCGGCCTTGCGCAGGTTCATCTTCTCGACGACCGTGCCCGAATATTCCTCGTCCACGTCGATGATGACGGTTTCGTACGGCTCGGTCTTCTTGCCGTCCTCGTCCTCGCCGAACAGCACGCGCGGGCGGCTGATGCCCAGCTCGAAGCCTTCGCGGCGCATCGTCTCGATCAGGACGCCCAGCTGGAGTTCGCCACGACCGGCGACCTCGAAGCTGTCGCGATCGTCGCTCTCGGTGACCTTCACCGCGACGTTCGATTCCGCTTCGCGCATCAGGCGGTCGCGGATCATGCGGCTGGTGACCTTCGAACCCTCACGGCCCGCCATCGGCGAATCGTTGACCGCGAAGCGCATCGACAGCGTGGGGGGATCGATCGGCTGCGCGTGCAGCGGCTCGGTCACGCTGGTGTCGGCGATGGTGTTCGCCACGGTGGCGACGGCGAGGCCCGCCAGCGAGATGATGTCGCCCGCCTTGGCTTCGTCGACCGGCACGCGGTCCAGGCCACGGAAGGACATGATCTTCGACGCGCGGCCCGTCTCGACGATGTTGCCGTCGTTGTCGAGAGCGTGGATCGCCTGGTTCAGCTTGACCGTGCCCGAGTTGACGCGGCCGGTCAGGATGCGACCCAGGAAGTTGTCGCGGTCGAGCAGCGTCACCAGGAAGGTGAAGGGCACGTCCTCGACTTCCACCTTCGGCGCGGGCACGTGGCGGACGATGGTCTCGAACATCGGGATCAGCGTGCCTTCGCGCGCGTCCATGTCGGTCGAGGCATAGCCGTTGCGGCCCGAAGCGTAGAGGACCGGGAAGTCCAGCTGCTCGTCATTCGCATCGAGCGAGACGAACAGGTCGAACACTTCGTCCAGCACTTCCTGGATACGCGCATCGGCGCGGTCGACCTTGTTGACGACGACGATCGGCTTCAGGCCGAGCGCCAGCGCCTTGCCCGTCACGAACTTCGTCTGCGGCATCGCGCCTTCCGACGAATCGACCAGCAGGACGACGCCGTCGACCATCGACAGGATGCGCTCGACTTCGCCACCGAAGTCGGCGTGGCCGGGGGTGTCGACGATGTTGATGCGGATCGACTCGTCGGTGCCCGGGGGAGTCCAGTCGACCGAGGTCGGCTTGGCGAGAATGGTGATCCCGCGCTCCTTTTCCAGGTCGTTGGAATCCATCGCGCGCTCTTCGACGCGCTGGTTGTCGCGGAAGGTGCCCGACTGGCGGAACAGCTGATCAACCAGGGTCGTTTTGCCATGGTCGACGTGCGCGATGATCGCCACGTTGCGGAGGCTCATGCAAATTTCTCTTGTTCGGAGGGTATGTCGCCGCGCGCCATAGCCGAAAGCTGCGCAAAGCGAAAGGGCAGCGCGGATATTGCGCCGCACAAAGGTCGTCGGTGGTTGAAACGTGCCGGGAAGCGACTGGTTCCTCCGCGGCACGGGGAGGTGGCAGGCCGAAGGCCTGACGGAGGGGGACTTCCCCAAAGGACGCCCTTCGCGGCGCGCCCCCTCCACCATGCTGCGCATGGTCCCCCTCCCCTTGCAGGGGAGGAATTTACTTGGCGCGCGGCACGACCTTCAGCGTCCAGTCGGTATCCGGCCGCAGATATTTCGCCGCGACCGCCTGAAGGTCGGCCGGGCCGATCGAGACGAAGTCCTTGGCCAGCCGCCGCGTCGCCTCGATCCGCTGGGGATCATAGGCCGCGCCGCCCAGCCGCTGCATCCAGAACATGTTGCCCGACGCCATGCGCGCCAGCCGCTGCGCCATCGGCCGCTTGATCCGTTGCAACTCGTCGGCGTCGATCGGCTTGGAGGCCAGGTCGGCGGCGATCGAGCGGGCGGTCGCCAGGAAGAAGTCGACCTTGTCGGGCGCGACCATGCCGATCGCGATCATCCGGCCGCCACCGGGCAGGCCGATCGGCCACTGGCTGGCGACCTGCGGGCTGTAGCTGGCCCCCGCCTGCGAGCGCAGCCGGTCGAACAGCCGGTCGGCAAAGACCTGCGCCAGCACGTCCAGCCGGTTGCGGACCTGGTCGCCCGCCGACCCGCCGCCGGTCGGCCAGGCGATGACCGCCGCCGCCTGATCGGCCGGGCCGGTATGGGTGCGAACGACAGGCGTATCGACATGCGCGGGGAAGCGGATCGGCGGCACGGGGCCGACGACCGGCGGCCGCGCCGGGATCGCGCCCAGGCTTTCCGCCACCGCCTTGATCGCGTCATCGGCCTTCACGTCGCCGAACACCGACACCTCGATCGGGCCCGAAGCAAGGAGCGGTGCCCAGAGCGCCTTGAACGATTCCGGCGTGGTCGCCATGACCGCCTCGCGCGGGGGCGTGCCCCAGCGCGGATCGCCGCCACGCAGCAGCCGTTCCAGATCATGGCCCAGCACGCCGTCGGGCGAGGAGTCGAACCCGTCATACCCCGCCAGCATCGCGGCCTTGGCCCGGTTGACCGGTGCCGCGTCCCAGCGCGGGGCGATAAGCTTGGCCGCGATCAGCTTCAGATTGTCGGCATAGTCGCCGGGCGAGGACAGCGCGTTGAAGGCGAAGGCATCGTCGTCGATGTCGAAATCCATGCCCATGGTCCGCCCGGCGGTCAGCCGGTCGAGATCGCCCTGGTCGAACTTGCCGATACCGCCCGCGACCAGCGCGAGATCGGCGGCCCAGGCCGGGCTTTCGCGGGTCGCGGGCAACGCGTCATAGCCACGCCCGAACCGGACACGGATATAGACGCGCCCCGTCTCGCCGTCATTGGCGAGCAGGAGCAGGCGAACGCCATTGGCGAAGGTCACCTTCTCCAGCCCCAGCTCGTCGACCTTTTCGCGGGACACGACCGTGCCGGGCTTCCCTAGTTTCGGCAGCTGCGCGAAGGTGATGGCACCCCGGCGGCGACGACTTTCGGCCAGTGGACGGACATCGGCCTTCAGCGCGGCGGTCAGTTTGGCGACCGCATCCGGCTGGGCGGTGCGGGTGTTGACCAGCGCGCGGGTCGCGGTGCCCTGGAAGATCTTGCGGGTCGAGGCCAGCACCGTGGCGGGCGTGAACATCTTCTTGTCGATCGCCTGGCGCAGGATCTGATAGCTCGTCTCGGGCGCGGTCACGGTCTCGCGGATGTCGAGCGCACCGACCATGTCGTCGGCCTGTTTCGACCCCGCCTCGACCCGTGCGGTCTCGACCTGGTTGCGCAGGATCGCGTCGTAATCGGCCAGTTCGCGGTCGATCTCGCCTTGCGTCGGCGGGGTCGCCATCGCGTCGGCGATGACCGCGCGCACGTCCTTGAGCGCGACTTCCCAGTTATCCCCGAGCGGCACGACATTGACGGTCGTCAGATTGGCCGAGCGGGACACGTCGTCCAGCGCGACACTGGCCTGGAGGAAGCTGCCCCCGGCCCGCGCGCGGTTCTCCAGGCGGCGGCTGATCAGGCGGGCGGCGACCATGTCGACCATCCGCTTCTGGTTGAAGATCGCGGTATCGTCCTGATACTGCCACGGGCGCAGCACCGCCATGGCGACGACCGGCGGCATCGACGGCTCGACCAGCGCGCCCGCGACCGGCGCATCGGCCTTGGGCTTGCCGAAATCGGGGTCGGCCGGATTGGCGCCGACGCCCTGCCAGCCGCCGAAATTCTTGGTGACCAGCTTGGCCAGCAACAGCGGGTCCATGTCGCCCGAGATGATGACGACCGCGCGTTCGGGGCGATACCAGCGGTCGTGGAAGGCGCGCACCGTCTCGGGCGTCGCGGCCTCCAGCGTGGCGAGCTGGCCGATCGGCGACCGCTCGGCCAGCGGCTGTCCGGCGAAGAGCGTTTGGCGCAGCTTGTCGGCATAGCGGACCTGCGGCCCCGGCTGTTCGCGCCGCTCGGCCAGAACGACCGGGCGCTCGGCGTTCAGCGACTGGGCGGTCAGCGACGGCGCGGCCATCATGCCGCTCAGGATTTTCAGGCTCTCGTCCAGCCCCGCCTCGGTCGCGCCGGGCAGGTCGAGCTGGTAGACGGTCTGGGTCGGCGTGGTCGAGGCGTTGGAGTCCGAACCAAAGGTCGCGCCCAGACGCTGCCAGATACGCTTGGCCTCGCCATCGGGGACATGCTGCGATCCACGGAAGGACAGATGCTCGATCAGATGGGCAAAGCCGCGCTCGGACGCCTGTTCGTTCAGCGACCCCGCATCGATCCGCACCCGCACCGCCACCTGCCCCGGCGGCACGCCGTTGCGGCGGACCGCGAAGCGCAAGCCGTTGGCCAGCCGCCCGAACTTCCACATCTTGTCCTGCGGCAGGTCCGACCCCTTGTAGAGCCAGGCGGACTGGTCGACACCCGGAATCGGGGGCAGCGGGGCGAGCGGGTCGGTGGCCGCAGGCGCCACGCTGGCGGGCACGGGCATGCCCTGCGGCACCGCGCGGTCGGTCGCGGGAGCAGGATTGGGCTGGGGAGTCGGGGCCGGTTGCGGAACGGGCGCCGACTGGCCGATGACAGGAAGCGCCAGTCCGAGAAGGACCGGCAGGGCAAGACAGCGCAATGCGCGGGACGGAAACGCCATGGCCCCCTCTTACCCTGCCGGACAGCGGATCGCCAGCCGCCCCTAAATCGCCCCAAAGCGCCGCGATTGGGCCGCACCGACGTCGGCTACGCCATCATTTCGACCCACTGCCCCTTTAGTCCCATTCGGGCCGAACCCGCGTCACAAGGGCCACCGATGCCCGGGCACGGAGCCGGGCCGGGGACATACGGAACGTGATGACCAAGTCGATGAACGCACGCGCCCAGCGTCACGAGCCGGGCACAATATGGCACAATTCGGGCGAACCCGATCGCTGCCCCGCCCCGCCGGTTCCCGCTCCTCTGACGGCCGTTCGCGGTGCCGGGCCCGTCACCCAGCCGCCCGGCGCGACGCTTCCCCCGCCCCCGATGCGGCTGCGCGATCATGTCGGCCGCCTGTTCGACGGGATGATCGCGGCGTCCTCGCTGTCCTCGAACGAGCCGGTGCTCGACGTGCGGGACTTTGCCTGGACCGCGACGCTGCGCCGCGACTGGCGTACGATCCGGGACGAGGCGCTGGCCCAGACCGGCGAGGACGGCCCACTGCCCACCGCCTGCGGCACCATCACCCTGTGGCGCGACGGGCGAGCGGTCGGCGATGACTGCCCGCGCACGCTGGCGGCGCTTGCCGCGATACCCGGCCTGCACGACGCCGCCTTTGCACGGCTCTCGCCGGGCGCGCATGTCCTGTCGCGTCGCGGTACGACGAAGGCGCTCGTCACCTGTCATCTGGGGCTGGTCGTGCCGCGCGACGGCGGCGCCCGGATGCGGGTGCGCGACCGGATCGTCCGCTGGGCCGAGGGTGAGACGTTGGTCTTCGACGACACCTATAGCCATGAGGCGTGGAACGATGCCCAGGCCGCACGGGTCATCCTGCACCTGCGGTTCGCCCGACCGTTGCGCCAGCCCGGTCGCATGATCGCCGACACCATCCTCCGGCTACTCGCCACGCGCGGCTGATCGCTCCCCTTTTTTAACCTTTTGCTAACCGTTGGCGAATGACAAGCCGGATCACGATCCGCCCTGCCTATGTCACGGAATTGTCATGCTTTTGAAGAGTGTCACGGCCCGTCTCATCGCCCCCGTGCTGGTGTCGATGCTGTTGCTGGCCAGCCTGTCGGCCGTCACCCTCCAAATCGGCGCGCGCGTCGCCAGCGCCAATGACGATGCCGCACGGGCCGAGGCGGTGATGCTGCGCCTGGCCGAGCTGCGGTCGCTCAGCCGGTCGCTCCAGCGCGATGCGCTCAACCTGGTCATCGAAAGCGATCCCGCCGAACGCCAGGTCATACAGCGCAAGTTCGACACCCGCCTGGACAAGTTCGGCGACCAGCTGGCCACGCTGCGCGGCGACGCGGCACGTTTCGCGATCACGCCCGCCTATTTCACCTCGCAGGCGCGGGTCCGCCGCGAACTCGCCCAGGTCGGCCGTTTCGCGGACGGCGGCGACCGGGCCACGGGCCTTTCCCATTTCCGCCAACAAGTGCGCCCCGCCGAGCGCCTCGCCTCCAAGATCGCCGACACCAGGATCGATTCGCTGGGCGACGAGGTCGAGGCGCTGCACGCCCGCGCCGACGCCGTCGCCGAACAGGGGCGCTGGATCCTGATCGGCGCGACCGTGCTGCTTGCCGTCGCCGGGCTGGCGACCGGCCTTTATATGGCGCTGCGTACCGTCGTTCGGCCGCTGCATGACCTGCGCCAGGCGATGGCCGGGCTGGCGCAGGGCCATACCGATCGCGCCATTCCCCATGCCGGGCGGCCGGACGAGGTGGGCGAGATGGCGCGGTCGATGGCGGCCTTTCGCGATCAGCTCGTCCGCGCCGAAGCGGACAAGGCGGCCCAGACGAAGCTGATCGTCGCCAGTGTCGGCCAAGGCCTGTCGGCGCTGGCGCGCGGCGACCTGACCGCACGGATCGATGCCGATCTGGACGAGCCCTTCGCCCGGCTGAAAAGCGATTTCAACGCCGCGATGGGTGCGCTTCACGACACCATGACCAGCGTCGTCGCGGCGACCGGCGGCGTGCAGGCGGGCGCGATGGATATCCGCCAGGCGTCCGACGACCTGTCGCAGCGGACCGAGCAGCAGGCCGCCAGCCTGGAGGAAACCGCCGCCGCGATGAGCGAGATCACCGCCACCGTGCGGATGGCCGCATCCTGTGCGACCGAGGCGGCCCGCGCGCTCGACCAGACCTGCGCCGATGCCCGCGACGGTGGCGCGGTGGTCGTCCGCGCCCGCACCGCGATGGGCGACATCCAGAGTGCCTCGTCCGAGATCGAAGCCATCATCGGGGTGATCGACGGCATCGCCTTCCAGACCAATCTGCTCGCGCTCAACGCCGGGGTCGAGGCGGCCCGCGCGGGCGAGGCCGGACGCGGCTTCGCCGTCGTCGCCTCCGAAGTGCGTGCGCTGGCGCTGCGCTCGGCCGATGCCGCGCGCGACGTGAAGCAGCGCGTGCTGGCCAGCGCCAACGGGGTTCAGGCCGGCGTCGCGCTGGTCGGCGAAACCGGTGCGGCACTGGAGCGGATCAATGACGGCATGGGCAGGCTGGGCACGCTGATGACCGGTATCGCTGATGACGCGAATCGCCAGGCCAAGGGGCTGGGCGAGGTGAATACCAGCCTGACCCAGATGGACGCGGTGACGCAGCAGAACGCCGCGATGGTCGAACAGGCGACCGCCGCCGCCCGCAGCCTGGCCGACGAAGCCGAGCAGCTGTCGCGGGCGGTCGGCCGCTTCGTCCTCGACCAGCGACCCGTGCCGCGGCGCGCGGTTGAATCGGCACGCGCGCAGGTCGTGCCGCTGCCCGTCCGCCGCGCGGCGAACGAGGACTGGTCCTCCTTCTGACGAACGGCGGGAGCACGCCCTGGCGAAGCGGGATTGCCTGCGCGGAAACGCATCCTTTCCCGCGTCCAGCTTGATCCCCGCCGCGACCCGCGCCACATGGGGGTCATGCTGATCGAGACCGAACCGACGCCCAACCCGTCGACGCTGAAATTCCTGCCCGGCCGCAAGGTAATGGACAGCGGCACCCGCGACTTCGCCTCGCCAGAGGAAGCCGCCGCCAGCCCGCTGGCCGAGGCGATCTTCAACCTGGGCGACGTGACCGGCGTGTTCTTCGGCCGCGACTTCGTCTCGGTCACGGTCGCGCCCGGCACCGACTGGTCCGACGTGAAGCCCGATGTGCTGGGCATCCTGCTCGACCATTTCTCCGCGCAGATGCCGCTGTTCCGCCAGGGCGCGGCCGATTTCGCGGTGCCCGGCGACGAAGAGACGTTCACCGACGATCCCGAGGATGCCGACATCGTCGCACAGATTCGCGAACTGATCGACACGCGCGTCCGCCCGGCGGTGGCCAATGACGGCGGCGATATCGTCTATCGCGGCTTTGACAAGGGCAAGGTCTACCTCAAGATGCAGGGCGCCTGCGCTGGTTGCCCTTCGTCCAGCGCGACGCTGAAGAACGGCATCGAGCAGTTGCTGCGCCACTATGTCCCGGAAGTTACCGAAGTGAGGGCCGTCTGATGAACCCGATCGACGATGCCAGCCTGGACCGGCTGTTCCGCGAAGGCCGCACATTCAACCATTATCTCGACACCCCCATCGGCGAGGACGAGATCCGCGCGCTGTGGGATCTGATGAAGATGCCGCCGACCTCGACCAACCAGAGCCCGGCGCGCATGGTCTGGTGCCTGAGCGCGGAAGCGAAGGAAAAGCTCGCGGCCTGTGCTTCGGACAGCAATGCCGACAAGATCCGCCAGGCGCCCGCCGCGGTGATCATCGGCATGGACGTGAACTTCCACGAAACCCTGCCGCAGCTGTTCCCGCATGTCGACGCCAAGAGCTGGTTCGATGGCAATACCGAATTGCGCGAGGCCTCGGCCTTCCGCAACAGCTCGCTTCAGGGTGCCTATCTGATTCTCGCCGCGCGCGCGCTGGGGCTGGATACGGGTGCGATGTCGGGCTTCGACCAGGGTGCTGTGGACAAGGCGTTCTTCGCTGACCAGCCGGGTGTGCGGTCGAACTTCATCGCAACCATCGGTTATGGCGACACGTCCCGGCTGCACCCTCGCAATCCCCGGCTGGCGTTCGAGCAAGCCAACCGGATCGTCTGAGCCCCACCCTTGCGCACGCTGGTCATCGACACCGCCACCGCCGCCTGCTCGGTCGCCCTTCTCGACGGCGACCGGATCGTCGCACGCGCCCATGACGTGGTCGGGCGCGGCCATGCCGAAAAGCTGGTGCCGATGATCGCCGCGCTGCCGGGTGGCGGGCGGGCGGACCATATCCTGGTCGATTGCGGGCCGGGCAGCTTTACCGGCATCCGGGTCGGCCTCGCTGCTGCGCGCGGACTGGCGCTGGGCTGGGGCATCGCCGCCTCGGGCTACAACTCGCTGGCGCTGGTCGCCGCTGCGGGGTTTGGCGCGTGTGACGACGACGCGCTGTCGGTCGTGCTGGAGGGCGGGCATGGCGAGGTCTTCGTCCAGCCCTTCGCCCGCGACATGACCCCGCTCGCCCCCTTCGCGTCGATGAAACCCGACGCCGCGCTCGCCGCGCTGGACGGGCGGAGAGCGATCGGCAACGGCGTACGCTGGCTGACCGCCTTGTCGGCCGACCTGCCCGTCATCGAGACATTGCCCGATGCTGCCGAGGCCTGGCGGCTCGCCCCCGCACTGACCGCCCTGCCTCCACGCCCGGTCTATGGCCGCGCGCCCGATGCCAAGCTGCCCGGCGGGATCACGCCACCGGAGCTGGCCGCCTGATGGCCAGCATCGGCATCTCGCTTCGCCCCGGTGATGCGCGCGACGCCGGTGTGGTCGAACAGCTCATGGCCGCCGCCTTCGCCCCCCAATGGGGCGAGGCATGGACCCGCGCTCAGTTGCTCGGCGTGATGGCGCTGCCCGGCATCAAGCTGCTGATCGCCGAGGCGGGCGACGACCCGGCGGGCTTCGCGCTGACCCGATCGGTGCTGGACGAGGCCGAATTGCTGCTGCTGGGCGTCGCGCCCGACCATCGCCGTCATGGCATCGGCAGCGTGCTGGTCGAGGCGGTCGTCGCCGACTGCGCCGCGCACGGCGTCGAGACCCTGCATCTGGAAGTGCGGTCCAACAACCCCGCCATCCAATTCTATGTGACCCACGGCTTTGCCAAATGCGGCGAGCGACGCAATTACTATAAGGGTGCGGACGGGCAGCATTACGACGCGCATACCTATACGCGGTCGATCGCTGCCGGGACCATCGCCTGACCCGATCACTGTTTCCGGGTTATTGCGAGTCGCTATCCCCTTTTCGCAATTAGGCTTTGGGAGTAGAGAGGGGTTTGTCCGAGGAGTTACACGTTACCATGGCCCGCAAAATCGATCTCGAAGCGCTGTGTGCGCAAAAGGGACTGCGCATCACCGAACAGCGCCGCGTGATCGCCCGCGTCCTGTCGGAGGCGGAGGACCATCCCGACGTCGAAAAAGTCTATGAACGCGCCGCCAAGATCGATCCCGGCATCTCGATCGCGACCGTGTACCGCACCGTCCGCCTGTTCGAGGAAGCGGGTATCCTGGACCGTCACGATTTCGGCGACGGCCGCGCCCGTTACGAGCCCTCGCCCGAGGCGCATCACGACCATCTGATCGACGTCGAGACCGGCCGCGTGATCGAGTTCGTCGACCCCGAGCTGGAACAGCTGCAAAAGGCGATCGCCGAGAAGCTGGGCTTCCGCCTGGTCGATCACCGCATGGAATTGTACGGCGTCAGCCTCGACCGCAAGAGCTGATGGCGCTGGCCGTCGCCATCGACGCCGACAGCAAGGGCGGCCTGCGTGCAGCGGGTCGCCTTTTGTGTATCGTGGGCACGCTGCTGGGGGCGCTGGCGCTGCACGGGGCGTGGCGGATGCTGGGGCGCGGCTCGCCCTGGCCGCGCCGTTTCCTGCGCCGGGTCGCCGTGATCCTGGGCGCGGATATCCGGGTGGTCGGCCAGCCCGCGCGCCGCGACGTGATGATCGCGGCCAATCACCTGAGCTGGATGGACATATTGCTGCTGGCCGGAACGTCCGGCACGCGCTTCGTCGCCAAGGCCGAGGTGGCGGACCTGCCGCTGGTCGGCTGGCTGGCCAGCCTCAACCACACGCTGTTCGTCGAGCGCGGCGACCGGCTGGGCGTCGGCGACCAGATCGCGACGATCCGCGCGGCGCTGTCGGACGGACGGCCGCTGGCGGTATTTCCCGAGGGAACGACGGGCGACGACCTGTCGATCCTGCCCTTCAAGCCCGCGCTGTTCGCCGCGCTCGTCCCGCCCCTGCCCGGCATCCGGGTCCAGCCGGTGCGGATCGACTATGGCGCGGCGGCGGCCGACCTCGCCTGGCTCGGCACCGAGGCGGGCGATGCCCATGCCAGGCGGGTATTGCGGCGGCGGGGCCGGTTCACGGTGACGCTCCACTATCTGCCCCCCTTCGACCCGACCGCCTTTCCCGACCGCAAGGCCATCGCCGCAGAGGCACGCCACAGGATCGCCAGCGCCTGAAATCTGCCTCGCCAGCCGCGAAAGGCCGCGATAGGATCGGCGTGATTTCCGGGGGGATGCCATGCTCAGGACGATTCTCGTTGCCGCCAGCCTGCTGACCAAGACCGCCGCGACCGCCCAGATGGCGAACCCTTGTCCGGACGGCACGAACCCCGCGACGATCCGCCACAGCAAGGTCAAGCCGGGCGGCTGGGCGACCTTTGCCAAGGCGGTGGCGGCGCACAACGCCTGGTATGTCAGCCATGGCGACCCGACCCGCACCACCCTGATCCGCGTCCTGACGCGCGGCGGCTCCGGCCCGGTGGTCAGCGATGCCGAGGCGGTGACGATCACCCGCTACGGCGCGACCAAGCCCCAGGCCACTCGCGACACCGCCTATTCCGCCTTCACCGACCTTTATCGCCAGAGCAGCGAGATGGCCGACGAAACGCGGGTCTGCCTGCCCACGGGCGGCTGACCCCATACTGGCGAGCCGAGAGGATTTGCGATAAGGGCCGCGTCATGCCCGCATCTCCCAAGACCTTTCACGTCAAGTCCTTCGGCTGTCAGATGAACGTCTATGACGGCGAGCGCATGGCCGAGTTGATGGCCGCGCAAGGCCTGTCCTCGACCGACGACGCCGCGGCGGCGGATCTGATCGTGCTCAACACCTGCCACATCCGCGAACGCGCGACAGAGCGGGTCTATTCGGAGATCGGCCGCCTGCGCAAGGATGCCGGCGAAGAGGGCCGCAAACCGATGATCGCGGTCGCGGGCTGCGTCGCCCAGGCCGAAGGCGCGGAGATCGTGCGCCGCGCCAAGGTGGACGTCGTGGTCGGCCCGCAGGCCTATCACAACCTGCCCGAGCTGGTGGCGAAGGCGGCGGCGGGTGAAACCGCGCTCGACACCGACATGCCGGTCGAATCCAAGTTCGCCCATTTGCCCAGCCGCCGAAAGGTGAACCCCTCGGCCTTCCTGACCGTGCAGGAAGGCTGCGACAAATTCTGCACCTATTGCGTCGTGCCCTATACGCGCGGTGCGGAGGTCAGCCGGTCCTACTCGGCGATCATGGACGAGGCGCGCGCTTTGGTCGATGCGGGCGCGCGCGAGATCACGCTGCTGGGCCAGAACGTCAATGCGTGGAACGACGCCGACGACCGGGGCCTGCACGGTCTGATCCGCGCGATGGACCGGATTCCGGGCCTCCACCGTATCCGCTACACGACCAGCCATCCCAACGACATGACGCAAGGACTGATCGACGCGCATGGCGATGTCGAAAGCCTGATGCCGTTCCTGCATCTGCCGGTCCAGTCGGGCAGCGACCGCATCCTGAAGGCGATGAACCGCCAGCATACGCGCGACGGCTATATGCGGGTGATGGAGCGAGTGCGGGCGGTCCGTCCCGACATCGCGCTGTCGGGCGACTTCATCGTCGGCTTCCCCGGCGAGACAGAGGAAGACTTCGCCGACACGCTGCGCCTGGTCGATGCGATGGGCTATGCCCAGGCGTTCAGCTTCAAATATTCCCCCCGCCCCGGCACCCCCGCCGCCACGATGGGCGATCAGGTTCCGCCTGAGGTCATGGACGAGCGGCTCCAGCGCCTGCAGGCCGCGCTCAACCGCGACCAGCATGCCTTCAACCTGGCGAGCGTCGGTCGGACCTGCACCATCCTGCTCGAACGGCGCGGCAAGCTGCCCGGCCAGATGCTGGGCAAATCGCCCTGGCTGCAATCGGTCCATCTGATCGGCGACCACCAGATCGGCGACCTGGTCGAGGTCGAACTGGTCGCGGCGGGCCCGAACTCGCTGACCGGACAGGCGAAGGTGAAGGCGGCGGCGTAACGTCCAACCTCCGTTCAGGCTGAGCGAAGTCGAAGCCCACGCCCACGGTCGCGCCACCACGATTTTGTTCGCGCGGAGACGCGGAGGCGCGGAGATGTCCAATCCGTTGATCCTGCGTCCGGCCCTCGCGACCGGAAGACCTCGTTTGATACGCTTGAGGCCGACAAAGCGAGGTCGCGGCTGGATTCACCCTCTCCGCGCCTCCGCGTCTTCGCGTGAACACAATTTCTTGTTCGCGCAGAGGCGCAGAGGACGCAGAGACAGAAGGAAGTCTCCCGTCCGCCTGCCGTGCTCTTCTTCTCCGCGCCCTCTGCGCCTCTGCGCGCCCAAAAACCTTTCTGTCGTCACACCCGTGTCACGCAATTTCGCTGGCGTTCCGACTTGGGCCACCCCATCTTGGGGAAACCCACTGACGGTGAAAGGACCGCATGAGCCGCAAGCCCCTCCCCGCCCAGGCCGGTGAACGCAGCCGGGCGGAAATCAGCTTCGACAAGCCGCAAGTGCTGGCGCAGCTGTTCGGCCAGTATGACCGCAATCTGGTCGCGTTGGAAAATCGCCTCGGCGTGTACATCACCGCACGGGGCAATCGGGTCGGACTGGAGGGTTCGGCCGAGCAGGTGGCGCTGGCGCGCGACGTGCTGAACGACCTCTATGCCCGCATCCAGCGTGGCGAGGATATCGACACCGGCCTGGTCGACGCTTCCATCGCGATGGCGTCCGAACCGACGCTCGACGGCATTCTCAGCGCCGAACGCAGCTCGACCCCGCCGATCATGATCCGCACGCGCAAGAAGACGATCGTGCCGCGCACCCCCGCCCAGGCGCATTATATGAAGGAGCTCGTGTCCAACGACATGATCTTCGCGCTCGGCCCGGCCGGCACCGGCAAGACCTATGTCGCGGTGGCGCAGGCGGTGGCGCAGTTGATCAGCGGATCGGTCCAGCGCCTGATCCTGTCGCGCCCGGCGGTCGAGGCGGGCGAGAAGCTGGGCTTCCTGCCCGGCGACATGAAGGAGAAGGTCGATCCCTATCTCCGCCCGCTCTACGACGCCCTCCACGACTGCCTGCCCGCCGAGCAGGTGGAACGGCGGATCGCCAGCGGCGAGATCGAGATCGCGCCCATCGCCTTCATGCGCGGCCGGACGCTGGCCGAGGCTTTCGTCATCCTCGACGAGGCGCAGAACACCACCCCTGCGCAGATGAAGATGTTCCTGACCCGCTTCGGTCAGAACAGCCGCATGGTCATCTGCGGCGATCCCAATCAGGTCGACCTGCCCGGCGGTGTCGCCGCGTCGGGGCTGGCCGATGCGGTGCGTCGCCTGGAGGGTGTGGAGGGCATCGCGATGAGCCGCTTCACCGCTGCGGACGTCGTTCGCCACCCGATCGTCGGGCGGATCGTCGATGCCTATGAAGGGCCGAACGCCTGACCCTGCTTTCGATGGCGTAACGATGGAACTGTTGTTAGGGGGCGGCGATTTCCACCTCGTCCGCTCCCTATTCTTGGAAAGGCCCTGATGATCGAGATTGCGCTGATCCATGAATATCCCTGGTCGGGCGACGAGGAAAGCTGGGAGGCGCTGGCCACCCGCGCCGCGCGCGCCGCGATCGAGCGGACGCCGCATGGCCCGTTGCTGACCACACCCGCGCTGATCGAGATTTCGGTGCGGTTGACCAGCGATGACGAGGTGCATGCGCTCAACCGCCAGTATCGACAGAAGGACAAGCCGACCAACGTCCTGTCCTTTCCGATGGTCCAGCCCGACCTGATCGATACGGTGACGCAGAATTCGGATGATGGCGAAGTGCTGCTCGGCGACATCGTGCTGGCCCAAGGCGTCTGCGTCGCGGAGGCTGCCGAGCGTGGCATTGCGACCGAAACGCACGCGACTCATCTTCTGGTGCATGGCGTTCTGCATCTGCTAGGCTATGACCACATGAACGATGACGAGGCCGAGGCGATGGAAGCGATCGAACGCGACGCGCTGGCCAGCCTGGGCATCGCCGACCCCTATCTGATACGCGAGGACTGACACCCCCCGATGGCCGACGGCCCCAGTAGCGTCACCGGCAACGGTGACTCCAATGAGAACAGCATCTGGCAGGGGCTCAAATCCCTGATCTTCGGCGGTGAGCAGGAAGAGTCGCTACGCGACCAGCTGGAAGAGGCGATCGACCGGCATGAGGGCGATCCCGGCCCCGATGCCAAGGGCGACCTGACCCCGCTGGAGCGGCAGATGGTCCGCAACCTGCTCCATTTCGGCGAGCGCGATGCCGGGGACGTGGGCGTTCCGCGCGCCGACATCATCGCGATCGAAGAGCGAACGACCTTCGACCATATGGTCCAGATCTTCGCTGAGGCAGGCCATAGCCGCCTGCCCGTCTATCGCGAGACGCTCGATCAGATCATCGGCATGGTCCATATCAAGGACGTGTTCAACATCCTGGCGACCGGGGCGGAGCATCCCGCGACCATCGCAGGGTTGATCCGCGATCCGCTCTATGTGCCGATGTCGCGCGGCGCGCTCGATCTGCTGGCCGACATGCGCCAGAAGCGGGTGCACCTGGCGGTGGTGCTCGACGAATATTCGGGTACCGAGGGCCTCGTCACGATCGAGGACCTGATCGAGGAAATCGTCGGCGAGATCGAGGACGAACATGACGAGGCGCCCCAGGCGCTGCTGGTTCCGCTCGACGGTGGGGCATGGGATGCCGATGCGCGCGTCAGCCTGGAGGAGGTCGGCCGCGCGGTCGACCCTGCGCTGGAGGAAGCACAGGACGATGTCGACACGCTGGGCGGCCTGACCGCCGTGCTGGCGGGGCAGGTGCCCGAGGTCGGCACCTGTATCGACCATCCCAGCGGTTGGCGGATCGAAGTCACCCAGGCCGACGAACGCCGCATCCACCGCCTGAGACTGCATCCTGCGGTGGCGGACGCCGAATAGGCATGGGTTGGCCAACGCGCCGACAGCCGATTACGCAATCGATCACACTGGGCGGCGCAATGCGTTAGTCCAACGGTCGTAAAGACGCTAAGGAAGCTCGCAAGCCAAGGTCAGCGAAGGCGATCTGGCCCCGAACTTCCCAAATCGAAGGCGCGGCATAATCTCCCTGACGGCCGTGCTTTCGACGGCCGCCGATGCGCTCCCCTAAGGCATCGGCGGCCAGCATATCCGATCACGACTGGAGCAGCGTTCCCACGTCTCGCGCCGCCACGACCCAGCGGTAAAAGGCGTCGATCAGATAATAACGCAGCTGGGTCGGCTCCATCTTCACCTTCTTGGCACCCCCGATACAGGGTCGCGCCCCGTCCAGCACTTTCATGGTCAGCGCGTTCTGCAACGCGTCGTCGCCGTGCGCCTCGACGATCCGGGTCGCCAGTTCGGGTTGCAGTCGGGTCATACAGATGCCGACCTGGAAAAGGAAACGGTCTGGCTTCTATGACTTCACAATCCACCCTTGGCGAGCATTTTCCAGAAGTTGCGGTAACACTTGGCTTTTACCGAAGCGTTGCATTTACCACATGAATAGCGTCTTGCGAATCCGGCGTGGAGGCGACCCGGCGGGCCTGTCCTGAAAAATCCGCCGATACTCACCTTCCCGCTTCCCCCCACACCGCCCACGGCTTATCCCAATGCCATGCGCAAACACGTCCTGATCGTCATCGGCATCATCATCCTGATCGGCATCGCCGTCTTCGCCTGGCTGGCCTGGCCCGACACGGCACGACTGAGCGTCGATCAGGTCGCGGGCAAGAAGCCTCTGATCGAGGCCCCGCGCGAGCAGGTCATCCCGACCGTCGCCATCGCCAAGCCGGTGGGCTGGACCAATGGCGCAAAGCCGACCGTGGCCCAGGGGCTGGCGATCCAGCCCTTCGCGACCGGGCTGGACCATCCGCGCTGGTTGTATGAACTGCCCAATGGCGATGTGCTGGTGGCCGAGACGAACTCGCCGCCGCGCCCCAGCGCCGGGATCGTGCAGCGGGTGATGAACTTCTTCCTGGGCCGGGCGGGCGCAGGCGTTCCGTCGGCCAACCGGATCACGCTGCTGCGCGACACCAATGGCGACGGCAAGACGGATCTGAAGACGCCGTTCCTGACCGGGCTGAACTCGCCCTTCGGCATGGTGCTGTTCCAGGGACAGCTCTATATCGCCGATACCGACGCGCTGGTCCGCGTGCCGTATCGCGATGGCGAGACGAAGATTACCGCCACGCCCGAAAAGGTCGTGCCGCTCCGGCCCGCGGGCAATCACTGGGCGCGCAACGTCATCGCCTCGGGGGACGGGCAGACGCTCTACGTCTCGGTCGGCTCGGCCAGCAATATCGCGGAGAACGGCCTGGATGCCGAGAAGAACCGCGCCGCGATCCTGCAGGTCTGGCCGAAGGACAAGAACTGGCGCATCTATGCGGCGGGCCTGCGCAACCCGACCGGCATGGCCCTGAACCCGGTCAACGGGCAGCTGTGGACCGTGGTCAACGAGCGCGACATGCTCGGCTCCGACCTGGCGCCCGATTACCTGACCCAGGTGGAGTTCGGCGATCACTTCGGCTGGCCCTGGTATTATTGGGGCGGCTATCCCGACGACCGGGTCCAGCCGACCAATCCGCCGCTTCAGCAATATGTAAAGCGCCCCGACTATGCGCTGGGGCCGCACGTCGCCGCCCTCGGCCTGACCTTCGCTACCGGGGCGAAGCTGGGCGACCGTTTCGCGCAGGGCGCTTTCATCGGCGAGCATGGCTCGTGGAACCGCAAGCCGCCCTCGGGCTACAAGGTCGTCTTCGTGCCCTTCGCGGGTGCCTTCCCGGCACCCAATGCCAAGCCGGTCGAAGTAGTCGGCGGCTTCCTGAACGCCAAGGGCCAGGCGCAGGGCCGCCCCGTCGGCGTCATCGTCGACAAGAACGGCGGGCTGCTCGTCGCGGATGACGTGGGCAATATGGTGTGGAAGGTCAGCGCGGCGAAGTAGGACGGGAGCCCGCCGCGATCAGGCGGGCTTCACCTTCAAAAGCATCAAGCCGAACCCCATGAAGATCGCGCCCGTCACCCGGTTGAACGCGCGCTTCACGCTTGGCCTACCTAGGTAGCGAGACAGCGACCGGCCGCCCAGTGCGTAGACGGCGTACCAGAATGCCTCGATCACCGCGAAAGTGCCGACCAGGATCGCGAATTGCAGCGACTGGGAATGCGCCGGATTGATGAACTGCGGCAGGAAGGCGACGGCGAACAGGATCAATTTGGGATTGCTGATCCCGATCAGGAAGCCGCCGCGAAAGATGGCGCGGCGCGACAGGCTGGCCGGGATCGCCCCGTCCCCCACATCGACCGGGGCGACGTCTGAACGCCAGGCCTTGATGCCCAGGAACAGCAGATAGGCGACGCCCGCATAGCGGATCACCTCGAACGCGCCGGGCAACGCCAGCAGCAGCGTCGTAAGCCCCGCGGCCGAGGCGGCAAGGACGATCACGACCGCGCTGAGGCACCCGGCCATGGCAACGACGCTGCGGCGAAATCCCATATCGACCGAGCGGGTCATGATGTGCAGCATGTTCGGACCGGGTGTACCCGAGAGCAGGAACACGGCCCCGACGAACAGCCACCAGGTATGAAGCGCCATATCTTCGATTCCCCCCACCGGCACGCGACGCGCGCCTATTTCAACAGCTTTGGTGCCTCCGAACGGATCACCGCTTCCAACTGGCTGGAAAAGAGCGACAGGAAGGCGGGCAGGTTCACCACCGCGTGCACCTTGTCCTCATAGACGGTCGCCTCCGCACCGATCGACTGGCCCATGGCACCGACGGTGAAGTGCATCGTATCACCGTCCCAGCGATGCTCAACCGTGGCACCGCCGGGGATCATCCGGCCGATCTTGCCGATGCCGCCGTCCAGCCGCTGGCGCACGCCCTCCTTGCCGAGCTGGTGCGGGATATCGAGCGAAATGGGCGCGCTCATGCGGTCGTCTCCGTGGCGAAAAGCATCGCGTCGTCGGCAAAGGCCTTGAACTCCAGCGCGTTGCCGCTGGGATCGCGGAAGAACATCGTCGCCTGCTCGCCGGGCAACCCCTTGAAGCGGACATAGGGCGCGATGCCGAAGGGCACGCCCGCCGCCTCCACCCGCGCGGCCAGCGCCTCCCAATCGGGCATGGTCAGCACGACGCCGAAATGCGGCACCGGCACCTGATGGCCATCGACCGCATTCTCGACCGCGACGGGTTTGGCGGCGGGATCGAGATGGGCGACGATCTGATGCCCGAACAGGTCGAAATCGATCCAGTGGTCGCTCGACCGCCCCTCGGGGCAGCCCAGGACCTCGCCATAGAATTGGCGGGCGGCACCCAGGTCATGGACCGGGAAGGCGAGATGGAAGGGGCGTAGGGTCATGAGAGGAAGCTAGGGTAGCGAGGCGGGTTTTTCCACCTCTTACCGATGGGAAAAGCCCTTCCACCATGCTGCGCATGGTCCCCCTCCCCAAGCTCTGCTTGGGGAGGGGGACCACCCGACAAAGCCGGGTGGTGGAGGGGCACGACCCCACATCCCGCATTGCTCCTGTCACAGGCCCGCGCCATAGCCGTGCGCGTGACCCGCTATCCTGCCCTGATCGCGCTGCTTGCCGGTGCCGTCGCCGCCTGTGGCTTTGCCCCGCTCGACCTCTGGCCGCTGTTGCTGCTCGGGCTGATCGTCCTTCTCGCGCTGGTGCAGGATGCCACCACCATCCGGGGTGCGATGTGGCGCGGCTGGGTGTTCGGGGTCGGGCATTTCACCGTCAACAACAACTGGTTCCAGCACGCCTTCGACTTCCAGGACAAGATGCCGCCGGTGCTGGGCTATTTCGCGGCAGTGGGGCTGGCTTTGTACCTCGCCGTCTTTCCGATGGCGGCGGCCGGTGTCGCCTGGCGGTTGCGCGGAAAGCGGCCCGATTCGGCCTATGTCCTGATCTTCGGCGCAGCCTGGATCGCGACCGAATATCTACGCGCGCGGTTGTTCACCGGCTATGCCTGGGACCCGCTGTCGGTCGCATGGCTGCCCGTCATCGGCGTGGCGCGGATAAGCGCGTTCGTCGGCACCTATGCGCTGTCGGGTCTGACCGTCGTGCTGGCGGGCGCGATCTGGCTGGCGCTGCGGCGACACTGGCAGCTGGCGGCGGTCATGGTCCCCGCAACCGCCCTCGCCGCGCTGTCCGCCCCTCTGACGCGCGCGGCCGAGCCCGCCGCCGACGCGCCGCTCGTCCGCGTGGTCCAGCCCAATGTCAGCCAGGACCAGCGCGGCGAGAGCGATGGTCCGCTGATGCTGCGGCGGCTGGTCGAATTGTCGGGACGCCCCGGCCCCCGTCCCCGGCTGGTCGTCTGGCCCGAAGGGGTGGTCCGCGACATGATCGAGGACGGCTATCCCGACTGGGCGTATCAGGGATTCAACTATGCACCGCCCTTCTGGACCCGCCGCCAGATCGCGAATGTGCTGGGCCCGCGCGATTCCGCGATGGTCGGCGGCACCGCGCTGATCTTTTCACCCGACCGCAACCGGGTGGCGAGCGCGACCAACAGCGTCTTCGCGATCGCCGCCGATGGGCGGATCAGCGGCCGCTACGACAAGGCGCATCTGGTGCCCTATGGCGAGTATCTGCCCATGCCGTGGCTGCTCAAGCCGCTGGGCCTGGCGCGCCTCGTGCCCGGCGACATGGACTTCACCCCCGGTCCCGGCCCGCGTTCGCTGCGCATCCCCGGCTTCGGTCCGGTCGGCGTCCAGCTCTGCTACGAGATCATCTTCTCCGGCCAGGTGGTGGACGAGGCGCATCGCCCGCGCCTGATCTTCAATCCGTCCAACGACGCGTGGTTCGGCCGCTGGGGCCCGCCGCAGCATCTGGCCCAGGCCAGGATGCGCGCGATCGAGGAGGGGTTGCCAATCATCCGCGCCACACCCACCGGCATCTCGGCGATCATCGCCGCCGACGGGCGCCTGATCGCGACCGTGCCTCACGAGACGGCGGGCGCGGCGCAAGCCCCCCTGCCCGCTGCGCTGCCGCCCACGGTCTTTTCGCGCCTGGGCAACATGATGGCGCTGGCCGTCGCCGCCGCGCTGGCCGCGATCGGCGTTGCCTTCCGCCGCCGTGGTCGCTAGGACCGATATAAAGCTATCTTTATATCCTTATGAGGACGGGAATGCGGAACTCGTACATCTTTACCTCGGAATCGGTTTCCGAAGGTCACCCCGACAAGGTCGCAGACCAGATCAGCGACGCGATCGTCGACCTGTTCCTGTCCAAGGATTCGGAAGCGCGCATCGCGTGCGAAACCCTGACCACCACCAACAAGGTCGTGCTGGCGGGTGAAATCCGTTGCAAGGGCGTGTTCGAGAACGACCAGTGGGCCGAAGGCGCGCTGGAGGAAATCGAGCAGACCGTGCGCGATACCGTCAAGCGGATCGGCTATGAGCAGTCGGGCTTCCACTGGCAGACCTTCGACTTCTCGAACAACCTGCATGCCCAGTCGGCGCACATCGCGATGGGCGTGGACGAGAGCGGCAACAAGGACGAAGGCGCCGGCGACCAGGGCATCATGTTCGGTTACGCGACCGACGAGACGCCCGGCCTGATGCCCGCGACCCTCTACTACAGCCACAAGATCCTGGAAAAGATGGCGGCCGACCGCCACTCCGGCGCGGCCCCCTTCCTGGAGCCCGACGCGAAGAGCCAGGTCACGCTGCAGTACGAGAACGGCGTGCCGGTCCGCGCGACCGCGATCGTCGTGTCGACCCAGCATTCCGCCGAGCTGTCGAACGAGGCGGGCCAGGCCAAGCTTCGCGACTATGTAAAGTCGGTGCTGACCGAGATCCTGCCGGAGGGCTGGCTGCCCGACGACAAGCACGTCTATGTCAACCCGACCGGCCTGTTCGAAATCGGCGGTCCGGACGGTGACGCGGGGCTCACCGGCCGCAAGATCATCGTCGACACCTATGGCGGCGCGGCCCCGCATGGCGGCGGCGCGTTCAGCGGCAAGGACCCGACCAAGGTCGATCGTTCGGCCGCCTATGTCGCGCGCTACCTCGCCAAGAACGTCGTCGCGGCGGGCCTGGCCAAGCGCTGCACCATCCAGCTGTCCTACGCGATCGGCGTCGCCGAGCCGCTGTCGGTCTATGTCGACCTGCACGGCACCGGCACCGTCGAGGAAGCCAAGCTGGAAGCGGCACTTCCCAAGCTCGTTCGCCTGACGCCCAAGGGCATTCGCGAACATCTGAAGTTGAACGCGCCGATCTATTCGAAGACCGCCGCTTATGGTCACTTCGGCCGCGAAGCCGAAGGCGCGCTGTTCACCTGGGAAAAGACCGACCTGGTCGAGCAGATCAAGGCCGCCGTCGCCTGATCCTGCCCCTTCGGTAAGGTATGAGACGCCCGTGCGGGGATATCCCCCGCGCGGGCGTTTTTCTTTGGTCCCGGGGGTTGCCCTATCGGACGCCGCCCGTCAGCCTTCCGTCACCTCGAAGGGGGGAGACGGATGATGTGGGCGATCGGTGCCGCCGCGCTGTTGACGATGACCGGCCAGGTGGCCACCGCACCGCAGGACCAGCGGTCCGAACAGAAGCGCCTGTCCGACGCCGCCCTTTATGGCGTGATGATCTACGCCTTCGACAAGGCCGCCTGGGTCAGCACCGACTCGCTGTTGGAGGTTATGCCGAGGGACCAGTTGGGCGGTCTTGGCGGCTATGTCATCGAACCGATCGACCGCGAAACGCTACGTGCGACCTATTACAGGGGCAATGCCGCGAGCGCGCAGGCCTTTTTCGTCGCCGATGTGCGCGGCGGGAAGGTGGTCCGCCACGAAATCCTGCCTCAGCCGGTGCCGCTGACGCCGACCCAGATGATCCTGGCCCGCGCCCGCGACATCGCCAGGGATGAGGCTGCGGCGAAAGGTTATCGTCCCTGCACCGCCGCGCCGTTCAACACGGTCGTCCTGCCTTCGGTCGATAACGGACCGGTCACCGTCTATTTGCTGTCAGCACAGGTGGCGAACACCCATTATATGATCGGTGGCAACTACCGCATCGCGATCGCGCCCAGCGGCCGCATCGTGAACACGCGGACGTTCAACACCAGTTGCATGAACCTCGCGCTGCCCGACCGGTCGAAGAACGAGCGGGTTACAGGACTCGTCGTGAACCATCTGCTCGATCCGGTGCCGACGGAAATTCACGTCTTTGCGTCCTACAGCGTCTTGGCACCCATCTTCGTCCTGACGCCCGACAAGCGGGTCTGGCAGGTGCGCGGCCGAGACATCACCTTGTTCAAGCAGCCTTGAGCCTCTATTCCCCCGCCTCGCCCTGCACCTGGCCATGGGCGAGGAGCGTGAACAGCCCCGCGCCGCCGACCAGATTGCCCAGGATCGCCGGGACCATCAGCCCGAACACTGCGCGCATGACCGAAACCTGGCCGGTGAACAGCAGCAGGAACGCCTCGTCCGCGCCGACCACCGAATGGCTGAACCCGGCAATCGCGATGACATAGGTGATCGCCAGGATGATCCAGAAGGCCTGGTTGCGGCCGTTGGGCAGGATCCAGGCGACCACCGCGATCAGGAACCCGGCCGGGATCGCGTTGATGAAGGTGCCCCACCCGTCCAGTTCCAGGATACCCGCCGACACCGCGACCATCGCCTCGCGAATCTCGGCGTTGCCCAGCACACCGGCGGCGACCATGCCCGCCGCCAGGGCGGTGCCGATCAGGTTGGCGAGCAGCACGATGCCCCAGAGTCGCAATGTCCGCCCGAGCGCCCAGGTCGACGGCCGGGTCACCAGCGGCAGCATCGCGGTGATGGTGCTTTCGGTGAACAACTGCATCCGCCCCAGGATCACGACCAGAAAGCCGATCGGATAGCCGAGCGCGGCCACCAGCTCGCGCCACGGCGCCTCGGGCAGTCGCGCATGCAGGGCCCCCTCGGCGATCAGCGAGCCATGGATGGCAAGCCCCGCCGCCAGGCCCGACCAGAACAGCGCGCCTGCGGGCCGGTCGAGCTCGCTTTCCCCCGCCTCGCGAACTGCGCGGTGGAGATCCTTGGCATCGGGCGCCTTTTGCGCCTTGCCGGCCGTGGGGGGAGTTTCGTTGTCCATACTGTCCGGGGCAACGAGCGGCCTCACCCTTGGCTCCCTCCACGACCCGCGCTAAGGGCCCGGCGATGAACGATCCGACGACGATCCGCCGCCTCTATGGTCGGCGACAGGGCCACAAGCTGCGCCAGGGCCAGGCCGCCTTGGTCGAGGACATGCTGCCGGGCCTCAGCGTGCCGGAGGACGGTCCGCTCGACGCCATGCGCCTGTTCGGCGACGATCGCCCGCTTCAGGTCGAGATCGGCTTCGGCGCGGGCGAACATCTGGCCGGGCAGGCCGAAGCCGCGCCGGGCACCGGCTTTATCGGGTGCGAGCCGTTCCTGAACGGCGTGGTCGGTGCGCTAGGCCATATCCGTGACCGCGAGCTGACCAATGTCCGCCTGCACATGGGCGACGCGCTGGAGGTGATCGAACGGCTGCCCGATGCCAGCCTGACCCGCGTCTATCTGCTCCATCCCGATCCCTGGCCCAAGGCCCGCCACGCCAAGCGGCGGATGATGAACCACGGCCCGCTCGACACGATCGCGCGCAAGCTGAAGAGCGGCGGCGAATTCCGGCTGGGCACCGACGACCCGACCTATTGCCATTGGTCGATGATGATCATGAACGGGCGAGAGGATTTCACCTGGCAGGCGCGCACCCCACAGGATTTCCTGACCCGCCCGGCCGACTGGCCCGAGACGCGCTACGAACGCAAGGCCCGGCGTCAGGGGCATGAAGTGTGGTATTTCCGGTATATCCGCCAATAGGCCCGTGGCGGCGCAGGTCAGGCCCCCAGGCTGGCGGGACGCATGTCGAACCGTCCGGCCAGGCCCGACATGGGCGGCGGCGGCATCAGGTTGCGGCGGGCCAGTTCGCCGCTGATCGCGGCGATATCGTCGCGATCGACCGCGCCGGTCGCCATGGCATAGGCCGCCAACAAGGTCTGATCGTCCATATACTCGATCAGGTCGGGGTCTAGCATCGGGTTCATCCTGTCCTCGCGTCTTCTATCATCCGGGTTGATAACCAGCAGAATGTCCGCAGGTTGCCTGACCGGCGCGATCAATTTTCCCGTCGATCTCCATGGCAATCGCACTGGCCGTGCCCGGCATCGCCGCTATAGACAGCCGCCTTTGCATTGGCGGGGAAGGCGAACATGGTCGATGACAGTTGGGGCGTGACGCCCGCCAGGGGTGGTTTGCGGGTCCGCACGAACGACACGCTGGAGGAACGCGCCGCCGCCCGCGCACGGGCGCGCGAGGCGCGGGCCGGCGAACGCGAGGCGCTGATGGCCAACCGGCTGGAGGCGCGCGCGGCCAATCGCGAGCGTGACATCGCGGCACGCGAGGCCGAGCGCACTGCCCGGCGCGAGGCCGAAACCGCCGCCGCCGCGAAAGACCCCCATGCCGCCGCCGCCAAGCGCCACCGGACCTCGGGCCGCAAGGACGTGGTGCGCGAACAGCGGGACACGCGCGGCTATGCGACGCTGGTCGACGAGGAGCGGATCCGCGAACTGGCCAAGCGCGGCGCGTCGCTCGGCGGCCTCGCCGCGGCATTCGGGATCACCGTCGAGGAAATCGCGCAGGTGCTGGCTGCGGAGACGGAGTGAACCTCGATCCTTCCCGGTACGGGGAGGTGGCAGGGCACGAGCCCTGACGGAGGGGGGGCTTCTACACAGCACGCCCCCTCCACCAGCTTCGCTGGTCCCCCTCCCCGTGCCGGGGAGGATTGTGAGGCCGCCTAACGCCTTGCTTACCGAAATACGCTAAGGCCCCCTATTCCATGGCCGTTCCTCTCTCCCCGCCCGTTCGCCCGCCGCGCCCCGCCTCCGCCGTGAGCCACGGCGTCGGGCTGGTCGGGATCATCGGATCATTGGGCTGGATCGCCTTTGCGCGGTGGCGGCATCTCGACGGCCCCTATGCTTCGCTCGTCCATCTGTTGTGCGCGGGCGTGCCGATGCTGCTGTGGTCGATCCTTGTCGACCGGGTTCACCGCCATGATTCGACCGGGATCGATTGGGCCCATCCCCGCCCCTTGCGCGAGACGCTGGACATCAGCCTGACGAAGCTGGCCGGATATTGGGCGACCTTTGCCGGGATCGCGCTGATCTTCGCGACCGGGCGTTTCTATTGGCAGGGCATCTTCGCCTTTGCAATGTGGTGCCTGGGCTGGATCGCCCCGGTGCTGTTCCTGCTGTCGATCCCCTATGTGATCTGGCTCGACCGGCGGCTGGTCGAGCCGAAGGACGGCGCGTGGATGCTGGGCGCGTGGCTGACCGGGCAGCCCGGCGTCGATCGGCAAGCGATCTTTGCGCATCTGCGGTCCTGGGCCGTCAAGGCGTTCTTCCTGCCCTTCATGCTGGGTGTGGTGCCGGGCGGGTTCGCGATGTTCGTGCGTGGCGACCTGTCCGTCGTGCTGCGCGATCCGGTGGCGCTGGCCAACTGGCTGATCACGCTGATGTTCCTGATCGACGTGGCCTTTGCGACGATCGGATACATGCTGACGATGCGGCCGCTCGATGCGCATATCCGGTCGGCCAACCCCTATGCGGCGGGCTGGGCGGCGGCGCTGATCTGCTATCCGCCGACGATCCTGATGGGTGACAACGGCCCGCTCAACTACCGGCCGGGGACAGCCGAGTGGAGTTACTGGTTCGCGGGGCATCCGATCATCCTGGCCGCGATCGGGGCGGTGCTGGTGCTGCTCACCGCCATCTATGCCTGGTCGACGGTGGCGTTCGGCATCCGCTTTTCCAACCTGACCCACCGGGGTATCCTGACCCACGGGCCCTATGCGGTGTCGCGGCATCCCGCCTATCTGTCGAAGAACCTGTTCTGGTGGATCGCGACCATCCCGATCCTGTCGACGGGGACCTGGGTGGATGCCGCGCGCAGCACGCTGCTGCTGGGGGTGGTCAGCGGGATTTATTACTGGCGGGCGCGGACGGAGGAGCGGCACCTCTCGGCCGATCCGGGATACCGAGAATATTACGACTGGATGGCGCGATACGGACTGGTGCCGCGATTCGTCCGGTGGGTTCTTGGGCGGGGATAATCCCTTGGCCTTCGACGTCGCTCAGGCTGAGCGGAGTCGAAGGCCACGCGAAGACTTCAGAAGCTTGCCTCGCCGTAAACCCGCGAGATATCGCCGCCCCACTCGCCATGATAGCGGTCGAGCAGCACCTGCGCGGGCACCTTGCCCGAGCGGACGATCTCGCGCAGCGGATCGAGGAAGCCGGTCTCGTTATCCCCAGCCCCGTTCACCCGCGCCCGCGCCGCGAGCCCCGCATGGGCGATGTCCAGCACTTCGCCGGCAATGTCGTGAAGCCGCCCGCCGCCCGGCAACGGCGCATCCAGCGCCAGTTCGGGCACCGCGTCGCGCAACGCCTGCCGATCGGCCAGCGACCAGTTCTTGACCAGGTCCCACGCCGCATCCAGCGCGCCATTCTCATACAGCAGCCCGACCCAGAGCGCGGGCAGCGCACAGATGCGGTTCCACGGGCCGCCATCGGCGCCGCGCATCTCCAGGAAGGTCTTGAGCCGCACCTCGGGGAAGGCGGTCGACAGATGGTCGTTCCAGTCGTCGATCGTCGGCAGTTCGCCCGGCAGGACCGACAGTTCGCCCTTCAGGAAGTCGCGGAACGACAGGCCCGCCGCGTCGATATACTTGCCGTCGCGATAGACGAAGTACATCGGCACATCGAGCGCATAGTCGGCGTACCGCTCATAGCCGAAGCCGTCCTCGAACACGAAGGGCAACATGCCGGTGCGCGCGGGGTCGGTATCCGACCAGATATGGCTGCGGAAGGACAGCATCCCGTTGGGCTTGCCCTCGGTAAAGGGCGAGTTGGCGAACAGCGCGGTCGCCAGCGGCTGGAGCGCCAGGCCGACGCGGAACTTCTTCACCATGTCCGCCTCGGACGCGTAATCCAGGTTCACCTGGATGGTCGAGGTCCGCAGCATCATGTCGAGGCCCAGCGAGCCGACGCGCGGCATATGGCGCAGCATGATCGCATAGCGGCCCTTGGGCATGATCGGCAGCTCGGCGCGGGTCTTGTCCGGCCACATGCCCAGGCCCAGGAAGCCCAGGCCCAGCGTGTCGCCCGCGGCCTTTACCTGGGTCAGGTGACGCCCCGTCTCGGCACAGGTCTGGTGCAGATTGTCGAGCGGCGCGCCCGACAGTTCGAACTGGCCCGCGGGCTCCAGGCTGACCGAACCGTCGGCACCGGTCAGCGCGATGACGTTGCCGCCCTCGATCACCGGCTCCCAGCCATAGGGCTCCAACTCGCCCAACAATGCACGGATGCCAGAGGCTTCGTCGTAGGACGGCGCGTGATGGTCGCCCAGCGCATAGACGAACTTCTCGTGCTCGGTGCCTATCCGCCAGCGATCGCTGGGTTTTTCGCCGCGCGCAAAGCTGGCGACCAACTGGTCGCGTGATTCGATGATGGCGCCCTTGGCAGTGTTCGCGGTCTTGGTGCTCATGAACCGCGCCTTACGCGGGCGCGGGCGCTCGCGCCATAGGGTGAATCAATGCCAATCGCCCGCCGCCGCCATCCACAGCGACACCGCCGCCGCCGCCGCCGTGTCGGCGCGCAGGATGCGCGGGCCCAGGCCGATGCCGATGGCGGACGGGTGCGCGCGGATCGCCTCGCGCTCCTCGGTATCGAAGCCGCCCTCGGGGCCGATCAGGATCGCCGCCGGGCCCTTGTGGGCACGCATCGCCTCAAGCGCGGGCGCGCCGCCGGTTTCGTCGGCGAAGAACAGCGCGCGCTCCGTCGGCCAGTCGCGCAAGGCCGCCGCCAGCTTCACCGGCTCGGCCACCTCCGGCAGCGCGGTACGGCCGCATTGTTCGGCCGCCTCGATCATGTGCGCGCGGAGGCGTTCGGTGTTGGGTTTGTCGACCACGGTGCGGCGGGTGACGACCGGCACCAGGCGCGCGACACCCAGCTCGCACGCCTTTTCCGCCAGCCAGTCGACCCGGCCCTTCTTGAGGGGTGCGGCGCACAGCCACAGATCGGGCACCGCTTCGCGCGCGCGCAACAGCTCGGTCACGTCGAGCGTCAGGTCCCGCTTGTCGACCGATGCCGCGACGCCCAGCCATTCGCCGGTGCGATCGTCGAACAGCTTGACCGGATCGCCGACCTTGGTGCGCATCACCGAGACGAGATAGTGCGCAGCCGCTCCATCGATGCGGATCGGCCCTTCGGCCAGCGGCTGGTCGACGAACAGGCGGGGCGTGGATTGCGGCGGCCAGGCGGGGGTAGCGGGCATGGGCCTTCGCTTACACGGGTCGCGCGCCGCTTGCCACTTTTGCGATTTCGGGCGTTCCTCCGGCCAAGGAGGTAACGATGGCGAAACATTATCACGAGGAGTTGGAGGCGCTGCAACTGGCGCTGGTCCGCACACAGATGGCGATGGCAGGTTCCGAAGAGCGCGTCGTCATCGTGCTCGAGGGCCGCGACGGGGCGGGCAAGGACGGCACGATCAAGCGGATCACCGAGCATCTGTCGGTCCGCGCGACTCGCGTCGTCGCGCTTCCCAAGCCGTCCGACCGCGAACGCACGCAATGGTATTTCCAGCGTTACGCAACCCATCTGCCCGCCGCGGGCGAGATCGTGATCTTCAACCGCAGCTGGTACAACCGCGCGGGCGTCGAGGTGGTCATGGGCTTCTCGACCGGGGCCGAGCAGGAAGCCTTCCTGCGCGACGCCCCAGATTTCGAGCGGATGCTGGTCGAAAGCGGCATTCGGCTGGTCAAGCTGTGGCTAGACATCTCGAAAAAGGAACAGGGCGAGCGGCTGGAGGCCAGGCGGACCGATCCGTTGAAGGCGCTGAAGGTGTCCGACATGGACAAGGTCGCGCAGGCGAAATGGGCCGATTATTCGGCGGCGCGCGACACGATGCTGACCCGCACCCACACCCCCTTCGCGCCGTGGCATGTCGTGCGCGCCGACGACAAGAAGGATGCCCGCATCGCGATCATGCGCCATGTCCTGCACCGCATCGCCCCGTCCGACATCGCCGACGACGTGAAGGCGCCCGACCCGGACATCCTCTTTCCGTTCGAAATGGCGGCGCTGGAGGATGGACGACTGGCAAAATAGTGCGCGCGTTCAGACTTTCATAACCATCATGCGCTCTAACGCGAGGGGCCATCGTATCCAGCGCTGGCCCCTCACAGGTGAAAGTCGCGCGCGTGACACGCAATGCCATCGAGATCGCCGCCGTGCTGATCGTCCGTAACGAAGAGCGCTGCATCGCGCGCTGCCTGAACAGCGTCGCGCCGTGGGTCGACCGGATGGTCGTGCTCGATACCGGGTCGACCGACGATACGGTCGGAATCGCGCGGGAACTGGGGGCCGAGGTGCATCATCTGCCCTGGCCCGACAGCTTTGCCGAGGCGCGCAACCAGGCGCTGCAACTGGCCGATGCCGATTGGAACCTGGTGATCGACGCCGACGAGTGGATCATCGCCGGCGGCGAATCCTTGCGCGCCTGGTGCGAATCGGCGACCGACCTGCTGGGATGTCCCTGCATCCATAACGAAACGGAGACCGGGGCCGTCCAGCGTAGCTGGATCACCCGGCTGGTGCCGCGCGGCGTCCATTACGAAGGGCGCGTGCGCGAACAATTCATATCCCCCCTGCCCCGCCAGCGAATCGCGCTCGATATCGGGCATGACGGCGATCTTGCCCCCCAGCTGGCGCGCAAGAAGGATCGTTACCACCCGCTCCTGCTCGCCGATCTTGCCGACCGGCCGGACGACGCGTATCTGCTCTATCAGGTCGGCAAGGACGCGCAGATGCGGGGCGATCATCCGTCCGCCTGCGACTATTATGCGCAGGCGCTGGACGCGAGCCCGCTGGACGCGAACTGGCGGCACGACCTGGTCATCAACGCGCTGCATATGTTCGCCCATGCCGGGCATCTGCAGACGGCGCTGACGGTTGCGGAAAGCGAAATGCCGCATTGGCAGAAATCGCCCGATTTCTATTTCGCGATGGGTGACCTGTTCCTGAAAGCCGCCACGGCCGAGCCGCAACGCGCACTCGACCATTGGCTGCCGCTGGCCGAGGGCGCCTGGGAGCGCTGCCTCGTCATCGGCGAGCGCCCCGACCTGGAGGGCAGCGTCCCGGGTCGCGGCAGCCATCTGGCACGGCATAACCTGGAAGTTCTCCGGTCGCAGCTGGCGACACTGGCGGCATAGGAGCGATCGTCGAGCCCCAAAATCCTTCCCTTGCAGGGGAGCAATGAACGCCGACCCGGCCTAGCGCCGCCGCCGGATCAGCCACCAGGCGAACGCCAGCGCCAGCATGGCGACCAGCACCGCCCCGCCGATCATCCCGGCGACGCGCAGGATCGCCCAGAACAGCGCCTCGACGAAACGGCCGACCGCAACCGACAGGCCGATCATGGGACGAGGCTGGGGCGCGAGGACACGGGCGCGACGATAGCCGCGAACGTACTTGCGCGCCACGGGGCGTCCCCATAGGCCGGAAGCCATGACCAGCGAGCCCATTCCCGTCGAGATCGTACCCGATAGCGAGCATAAGGGGCTGGTCGGGCGGCTGCCGCCCCGTTTGCGCGGTCTGGCCCTGCTGGCACGGCTCGACCGGCCGATCGGCTGGTGGCTGCTGTTCTGGCCCGGCGTCTGGGCGATCGCGCTGGCGGGCGGGCTGCCCGATCGCTGGCCACTGGTGCTGTGGTTCCTGCTCGGCTCGATCGCGATGCGGGGCGCGGGGTGCGTATTCAACGACATCATCGACCGCGACCTGGACGCGCGCGTCGCACGGACACGGGCGCGGCCGATCCCGTCGGGACTGGTCTCGGTCAAGCTGGCGGCGATCTGGCTGGTCGCCCTCTGCCTGATCGGGCTGGTCGTGCTGGTCCAGTTGCATACGCTGGCGGCGATCGTGGCGCTCGCCAGCCTGGCGCCGGTTGCCGCCTATCCCTTCATGAAGCGGATCACCTGGTGGCCACAGGCCTGGCTGGGCATGGTGTTCAGCTGGGCTGCCTTGGTCGGCTGGGCCGAGGTGGCGGGGGAACTCTCGACGCCGCTGTGGCTGCTCTATGCCGGGTCGATCGCCTGGGTGATCGGATACGACACCATCTATGCGCTGCAGGACCGCGAGGACGATGCGATGATCGGCGTGCGATCCTCGGCGCTGCGCATGGGGACCCATGTGAAGCCGGGCGTCGGCGCATTCTATGCGGTGGCGCTGCTGTGCTGGGCGGGGGCGATCTGGCTGGTGCGACCCGATCCGTTGGCGGTCGCGGCGCTGCTGCCAGTGGCGCTGCATCTGGGCTGGCAGGTGGTGACGTTGCAGCCGGATGACGGTGCGGGCGCGCTGCACCGGTTCCGGTCGAACCGGTTTGCCGGGCTGCTGATGGCGCTGGCGTGCGCGGTGGTAGGGTCGTCCCTGTAAATCCTTTCCTGCAAGGGGAGGAATTGGGGCACGCCGCAACGCTTTGCCGGGTTGTCGCGTTTCGCAAACTCCGTCACATCAAAGGCCGATGACCGTAGCCACGCCCGCCACCCGCTCGCTTGCCGAAAGCCATCGTTCGATCGCCATTCCGGAGGGTGCGTCCTTCCTGCGGCGATTGTTCGCCTTTGCCGGACCCGGCTATCTGGTCGCGGTCGGCTATATGGACCCCGGCAACTGGGCGACCGACATCGCGGGCGGCTCCGCCTATGGCTATGCGCTGCTGTCGGTCATCCTGCTGTCCAACATCATGGCGATGATCCTGCAGGCGCTGTCGGCGCGGCTGGGCATCGCCGCCGGGCTGGACCTGGCGCAGGCGTGTCGCGCCGCCTATTCCAAGCCGGTTTCGCGCATCCTGTGGCTGCTCTGCGAGATCGCGATCATCGCCTGCGACCTGGCCGAGGTGCTGGGCACCGCCATCGCGTTGCAACTGCTGTTCGACCTGCCGCTGGTCTGGGGCGTGCTGATCACCGGGTTCGACGTCTTCCTGATCCTTGCGCTCCAGCGTTACGGGTTCCGCAAGATCGAAGCGTTCATCATCGCCCTCCTGCTGATCATCGGCGGCTGTTTCCTCTATGAACTGATCGCCTCGCGCCCCGATGCCGGGGCGGTCATGGCGGGCTTCATCCCCACGACGCGGATCGTGACCGACCCGGCGATGCTCTACATCGCGATCGGCATCCTCGGCGCGACGGTGATGCCGCACAATCTCTATCTCCATTCCTCGGTGGTGCAGACCCGCGCCTTCGGCCTGACCACCGAGGGCAAGCGCGACGCGATCAAGATGGCGACGATCGACAGCACGGTGGCGCTGTTCTTCGCCTTCTTCATCAACGCCGCGATCCTGATCGTCGCCGCCGCCACCTTCCACGTCGCCGGGCGTACCGACGTGGCCGAGATCGACCAGGCATACCGGCTGCTCGCCCCGATGCTGGGCGCGGGCGCGGCCAGCGTGGTGTTCGGCGTGGCGCTGCTCGCCTCGGGCCAGAATTCGACCGTGACGGGGACGCTGGCCGGTCAGATCGTGATGGAGGGCTTCCTCGACCTGCGCCTCGCCCCCTGGCTGCGGCGGCTGATCACGCGCGGGCTGGCGATCGTTCCCGCCGTGCTGGTCGTCGGCGCCAGCGGTCAGGCGGGCGCGACGAAGCTTCTGGTGCTCAGCCAGGTGATCCTCAGTCTGCAACTGCCCTTCGCGGTGGTGCCGCTGGTCCGCTTCACCGCCAGCAAGACGATCATGGGCCCCTTTGCCAGTCCGGCTTGGCTGCGGGTCCTGGCCTGGATCATCGCGGCCGTGATTATCGGGCTGAACCTGACCCTGTTATGGGGTCTGGCGACGGGCTGATCCTTTCTCGCATATGCGAAGGAATGCCGCGTGACTTCATCCTTCGCGCGGCTAAGCTGGGCGGGACTGGACCGACAGGGACGCCCGAATCAATGACGACCACCATCACCACTTTGCACGTCGACGACACCGGGCCGCTGGCCGATGCCATTGTCGATACGCTGGTGCACCGGATCGGCAAGGATGCCGCCAATGCCCGTCGCCACGACTGGCTGGCCGCCACCATCCTGACCGTCCGCAACGACATTATCGAGCGGTGGATGGCCTCCACCCGCGAAGCCCATGCGGCGGGGGCCAAGCGAGTTTACTATCTCAGCCTGGAGTTCCTGATCGGCCGCCTGCTGCGCGACGCGCTGTCCAACATGGGCGTGATGGCGCAGGTGGCGGGCGCGCTCCAGAGCCTGGGCGTCGATCTTGCCGAACTGGAGGAGATCGAACCCGATGCCGCGCTGGGCAATGGTGGCCTCGGGCGACTGGCGGCGTGTTTCATGGAGAGCCTCGCCAGCCTCGACCTGCCCGCCTATGGCTATGGCATTCGTTATGTGAACGGCATGTTCCGCCAGCGGATCGACGATGGCTGGCAGGTCGAACTGCCCGAAACCTGGCTCAGCCACGGCAATCCCTGGGAGTTCGAGCGTCGTGAGAGCGCCTATTTCGTCGGCTTCGGCGGCGAGGTGATCGGGACGGAGACGGGCGCGGTCCACTGGAAACCCGCCGAGGCGGTCGAGGCGGTGGCGGTCGATACCCCCGTCGTCGGCTGGCGTGGCAAGCGGGTCAACACGCTGCGCCTGTGGACCGCGCAGGCGATCGACCCCATCCAGCTCGATCGGTTCAACGCGGGCGACTATACCGGCGCACTGGCCGGACAGATGGCGGCCGAGACGCTGGTCCGCGTCCTCTACCCCTCCGACAGTTCGCCCGCGGGCCAGGAATTGCGGCTGCGTCAGGAATATTTCTTCTCCTCCGCCTCGCTCCAGGACATCGTCCGGCGGCATATCCAGTATTTCCACGATATCCGGACGCTGGCCGACAAGGCGGCGATCCAGCTGAACGACACCCACCCCGCCGTCTCGGTCGCCGAGCTGATGCGTCTGCTGGTCGATCACCACGATCTCGGTTTCGACCAGGCGTGGGACATCACCCGCCGGACCTTCGGCTATACCAATCACACGCTGCTGCCCGAGGCGCTGGAAAGCTGGCCGCTCCACCTGTTCGAACGGTTGCTGCCGCGTCACATGCAGCTGATCTATGCGATCAACGCCAAGCTGCTGCGCGAGGCGCGCGCCGTCGAGGGGATGGACGACCGCGCCATCGCCGCGATCAGCCTGATCGACGAGAGCGGCGAGCGGCGGGTGCGCATGGCGAACCTGGCCTTTGCGGGCAGCCACAGCGTCAACGGCGTGGCCGCGCTGCATACCGAATTGATGAAGAAGACGGTGTTTGCCGACCTTCACCGCCTCTATCCCACGCGGATCAACAACAAGACCAACGGCATTACGCCGCGCCGCTGGTTGCAGCAATGCAATCCACAGCTGACCGCGCTGATCCGCGAGACGATCGGGCCAGGTTTCGAGGATGACGCGGAAAAGCTGATAGCGCTCACGGATTTTGCGCAGGACGCGAATTTCCGGGAACGCTTTCTCAGCATCAAACGTTCCAACAAGGTGGGGCTGGCAAATTACCTTCGGGAATCGACGGGACTTCGGGTAGACCCCGATGCGTTGTTCGACGTCCAGATCAAGCGTATCCACGAATATAAGCGCCAGCTGCTCAACATCATCGAGACCGTGGCGCTTTACGATCAGATCCGCAGCCATCCCGAACGCGACTGGACGCCGCGCGTCAAGCTGTTCGCCGGCAAGGCCGCATCAAGCTATCATAACGCCAAGCTGGTCATCAAACTGGCCAATGATGTCGCCCGCCGCGTCAACTCCGACCCCAGTGTCGGCCATCTGCTGAAGGTCGGGTTCATTCCGAACTATAATGTCAGCCTGGCCGAGAAGATCATCCCCGCCGCCGATCTGTCCGAACAGATCTCGACCGCGGGCATGGAGGCGTCGGGCACCGGCAACATGAAGTTCGCGCTGAACGGCGCACTGACCATCGGTACGCTCGACGGCGCCAATGTCGAGATCAAGGAGCATGTCGGCGACGATCATATCGTCATCTTCGGCCTGACCGCAGACGAGGTCGCCGCCAAGCGCCGCGACGGCTACAACCCGCGCGACGTGATCGAGGGCAGCCCGGAACTGCGCCAGGCCGTGTCCGCCATCGCCTCGGGCGTGTTCTCGCCCGACGATCCCGGTCGTTATGCGGCCCTCATGGGCGGGCTGTATGACGGCGACTGGTTCATGGTCGCGGCCGATTTCGATGCCTATGCCGCCGCGCAGCGCCAGGTCGACACCCGCTGGCAGGACCAGGCGGGCTGGGCGACCTCGGCCATCCACAATGTCGCGAAAGTCGGATGGTTCTCCTCCGATCGCACCATTCGGCAATATGCCGAGGAAATCTGGAACGTGATGTGAAGCCACCCCGTGCCGCTCTGGACGCCCTGGTCGAGGGCCGCAACGCCGATCCCTTCGCGTTGCTGGGACCTCATGAGGGGCCGGGCGGCACGTTCCTGCGGGCGCTGGTGCCGGGGGCGGAGACGGTCACCGTCTTCGACCTGTCCGGCAAGTCGCTGGGCGACCTGGAGAGTGTCGACGCACGCGGCCTGTTCGAGGGGGCGGTCGACGGTCCGGTCCAGCCGGTCAAATATCATGCGCGCGGGTCGGGGGCGGAATGGTGGATCACCGATCCCTACAGCTTCGGCCCCGTGCTCGGGCCCCTCGACGATTTCCTGATGGGCGAAGGCAATCACTTCCGCCTCTATGACAAGATGGGTGCGCACCTGATCGAGCATCAGGGCGTGGCGGGCGTGCACTTCGCCGTCTGGGCCCCCAATGCCGAGCGGGTGGCCGTGGTCGGCGACTTCAACGACTGGAATCCCGGCCGCCACGTCATGCGCTGCCGCCTGGATGTCGGGGTGTGGGAAATCTTCATCCCCGATATCGGTGAGGGGCGCGCATACAAGTTCGCGATCACCGGCCCGCACGGGTCCGAACAGCCGATGAAGGCCGACCCCTTCGCCTTCGCCGCCGAGCTGCGCCCCAAGACCGCCTCGATCACCACCGCGCCGCCCGCCCATGTCTGGAAGGACGCGTCGCACCGCGAGCATTGGGCGAAGATCGATCCCCGTCGCGTGCCGATCAGCATCTACGAGGTTCATGCCGGGTCGTGGGACCGCGACGAGAATGGCTGGTATCTCAGCTGGGATGCGCTGGCCGACCGGCTGATCCCCTATGTCGTCGAGATGGGCTTTACCCATATCGAATTCCTGCCCATCTCCGAACATCCATACGACCCGAGCTGGGGCTATCAGACGACCGGCCTGTATGCGCCGTCCGCGCGCTTCGGTGATGTCGAGGGGTTTTCGCGCTTCGTCGACGGGGCGCACCGCGCCGGGGTGGGCGTGATCCTCGACTGGGTCCCTGCCCACTTCCCCACCGACGCGCATGGCCTGTCGCATTTCGACGGCACCGCGCTCTACGAGCATGAGGACCCGCGCCAGGGTTTCCACCCCGACTGGAACACCGCCATCTACAATTTCGGGCGGCGCGAGGTTTCGAGCTTTCTGGTCAACAACGCGCTGTTCTGGCCCGAGCGTTATCATATCGACGGCCTGCGCGTGGATGCCGTCGCCTCGATGCTCTACCGCGATTACAGCCGCAAGGACGGCGAGTGGGTGCCCAACGAACAGGGCGGGCGCGAGAATTGGGAAGCGGTCGAGTTCCTCCGCCAGGTCAACCGCCAGGTTTATGGCCAGCATCCCGGCGTCTTCACCGTGGCGGAGGAATCCACCGCCTGGCCCGGCGTCTCCGCCCCCGCGCATGACGGTGGCTTGGGCTTCGGGTTCAAGTGGAACATGGGCTTCATGCACGACACGCTCCAGTACATGGCGCGCGAGCCGGTGCATCGGCGGCACCACCATGGCGAGATCCTGTTCGGCCTGCATTACGCCTTCGACGAGAATTTCGTCCTGCCGCTCAGCCATGACGAGGTGGTGCACGGCAAGGGTAGCCTGCTGACCAAGATGGCGGGCGACGACTGGCAGAAATTCGCCAATCTGCGCGCCTATTATGCCTTCATGTGGGCCTATCCGGGCAAGAAGCTGCTGTTCATGGGCCAGGAATTCGCCCAGCGCGAGGAATGGTCGGAGGATCGCGCGCTCGACTGGCATCTGCGGTGCAGCCATGCGCATGAGGGCGTCCGCTCGCTGGTCCGCGACCTGAACCACCTTTACCGCGACACGCCCGCCCTCCATGCCCGCGATTGCGAGCGTGAAGGCTTCGAATGGCTGGTCGCCGACGACAGCGCGCATTCGGTCTTCGCCTGGCTGCGCAAGGCACCCGGCGAGAATCCGGTGGCGGTCATCGTCAACATGACCCCGGTCGCCCGCGCGCCCTATCGCCTGCCGCTGCCGCAGGACGGCCGCTGGACCGAGGTGCTGAACTCGGACGCAGCCCAATATTGGGGATCGGGCCTGGGCAATATGGGCGGGGTGGATGCGGTCGACGGTGCGGCCTGGGTGACGCTGCCGCCGCTGGCCACCGTCATCCTGCGCTTCGACGGCTGACCCGACTTCGCACTTTTACGAAAATACCAACGCCTTGCCTGCGCGTTGCGACACTGACAGACGGATGGGAGACGGACGATGGACCTGAGGCGCGGACAACCGCTGGCGCGCGATGCCATGGCCTATGTGCTGGCGGGCGGCCGTGGCAGTCGCCTGATGGAACTGACCGATACCCGCGCCAAGCCCGCCGTCTATTTCGGCGGCAAGGCGCGGATCATCGACTTCGCCCTGTCCAACGCGATCAACTCGGGCATCCGCCGCATCGGCGTGGCGACCCAGTACAAGGCGCACTCGCTGATCCGCCACCTCCAGCGCGGCTGGAACTTCCTGCGCGACGAACGCAACGAGAGCTTCGACATCCTGCCCGCCAGCCAGCGGATCAGCGAATTCCAATGGTATGAGGGCACCGCCGACGCGGTGTTCCAGAATATCGACATCATCGAAAGCTATGCGCCCGAATTCATGGTCATCCTGGCAGGCGATCACGTCTACAAGATGGACTATGAACTGATGCTCCAGCAGCATGTCGACAGTGGTGCCGACGTCACCGTCGCCTGTCTGGAAGTGTCGCGCGAGGAAGCCAGCGCGTTCGGCGTCATGCATGTCGACGAGACCGACCGCATCGTCGATTTTGTCGAGAAACCCGCCGATCCGCCCTCCATCCCCGGCAATCCGGGCGTGTCGCTCGCGTCGCTGGGCATCTATGTCTTCCGAACCGCCTTCCTGTTCGAACAGCTGCGCCGCGACGCCGCCACGCCCGGTTCCGCCCGTGACTTCGGCAAGGACATCATCCCCTATCTGGTCGAGCATGGCAAAGCGCAGGCGCATCGCTTCTCCGCCTCCTGCGTCCGCTCGGACGACGAACCGGGTGCCTATTGGCGCGATGTCGGCACCGTCGATGCCTATTGGGAGGCCAGCCTCGACCTGACCGACGTGGTGCCGCAGCTCGACCTCTACGACCGTAGCTGGCCGCTATGGACCTATGCCGAGATCACGCCGCCCGCCAAGTTCGTCCATGACGTCGAGGGACGGCGCGGGTCGGCGGTGGCCAGCCTGATCGCGGGCGACTGCATCGTGTCGGGATCGTCGATCAACCGCTCGCTGCTGTCGACCGGCGTGCGCACGCACAGCTTTGCGTCGCTCCACGAGGCGGTCGTCCTGCCCTTCTGCCATATCGGCCGCGGCGCGCAGTTGCGGCGGGTGATCCTCGATCGCGGCGTCAGGATTCCCGACGGGCTGGTGGTGGGCGAAGACCCCGTGCTCGACGGCCATCGGTTCCGCCGTACCGACAAGGGCATCTGCCTGATCACCCAGCCGATGATCGACCGTCTGGCCAACTGAAAGTCCCCATGACCCTTTCCGTCCTGTCGGTCGCCTCGGAGGCGTTCCCGCTCATCAAGACCGGCGGCCTGGCCGACGTAGTCGGCGCGCTGCCCGAGGCGCTGGCGCCGCACGACATCGCCGTGACCACGCTGATCCCCGGTTTCCCCAAGGTCATGCGCGCGATCGGCGAGGATGCGCCGCGCGTCCATCACTGGACGCACATCATCGGCACCGACGCATATTTGCGCGAGGCGATGATCGGCACGCACCGGCTGCTGGTGATCGAAGCGCCGCAGCTCTGGGAGCGCGAGGGGCTGCCTTATGTCGATACCGCCGGAAACGACTGGCCCGACAACTGGCGGCGTTTCGCGGTGCTGGCCCGCGCGGGCGCGGACCTCGCCTCGGGCGCGGTGCCGGGCTATGATTTCGACCTGCTCCACGCGCATGACTGGCAGGCCGCACTCGCCCCCGCCTTCCTCCATTATGCGCCCGGCCCCGGCAAGGTGGCCAAGAGCATCGTCACCATCCACAATATCGCCTTCCAGGGATCGTTCGCGGCGCACCACTTCCCCGATCTGGGCCTGCCGCCCGAGGCGTGGTCGGTCGAGGGCGTCGAATATTATGGCCAGATCGGCTATCTGAAGGCGGGCCTGCGCACTGCCGACGCGATCACCACGGTCAGCCCGACCTATGCCGAGGAGATCCACCGGGTTCAGTACGGCATGGGGCTGGAAGGCCTGATCGCCGCCCGCGCCGAATGCGTCAGCGGCATCGTCAACGGCATCGACCCCGCCATCTGGAGCCCGAAGGCCGACGCCGCCCTGCCCGCCCCCTTCACCGTCGACACGCTGGACGCCCGCATCGCCAACAAGCGCGCGGTCGAGCAGGCGTTCGGACTGGACGAGGATGACAGCCCGATCTTCACCGTCATCAGCCGCCTGACCTGGCAAAAGGGCATGGACGTGCTGGTCGAGGTGATCGACGACCTCGTCGCGATGGGCGGACGGCTGGTGGTGCTGGGCACCGGCGATCCGGCGCTGGAGATCGCCTTCGCCACGGCAGCGCTTCGTCATGCGGGCCGCGTCGCGGTGCGGATCGGCTATGACGAGCCGGTCTCGCATCTGCTTCAAGCTGGCTGTGATGCGATCGTCATCCCCTCGCGGTTCGAGCCGTGCGGGCTGACCCAGCTTTACGGCCTGGCCTATGGCTGCGTGCCCGTGGTCGCGCGCACTGGCGGGCTGGCCGATACGATCATCGACGCCAATGAGGCCGCCCTGGCGACCGGCGTGGCGACCGGGCTTCAGTTCGACAACGTCACCACCGACAATATCGTCGCAGTGCTGCGTCGCACTATGAGACTCTATGCCGATCAAGACCAATGGCGGACCATTCAGGTCAATGGCATGAAGGCCGATTATAGCTGGCACCATAGCGGCCGCCACTATGCCGAACTCTATCGATCCGTGCTGGGGAACCCATGATCAAGACCGTCTCGACCGAGCCCTATCTGGACCAGAAGCCCGGCACCTCGGGCCTGCGCAAGAAGGTCCGCGTCTTTCAGCAGCCCAATTATGCCGAGAACTTCATCCAGTCGGTGTTCGACGCGCTGGGCGACGAGAAGACCGGCCAGACGCTGGTGATCGGCGGCGACGGCCGCTTCCTGAACCGAGAGGTGATCCAGGTCGCGATCCGCATGGCGGCGGCGAACGGCTTTGCCCGCGTCGTGGTCGGCCAGGGCGGCATATTGTCGACCCCGGCGGCCAGCAACGTGATCCGCCAGCGAGGGGCGCTGGGCGGCCTGGTCCTGTCGGCCAGTCACAATCCGGGCGGCCCGGATGAAGACTTCGGCATCAAGTACAATATCGCGAATGGCGGCCCCGCGCCCGAGAAGGTCACGGACGCCATCCACGCCAACACCAAGTCGATCAGCCGCTGGCTGACCGTCGAGGCGGATGATATCGACCTCGACACGCTGGGCGACGTGACGGTGGCCGACATGACCGTCGAGGTGATCGACTCGGTCGCCGACTATGCCGCGCTGATGGAAAGCCTGTTCGACTTCGCCGCGATCCGGGCTGCGGTCGCGGGCGGCTTGACCATGTCGTTCGACGCGATGAGCGCGGTGACGGGGCCCTATGCGACCGAAATCCTCGAAAAGCGGCTGGGCTTCGCGCCGGGCACGGTGAAGAACGGCACGCCGCTGCCCGATTTTGGCGGCCATCACCCCGACCCCAATCTGGTCCACGCAAAAGAGCTGTACGACCGGATGATGGCCCCGGACGCGCCCGATTTCGGTGCGGCCTCGGACGGGGACGGCGACCGCAACCTGATCATCGGGCGCGGGCGCTTCATCACGCCGTCGGACAGCTTGGCGATGCTGGCGGCCAATGCGCATCTCGCGCCCGCCTATGCCGGTGGCCTGAAGGGCATCGCCCGCTCGATGCCGACCAGCGCCGCCGCCGACCGGGTGGCCGAGAAGCTGGGCATCCCGGCCTATGAGACTCCGACGGGGTGGAAATTCTTCGGCAATCTGCTCGACGCCGGGATGGCGACGATCTGTGGCGAAGAGAGCGCGGGCACCGGATCGGACCATGTGCGCGAGAAGGACGGGCTGTGGGCCGTGCTGCTCTGGCTCAACATCCTGGCCGCCTCGGGCAAGTCAGTGGACCAGATCGCGCGGGATCACTGGGCGACCTATGGCCGCAACTATTATGCGCGCCACGACTATGAGGGCGTCGAGAGCGAACGCGCCGACGCGCTGATGGCGGACCTGCGCGCCAGGCTGGCGACCCTGCCGGGCGAGAGCTTCGCGGGCCTGACGGTCGAGACGGCGGACGACTTCGCCTATACCGACCCCACCGACCAGTCGGTCAGCCGCAACCAAGGCATCCGTGTCCTGTTCCAGGGCGGCAGCCGCGTGGTGTTCCGCCTGTCGGGCACCGGCACTAGCGGGGCGACGCTGCGCGTCTATCTGGAGCGTTATTCGGCCGACCAGCTCGACCGCGAGACGCCGGAAATGCTCGCGGACATCATTCAGGCGGCGGACGAGATTGCCGGGATCACCCGGCATACCGGCCGCACCGAACCCGACGTGGTGACCTGATCGTCCTTTGGGGGAGGCCACCGCCCTCCCCCCTTTCCGTGCCCCGGCGAAGGCCGGGGCCCAGTTGCCGCCAAGTTGGTGAAACTCCCGACAGGTCGACCCAACTGGACCCCGGCCTTCGCCGAGGTGGTCATGATGGGTAAGGTCGGGTCGCCATGACGAATCAGTCCTATCCCCTCGGCGCAACACCCGTTCCCGGCGGCACCCGCTTCGCCGTACGCTCCACCGCCGAGCAAGTGGAGCTTTGCCTGTTCGAGGGCTCCGACGAACGCCGCATCGCCATGAGCCGCGACGGCGATATCTGGACCGCGACAGTTCCCGGCACCGACCATCTCTACGGCTATCGCGCTTACGGCGAATACGACCCCACGCGCAATTTGTGGTTCGATCCCGCCAAGCTGCTGGTCGATCCCTACGCCCTCGAACTCGACCGACCCTTCGTCCAGTCCCCGCGCCTCGCCCGATATGGCGAGGACACCGCCGACCTCGTTCCGCGCGCGCGTGTCGTCGCGCCGCTGACCACCACCCCTGCCCTGCCGCTGTTCCGGCCGGGCGGGTTGATCTACGAACTCAATGTGCGTGGCTTCACCATGCGCCATCCCGCTATCCCGCCCGAACAGCGTGGCACCCTCGCGGCGCTGGCGCATCCGGCGGTGCTGGATCACCTGCGCAAGCTGGGCGTGGCGGCGGTCGAGCTGATGCCGATCACCGCCGCGATCGACGAGCGCCACCTGCCCCCGCTCGGCCTGCGCAACGCCTGGGGTTACAACCCGGTGGTGCCGACGGCGCTCTGCCCGGAGCGGGTGCCGGGCGGGGTCGCGGAACTCGTCGCGACCATCGCGGCGCTGCGGGAAGCGGGGATAGGGGTCATCCTCGACCTCGTCTTCAACCATATGGGCGAAAGCGACGTGCAGGGCGGCACGCTGTCCTTTCGAGGGCTAGAACCGGATGTCTATGCCCGGACGGATGACGGCACGCTGATCAACGATGCGGGCACCGGCAACACGCTCGACGCCAGCCGTCCGAGCGTTCGCGCCATGATCCTCGACAGCCTGCGGCACTTTGCGCGGGCGGGGGTGGACGGCTTCCGCTTCGACCTTGCCCCGGTTCTGGCGCGCGGGCCGGGGTTCGACGCCCAAGCCCCGATCTTCGCCGAGATCGCCTCCGATCCAATCCTGTCGACCCGTATCATGATCGCCGAACCCTGGGACATCGGGCCCGGCGGCTATCAGCTTGGGGCGTTCCCCGAACACTGGCTGGAGTGGAACGACAAGTATCGCGACCAGGTTCGCCGCTTCTGGCGCGGCGACGGGCGCAGCGGCGATCTGGCAACGCGGATCGCGGGATCGGCGGATGTGTTCGTGGGGCCCTCCAGCCGCTCGGTCAATTTCGTCGCGGCGCATGACGGCTTCACCCTGGCCGACCTGGCCGCCTATGCCACGCGCCACAACCACGCCAATGGCGAAGACAATCGCGATGGGCATGGCGACGAGGTGTCTTGGAACCACGGCATCGAAGGCCCCACCGACGATCCCGCCATCCGCAACGCCCGCGAGGCTTCCGTCCGGGCCATGCTCGCCACGCTGTTCCTGTCGCGCGGCACCCCGATGCTGACCGCCGGTGACGAGTTCGGCCGCAGCCAGAAGGGCAACAACAACGGCTATGCCCAGGACAATGACACGACATGGCTCGACTGGGAAAACCGTGACGCGGCGCTGGAGAATTTCGTCGCGCAGTTGAGTGCGTTTCGCTGCGAAACGCCGCTCGACTGGACCGACTGGCTGGGCGGGGCGGAATGGCGCACCTTGCCGGGCGATCCGATGGGGCCCGATGACTGGAACGGCGAAGGCTTCGCATTGCACCTGCCGCTCGGTGACGACAGCCTGATCCTCCGCTTCGACCGCGCCCGCGGCGTCGCTGCTGTCCGAGGCTCCGCGATCCGCAGCTAGGGCGCGGCCATAGGTCCCATCAGATTGTGGTTCAGATGCCCCATGATCCAGATGGACCCCAGCAGCACCAGCGCGACGATCAATATACCGAACAACAGCGCCAGCACGTTGTTGCTGTTGTCCGGCCCCGTCGTGATGTGCAGGAAGAACACCAGGTGCACGCCCATCTGCCCGATCGCCAGCGCGACAAGGGCGGCGGGCACGGCCGGGCCCCAGACGATATCGAACTGCACCAGCGCAAAGGACGCCGCCGTCAGGATCGCGGCGGCGACCAGCCCGATCGCATAGCTGCGAATGCCGCCGACGATCGAGTCGTGTTCGCTCTCCTCGCCCGGTGCGGTTTCGTCGCGCGACATTTCCTCGTCGGGCCGCTCGCTCATCCGCGCACTCCCATCAGATAGACCATGGTGAACAGCGCTACCCAGATGATGTCGAGCGCATGCCAGAACAGGCTGAAGCACAGGATGCGGCGCAGGATATCCTCGCGAAATCCCTTGGCCCAGGCCTGCGCCATCATCGTCGTCAGCCAGAGCAGGCCGAGCAGAACATGCAGGCCATGGCACCCGACCAATGCGAAGAAGGCCGACAGGAACGCACTGCGCCCCGGCCCCGCCCCTTCGCCGATCAGGTGGAGAAACTCATATGCCTCCAGCGCGAGGAATCCCGCACCCAGCAGCCCGGTCCCCGCCATCGCGATCTGGAACCAGCGCATGTTGCGCGCCAGCGTGCCGATCCCCGCCAGGCCGCAGGCAAAGCTGGACAGCAGCAACAGCACCGTCTCCGCCTCGACCAGTTCCAGCTCGAACAGGTCCTTGCCCGAAGGGCCACCCGCCGTCGCATTCACCAGCACCGCGTAACCGGCGAAGAAACAGGCGAACAGGATGAAGTCCGACAGCAGGAATATCCAGAAGCCGTAGGACACGATGACCCGCTTGGGCGCGGGGCCGTCCGGGTTCGGCTCGGCGGCGCGGCCCAGCTTGTTCGGATCATGGGTCTGCGCGGTCTGGCTCATGACAGCGCTTCCTGCGGCAGATCGAGCAGCGTCGCCTTGCTGCGACGGCGTTCCTGGTCGAGCCGCTTCACCTCGTCGGCCGGAATCTCATACTCCGCCTCGTCGCGCCACGCGAAGACCACGAACGTCGCCCAGGCACCCAGAAAGCCCAGGATCACCAGCCACCAGATGTGCCAGATCAACGCAAAGCCCATCGCGGTCGAGAAGAAGGCGCTGACGATCCCGGTCGGCGAGTTGCGCGGCATCTCGATCGGTTCGTAGTCGGGCAGGTCGGACAGGGCCCGCTTTTCGCGCGCGCGCGCCTTGATGCCCCAATAGGCCTCCTCGCCCTTCACATCCGGCAGCACCGCGAAGTTGAAGGCGGGCGGCGGCGAGGTGGTGACCCACTCCAGCGTGCGGCCGTCCCAGGGATCCCCGCTCTCGTCCACCCGGTCCTTGCGCGTGCGGATCGAGACGTAGAGCATCATGACCTGGCATGCGATGCCGCCCGCGATCAGCACCGCGCCGAAGGCCGCGACCAGCAGCCACGGATGCCAGCCGGGCACGTCATAATGCTGCATCCGCCGCGTCATGCCCATCAGGCCGAGCACATAGAGCGGCATGAAGGCGACGTAGAAGCCGCTGATCCACAACCAGAAGGCGCGCTTGCCCCAGGTTTCGTCCAGGGTGAAGCCGAACATCTTGGGAAACCAGTAGGTGAAGCCCGCAAAGGCCCCGAACAGCACCCCGCCGATGATGACGTTGTGGAAATGCGCGACCAGGAACAACGAGTTGTGCAGCACGAAGTCGGCCGGCGGCACCGCCAGCATCACGCCGGTCATGCCACCGATCACGAAGGTCACGATAAACCCGATCGACCACAGCATCATCGACGAATAGCGGATGCGCCCGCCATACATGGTGAACAGCCAGTTGAAGACCTTCACCCCCGTCGGCACCGCGATGATCATCGTCGTGATGCCGAAAAAGCCGTTCACATCGGCCCCGGCACCCATGGTGAAGAAATGGTGCAGCCACACCATGAAGGACAGGACGCAGATCACCATGGTCGCGATGACCATCGAGCGATAGCCAAAGAGCGGCTTGGACGAGAAGGTCGAGATGATCTCGGAAAACACGCCGAAGGCGGGAAGGATCAGGATATAGACTTCCGGGTGGCCCCAGGCCCAGATGAGGTTCACGAACATCATCTGGTTGCCGCCCGCTTCCGGGGTGAAGAAATGGAAGCCGAGATAACGATCGAGGATCAGCATCCCCAGGCACGCGGTCAGCACCGGAAACGCCGCGACGATCAGCAGGTTGGACGCCAGCGAGGTCCAGGTGAACATCGGCATCCGGCTGTAACCCATGCCGGGCGCTCGCATCTTCAGGATGGTGGTGACGAGGTTCACGCCCGACAGCAGCGTCCCCATCCCCGATATCTGCAGTGCCCACAGATAATAATCGACGCCGACACCGGGCGAAAAGCGCAGTTCCGACAGCGGTGGATAGACCAGCCAGCCGGTCTTGGCGAATTCGCCGATGACCAGGCTCATGTTGATCAGCAGCGCGCCGCTGGCGGTCAGCCAGAAGCTGACCGAATTGAGCGTCGGGAACGCCACATCACGCACGCCAAGTTGCAGCGGCACGACGAAGTTCATGAGGCCGATCATGAACGGCATCGCCACGAAGAAGATCATGATCGTGCCGTGCGCCGAGAAGATCTGGTCATAGTGATCGGGCGGCAGATAGCCTTCATTGCCATACGCGATCGCCTGTTGCGACCGCATCAGCAGCGCGTCGGAAAATCCGCGCAGCAGCATGACGCCCGCCAGCAGGCAGTACATCACACCAATCCGCTTGTGATCGACGCTGGTGATCCACTCGCTCCAGACATAGGGCAGGTGCCCCCGTCGCCAGGCCCAGAGGAAGATGCCCAGCAGCGCCAGGCCCACGACGCCCGCCGACACCAGCGGCAACGGGTCGTGGAACGGGATCGAGTCCCAGCCGAGCTTGCCGGTGAAACTCATTGCTCGCGCCCGTCCTTGGCCTGTTCGCCCTCGGGCGCGCCGTTCCGCATGACGATCTGGTCGTAGAGGCCGGGCTGGATCCGGGGATAGCTGGCGGGGCGGACATTGCGGCTGGGATGCGCCATGGCGACGAACTGGGCCCAGTCGAGCGTCTTGCCCTGCCCCGCTTTGGCGGTCGCCACGAAGCGGTCGAAACTGGCCTGCGGGACCGCGTCGACGAAGAAGTTCATATCGGCAAAGCCTTCCCCGCTGTAATGCGCCGACAGCCCGCGATAGCGCCCGGCCTTGTCGGCGCGCAGGTGGAGCGTCGAGTCCATGCCCGACATGGCGTAGATCTGGCTGCCCAGCTGCGGCACGAAGAAGCTGTTCATGACGCCCGCCGAGGTGATGCGGAACTTGACCGGCGTGCCTACCGGCACGACCAGCCGGTTGATCGTCGCGATCCCCTGTTCAGGATAGACGAACAGCCATTTCCAGTCGGTCGCGACGACCTGAACGGTCATCGTCCTGGCTCTGGACGCGATGGGTTTGGGCGGATCGAGATCATGGCTGCCGATCCAGGCGATGTCGCCCAGGAACATGATGGCCAGTGCGGGGATCGACCAGACCAGCAGTTCCAGCCGCCCCGAATAGGCCCACTCGGGCAGATGTCTGGCGCGGCTGTTGCCAGCGCGGAACCACCAGCCAAAGGCGAAGGCGAGCACGATCACCGGCACGACGATGGCCAGCATCACCGCCAGCGAATTGAAGAAGATGCTACGCTCGCCCGCCGCGATCGGCCCGGCCGGGTCCAGGATGCCGGGCTCACAGGCCGTCAGGACGACGCACAGGCCCAGCGACGCAAAACGCGCGGAACATCGGGCGAGGCGCGGATCGCGGAGCATTCATCCCGTGAACGGCGGCCTTGCGCTTTCGTTCCGCCCCGCCCGGTTTCACGCGGCGAGTCTTCGCCCTTCGCTGTCGTCGGTGTCGTTGGCGGGTCGCTCCGCACGGCGCGGACGGGCCGCCCGGCTTGCGGTGAGGCGCGCGGCCATTCGCTGGAAGACGGGCCAGCGCGTCAGGTACGAGGACGACAGCATCGCCGCCATCCCCAACTCGGCCATGCTGCCCCATTCGATCGCCGAGGCGAGCATCATCAGGTCGCCCATCGACCCACCCGCCATGGCGAGCATCCGGATTTCGTCGATCTCGAACCAGATGGCGAGCCCGATCAGCGCCACCCCGACTACCATCATCGCCCAGTGCCCCGGCCTGACTCGATTGAGCCGCTTGGCCGGAGCCTCGACCAGCATCCGCGCCAGCCAGCGGCTGACCGGTATATCCGGCCAGACATAGAGCAACATCGTCAACCCCAGCAGCAACAGCGTCACGGTCATCATGCCATCCCCCTTTGATTTCGGATTATGGGGCGGCAGCGGCGATTTACCAGAGGCGTGACGGCAGGCGGCCCCCGCGTCTATGATCCACCTATGACCCTGCGCAGCGCCCTGTTCCTCCCCGCCTCCAACCCCCGCGCCCTTGCCAAGGCGCGAACCCTGCCGAGCGATGCGGTCATCCTGGACCTAGAGGATGCGGTCGCCCCCGATGCCAAGGCACTGGCGCGCGAGGCGGCGGTGGCGGCGGTGCGCGAGGGGGGCTTTGGCGAACGGGTGCTGGCCGTGCGGACGAACGGGCTGGATACGCCGCACGCCATGGACGACCTCGCCGCGCTGGCTACCGCGAGGCCGAGCGCGGTGCTGATCCCCAAGGTCGATGGCGTCGCCACGCTGGCCGCCGCGCGCGCGACGCTGGGACCGGACGTGCCGCTCTGGGCGATGATCGAGACGTGTCGCGGCATCCTGTCATTGCCCGCCATCGCGGCGGCAGCGCATGACGTCGGGCTGGCGGCCCTGGTGGCGGGGAGCAACGACCTGGCCAAGGAGATGCGCCTGCCCGCGCCGGAGGCGCTGTTGCCGCTGCGGGTGCAGATCGTCGTCGCCGCGCGCAGTGCCGGGCTGATCGCGCTGGACGGCGTGTGCAACTCGCTCGACGCGTCTGATCGGCTGGCGGCGGAATGTGCCGAGGGGCGGCGGCTGGGCTTCGACGGCAAGACACTGATCCACCCCAACCAGATCGCCGCCGCCAATGCCGGATTCGGGCCCGACGAGGCGGAGATCGCCTGGGCGCAGCGGGTGGTGGCGGCCTTTGCCGAACCGGACGCGGCCACGCTGGGAGCGATCCGGCTCGACGGGCAGATGGTGGAACGGCTGCACCTGGCCGAGGCGGAGCGGATATTGGCGCTTGGGCAATCATGAGCCCCCACTCATTCCTCCCCTTATAGGGGAGGAATAGGTCGGGCTTGCACGGGTTACTCCAACTCCAAAATCACCGCATCGACCGCCAGGCTGTCGCCGGTCTTGGCGGAGATGGTCTTGACCGTGCCGGTCTTGGCCGCGCGCAGGATGTTTTCCATCTTCATCGCCTCGACGACCGCCAGCGGCTGGCCCGCCTCGACCTGATCCCCCTCGGCCACGTCGAGGCGGACGAGCAGGCCCGGCATCGGCGCGATCAGGAATTTGGACAGGTCGGGCGGGACCTTTTCGATCAGGTGCCGCGCATAGGCCGCCGCACGGGCGGGCAGGACGCGGACCGGATGACTGGCCCCGCGCGTCGTCAGGCGGAAGCCGGTGCGGGTCCGCGCGATACGGACATGGAGGGTTTCGCCATCCTCGTCCTCGACCGCGATCATCCGGTCGCCCGGCGTATACGCGATGGCGAGGTCTAGTTCGGCCCCATCGACGCTGATCCCGTCGGTCGAGACGTTCACCGCGTGATCGACGCCGCCGATCCGCACCATCCAGTCGGCGGGCGGCTGCAGCCGGTGGCCGAGCTGGCCGTCGATCCGCCGCGCGCGATCGGCCTCGGCGGTGGCGGCGAAGGCGGCGACGGCGGCCAGCGTCCGGGTCAGTTCCTCGCCAGCGGGGGCGCCTTGGAAGCCCTCGGGATATTCCTCGGCGATGAAGCCGGTCGACAGGGCACCCGAACGGAAGCGGGGATGCTGCATCAGCGCCGAGACGAAATCGATGTTCGTCCCCGGCCCGACGATCTCGAACGCGTCGAGCGCGGCGATCTGCGCATCGATCGCGGCTTCGCGGGTGGGAGCCCAGGTGACCAGCTTGGCGATCATCGGGTCGTAGAACATGCTGACCTCGCCGCCCTCGGCCACGCCGTCGTCGACGCGCACGCGCACATCCTCGTCGCGTTCCTCGGCGGGCGGGTTGTAGCGCACCAGCCGCCCGGTCGAGGGCAGGAAGCCGCGATACGGGTCCTCGGCATAGACGCGGTTCTCGATCGCCCAGCCGGTCAGCGTCACCTCGTCCTGGGTGAAGGCAAGCGGTTCACCGGCGGCGACGCGGATCATCTGCTCGACCAGATCGAGGCCGGTGATTTCCTCGGTAACGGGGTGCTCGACCTGAAGCCGGGTGTTCATTTCGAGGAAGTAGAAGCTCTTGCCGGTGGTGTCCGCGCCCGACACGATCAGCTCGACGGTGCCCGCCGAATAATAACCGACAGCGCGAGCGAGGGCCACCGCCTGCTCGCCCATGGCGCGGCGCATCTCGGGCGTGACGAAGGGGGACGGTGCTTCCTCGACCACCTTCTGGTGGCGGCGCTGCACCGAACATTCGCGCTCGCCCAGATAGACGATATTGCCATGCTGGTCGCCCAGCACCTGGATCTCGATGTGCCGGGGCGACTCGATGAACTTCTCGATGAAGACGCGGTCGTCGCCGAAGGAGGCGAGGCCTTCGCGCTTGGTCGCCTCGAAGCCTTCGCGCACATCCGCTTCCGACCATGCGAGCCGCATGCCCTTGCCGCCGCCGCCCGCCGACGCCTTCATCATGACGGGAAAGCCGATGTCCGTCGCGATGCGCACCGCTTCCTCGGTATCGGCGATCTCGCCCAGATAGCCGGGCACGACGTTGACCCCGGCCGCCTTGGCCAACTTCTTCGATTCGATCTTGTCGCCCATCGCGGCGATGGCGTTGGGCGGCGGGCCGATAAAGGCGACACCCGCCTCGGCACAGGCGCGCGCGAAGCTCTCGCGCTCGGACAGGAAGCCGTAGCCGGGATGGATAGCGTCCGCCCCCGTCGCCTTGGCGGCGGCGAGGATCAATTCGGCCTTGAGATAGCTCTCGGCGGCGGGCGCTGGCCCGAGGCGCACCGATTCGTCGGCCAGCCGGACGTGCGGCGCGCTGGCATCGGCGTCGGAATAGACCGCCACCGTGGCGATGCCCATGGCGCGCGCGGTGCGGATCACCCGGCACGCGATTTCCCCGCGATTGGCGATCAGGATTTTCTGGAACACGGGGATACCTCTCCTATTATGTCGTTGGTCCGTGTCGAATATTATCGGGAAAGCTCCACCCCGGCGAAGGCCGGGGTCCAGTTTCCTTTTGGCCGATGGCGCGCCGCGACTCCTTGGGGGAGGCATCTGCCACGCGCCATCGAGGGCTCACCGCGACTGGGCCCCGGCCTTCGCCGGGGAACAGGGGCGGTGAGGACAGATCACTCCGCCGCGACCCGCATGGGCTCGGCGCCTTCCATCGGCTTCAGGCCCAGCTTGGCGAACAGCGCGGCGTCCGCATCGTCACCCGCATTGCCAGCGGTCAACAGCTTGTCGCCGGTGAAGATCGAGTTCGCGCCCGCCAGGAAGCACAAGGCCTGCGTCGCCGCCGACATGCTCTCGCGCCCGGCCGACAGGCGGACCATGCTCATCGGCATGGTGATGCGCGCAACCGCGACCGTGCGGATGAACTCGATATCGTCGATCCGCGCCAGCGGCGTGTCGGCCAGCATGTCGCCCAGCACCGTGCCCTTGACCGGGACCAGCGCGTTGACCGGCACGCTTTCGGGATGGCGCGGCAGGGTGGCCAGCGCATGGACGAAGCCAACCCGGTCGCCCCGCGTCTCACCCATGCCGACGATCCCGCCGCAGCACACCGAAATGCCCGCCTCGCGCACGTTCGACAGCGTCTCCAGACGGTCCTCGAAGCAGCGCGTGGTGATGACGTTGGCGTAGTTTTCGGGCGAGGTGTCGATATTGTGGTTGTAATAGTCGAGGCCCGCCTCGGCCAGTCGCTGGGCCTGGGGGGCGTCGAGCATACCCAGCGTCATGCAGGTTTCCAGCCCCATCGCTTTCACGCCCTCGACCATAGCGACGACCTTGTCCATGTCGCGCTCCTTGGGCGAGCGCCACGCCGCGCCCATGCAGAAACGCTGCGAGCCCGCCGCCTTGGCCTCCGCCGCCGCCGCCAGCACGGTTGCCACGTCCATCAGCTTCTCGGCCTTCACGTCGCTCTCGGCCGACGCACTTTGCGAGCAATAGCCGCAATCCTCGGGGCAGCCGCCGGTCTTGATCGAGCAGAGCGTGCAAAGCTGCACCTCGTCCGCCGCATGGTGCGCGCGGTGCACCTCGGCCGCGCGGAACAGCAGCTCGGTGAAGGGCAGGTCGAACAGCGCGCTGATCTCGCCGCGGGTCCAGTCGGTGCGCAGGGGGGCCGTCTCGGGGCGCAGCGCGGTGGTCGTCGTCATCACGTCTTGTCCTGTCATTCGCCCGTCTCGGGCGGCATGTTATGTCCCAGCAGCCTCAGCACATCCTCGGCCGCTTTTACAAGATTGGTCCCGGGGCCGAAAATCGCCTGCACCCCGGCATCGTACAGCGCCTGATAGTCCTGCGCCGGAATAACGCCACCCGCGATGACCTTGATATCGGCGCGGCCCGCCTCGCGAAGATGGCCGATCAGTTCGGGGATCAAAGTCTTGTGCCCGGCGGCCAGGCTGGACGCGCCAACGACATCGACGTCGCGGGTCAGCGCGATCCGGGCGGCTTCCTCGGGTGTCTGGAACAGCGCGCCCGCCACCACCTCGAACCCCAGGTCGCCGAACATCGAGGAGACGAGGTTCGCGCCCCGGTCATGCCCGTCCTGGCCCATCTTGGCGACGAACAGCCGGGGCTTGCGGCCGAGACGCCGCTCGACCGCCTCGACGCCGCGGATCAGGCGGGCCCAGCGTTCATCCTCGCCGTAAGCACCGCCATAGATCCCGGATACCGGGGTCGGCTGCGTCCCGTAGCGCCCGAACACATCCTCCAACGCGGCGGAAATCTCGCCCAGCGTCGCGCGCGCCCGCGCGGCCTCGACGGCCAGCGCGAGGAGGTTCACCCCCATTCCTCCCCCGGCGGGGGAGGTGGCATCGCGCAGCGATGACGGAGGGGTGTCCACGCTCGAGAGGGGGGACACCCCTCCGTCAGCGGCTGACGCCGCTGCCACCTCCACTTGCAGGGGAGGATTTTGGGCCGCGTTACGCAGCGCATCGAGCGCGGCCCGGCATTTCGCTTCGTCGCGCGCGGCCTTCACCGCCGCGATCCGCGCCACCTGGCCCGCGCGCACCGCGTGATTGTCGATGTCGAGGATTTCCACCGGCGCTTCGTCGGCCAGCCGGTATTTGTTGACCCCGACGATCACATCCTCGCCCCGGTCGACCTTGGCCGCGCGCGCCGCGCTCGCCTCTTCGATCATCGCCTTGGGCCAGCCCGCCGCGACCGCCTTGGCCATGCCGCCCTCGGCCTCGATCCGCTCGATCAACTCCCAGGCACCGTCGACCAGCGATTGCGTCAGGCTCTCGACATAGTAACTGCCGCCCAGCGGATCGACGACCTTGGTCATCCCCGTTTCCTCCTGCAGCACGATCTGCGTGTTGCGCGCGATCCGGGCGGAGAAGTCGGTGGGCAGCGCGATCGCCTCGTCCAGCGCATTGGTGTGCAGCGACTGGGTGCCGCCCAGCATCGCCGCCATCGCCTCGATCGTGGTGCGGATGACGTTGTTGTACGGGTCCTGCTCGGTCAGCGACACGCCGCTGGTCTGGCAATGGGTGCGCAGCATCTTCGAGCGCTCGTCCTGTGCGCCCAGTTGGGTCATCGCCCGGTGCCACAGCACGCGCGCGGCGCGAAGCTTGGCGACCTCCATGAAGAAGTTCATGCCGATCGCGAAGAAGAAGGACAGGCGGCCCGCGAACTTGTCGATGTCGAGCCCGCTCGCGACCCCGTATTTCACATATTCCATGCCGTCGGCGATGGTGAAGGCCAGCTCCTGGAGCTGCGTCGCCCCGGCCTCCTGCATGTGATAGCCGCTGATCGAGATGCTGTTGAACTTGGGCATCTCTCGGCTCGTATAGGCGAAAATGTCCGAGATGATCCGCATGCTCGGCTCGGGCGGATAGATATAGGTGTTGCGGACCATGAACTCCTTGAGGATGTCGTTCTGGATGGTCCCTTCCAGTTTCGACCGGTGAACGCCCTGCTCCTCGGCCGCGACGATGAAGAAGGCCAGCACCGGGATCACCGCGCCGTTCATCGTCATGCTGACCGACATGGCATCCAGCGGGATGCCGTCGAACAGGATCTTCATATCCTCGACCGTGTCGATCGCGACCCCGGCCTTGCCCACGTCCCCCGTCACGCGGGCATGATCGCTGTCGTAACCCCGGTGGGTGGCGAGGTCGAAGGCCACGGACAGCCCCTTCTGCCCCGCCGCCAGATTGCGCCGGTAGAAGGCGTTCGATTCCTCGGCGGTGGAGAAGCCCGCATATTGCCGGACGGTCCAGGGTCGGCCCGCATACATGCTCGCCCGCACGCCCCGCGTGAACGGCGCGAACCCCGGCAGCCCCGGGTCCGTCCGCACGTCCGCCGCCGTATAGAGCGGCTTGACCGTGATCCCCTCCGGCGTCCTCCAGTCGAGGTCGCGCCCCTTCACCTCCCTGGCGGCAAGGGCTTCCCAGTCAGACAGGTCAGGGCGTTCGGCCATCGGCCACTCCTCATCCATTCGTTACGCGCGCGGCTTATTTTCTTTCACTAGAGCGAAATCATCATACGCGCGCAAGGGCCCGCGCCTTAGCGACCCAGGAAACGCGGCGGACGCTTTTCGAAAAAGGCCCGGCCGCCCTCCTCGCCGTCATGAGTCGCGCGGGCGGCGCGCTGGTCGTCCGCCTCGCGGGCCAGCGCGGTGGCATAGTCGCCCTCGAACCCGGCCTGGAGCGCGCGGCGCATCCGCCCCAGCGCAATGCTGGGCCCCGCCGCCAGCCGCGCGGCCAGCGCCAGCGCTTCGGCGTCCAGTACGTCATCCGCGACGACCTTGTGGATCATGCCCCAGTCGAGCGCCTTGGCGGCCGGAACCCGCTCGCCCAGCATCATCATCTCGGCCGCGCGCGCCCGGCCGATCAGCCGGGGCAGCATCCAGCTCGCCCCGCCATCGGGGACCAGCCCGATATTGACGAAGGCGTGGAGGAAATAGGCATTCTCGCTCGCGACGCAGAAATCGGCGGCCAGCGCCAGGCTGCACCCGATCCCCGCCGCCGCCCCGCGTACCGCGCTGACCACCGGAATGGGCAGGTCGGCCAGCGCCAGCATCGCCGGATTGTAATGCCCGACCAGCGCGCGGTGGACGGTGTCGGGCCCGACATCCCCGCCCGATATGTCGGCCCCCGAACAAAAGGCCCGCCCTTCGCCCGCGATCAGCACCGCGCGGGCGTCGGCGCGCGCCTCCAGCGCGTCGCGGATCGCATCGAACAGCGCTGGCGGCGCGGCGTTCAGCCGCTCCGGGCGGTCGAGCGTGAGGATCAGGACATCGCCCCGACGTTCGACGCGCAGCATGGCCTCGCTCAATGCCCCTCCCCCGGTGCTTCCATCAGCTCGACCAGCACCCCGCCCATGTCGCGCGGGTGGAGGAAGACGACCGGCGTGCCATGCGCGCCGATACGCGGCTGGCCCAACAGCGTCGCGCCCTTGCCCTGTAACTCGGCGACGGCGGCGGCCATGTCGGCGACTTCGAAACAGAGATGATGCTGCCCGCCCGCCGGGTTCTTCTTCAGAAAGTTGGCGATGGGAGAGCTTTCATCAAGCGGCTGGATCAGCTCGATCTGGGTGTTGGGCGCGTCGATGAAGCACACCCGCACGCCCTGTGGCGGCAGGTCGAAGGGCTCGCCGATCGCTTCGGCACCAAGGAGGTGACGATAGGTTTCGACCGTCTGCTCGATCGACGGCGTGGCGATGCCGATATGGTTGAGGCGGCCGAGCGTCATGCGCGCTTCCGATCGATATGTGTGACGAAAGCGACAGCCCTCCCCCGGCCCAGTTTCAGGTAAACGATGCCCCGCATCGTTTCGGTCATGCCGGGGGCATGACCAACCTGGAACTCGCCTGCGGGAGGGGAGGATTTCCGGGCGGACGGCATCCGCAAGCACGCCCCTCCCGCAGGCGGGAGGGGATGGGGGAGGGAAACCCCGCTCGCGACCATCTCAGAGCGGCAGATTGTCATGCTTCTTCCAAGGATTGGTAAGGTCCTTGTTCCGCAGCTTGCGCAGGCCCAGCGCGATGCGACGGCGGGTCGAGTGCGGCTGGATCACCTCGTCGACGAAACCCTTGCTCGCCGCCACGAACGGGTTGGCGAAGCGGGCCTCATATTCCGCGGTACGCTCGGCGATCTCTTGCGGAGTCTTGCCGCGGAAGATGATCTCCACCGCGCCCTTGGCACCCATCACCGCGATCTCGGCGGTCGGCCAGGCATAGTTGAGGTCGCCGCGCAAATGCTTCGACGCCATCACGTCATACGCGCCGCCATAGGCCTTGCGCGTGATGACCGTGATCTTCGGGACCGTCGCCTCGGCATAGGCGAAGAGCAGCTTGGCACCGTGCTTGATGATACCATTATGCTCTTGCGCGGTGCCGGGCAGGAAGCCGGGCACGTCCACGAACGTCACGATCGGGATCTCGAACGCGTCGCAGAAGCGCACGAACCGCGCCGCCTTGCGGCTGGCATTGATGTCGAGCACCCCCGCCAGCACCGTCGGCTGGTTCGCGACGAAGCCGACCGTGCGCCCCTCGATCCGGCCGAAGCCGGTGATGATGTTGCCGCCATGGGCGGGCTGCACCTCGAAGAAGTCGCCCTCGTCGACGACCTTCGAAATCAGTTCATGCATGTCGTACGGCTGGTTGGCGCTGGCCGGGATCAGCGTGTCGAGGCTTTCCTCGATCCGGTCCCAGGCATCGGCGGTCGGCCGCTCGGGCACACCCTCGCGATTGTTGGCGGGCAGGAAGTCGATGAAGTCGCGCGCCGCCAGCAGCGCCTCGATATCATCCTCGAACGCCACGTCGGCCACGCCGGTCTTGGTGGTGTGGGTCACCGCGCCGCCCAGCGCTTCCTGCGTCACGACCTCGTTGGTCACCGTCTTGACCACATCGGGGCCGGTGACGAACATGTAGCTGGAATCCTTCACCATGAAGATGAAGTCAGTCATGGCGGGCGAATAGACCGCGCCGCCCGCGCAGGGGCCCATGATGAGCGAAAGCTGCGGCACCACGCCGCTTGCCAGCACATTGCGCTGGAACACCTCGGCATAGCCGCCGAGCGAGGCCACGCCCTCCTGGATGCGCGCGCCGCCCGAATCGTTCAGGCCGATGACGGGCGCGCCGACCTTCATTGCCATGTCCATGATCTTGCAGATCTTCTGCGCGTGCCGCTCGGACAGCGAGCCGCCGAAGACGGTGAAGTCCTGGCTGAAGACGAAGACCAGCCGGCCGTTGATCGTGCCCGAACCCGTCACCACGCCGTCGCCGGGAATAATCTGTTCGGTCATGCCGAAGTCGGTGCAATTATGCTCGACGAACATGTCGAGTTCTTCGAAACTGCCCTCGTCGAGCAGCACATCAAGCCGTTCGCGCGCGGTCAGCTTGCCCTTGGCGTGCTGCGCGGCGACCCGCTTCTCGCCACCACCGGCGCGGGCGGCGGCGCGGCGGCGTTCCAGTTCGACCATCGTCGATGCCATGACCTCATCCTCTTATGTCTTTCAGGGGTCTATGCCCGAGAGGCCGGGGGGATGGCAATCGGGGAGGCTTACGTTGTCGTAAGGGTAAGGTGCCAAGCGCGCTCCCCCTCCCGCAGGCGGGAGGGGGTCGGGGGGAGGGTAAGGAGTCTCACCGAGACTGTCGCCCGTGGCGTGCCCTCCCCCAACCCGGTTTCAGGTAAACGATGCCCCGCATCGTTTTAGGTCATGCCGGGGCATGACCGACCTGAAACTCGCCTGCGGGAGGGGAGTTCAGACGATCAGATATCCAGCGCCCAGCCGTCGCGCCCCTTGGGGTCGAACGGACCATTCGGCACGAACCGCTCGCGCCCCGCCCGCAGCCGCAAAACGCTCCAGTCGCCCCGCCGGTCGACCGTCTCCAGCATACATCCACAAGCCTCGTAAGCCGCGACCACATCGGCGCGCTGCGTCTCCAGCAGGCCTGCCAGCACCAAGGTCGCCTCCGGCCCGGCAATGGCCGCCAGTTCGGGCGCCATCGAGATCAGCGGTCCCGCCAGGATATTCGCGATGACCAGGTCATAGGGCGACGCGGCCATGATCGGTTCGGCCAGCGCGCCGTCGGCGACGATCAGTTCGACCCCGTCAACGCCGTTGATCGCGGCATTCTCCGCGGTCACGTCGATGGCGATCGGATCGATATCGGTCGCCACCACCTTGGAGTCCGGCCAGAGATGCCGCGCGGCGAAAGCGAGCAGCCCGGTGCCGGTGCCGACATCGATCGCATTCGTCACCACTTCGCCCGCCATCCCGTCGAGCATGGCGAGGCAGCCGCTGGTCGTCTCATGATGCCCGGTGCCGAAGGCGCGGCCCGCCGGGATGTGGAAACCGCGCAAGCCCTCCGGCACCGACTCGTCACCGGTATGGACAAAGAAGCGCCCGACCGACAACGGCGCCAGCCCGGCCTGGCTCATCGTCACCCAGTCCTGTGCGGGCACATGCTCGACCGTGGCGGGGTGATCGCCCGCGCTCGGCACAAGCGCGCGGATCGCGGCGATCGTGGCCGCATCGGGCTCCGCCTCGAAATAGGCGTCGAGCCGCCAATGCTCGCGATCGTCCTCTATCTCCTCGGTGGTCATGATGACCGCCTCGATCGCCAGGTCGTCGGCGGCGTCGATCGCCTCCGCCTCGTCGCGCGTGCACGGCAGGGTCAGCTTCCAGCTGTCAGCGGACATAGCTGGCTCCATTCACGTCGAGGACCGCGCCGGTCATCGAGGGGGGCGCGTCGGTGCACAGGAAACGGACGGTCGCGGCGACTTCCTCGGGTGACGCGACCCGGCCGAGCGGAATGTCGGCGAGCAGCTTGTCGCCGCCCCGGCTGGCCAGATAATCGTCCGCCATGCCGGTCATGGTGAAACCGGGACAGACCGCGAAGGCCAGAATTCCTTGCGCCGCATAACCGCGTGCGATGGTCTTGGTCATCGCGACCATGCCGCCCTTCGACGCGGCATAATGCCAATGGGCGGGCGAGTCGCCGCGATAGGCGGCGCGGCTGGCGACGTTGACGATCCGTCCACCGACGCCGCGTTCCTGCCAGTGCAGCACGGCCAGACGGCACAGTTCGGCCGAGGCGGTCAGGTTGACCTGCATCGTGCGCGCCCAGTTCGCCGACCAGTCGTCCGCGTCGAGCGGGCTTGCCTCGAAGATCCCGGCATTGTTGACCAGGATGTCGATCGCCCCGCCCGCCGCCTCGAGCGCCTCGCCCCAGAGGCGCGCGGGGGCGTCGGCCTGCGCCAGGTCGGCGGCGATACCGCTGCGGGTGCCATGGCCCAGGACCTTCATGCCCGGCAGGTCGCCCAGGCTCGATGCGATGGCCGCGCCGATGCCTCGACTGCTGCCCGTTACCAATATCGTCGTCATGCCTCAGCCCGTGCCGGGCAAGGACCGATGCGTCAACCGGCTGGATCGATCCTCCCCGGCACGGGGAGGGGGACCGCCGCGAAGCGGTGGTGGAGGGGGCCTGCCGACAGGGATGTCCCTTGAGGAAGCCCCCCTCCGTCAGGGCTGCGCCCTGCCATCTCCCCGTACCGGGGAGGATTCGGTGTCAGGCCGCCACCCGCGCGACGAACTGGGTGGCGCTGGCCTTCAGGTCGCCCAGCCGCGTGTCGAGATGGTCAAAGCCCCGGCCGACGCGGTCGATCTCCTGCGCGACATGCTCGGTATCCAGACGGATCGCGGCGATGGTGTGCGACATCGAGTCGGCGGCCAGTGCGGTCTCGTCGACCGCCGCCGTGATCGCGGTCACCGTCTGCGCCTGTGCCTCCATGGCGTGGCGGATTCGCTCGGCCGAGACCTGGACCTCGTGCACGGTCGCCTTGATCGAGGCGTTGGTCTCTACGGTCGAGCGGGTCGCGGCCTGGATCGCGGCGATCTTGGTGGCGATGTCGTCGGTCGCGCGCGCCGTCTGGCTGGCGAGGCTCTTCACCTCCTGCGCGACGACCGCGAAGCCGCGGCCCGCATCACCCGCGCGCGCCGCCTCGATAGTGGCGTTGAGCGCAAGCAGGTTGGTCTGCCCGGCGATGTCGCGAATCAGCCCCAGGATCGATTCGATCGACTTGGCATGGTCGGACAGCATCTCCGACATGCCCACCGCCTGGCCCGCCTGGTCGGCGGCGCGGTTGGCGACGTCGGCGGCCTGGTCGACCTCGGTCCGGGCGTCCTCGATCGCGCGGATCAGCCCGGCGGCGGTCTGCGCGGCCTCGCGCATCGCGACGGCGGATTGTTCGGCGGCGGCGGCGACCTCGCTCGACTTGCCCAGCATGCCGCGCGTCGACATCGACGCCTCCTGCGCCTGGCGCCGCAGGTCCTGCCCCTCGACCGAGGCGTTCTCGACCACCGAGGCGATGCCGTTGCGGAAATCCCCGGCCAGCCGCTCGCGTTCACGCTCGGCGGTCCAGTTGCGGTAACCGGCAAACAGCTCGACGGTCAGCTCGGTCTCCATGCCGTACATGCGCAACAGCGTGTCGACCGCCACCGACCGACGTGGATCGTCCGCCGACATTTCCTCCAGGATGATTTTCAGCGCGATCCGGTCGCTGGCGCAGGACATGGCCAGCACCTCCATCGGCGGAATATCGGCGGCATAGGCCGAGGCGACCGCCCGGCCCAGCGACTCGACCCAGTCGCGACCGGAAAGATGGCAGAAGCGATTGCGCAGATAGGTGCGCCCAGCGGTCAGCTGGCGTTCGCGATCCATCTGCGCCCATTCGGCCTGACCCGGATTCTTGCGGCGCCAATGCTCCCAATAGGCCACGACCACCTCGTCAGCGCGCGGATCGATCACCGTCCAGACGTCGGCGGCCAACCGGACCAGCGAGCCGTCGCCCCCGTCGAAAGTGCGGATCAGGGTATCGATGTCGATCCCGGCGGTAATGGCCGTGGGCGGCGGCAGATCGGAGCGCAAGAAGTGGTCCCCCATTTGACGATGGTCAAATTTTTCGCGCCCCTTCTGACGCCCGAAGGGTTAAGGGCGGGTTATCCCTGCACCGATCCGGGCGTTCCACGAATGCCCCGCGGCGGCGTCCACGAAGTCTTTGCGAACCACACGCAGATACGCTCGCGACTTGCATCCTGTCGGCGTCTTCACCATAGGCATGTTCGCAAACCAGCCTGACTTTAGACTGTTCGAGGATCTGCCCTTGGCCGCCCGCAACACCGCACGCCCGCTCTCGCCGCATCTCCAGATCTGGAAATGGGGTCCCAACATGCTGGTTTCGATCCTGCACCGCGCCACCGGCACGGGCATGGCGACCGTGGGCACCCTGCTCCTCGTCTGGTTCCTGGCCGCCGTGGCGTCCGGGCCGGAGAGCTATGCGACCTTCCGCGACGTCTTCACGGTCCAATCGGGTCATCTCAACATCATCGGCTATGTCGTCGGCATCGGCCTGACCGCCTGCCTGTTCCAGCATATCGCGAACGGCATCCGCCACCTGTTCATGGACGTGGGCGCGGGTTTCGAGCTGAAGGCAAACAAGCGTCAGGCACAGGCCACCATGGTCTTCGCCGTCGTGATGACGGTGGCCTTCTGGCTCTATCTGGGGATCAAGTGATGCGTTCGGGAACCGCAATCGGCCGCGTGCGCGGCCTGGGCTCGGCCAAGTCGGGCACCCACCACTGGCTCAACCAGCGGCTGACCGCCGGGTCGAACTTCCTGCTGGTCGCCTGGCTGCTGATCTCGATCCTGCGCCAGCCCTCGTTCGACTACGCCGCGATGCGGCTGTGGCTGTCCAGCCCCTGGGCGGCGATCCCGATGGCGATGCTGATCGCCTCGGTCTTCTATCACATGAAGCTCGGCCTGCAGGTCGTGATCGAGGATTACGAGCAGGACCAGAACCGGGTCGCGCTCCTCGTCGTCATGAACCTGTTCGTCTTCACGACCGCCGCCGTCGCCATCTTCTCGATCCTCAAGATCGCCTTCGGAGCCGCTGCATAATGTCCGCTGCCGCCTACAAGATCATCGACCATACCTATGACGCCGTCGTCGTGGGTGCGGGCGGTTCGGGCCTGCGCGCCACCATGGGCATCGCCGAGGCGGGTCTGAAGACCGCCTGCATCACCAAGGTGTTCCCGACGCGCAGCCACACCGTCGCCGCGCAGGGCGGCATCGCCGCGTCGCTGGGCAATATGGGTCCCGACCACTGGACCTGGCACATGTACGACACCGTCAAGGGGTCGGACTGGCTGGGCGACCAGGACGCGATCGAATATCTGTGCCGCGAGGCGCCCGCCGCCGTGTACGAGCTGGAGCACGCAGGCGTGCCGTTCAGCCGCACCGAAGAGGGCAAGATCTATCAGCGCCCCTTCGGCGGCATGATGCAGAATATGGGCGAGGGCCCGCCCGCGCAGCGCACCTGTGCCGCCGCCGACCGTACCGGCCACGCCATGCTGCACGCGCTGTACCAGCAGTCGCTGAAGTATGACGCGGACTTCTTCATCGAATATTTCGCGCTCGACCTGATCATGGACGAGCAGGGGAATTGCCGCGGCGTGATCGCTTTGTGCATGGAAGACGGCTCGATCCACCGTTTCCGCGCGCACAACGTCGTGCTGGCGACCGGCGGCTATGGCCGCTGCTATTTCTCGGCCACTTCCGCGCACACCTGCACGGGTGACGGCGGCGGCATGGTGCTGCGTGCGGGCCTGCCGCTCCAGGACATGGAGTTCGTGCAGTTCCACCCGACCGGCATCTATGGTGCGGGCGTCCTCATCACCGAGGGTGCGCGCGGTGAAGGCGGCTACCTGACCAACTCCGAGGGCGAGCGCTTCATGGAGCGTTACGCACCGTCGGCCAAGGACCTCGCCAGCCGCGACGTCGTGTCGCGTTCGATGGCGATGGAAATCCGCGAAGGGCGCGGCGTCGGCAAGGAGGGGGATCATATCTACCTCCATCTCGACCATATCGACCCGAAGGTCCTGGCCGAGCGCCTGCCCGGCATCACCGAAACCGGCAAGATCTTCGCCGGCGTCGACCTGACTCGCCAGCCGCTGCCGGTGACGCCCACCGTCCACTATAATATGGGCGGCATCCCGACCAACTATCACGGCGAAGTCGTGCGATTGAAGGACGGCAACCCGGACTCGGTCGTCCCCGGCCTGTTCGCGGTTGGCGAAGCGGCCTGCGTGTCGGTCCACGGCGCGAACCGCCTGGGCTCCAACTCGCTGATCGACCTGGTCGTGTTCGGCCGCGCGACCGGCCTGCGCATCAAGGACACGCTGAAGCCCGGCACGCCGCACGCCCCGCTGCCCGCCGGTTCGGAGGAGCTGGCGCTGGGCCGCCTGGACCACTTCCGCAACGCCGCCGGTGGCTCGACCACCGCGTCGGTGCGCAGCGAGATGCAGAAGACGATGCAGCGCCACTGTGCCGTGTTCCGCACCGACGAGCTGCTGACCGAAGGTCGCCAGATGATCCGCGCCACCTATGACCGGATGAAGGACATCGGCATCAAGGATCGCTCGCTGATCTGGAACACCGATCTGGTCGAGACGCTGGAGCTGGACAACCTCATCAGCCAGGCGGTCGTGACGATGGAATCGGCGCTAAACCGCAAGGAAAGCCGCGGCGCGCACGTGAACGAGGACTTCCCCGATCGCGACGACGCCAACTGGATGAAGCACACCGTCGCGACGTTCGACGGCTGGGGCGGCCAGGGCGGCGGTGTCGCGATCGACTATCGCCCGGTCCACGACTACACGCTGACCGACGATATCGAGTATATCAAGCCGAAGAAGCGGGTCTACTAAAGGTCCGCGTCGACGGTTCGGAACGAAGGGGCTGGCGAGCGATCGCCGGCCCTTTTTTCGTTCGAGCGGGCTGTCCCGTCCTTCTCCCCTCCCGCAGGCGGGAGGGGCCGGGGGAGGGAAAGCTACAAGCGACATCGCCCGGGGAAAGAACCCTCCCCCCATCCCCCTCCCGCCTGCGGGAGGGGGTGCGCCAAGCGGCGAGCATTCACGATCCGTCGCCCCCGCCAGCCCCTTCTTCTCCCCTCCCGCAGGCGGGAGGGGTCGGGGGAGGGAAAACCACAAGCGACATCGCCCGGGACAAGGGCCCTCCCCCCATCCCCCTCCCGCCTGCGGGAGGGGGTGCGCCAAGCGGCAAGCCCCCACGATCCGTCGCCCCCGCCAGCCCCTTCTTCTCCCCTCCCGCAAGCGGGAGGGGCCGGGGGAGGGAAAGCCAAAAGCGACTTCGCCCGGGAAAGAACCCTCCCCCCATCCCTCTCCCGCAGGCGGGAGGGGGTGCGCCAAAGCCTCACGCTATTCGCCTACGCACCTCCAACTGTAATCATTTCGGCAGCGCAGCGGAACGCCAGCGGCGGGGATGGGTTCACTCGGCATGCCTGCCTCCGCTATGCTTTCGCCCATGCTCTCCGATCTCGCTCCGCCGCCGCCCCGCCTGTCCGCCACGGACAGCCTGTTCCTGGATTTCGACGGCACGCTGGTCGACCTTGCCGACAATCCGGAGGGCGTGCATGTCAGTGCCGCGCTCGCCGATCGGCTGGATGCGCTCGCCGCGCACATGCCTGGTCGCCTCGCCATCGTCAGCGGCCGATCGATCGCGCAGCTGGATGCGCTGTTTGGTCCCCAGGCGGAGCATTTCACGCTGGCGGGCAGTCACGGTGCCGAGCGCCGCAGCCCGGAGGACGGCCACAGCCAGCCCGAAAAGCCCGCGCATCTCGCCACCGCGACCGAGGAGATGCGCCATGTGGCCGAGGCCAACGACCTGTATTTCGAAACCAAGAGCTTCGGCGCGGGCCTGCATTACCGCCGCAACCCGGACGCCGAACCCCTGGCCCTGCGCGAAGCCACCGCGATCGCCGAACGGCACGGCCTGACCCTGCAACCCGGCAAGATGATGGTCGAGGTTCGCCTGCCCGGTGACAAGGGCCAGGCGATCGAGACGCTGATGCAGGCCCCCGCCATGCACGGCACCGTGCCGATCTTTTTTGGGGACGACGTGACCGACGAGGACGGCTTTGTCGCCGCCGCCGAACTGGGCGGTGCGGGTGTACTGGTCGGTCCGATGCGCGAAACCGCCGCCCGTTACCGCCTGCCCGATGTCGCCGCCGTCCATGAATGGCTTGCCCAAGCGCTGGAGAATGCAAACTGATGCAACAGGACATGAACCTCTGGCCGATCGGCAACTGCCAGGTTTCCGCGCTGGTCGACTCGCACGGTCGGTTCGTCTGGGGCTGTGTGCCGCGCGTCGATGGCGACCCGGCCTTTTGCGCGCTGCTGGGCGATGGCGAGCCGGAGACGGGATATTGGTCGATCGACCTGGAAGACCGGGTCTCGACCACCCAGGGCTATCTGCGCAACACGCCGATCCTGGTCACCACCCATATGGACGACCGTGGCAACGGTATCGAGATCACCGATTTCTGCCCGCGTTTCTCGCGCGAGGGCCGGGTCTATCGTCCGACTAGCTATGTGCGGATCGTGCGCCCGATCGGTTCCCCCCGCATCCGCATCGCCCTGCGCGTCGCGACCGACTGGGGCCATCCGACCGAGCGGACCCAGGGGTCGAACCATGTCCGCTACCTGATGACGCAACAGACGCTGCGCCTGTCGACCGATGCGCCGGTCGGCCACATCACCGCCGAGCAGTGGTTCCGCCTCGAACGTCCGGTCCACATGTTCCTGGGCCCGGACGAAAGCTTCGCGGGCGTGCTGAGCGAGGCGTGCCGCGCCATGCTGGAGCGGACTACTAACGAATGGCATCACTGGGTGCGCGGCCTGGCCACGCCGGTCGAGTGGCAGGCGGTCGTCATCCGCGCCGCGATCACGCTGAAGCTGTGCCAGCATGAGGAAACCGGCGCGATCGTCGCCGCGCTGACGACTTCGCTACCCGAACATGCCGATTCGGGGCGCAACTGGGACTATCGCTACTGCTGGATCAGAGACGCCTATTACACGGTGCAGGCGCTCAACCGGCTGGGCGCGCTCGACGTGCTGGAGGGGTATCTCGAATATCTGCGCAACATCGTCGACGCGGCCAAGGGCGGGCATATCCAGCCGCTCTACGGCGTCGGCGGCGAGGCGACCCTGGTCGAGCGGATCGAGGAAAAGCTGCCCGGCTACCGCGCCATGGGCCCGGTCCGCGTCGGCAACCAGGCCTATGAGCAGATCCAGCATGACGCTTACGGCCAGATCATCCTGTCCGACGTGCAGGCCTTCTTCGACACCCGCCTGTTCCGCATGTCGGGGGTGGAAGACTTCCATTCGCTCGAACGAGTCGGCGAACGTGCCTGGGCCAAGTACGACCAGCCGGACGCGGGTCTGTGGGAACTGCGCACCAAGAGCCATGTCCACACCTATTCCGCCGCCATGTGCTGGGCAGCGTGCGACCGGCTGGCCAATGCCGCACAGGCCCTGGGACTGGAGGACCGGCGCAGCTTCTGGCAGGAGCGCGCCGACCTGATGCGCGAGACGATCGAGCAGGCAGCCTGGCGCCCCGAGACGCAGCGCATGTCGGCGACCTTCGGCGGCGACGATCTGGACGCCAGCATCATCCAGTTGCTCGACCTGCGTTTCCTGTCGCCCGACGATCCCCGCTTCCGCTCGACGCTGGAGGCGGTGGAAAAGGGCCTGCGCCGGGGCAGCCACATGCTGCGCTATGCGACCGAGGATGACTTCGGCCTGCCGCATACCGCTTTCAACGTTTGCACCTTCTGGCTGATCGAGGCGTTGTATGTCACCGGGCGTCATGAGGATGCCCGCGCGCTGTTCGAGGAGATGGTGGCGCGCTGCACCCCCGCCGGGCTTCTGTCCGAGGATATCGACCCGAACACGGGCGAGCTGTGGGGCAATTATCCGCAAACCTATTCGCTGGTCGGCCTGATCAACTGCGCCGTCCTGCTGAGTAAACCATGGAGTGCCGTGCGATGAGTCGCCTGATCGTCATCTCGAACCGGGTCCAGCCGCCCACCACCGGGCCGGGCGGCAATCAGGGCGGGCTGGCGGTCGCACTCCTGGCCGCGCTGCGCGAACAGGGCGGCATCTGGTTCGGCTGGTCGGGGGAGACCACGGACGAGTTCAGCGGCCATATCAACTTCCAGCAGGGCGGCGGCGTCACCACCGCGACCATCGACCTGGAAGAGCAGGATATCGACGAATATTATAACGGCTATGCCAACCGGACGTTGTGGCCGCTCTTCCACTATCGCATCGACCTGACCGAGTTCGAGCGCGACTTCGATTCGGGTTACGCCCGCGTCAACGAACGCTTTGCCGAGACGGTGCAGCCGCTGATCGAGCCGGACGATCTGGTCTGGGTGCATGACTATCACCTGATCCCGCTGGGCCGCTATTTGCGCCAGCGCGGGTTCAAGAATCGGATCGGCTTCTTCCTCCACATCCCATGGCCGCCGGTGCGGCTGCTGATGTCGCTGCCCAGCCATCGCAAGCTGGTGGAGTCGCTCTTCGCCTATGACGTGGTCGGTTTCCACACCGAGGACTGGCTGGACAGTTTCCGCGACTACGTCACCAAGGAGCTGGGCGGTACGCTCGGCGAGAATGGCGAGGTGACGTGGAACGGCAAGACCATCCAGGCGATCCGCGCGCCGATCGGCATCGAAACCAAGGAGTTCGAGGAAGCGGCGAACGGCCATGACGCACGTTTTGCGCGCGAACGCATGTACATGTCGGCGACCGGCCGCAGCCTGATCGTCGGCGTCGACCGGCTGGATTATTCCAAGGGGCTCACCGAGCGCTTCCTGGGATATGAACGCTTCCTGGCGCAGCATCCGGAGCGGCGCGGGCTCGTCTACATGCTCCAGATCGCGCCGCCCAGCCGTGAGAAGGTGAACACCTACCAGGAGATCCGCGCCAATCTCGACTCGCTGTCGGGGCGGATCAACGGCGAATATGCCGATATCGACTGGGTTCCGATCCGCTACGTCAACAAGGGGTTTCCGCGCCCGGTGCTGGCGGGCATCTACCGCGCGGCGCGGATCGGGCTGGTCACGCCGCTTCGCGACGGCATGAACCTGGTGGCAAAGGAATATGTCGCGGCACAGGACCCCGAAGACCCCGGCGTGCTGATCCTGTCGCGCTTCGCGGGCGCCGCCGAGCAGTTGAAGGACGCGGTCCTGATCAACCCGTATAGCGCCGAGGAAATGTCCGACGCGATCGTCCAGGCCCTGACCATGCCGCGCGCCGAGCGTATCCGGCGCTGGGAAAGCCTGATCGACAATGTCCGGCGCGAGGATGTGTTCTGGTGGTGCGAGCAGTATCTGTCCGCGCTGCGCGGGGATGGGGTTGAAGCAGAGGCCAAAGCGATCGAGGCGGCGGCGCACTGATCCTCCCCGGCACGGGGAGGTGGCAGGGCGTCAGCCCTGACGGAGGGGGGGGCTTGCCACACAGGACTAGCCCAGCGGCACGCCCCCTCCACCAGCCTGCGGCTGGTCCCCCTCCCCGTGCCAGGGAGGAATGGAATGTTCCAACCGCCGCCGGGGCAGGGCTTCGGGCATCTCCCGCCGGATATATTCCAGCAGCCCCTCGCGAATCTCGCAGCGCAGGTCGAAGGCGATCGCCGCATCGCGCGCGGTCATCAACCCGCGCACCTCGATCGAATCCGGCTTCACGTCCGTTACCTGCATGTTGAAGAAGCGCCGGTCCCAGCGCGGGCTCGCCTCGACCAGCTGACCCATCTTCTCGCGCAGGCGGGGAATGTCGGCGGCCGGATCGAGATACCAGAAGACGGACCCCAGCAACTGGCTCGTCTCGCGCGTCCAGTTCTGGAAACTGTTTTCCAGAAACTTGGCGACCGGCACGACGAGACGCCGCTCGTCCCAGATGCGCACCACGACGAAGGTCAGGTGGATCTGTTCGATCCGCCCCCATTCATTGTCGATGATGACCACGTCGTCGAGGCGGATCGGCTCGGTAAACGCCATTTGCACGCCCGCGATCAGGTTCTTGAGCGCGGGCTGCGCGGCGGCACCGACGACCAGGCCCGCGATACCCGCCGAGGCCATCAGCGTGACGCCGATGGTGCGGATGCCAGGCACGCTCAGCAGCATCAGGCAGACGGTCAGGAACACGATCAGGAAAATGCCGATCCGCCCGAGTATCTGCGCACGCGTCCGCTTGCGCCGGGCGCGCAGGTTGTCCTCGACGCTGATATCGGCGCGCAGATACACCACGCCCTGCAACGCCCGCAGCGCCGACACCGCCAGCCAGCCGAGCAGGGCCGGTACGACGAACCCCAGCACCTGCCGCCAGATTTCCCGCCCATCGCTCGACATCGGCACCAGCCGCATCGCGAAACTGACCGCGATGGCGATCGCCACCCAGCGCAGCGGCTGGCGGATATGTTCGAGGACCAGGTCGTCGCTCTGGCTGGCGGTCCGTCTGGCGGCATGGCCCGCGATACGCATCGCGACACTGTGTACCAGGACCGCGATCAGGATCGCCGCCGCAATGACGAGGACATGTTGCAGCCACAGCCATTCGGCCGGAATGTCGAGTGATCGGAGCCAGCGCATGGGTTGCTAAAGGGTGGCGATGGGGAATGTTCCCATAGGCTGGGGATTCCCTTCGCCTTCACCTTCGCTCAGGCAGGACGGAGGACGGTATGAGGTCGATCCCACTCAAACCCCGTTCAGCCTGAGCGAAGTCGAAGGCCACGCCCCCACCCTCGGCAAACACGAATACGCCCCCCGACCGAAGCCGGAGGGCGTCTTCATCACAACCCGATCACCGTGCCGGGCGAGCCGCGCCGGTCGGGGCCGGGGCCGGAGCCCCAGCGGGCGGCGGAGGCGGCGGCAGCGGCGCACCCTGGGGGGCGGCGCCGTCCACAGGCGGCGGGGGCGGCGGCATCATGCCCGGTGCACCGGGACCACCGGGACCACCCGGCGCACAGCCACCTGGAGGCGGCGGCGGGGGCGCGCCCGGACCACCCGGGGCACCGGGTCCGCCCGGACCACCGGGGGGCGGAGGCGGCGGCGGACCGTCACCGCGCGGACCACCCGGACCACCGGGGCCACGCGGGCCGCCCGGCGGGGGCGGCGGCGGGCCGACGGGGATCACCGACCCTTGCGGATTGACCAGATACTGGGCGTGCATCACCCCGTCGTCGAAGCGGCCCTGCACCATGACGTTGCTGCCAACCGAGGGCATGGCGTCGCGATTGCTGGCGACCATCGCGCGGCCGGTCGCGTCCTGGACCACGAAGCGGTCACCGAACACTTCGGCCACCCGCCCCTTGGCGGTGACCACGCCGCCGGTCGAGGCGAGCTTGGCGATCGGCGTCGGAGTCGACGGTGCCAAGGTGACGGTCGGCCGGGTCATCGAGACGGCGGCGGCACCCCCGCCCGCGCCCAGCGCGATCAGGACGGCGGCGGCGGCAGCCAGCGGGGCCTTGCCCTGCAGCCGCGGGGCCGGAATTTTGAAACGAGACATGTGTGATCTCCTTGGTTGATGCACCGCTTTTAGGTGATTCGACCCGATGCCCGCTGAACCAGCCGGTTCAGATTGGGTTTACCCAGTACGGCGATAGCGGCATGCGCGGGGCCATAAGGGGAAGACGACACGTCATGCGGATTCTGCTGGTCGAGGATGATCCCGCGCTGGGCCCCGCCATCGCGCGCGCGCTGCGTGCCGAACAATGCGCGGTCGACCTGTTCGCCAGCGGGGTAGACGCGGGCCATGCGGGCGACACCGAAATCTACGACGCCGCCGTGCTCGACCTGGGCCTGCCCGACGGTGACGGCATGACCCTGCTGCGCCAGTGGCGAGAGGCGGGGCGCGCCCTGCCCGTCCTGATCCTGACCGCGCGCGACGGCTGGTCGGACAAGGTCGCCGGGTTCAAGGCGGGCGCGGACGATTATCTGACCAAGCCGTTCCGGGTCGAGGAACTCGTCATGCGCCTGCGCGCGCTGGTCCGCCGTGCGGCGGGCCATGCCCAGCCGCGCCTGACCTGCGGCCCCCTCTCCTTCGACAGCCAGACCGGACAGTTCGAGCTGGACGGCCTGCCGCTGAAGCTGACCGCGTTCGAATGGCGGGTGCTGTCGGCGCTGATGTTGCGCAAGGAGGCGGTGATCCCCCGGCTGGAACTGCTCGAGCGCGTCTATGAGGGGGATGCCGATGTCGACTCCAACAGCCTGGAGGTGATCGTCGGCCGCCTGCGCAAGAAGATCGGTGCCGACCTGATCGAGACGGTGCGCGGCATGGGCTATCGCCTGACCGCCGGTGCGGCGGCATGAGGCCAGGGTCGATCCATGGCCGGATGATCCTGATGTCCGGCATCGCGATCCTGGGTGCGCTGCTGCTCGCGGGATGGGGGCTGGCGGGCGCGTTGGAGCGGATCGTCACGCAGGGGCTCGACCGGCGGCTCGACTCGGAAATGGCGATCCTCGCCTCGGCAGTGGATTCGCAGGGGCGCATCGACCGGGACCGGATCGCGAACCGGCGTGGCCTGCTCGAACCCAAACCCGGTTGGCGCTGGCGGATCTCGGGGCCGGACGGCGTGCTGGGCTCCGGCGACTTCCCTCCGCTGGCCGAACCGCATCCGCCCTTCCCCGGCGCGCCCGGCGACCATCGCCCGCCGGCACCACCGCCGCCCAGCCCCTCACCCGGCCCCGCCGCCGCCCCGATCGCGCCGCCGCAACCCGCCGAGGGGCGCACCGAACAGGGTGTGCGCGTCCATGCCCGGCAGGTGACGATCCCCAGTGCACGCGGCCGCGTGACGATCAGCGCCGCCGCACCGCGCGCGGTCGTCGCCCAGCCGATCCGCGCCGCGCTCGTGCCGCTGCTCGCCATGCTGGCCGGGCTCGGCGTGTTGCTGGCGGCGGCGAGCCTGCTGCAGTTGCGCCTGGGCCTGCGTCCGCTGCGCCGCCTGCGCGACGAGGTGGCGGCGATCCGGGCGGGCGAGCGCGCGCGGGTCGACGAGGACCAGCCCGCCGAGCTTCGACCGCTGGCGCATGAGTTGAACGCCCTGGCCGCCGACAGCGAGCGGGCCCTAGCCACCGCGCGCGCATCCGCCGCGAACCTCGCCCATGCGCTGAAGACGCCGGTCGCCACGCTGGCGCTCGATCTGGCCGGGGACCCGCCGCGCGCGGCGCAGGTCGCGCGGATCAGCGACACGATCCGCCACCACCTCGCCCGCGCCCGAGTCCAGGCGGGGGCGGTACGCGCCGCGACCGCCCTGGCCCCCGCCATCGCCGATCTGGCGACCGCGATCCGGCGGCTGCACGCCGATCGCGGCGTCACCCTGTCGAGTGCAATACCCGATAATCTGGCCGTCGCGATGGATGCGCAGGATCTGGACGAGGTTGCGGGCAACCTGATCGACAACGCCGCCCGCCATGCCCGCGCCACCGTGCGCATCCACGCCCAGGCCGAGGATCGCCAGATCCGCCTGAGCGTCGTGGACGACGGCCCCGGCATCGCCGAGGCGGATCGGATCCGCGCGACCCAGCCCGGCACGCGGCTGGACGAACGTGGTGATGGACATGGCTTTGGCCTGGGCATCGCACGCGAACTGGCCGAATTGCATGGCGGTCGCCTGATCCTCGATCAGGCCGGGGGTGGCGGCCTGTCCGCCACCGTCCTGCTGCCCCGCGCCGCGCGCCCCGAGTAATCAGGCCGAATAATCAGGCCGAATAATCAGGAGAGGATCATGATCGCCACCCGGTTCCGCCCGCTGGTCCTGCTGCCCGCGCTGGCGCTGCTGCTCCAGGGACAGGCCATGCCGCCCTCCCCCGCCGATATTTACGGCCCGCTGTTCGGCGCGGTGCAGGAGGCGCAGGTGTTTGCCGACGGCAAGACCTTCGCCGATGCCGTCCCGCGTGCAGCGCCGCCAGCGATCATGGCCGCCTATGCCCGCGAAAAGCCGATGGGCAAGGCGGCGCTGACCGCATTCGTCCGCCGCCATTTCACGGTGCGCGGCGAAACACAGACGAAGCCCCCCTTGCGCGAGCGTATCCGCGAACTCTGGCCGATCCTGGGCCGCGCACCGTTCGCGCCCGTCGCGGGATCGTCGGCGCTGGGGCTCGACCATGGCTATGTCGTGCCGGGCGACCGCTTCCAAGAGATTTATTACTGGGACAGCTATTTCACGATGCTGGGGCTGAAGGCCGATGGGCAAGCCCCGCTGATCGAGGCGATGCTCGCCGATTTCGTCGATCTGGTCGAACGCTATGGCCATATCCCCAACGGCACCCGGACCTATTATCTCAGCCGGTCGCAACCGCCCTTCCTGGCGCTGATGATGGACCTGTCCGACAATCGCGATCCGGCGCTGGCGAAGCGGCGGCTGGGGGCGCTGGTCCGCGAACATGATTACTGGATGGCGGGGGCGGCGTGCCTCGACGCCAGCGGTGCCTGCCAGCATGTCGTGCGGATGCCCGACGGCAGCCTGCTCAACCGCTACTGGGACGCGCGCGACACGCCCCGCGACGAAAGCTGGCGCGAGGATCGCGAGACCGCCGCCAAGGCCGCGCCGCGTGCCGCCGGGGTGGTCCAGCGCGACCTGCGCGCGGCGGCGGAATCGGGCTGGGACTTCAGCTCGCGCTGGCTGGCCGATCCGATGCGGCTGGAGACGATCCGCACCACCGACATCGTACCGGTCGACCTCAACAGCCTGTTGTGGATCAGCGAAACCCGGATCGCCGCGCGGGCGAAGGCGGCGGGTGACACGGCGATGGCGCAGCGCTTCACCGAACTGGCCGCGCGGCGCAAGGCGGCGATCGACCGCTATCTGTGGGTCGCGGGCGAGAAGCGCTACGCCGATTGGGACCGGGCCGCACGGCGCGCCACGAACAGCCGCACCGCCGCGTCGCTCTTCCCCCTGTTCGCCGGGCTTGCCAGCGCGGACCAGGCGCGTGCGGTCGCCGCGACGACCCGCGCCACGCTGGTCGGCGAAGGGGGCCTGCGCACCACCGCCATCCGCTCGGGCCAGCAATGGGATGCGCCCAATGGCTGGGCCCCGTTGCAATGGATCGCGGTCGAGGGGCTGGGGCGGTATGGCGAGCAGGCGTTGGCCAGGGACATTGCCCGCCGCTGGGTCGCGACGGTCGCACGCACCTATGCCGAGACAGGCAAGCTGCTGGAGAAATACGATGTCGAGGAGCGGCGGCCCGGTGGCGGTGGAGAATATCCGACGCAGGACGGCTTTGGCTGGACCAATGGCGTGACGGCGGCGATGCTGGAGCGCTGGCCGGACTTGGGCTTCAACGACCAATGACCTTCTGCTCCCCCTCCCGCAGGCGGGAGGGGGGGGCTGGGGGAAGGGAGCAAGAAGGTCAAAATCCCCCCTCCCCCGTCACGCCATATCGTGTAGCGGACCCCGCATGACCGACACCCCGCACACCGTCCTCGGCATCGACTTCGGCACCACCAACTCGGTCATCGCGCGTGCCGATACGGGGGAGTCGCATCTGGTCGCACTCCATGGCCCGAAGGGTGAAGATCCGGTCTTCCGCTCCGCCCTGTGCTTCTGGGAGGATGACGGTATCGAGGTCGAGGCGGGCCCCTGGGCGATCGCCGAATATCTCGACTTTCCGGGCGGCAGCCGCTTCATCCAGTCATTCAAGTCGGTCGCCGCCTCACCCGTGTTCGAACATGCCACCGTGTTCGACAAACGCTATCGTTTCGAGGAACTCGGCCGCGCGTTCCTCGACCGGATGGCGGCGCGCAGCGGCGGCGTGCTGAACGGCCGGGCGACGCGAATCGTCGTCGGGCGGCCGGTCGAATATGCCGGGCACCGCCCCGACGAAGCGCTGGCCCGCGAGCGGTACGACGCGATGTTCGCGCGGCTGGGGGCCGAAATCCATTATGTCTACGAACCGCTGGGGGCCGCGTTCAGCTATGCCTCGCGAATCACCGAGCCGACGACCGTGCTGGTCGCCGACTTCGGCGGCGGCACCAGCGACTTTTCCATCGTCCGCATCGCCGCGCCGGGTGCCGAGCGGCGCTGCGAGCCGCTGGGCCATGCCGGCGTCGGTATTGCAGGCGACCGGTTCGACCAGAAGCTGATCGACCATCTCGTCCTGCCACTGCTCGGCGCGGGCGGCAGCTATCGCTCGTTCGACAAGGTGCTGGAGATTCCGCGCGGATATTTCGCCGATTTCGGCGACTGGTCGCGCCTGGCCCTGATGCGCAACCGCAAGACGCTGGCCGAGCTGGAAAAGCTGCGTCGCGCCGCGCTCGACCCGCAAGCCATCGGGCGGATGATCGCGATCATCGAGGAGGAGCAGGGATATCGCCTCTACGACGCGGTCGGCCAGGTGAAGCGCGACCTGTCCGCGGCCGAGCATGCGCAGTTCCGGTTCGAGGGCGGCGGGTTGCGAATCGAGGCGGATGTCGCGCGCCGGGATTTCGAGGCGTGGATCGCCCCCGATCTCGCGCGCATCGAGCAGGCGGTGGACCGGGCGCTGGCGGCGGCCGCGACACAGGCGGGGGCGATCGACCGGGTGTTCCTGACCGGCGGCACCTCGCTGATGCCCGCGATCCGGCGGATGTTCGAGGTGCGGTTCGGCGGTGAAAAGATCGCGACGGGGGGCGAACTCACCTCGATCGCGCACGGCCTGGCGCTGATCGGCGAGCAGGCGGATATCGGAGCCTGGGCTGTCTAAAAAACCCCTCCCGTAAATGGGAGGGGTTTGGGGAGGGCAAGGCCGCGAGCGACAGGCTCTGTGAGACCCACCCTCCCCCATCCCCCCGCCTGCGGGAGGGGAGCGTCATACGGACAGGTTGAAGCTTAGAATCCCTTCTTCAGCGTCACGAACCACTGGCGCGGGGCGCCCGCCAGCAGCGTCTGGTTGTCGCCGCTGGCGGTGAAGCCGTTGGTGCCGATGGTCGAGATATAGCGCTTGTCGGTCAGGTTGGTCACGCTGCCCTCGATCGTGAAACCGCCCCATTCCGCCGGGAAGCGATAGCCGATGCTGGCATCGACCAGCACGCGCCCGTCGACCGACTGGTCGTTCAGATAGGTGAAGTAGCGCTTCGACATATAGTCCGCGCCGACCCGACCGAAGAACCGGCTGTCGTCATAGACCAGCTCGCCCTTGACCATGTTCTGCGGCGTGTCGACCACGTACCGCCCCTTCTCGGCCAGCAGGTTGCCCGAACCGTCGCGCACCGTCTGCTGATAGGTGGCATGGTTGTAGGAATAGCTGGCCAGCGCCGAGAAGGCGGAGGTCAGGCGATAGAAGGCGGATAGCTCCGCGCCATAGCTTTCCACGCCGCCGACATTGTTCAGCGTCGGCGGAATGCCCTGGATCGCGGTGCCGACCGAATAGGTCAGCAGGCGGTCCGAGAAGTCGATATAGTAACCAACCGCCGACAGCTGCAGCCCGCCGGTGCGGACGCGGACGCCGCCCTCGGCCGTCTTCGACTTTTCGGGCCGCACGGTGCCCGCGACGGCGTTGAACGCGGCCTGGCTGATCGAGAAGGGCGGTGCGGTCGCGGCGGCGATGAAGGCGCGCATATTCTCGGTATAGCTGGCGAAGACCTCGGCCTGGTTGCCCAGGTGCAGCACCGCGCCGACCTGCGGCAGGAACCAGTCCTCGCTCTTGATACGGCCGCGCGCCAGCGTGCCCGCCAGCAGATTGGCCTGGTTGCGCACCCGCACGCCCTTCCAGCCGCCGTTCAGCGTCAGCTGACCGATATCGAGCGTGTCGCCGACCGAATATTGCAGCGTCTCGGTATCATACTTCCCGTTCCAGGTCGTCGACATCGGGTTCTTCTGGAAATCCAGCGCGTTGCGGTTCGGCGTCGCGGTGTCGGTCATGCCATAGAGGCGACGCGCCTGGTGCAGCGTATTGCTTTCATACCAGCCGGTCAGCTCCAGCTTGTTGGCCCCCGTCGTCAGCGCCAGCTTGGCGATCGTGCCGGCCCGGTCGAGGCTGTATTCGGTGGTGCGGAAGGACAGCGGCGCGGGGTTGGTGATCGGCGTGCCGTCAGCATTGGGCGCACCCGCCACGGTCGGGCTGTACGGCGTGATCCACGACCCCTGGCCCTTGTTATGGTGGTAATAGCTGGTCGAGGTCAGCGACAGCGCCTCGGTCAGCTTGGCGGCGAAGGTCACGCCGCCCAGATAGTCGCGGCGCAGGCCCGCTGCGTCATAATAGCCGTCGTCCAGGGTGATGCCGTTCGGCAGGCCGTTGGCGACACCGGCATAAGGCGCGGTGAAGCCGGTCAGCGAGCCGTTGTTCGCGCGCGCATAGGCCGCCGCCGCCGCGCCGTTCGTCGCCTGCTTGGCATACAGGATCGCCAGTGGGTAGTTGTTCGAGATATTGTCGTTGAAATAACCGCGACGCTTGATGATATCGAGGCTCAGGTCCTGATAGTCGTTCTCGCGACGGTCGGAGAAGTTCAGGAAGCCGGTGATCGAACCCCGGTCGCCAAAGTCCTTGACCAGCTTGGCATTGGCCTGATGCTGACGCTGGCTGCCATAGCCCTTCCACTTGTCGGTGGTCAGATAGGCATAGCTCAGATAACCCTTCAGCCCGCCGCCCAGGTCGCCGCTGTCGGCACGGATGAAGGCGCGGATCGTGTCGTTGCTGCCATAGGTGCCCGACGCAGCCAGCGCGGCGGTGTCGGACGGCGCGCGGCTGGTGAATTCGATCGTGCCGCCCAGATTGCTGGTCGAGGCGGTTCCGAGTGCGCCCGCGCCCTGCGCCACGCTGGTCGTGGCGATATTCTCCGAGATGATCGCCCGGCTGATATGCAGGCCGTTGGTCGGGCCATAGCTCATATCGCCCAGCGGCACGCCGTCCAGCGTGAAGCCCAGCCGGTTCTGGTCGAACCCGCGAAGCGAGATCTTGGTCGACCATTCATACGCACCGAACGGATCGGCCGACTGGAAATTGACGCCGGGCAGCTTCGAGATCGCCTTGAGCGGCGAGGTGCCCGGGGTCAGGCGGCTCAGATCGGCGGCGGTCACGGTCTGGACCTGACGGCTCTGGCCGAACCCGAGCACGACGACGTCGCCCGAGGCCCCCGCCTGGTCGTCGGCCACCGTGGTCGGGTCGGCGGCGACCGGGTCGGCGGTGCCGGTGACGGCGGCCTGCGCGGGCAGGGTCTGCGCGGCGACGCTCGGGGCCATCAGCGCGATCGGCGCGGCCGTCACCAGAAACTTCAGCATGTTCATTTCGCCCCCAATGGCTTTGTTACCCTAATGGGCAAGGCGCATGGGGCCGGGTCATGACGCGCCCGCGACAAGGCCGTGACTGGTTTGTGACGGAGGCGAAATGTGCTTTGGGGGTGACAGCTTCAATCCTCCCCGTGCCGGGGAGGATTGAGAAAGGGGCCGGGCAACTTGCGCTGCCCAGCCCCCTTTCCTGACCCTTTAGGCGAAAATCAGCGCGCGATGCCGCCCGCCGCCAGCACCGCCAGCGTCACCAGGTCGCCCGCGGTCGAGGTCATCGGTGCGATCTGCACCGGCTTTTCCATGCCGATCAGCATCGGGCCGATCATGCTGTCGCCGCCCAGTTCGCGCAGCAGCTTGGCCGAGATGTTCGCCGACTGGAGCCCCGGCATGATGAGGACGTTGGCCGGTCCCGACAGGCGCGAGAACGGGAAGTTCGCCATCTGCTTCGGGTTCAGCGCGACGTCCGGGGCCATGTCGCCTTCATATTCGAAACCGACCTGCCGCTTGTCGAGCGCGAGCACGCCGTCGCGGACATTGTCGATCCACTGGCCCTCGGGGTTGCCGAAGGTCGAATAGGACAGGAACGCCACGCGCGGCTCATGCCCCATGCGGCGGGCGACGGCGGCGGTGCGCTCGGCGATATCGGCCAGTTCCTCGCCCGAGGGACGCTCGTTGACCGTGGTGTCGGCGATGAAGACCGTGTGGCTCTGCCCGACGAGCAGGTGGATGCCGAACGGCACCTTGCCGTCGACCGGGTCGATCACACGGCGAATCTCGCGGAAGCTTTGCGCATAGGTGCGGGTGATGCCGGTGATCATGGCATCGGCCTGGCCCAGCTGCAGCATGACCGAACCGAAGATGTTGCGATCCTGGTTGATCATCCGCTCGGCATCGCGGCGCAGATAGCCGCGACGCTGGAGCCGCTCATAGAGGAAGTCGACCATCTGCGGCACCATCTCGGAGGTGCGGCTGTTGTGGACTTCATATTCATGCGGGTTGGTGACGCCCAGCGACTTCAGGCGGTCATAGACGTCGTCGCGACCGACCAGCACCGGGGTGCCGTAACCGCCTTCCTTGAAGGCGATGGCGGCGCGCAGCACGACTTCCTCTTCGCCCTCGGCGAACAGCACGCGCTTGGGATGCGCGCGCGCCCCTTCATAAGCGAGCGTCAGGACCGAGGTCGTCGGGTTCAGACGCGCGCGCAGCTTCTGGCGATAGGCGTCCATGTCGAGGATCGGCCGCGTCGCCACGCCCGAATCCATCGCCGCCTTGGCCACCGCCGAGGGGACCAGCTCCATCAGGCGCGGATCGAACGGCGCGGGGATGATATATTCCGGGCCGAAGCTGTGCTGCGTCCCGTAAGCGAGCGCCACTTCCTCGGGCACGCGCTGGCGCGCCAGTTCGGCGATCGCGTTGGCGGCGGCGATCTTCATCTCGTCATTGATGCCGGTCGCGCGCACGTCGAGCGCGCCGCGGAAGATGAAGGGGAAGCCGATGACGTTGTTGACCTGGTTCGGATAGTCCGAACGGCCGGTCGCGACGATCGCGTCGGGCCGCGCGGCCTTGGCGAGCTCGGGGCGGATTTCCGGTTCCGGGTTGGCCATCGCGAAGATGATCGGCGAGGGGGCCATGTCCTTGACCATCTCGGGCTTGAGCGCGCCCGCCGCCGACAGGCCCAGGAACACGTCCGCCCCCGACAGCGCCTCGGTCAGGGTGCGGCGGTCGGTAGCGGCGGCATGCGCCGACTGCCACTGGTTGATGTCGTCGCGGCCCTGATAGATGACGCCGGTGCGGTCGCACATGATGACATTGTCATGGCGCACGCCCATCGCCTTCATCAGCTCGGTGCAGGCGATCGCCGCCGCGCCCGCGCCGTTGACGACGACCTTGATCTCGTCCAGCCGCCGCTTGGTCAGCAGGCAGGCGTTGATCAGACCGGCCGCGCAGATGATCGCGGTGCCATGCTGGTCGTCATGAAAGACCGGGATGTTCATCCGCTCGCGCAGCGTCTGCTCGATGATGAAGCATTCGGGAGCCTTGATGTCCTCCAGGTTGATGCCGCCGAAGCTCGGCTCCATCAGCTCGATCGCGTCGATGATCCGGTCGACATCCTCGGTCTTCAGCTCGATGTCGATCGAATCGACGTCGGCGAAGCGCTTGAAGAGGACGGCCTTGCCCTCCATCACCGGCTTGGACGCCAGCGCGCCCAGATTGCCCAGGCCCAGGATCGCGGTGCCGTTCGAGATGACGGCGACCAGATTGCCCTTGGCGGTATAGTCATAGGCGCAGGCCGGATCCTCGGCGATGGCCAGCACCGGCACCGCGACGCCGGGCGAATAGGCCAGCGCCAAGTCGCGCTGCGTCGCCATCGGCTTGGAAGCGATAATCTCGATCTTGCCGGGCCGTCCCTCGGAATGGAACAGCAGGGCCTCGCGCTCGGAGAACTGGTCGGTGGGTTCGTCGGACATGCGCGCGGCCTTCGATGCTGTTGGTACAAGGACGCTACGGCTCTTGAAGCTTTCGGGCACGGCTGACAACCCTGTCACGCAGCCCTTTTGCCGCCCTAGGCAAGCCAGGCCATCAGCCTTATAACTTGATCTATGGAACATGAGCCCGGCATTTTCGAGCAGCGCGACGAGGCGGCCGAACTGGCCGCCGATGAACGCGCGCGGGCCGATTTCAAGGCAGGCCGTTTCGTAAGCCATGACAAGATGGCCACATGGCTGAAGACTTGGGGCACGCCCGATCGCAAGCCCTTGCCCCCCGAATGGCTGAAATAAGCTGGTCGATTCAGGCCTCGCTCCAACTCGCCGCGATCGTCGATTACATCGAGCAGTTCGACCCCGACGCCGCCCGGCGCTTGGGTGAAAGGCTGATCGAGGTCGCCGAATCCCTGCGACGCTTCCCGGATCGCGGCAGACCCATCTCCCATGGTCGCCGCGAGATGGTGACGGTTCGCCCCTATATCCTGCGCTACGAACATGACGGCCAAACCGTCCTGATCCTCGGCATCCGCCACGCCGCCCAACTTTCCGACGATTGAAGAAGCCCCATGACCACCCCCACCCCGATGATGGCGCAGTATCTGGCGCTGAAGGCCGAGGCCGAGGATTGCCTGCTATTCTACCGGATGGGCGATTTCTTCGAGCTGTTCTTCGACGATGCGCGGATCGCGTCGGGCGTCCTCGACATCGCCCTGACCTCGCGCGGGGAGCATGAGGGCGAGAAGATCCCGATGTGCGGCGTGCCGGTCCATGCCGCGACCGCCTATCTGCAACGGCTGATCAAGGCTGGGCACCGCGTCGCCATCGCTGAACAGACCGAGACGCCGGCCGAGGCCAAGGCGCGCGGCGGGTCCAAGGCGCTGGTCGCGCGCGGCATCGTGCGCGTCGTGACGGCGGGCACGCTGACCGAGGAAGCGCTGCTCGACGCCAAGTGCGACAATTGGTGCGTCGCGATCGGCGAGGCGGGCGGCGCGGTGGCGCTGGCGGCGGCCGATATCTCGACCGGGCGCTTCGTGGTGATCGACGTGAAGGCCGACGCGCTGGGGGCCGAACTCGCCCGCCTGGCCGCCGCCGAAGTGGTCGCGGCGGAGAATGCGGGGCACGTCGATGCCGCGACGACGCTGCGCCCCTCCGGGACCTTCGACAGCGGGCAAGGCGAGGATCGGCTGAAGCGACTTTATGGTGTCGCGACGCTGGACGGCTTCGGCCAGTTCAGCCGCGCCGGGCTGTCGGCGGCGGGGGGCCTGGTCGCCTATCTCGACCATACCGCCAAGGGGGCGCTGCCCTTCCTGCGTCCGCCGGTCCTGATGCAGGCAGCGGGGGCTATGGCGATCGACGCGGCGACGCGCGAGAGCCTGGAGCTGACCCAGACCGCCAATGGCCAGCGCAAGGGCTCGTTGCTCGACGCGGTGGACCGGACCGTGACCGGCGCGGGGGCGCGCGCGCTGGCCGGGGATATCGGCGCGCCGCTGATGGACCGCGATGCGATCGAGGCGCGGCTCGACCTCGTGCAGCATTTCCATGACGACGCCGCGCTGCGCGAACGCTTGCGTGCGGCGTTGCGGGCACTGCCGGACATTGGCCGCGCGATCGGGCGGATCGCGGCGGGGCGCGGGTCCCCGCGCGATCTGGGGCAGTTGCGCGACGGGCTCGACGGGGCCTGGGCACTGTCGGAGCAACTGTCCGACGGGCCGCCGCTGCTGCGTGAAACCACGCCCCGGTTGCGCGGGCATGGCGAATTGATCGATCTGCTCCGCCGCGCGCTCGTCCCCTCGCCGCCGATCGAGGCGAGCGAGGGCGGCTATATCGCGGCGGGCTATGACGTGGCGCTCGACGATCTGCGCGATGCGGGTGCGGGCGGACGCCGCGCCATCGCCGCGCTGGAGGCCGAGTTCCGGCACAAGACCGGTATCACCGCGCTGAAGATCCGCCACAACGGCGTGCTTGGCTATCATGTCGAGGTGCCCGCGCGCTCGGCCGATGCACTGATGAAGCCCGATTCGGGATTCACCCATCGCCAGACGCTGGCGGGCGTCGTCCGCTTCAACACGCCCGAGCTGCACGAGGTCGCGAGCAAGGTCGCGCAGGCGGGTGCCCATGCGCTCGCCGCCGAGAGCGCGCATCTGGAGGAACTGACCGCCGCCGCCCTCGCCTCGCGTGAGGGCATTGCCGCGACCGCCGATGCGCTCGCCCGGCTGGACGTGGCGAGTGGCCTCGCCGAACGCGCGGTCGAGGGCGGCTGGGTCCGGCCCGAACTGGTCGATCATGCCTGTTTCGAGGTCACCGGCGGCCGCCATCCGGTGGTGGAAGCCGCCGTGGCCCGCTCGGGCGAGCGGTTCGTCGCCAATGACTGTTCGTTGTCGGAGGCCTCGCGGCTATGGCTGGTGACCGGTCCGAACATGGGCGGTAAGTCCACCTTCCTGCGCCAGAACGCGCTGATCGCGGTGCTGGCGCAGGCCGGGTCCTATGTCCCTGCGACCCATGCGAAAATCGGGCTGGTCGACCGGCTGTTCAGCCGGGTCGGCGCATCGGACAATCTCGCACGGGGCCGCTCGACCTTCATGGTCGAGATGGTGGAGACCGCCGCAATCCTGGCGCAGGCGACGCCGCGCAGCTTCGTCATTTTGGACGAAGTGGGGCGCGGCACCTCGACCTATGACGGCCTGGCCATCGCATGGGCGGTGGTGGAGGCGATCCATGAGGATAATCGCTGCCGCTGCCTGTTCGCGACTCACTATCACGAACTGACCCGGCTGGCCGAGCGGTGCGAGGCGCTGTCGCTCCACCATGTCCGCGCGCGCGAATGGAAGGGCGAACTGGTCCTGCTACACGAGGTGTCGGAGGGTCCGGCGGATCGGTCCTATGGTCTCGCGGTGGCGCGGCTCGCGGGGATGCCGCCGGTGACCGTGGCGCGGGCCAAGGCGGTGCTTGCCAAGCTGGAGGCCGGGCGGGCCAAGACCGGTGGGCTGGCGGCGGGTCTGGGCGACCTGCCCCTCTTCGCCGCCGCCGCGCAGATCGAAGAGGAACAATGCGACGCGATCCGCGCGGAGGTGGAGAAGCTGGATGTCGATGCACTGTCGCCGCGCGAGGCGCTGGATGCACTCTACCGGCTGAAGGCACTGGCGCGGGAGGGGTAATTGCGCTCTCGTGGACCCCGGCGAAGGCCGGGGCCCAGATTCCATGCAGCCGAAGGCGCGCTGTGATCGTGAGGGGGAGGCAATCGGTATCCCGCCTTCGATGACTCACCGCAACTAGGCCCCGGCCTTCGCCGGGGTCGAAGAAGAGAGGATGAGACAAATTTCCCCACCGCTGCTCAACCAGCGCGAACGCCCCACATTGGTCACAAAAATGGAAAGTGGGGAGCTTCTGTTGCCCGGTGCTCCCCGTACCGCTGGATACCCCTTCTGTTGCCCGGTGGGGACCGACCGCGCTATTTTGGTGTAATCTCAGGCCGTGAGGCCCTCAATTACGCCGCAATCGCGAGTGCTTCGTTATCGTTGGCACTTGTGGTTATGGGCCGTTGCGGTGGTCCCATTCCGAACGAAAACAGCGCTTTTCAACACACGTCGATCCTGGTTCGGCCCCGTCAGAAACGGTGTCCAAGTACACCACCTTTTATGGTGGAGCCGCCGGGTACTGCCCCCGGGTCCGCTGCGTCTATTACTCGCCGCAGTTTATCGTCATAGCCGGGTGAAACCCGGCATGGACGGATATAGGTAGCCCTGCGGCTTTACGCAAATGCCTTTCGCTCGCCCCATTTTGGGTTCATGGGAAACCCCATGTTGACCCAACGGTCCCGTTATGCGCTGCGCGCGATGCTGTTCCTGGCAGAGATGCCTCCTGCCGGTCCGCCGACCTCGATGACGCGCATCGCGGCCGAGGCGAACGTCCCGCGCAAGTTCCTGGAGCTGATTCTCGCCGACCTGAAGGGCGCGCAACTGCTCGACAGCCAGCGCGGCAAGATGGGCGGATACCGCCTGGCGCGGCCTGCGCACCTGATTTCGCTGGGCGACATCATCCGCACGATCGAGGGGCCGCTGGCGCTCGTTCCCTGCGTCAGCCGTACCGCCTATCGCCCGTGCAACGACTGCAAGAGCGAGGCCGACTGCGCCATCCGCCACGCGATGATGCGCGTGCGTGACGAAACGGCCCGGATCCTCGACGGTACCAGCCTGGCCGACGCCACCGCCAAGAAACTGGCGGCGGCGTAAATCCCCCTATTCCTCCCCTGCGAGGGGAGGAATACAAGCTATCCTCACCCCCGACGCGCGCGCAGTTCGTCGCGAATCTCGCGCAGCAGCGCGACATCGGCGGGTTCGGCCTTCGGCTCGGCAGCGGCGGCGGCCTTTTCCTTCTCGAACAGCGTCGTCGCGCGGCTGACCGTGCGGACGAGCATGAAGATGATGAAGGCGACGATCACGAAATTGACCGCCTGGGTCACGAACGCGCCATATCCCAGCAGCGGCACCCCCGCCTTCTTCAGCGCGGCATAGTCGCTCAGCGACCCCGTATAACTGGCTGGCACCGGCCCCATGCGCAGGAAATAGCTGGAGAAATCCAGCCCGCCGAAAATCTTGCCGATCACCGGCATCAGCACGTCGTCGGTCAGCGAGGTCACGATCTTGCTGAACGCCGCCCCGATGATCACCGCCACCGCCAGGTCCAGTACGTTGCCCCGCGCGATGAAGCCGCGGAATTCCTTCAGCATCGCCAATTCCCTCAATTCGATGAACATAGAGGCTATCGTCGCTTTTGCCCTTCGCCAAGCGCCTCACGCGTCTTATATAGCCGACACAGTTGACGGAGGAATATTCGAATGCGTCGTCCCGTTCTTGCCCTGACCCCGGTCGTGATGGCCATCGCCCTGTCCGGCTGCGGCATGAACAGCGTGCCCACCGCGGAGGAAAATGCGAAGGCGAAATGGGCCGATGTCCAGGCCGCCTATCAGCGCCGCGCCAGCCTGATCCCCAATCTCGAAGCGACCGTGAAGGGTGCCGCCGCCTCGGAAAAGTCGATCCTGACCGAGGTGATCAACGCGCGCGCCAAGGCGACTTCGGTGCAGGTCAGCGCCGATGACATCTCCGACCCCGCCAAGATGCAGCAGTTCGCGGCGGCCCAGGGCCAGCTCAGCGGTTCGCTCGGCCGGTTGCTCGCCAATGTCGAGGCGTATCCGAACTTGAAGAGCCAGGACAATTTCCAGACCTTCATGAGCCAGCTCGAGGGCACCGAGAATCGCATCAACATCGCGATCGGCGACTATAACAAGGCGGTGCAGGACTATAACACCCGCATCCGCACCTTCCCCGACGCGATCGGCGCCAAGGTGTTCTACGGCGCCAAGCCGATCACCCCCTATCAGGCGACCACGCCGGGGGCCGAGAACGCGCCCAAGGTGAATTTCGGCAGCTGATCGCGCGCACATGACCCGGTTGCTCCGCCCGCTGGTCGGGCTCTGGCTGATCCTCTGCGCCGTCCCCGTGATGGCGCAGACCTTCCCCAAGTTCGACGGACTGGTCGTCGATGCGGCGAACAAGATCGACCCCGCGACCAAGGCGCAGCTCGAACAGAAGCTGGAGGCGCTGCAAAAGGATACCGGCCGCCAGTTGGTCGTCGCGACCATCCCGGACCTGCAAGGCTATCCGATCGAGGATTATGGCTATCGGCTGGGCCGGGCCTGGGGCGTCGGCCTGAAGGATGCGGACAATGGCGCGATCCTGTTCGTCGCGCCCAATGAGGGCAAGGGCCAGCGCGGCCCCCGGCTGGAGGTCGGTCGCGGGCTGGAGCCGATCCTGACCGACGCCTGGTCGTCGCAGATGATCCGCACCCTGATGATCCCACGCCTGCGCGAATCAAGCGACATATCGGGTGCGCTGAATGCGGGCGCGGACGCGGTGATCGCGCAGCTTCGCGCCTCGCCCGAGGAAACCAAGGCCAAGGTGGCGGAGGCGACCAGGCAGTTCGACCGGGAGCATCGGCGCGGTGGCAGCGACTCCAACGGCTTTCCGATCCTGATCGTCCTGGTCATCTTCGTCGGCGGCTTCATCGTGCTGTCGATCCTGCGTCGCCGGCAGGGCCAGCGTTTCCACGATGACGATGACGACGACCGTGGCGGCGGCGGGCGGCGTGGCGGTGGCGGCTGGCCGATCATTCTCTGGGGTCCCGGCTGGGGCAGCGGTGGATCGGGCGGCGGCTGGGGCTCGGGCGGCGGATCGTCGGGCGGCGGCAGCGACGGATCATGGGGCGGCGGCGGCTTTACCGGCGGGGGCGGCGGTGATTTCGGCGGCGGCGGCGCATCGGGGGATTGGTGAGATGTTGAGCGACACCGACAGCGATCTGGTCACTGCCGCCGTCGCGCGGGCCGAGGCGACGACCGATGCCGAGATCGTCACCATCGTGGCGCCCCGCTCGGACGAGTATCGTGACGTTGCGCTGTGGTTCGCCGCGCCCGCCATGCTGCTGGTGCCGTTGTTCGCAGCGCTGTTCCCCGATCTGGGACTGAAGCTGCTCGCGCTGGTCCATGACGCCTGGAGCGCGCCGGGCGAGGACCTGATCTTGGGCGCGGTGATGATCGCGCAGATCCTGGTCTTCGCGCTGGTCGTGGCGCTGCTGGGCCCGGTGAAGCGTCGCATCGCGCTGGTGCCGAGGAGCATCCGCCATGCCCGCGTCCGGGCGCGCGCGGTCCTGTTGTTCCGCGTGTCGGCCGAACGGCGGACCGACAGCCGCTACGGCGTACTGCTCTACCTTTCCGAGGACGAGCATATGGCCGAGATTGTCGCCGACTCCGGCCTGACCGGCAAGACAGGCCCCGAGACCTGGGGCCGGGCGATGGCGGTGATGCTGCCGCATGTCGCCAAGGGAAATATCGGCGAGGGGATGAGCGCGGCAGTCGAGCGCATCGGGCTTGTACTCGCCGAGCATTTCCCCAAGACGGCGGCCGACACCAACGAACTCCCGGACAGACCGATCTCGCTATGACCGACCCCCGTATGGACGCGCCCCTCGAAACCCTGGCCGAGGGACGGTTTCTTGCGCTGCGCAAGCGCGGCACCTGGGAATATGCCGACCGCCCGCGCGACATTCGCGCCGCCGTCATCCTTGCCATCGAGGATGGGCATATCCTGCTGGTCGAGCAGTTCCGTATCCCGCTGGGCGCGCCGTGCCTGGAGATGCCCGCCGGACTGATCGGCGACGAGACCGAGGGCGAGGCGGTGCTGGACGGTGCCGCGCGCGAGTTGGAGGAGGAAACCGGCTATCGCCCGTCGCGGATCGAGGCACTGGGCGAGTTCTGTTCCTCACCGGGCATGACGTCGGAGCGATTCACGCTGGTCCGCGCGAGCGGGCTGGTGAAGGTCGGCGACGGTGGTGGTGATTCGGACGAGCAGATCGTCGTTCACCGGGTCGAGCTGTCGGAGGTATCGGCCTTCATCGCCCAGCGTCGCGCGGCCGGTGTGGCGATCGACGCCAAGATGCTGTTGCTGCTGGGCGGCGGCATCCTGGGTCTTTGAGTTCGCGCGGAGAGAAGAAGGTTGGTTCGCGCAGAGGCGCAGAGGACGCGGAGGGGCTCGCTCGCGGCAGCGGAGTTCCTCTTTTGGCGCGCAATGACATGAGGTGAATGCGAGGAAAGCCCCTCCCCTTCTGGGAAGGGGTGGATCAAGCTGACGCCATCGCGCTCCGACGATCGATGATGACGGGGTGACGGTGCCGCTGGATCCGACACCTCCGCGTCCTCCGCGCCTCTGCGCGAAATTCATTCTGGATTCTTGGCGCACTCACGGCTTCGCACGAGCGAAGCAACCGAACCCCGGCCTTCGCCGGGGTGGTCAAGACATTGCGGTCAGCGCCAAGCTTTCCTCAGCGGAAATTGTCGGCGTAGCTTTGCAGCTTCAGCGTCTTCTGCGGCGTCGGCACGACATGATGGTCGAGCCCTTCGCGCTGGCAATAGGCGATCGCCTCTTCCAGCGTCGCGAAGGTCAGGCGGACCTGTTCCTGCGTGTCGCCGCTACCGGCCCAGCCGGTCAGGGGATCGGGCTGTTTTGCCTCGGTCGGTTCGAATTCGAGTTGCCAGCGATCGGTCCGGTACTTGCCGGATTGCATCGCGTTCTTGGGGCGCTGGAAGATGCGAGCAGTGGCCATAATCTCGTCCCTTATCGCGAACCGGCGGCTCTTGCATCCGCCTTTTTCGTGCGCAGCGTCGCCGAGGCGTCTGCGGGTGCGTCGGGCCAGGGATGGCGGGGATAGCGGCCGCGCATTTCCTTGGCGACCGCGGTCCAGCTGCCCGCCCAGAAACCGGGCAAATCGCGCGTCGTCTGGATCGGCCGTCCGGCGGGCGAGGTCAGGCTGAGCACCAGCGGCACCCGTTCGGTCCCGATCACCGGATGCGTCGCCAGCCCGAACAAGGCTTGGACGCGCAGTTCGACACGCGGGCCACCTTCGGCCGCATAATCAATCGCATGGGTGCTGCCCGCCGGGCTGGTGAAGTGCGACGGCGCCATTGAATCGATCCGCCGCTGGTCGTTCCAGTCGACCAGATTGCGAATCGCCTCGGTCAGCGCGCCCGGCGCGATGGCGTCCAGCCGCCGCTTGCCCGCCACCAGTGCGGGCAGCCAGTCGTCCAGCCGTTCGATCAGCGTCGCATCGTCCAGCGCCACCCCGGCATAGGCCGCCCGCGCACGGTAGGCCCCTGCCCCGTCGCTCCACGGGAGTAGCGAGACGCCGTGCGCACGCACCCCCTCGACCAGCGCCTCTGCGATCGCTTCCAGAGACGCACCCGAATCGGGGCCGCTCGACAGGCGAAGCCCGCCCAACCGCCGTTCGCGAAGCGCCTCCACGCCGCCCGTCGCGGGGTTGAAGGCAACGGTGCGCCGCGTCTCGATCCGTTCGGCGAACAGCGCCTCGACGGTGGCGAGGTCGAGCGGCGCGGCGGACAGGATGCGCGCGCCCGACGCCGCGCCCTGGGTCTCCCCTACCGCCAGCCATTCCGATCCGGCCAGCGCCGACGCGGGATCGAGCCGGAACCCCCTGCCCCCGACACTCGCCCAATTCTCGCCCGTGCCGTCACGCCGCCGTGCCACCCGGTCGGGATAGGCCAGCGCCAGGCACACGCCCGCCGGATGATCCCACGCCTCCTGCTCGACCGGCTTGGGGGCGAGGCCGGTCCAGCGTTTCGCCATCTGCCGTGCCGCTTCCGCCTTGGGGCCACGCTCGGTCCGCCAGCGGCGCAGGCGTTGCTCGACATCGACATCCTGGCCGCCGATGCCGCGCTCGCCGAGCAGCACCGCGACCTCGGCGGCGGTCGAGGCCAGCCCCCGCTCGCCGCTGCGGATCAGCATATGCGCCAGGCGCGGCGGCATCGGCAGCCGGGCGATGGCCTTGCCATGCGCGGTCGGGCGGCCGCTATCGTCCAGCGCCTCCAGCACGGTGAGGCGCGTGCGCGCTTCGTTGACGGCGGCCTCGGGCGGCGGATCGAGCCAGGGGAGCGCGCGCGGATCACTCACGCCCCACAGCGCGGTGCCGAGCAACAGCGCCGACAGGTCCGCCTCCAATATCTCGGGCGGATCGAAGCGCGGCAGGCCCGCCGTCGCGGCTTCCTCCCACAGGCGATAGGCGACACCGGGCGATTGGCGCGCGGCGCGGCCCGCCCGCTGGATGACGGCGGCCTGGCTGGCGCGCTCGGTGACGAGCCGGGTCATGCCCGCCGCACGGTCGTAGCGCGGACGACGGGCGAGCCCCGAATCGACCACGATCCGCACCCCGTCGAGCGTCAGGCTGGTCTCCGCGATCGACGTGGCGAGGACGATTCGCCGCCGCCCATCGGGATCACGCCGGATCGCCGCGCGCTGCGCCGCCGGGTCCAGCGAACCATGGAGTTCGTGGATCGCGATCGTTTCGGGCAGGTTCGCCAGCCGCTCGGCGGTGCGCGCGATCTCGGCGGTGCCAGGCAGGAAGGCGAGGATGTCTCCCTCCGGTTCCTCCGTCAGCGCGCGGCGGATGGCGGCGGCAACCGAATCCTCGATTCGTGCTTCTGTGGCGCGGCCGAGATGGCGCAGGGTCAGCGGATGGCTGCGCCCCTCGCTCTCGATGACGGGGGCGTCGCCCATCAGGCTGGAAAAGCGACTTCCGTCGAGCGTCGCCGACATGGCGACCAGCCGCAGGTCGGGGCGCAACCCTGCCTGTGCATCCAGCGCCAATGCCAGGCCGAAATCGCCGTCCAGGCTGCGTTCGTGCACTTCGTCGAACAGCACCGCCGAGATGCCCGCCAATTCGGGATCGGCCTGGATGCGGGCGACGAAGATACCTTCGGTGACGACGGTCACGCGAGTGGCGGCACCGACCTTCGTGTCCATGCGGGTGGCATAGCCGAAGGTGCGGCCGACCGGCTCGTCGGCCAATGCGGCCATGCGCTCGGCGGCGGCGCGCGCGGCCAGGCGACGGGGGGAGAGGAGCAAGACCTCGCCGGTGCACCAGGGCTGGTCGAGCAGGGCTGGCGCGACCGCGGTGGTCTTGCCCGCGCCGGGGGGCGCGACGAGCACGGCATTGGGTGCGTTCGCAAGCGCGGTCAGCAGGTCGGGCAGGACGGCGGTGACGGGCAGGGTCATGGGGCTGCGATAGGGGGTTTGTGGGGCGGGGTGAAGGACCTGCGCCCGGTCCGGCCCAACCGCCGTTCAGGCTGAGCGAAGTCGAAGCCCATGCCTGGACGTTCGCCCAGCGGACAGGGCGTCCCTTGGCCTTCGACTACGCTCAGGCTGAACGGGGGCAGTGGATTGCGGCCAAATTCCCCCGCACGACCCCGGCGGAGGCCGGGGCCCAGGTTCGACCAAGCCTGTGGCGCGCTGCACGAAGCGGGGGGGGGGCTGACCGTCCAAGGCCATCGCCCATCCCCCGCTACTGGGCCCCGGCCTCCGCCGGGGTCAAAGAAAGAAGAAGGGCCTTGTTCTTAATATGCCCGCGCGACCGCGAACTCGACCGCTTCGATCATCGCCGTCTTCGCCGGGCCATCCGCGAATCCGCGCAGCGCCTCGATCGCCAGCCCGCCATAATGGCGTGCGCGCGCCATGGTGTCGTCCACCGCGCGGCTCTTGCGGACCAGCGCGATGGCGTGGGCGAAATCCTCGTCCGAGGTGCGCCGTCCTTCGACCGCGTCCTTCCAGAACTGGCGTTCCTCGTCATTGCCACGGGCATAGGCCAGGATCACCGGCAGGGTCATCTTGCCCTCGCGGAAATCGTCGCCCGCATCCTTGCCCATGGTGCCCGCGTCCGACACATAGTCGATCGCGTCGTCGATCAGCTGGAACGCGATGCCCAGGTTCCGGCCATAAGCCTCCAGCGCCAGTTCCTCCGCCTCGGGCCGCTCGGCCACCACGGCGGCGATACGGCAGGCAGCGGCGAACAGCGCGGCGGTCTTGGCGTCGATGATCGACAGGTAACGCTCTTCGGGCAGGCCCACCTGCCGCACCGCGGTCAGCTGGTTCACCTCGCCCTCGGCGATCACCGCCGATGCGCCCGACAGGATGCCCAACACCTTCAGGCTGCCGGCATCGACCATCAGCTGGAACGAGCGGCTGAACAGGAAATCGCCGACCAGCACGCTGGCGGGATTGCCCCAGATGATGTTGGCGGTACGCCGCCCGCGCCGCAGGTCCGAGCCGTCGACGACATCGTCGTGCAGCAGCGTGGCGGTATGGATGAACTCGACCGCCGCCGCCAGAACATGATGGCTGGTTCCCTGATAGCCCAGCAGCTGCGCGCTCGCGAGCGTCAGCATCGGGCGCATCCGCTTGCCGCCGCCGGCGATCAGGTGCCCCGCGAGTTGCGGGATCAACGGGATCTCCGACCGCATCCGGTCGATGATGACCTGGTTCACGGCGTTCATGTCGTCGGCCACCAGCCGGATCATCGGGTCCAGCGAGGGCGCGGGCTTGGCGAGGCGGGTGGCGGTTACGGTCATGGGCAGGTAAGAGCCTCTGGCGACAACGCTTGCCGAACGCAAGCCTAAGCGCGAAAGGGCGCACGCGAAATCGCCGCGCGACGGGCGCGCCAGAGGGAGACGTACCGATCATGTCCGACACCGTGCTGACCGGCTATCGCCAGTCGATCGACAATATCGACGCCGCACTGGTCTTCATGCTGGCCGAGCGGTTCAAGGTTACCCAGGCGGTCGGACGCTACAAGGCCGAGAACGCGCTGCCCCCGGCCGATCCCGGTCGCGAGGAGGCGCAGATCGCCCGGCTTCGCCAACTGGCGAGCGATGCGCAGCTCGACCCAGAATTTTCCGAGAAATTCCTGCGCTTCATCATCGACGAAGTGATCCGCCACCACGAACGCCTGCGCGTCTGATGGCGTTTCTACTTGCGATCGAGGGCGCGGACGGCGCCGGGAAAGCGACCGCGACGGCGGCGGTGACCGAGCGGCTGAATGCCGCCGGACTGTCGGCGGCGGCCCTGTCCTTCCCGCGCTATGCCGAGACGATCGGCGGCTGGGCGCTGGGCGAGTATCTGGCGGGCCGCCTGCCCCATACGGCGGCGCCCGAGACGGCGGCGACCCTCTATGCGCTCGACCGATTCGAATCGCGCCCGCATCTGATCGAACTGGCGCAAGCCCATGAGGTCATCGTGTTCGACCGCTATATCGCATCGAACATGGCCTATCAGGCGGCACAGGTGGAGCCCGATCAGGCGCCCGCGCTGCTGCAATGGATCGAGCAGCTGGAGACGATCCAGTTCCGCCTGCCCGCGCCACATCTGTCGGTCTATCTCGACACCCCGCTGGACGTGGCGCGCGACCTGATCGCCCGCAAGCGCAAGCGGAGCTACACCGACGACACCTATGATGCGTACGAGGCCGATCTGGGGCTTCAGGCGCGGGTGCGGGCCAATTATGCCGCGATGGCCGACGGCGCGATGCTGGGCGAGTGGGCGACGGTGTCGACCGTGGCGCATGGTGAATTGCGCGATCCGGCCGAGATCGCGGATGAAATCACCGCGCTGGCGATAGAGCGCCTGCGCTAATCTGCCCATTGTTCCTCGGCAAAGGCCGGGGCCCAGTTTCTGTGCACTATCGATGGGCGCAAGGCATTTGCCCCCCCACTCAACGTTTCGACACACCACCGGCTTGGAAGGAACTGGGCCCCGGGCTTCGCCGGGGAACGGATTCATTCAATTCGCGAACTTTGCCCCTCGATCGGACGGTGGATAAAATCATTGATCTCACGCGAAGCCGCGATGCCGCGAAGAGAAAAGATTGCGTTCGCGCAGAGGCGCAGAGGACGCAGAGCTGTCGTATCTGCCGCCCTCGCAGCCCGTCCCCTCAAAGCGATCTAGGAAAAGGGAACGGCGCGCCGCCGCGCGCGATCCCTCCCTGCGTCCTCCGCTCCTCAGTGCGAGGCGCGGATCGTCCCCGCCAGCGGCGCGAAGCGGGCGACCTGCTGGCCGACCAGCCGTAATTGCCCCTCGACCACCGGGTCGCTGATTCGCCCTTCCGCATCGAAGCGCGTCTGCTGCGTGTTCACCGCCGCCGCGAAGGGCGTCGGCCAGCCGCGCAGGGCGTGGACGATCGAACGCAGCGCGGCGATGGTCGAGCCCGTCGCCTGCCAGCCATAGGCGGTCGCGATCAGCCCCACCGGCAGGTCGGCCAAATAGGGCCGCTCGTCCTTCGCCGTCTCTTCCAGCAGGTCGAGCGCGTTCTTCACCAGCCCCGAGATGCTGCCATGATAGCCGGGGCTCGCGATGATGATCGCCGAGGCCTGGCGCACCGTATCGACGAAGACCCGCTCCGCCTCGGTCCGGGTTTCGGCGCGCGGATTGTAGAGCGGCAGCTGCGCCAGATCCTCGCCGCCGAAGACATGGGTGCGAAACCCCTCGTCCGCCGCCGCCGTCATCGCGGTACGCAGCGCACGCTCGGTCGAAGAAACGCTGCCGATCGTGCCGCCGATACCGACGACGAGCGGGGAGGAGGAATGGGCCATGCCCCGCCTTTCACCCCGGACGGCATGGCGGAGCAAGCGCTAAGTTTGCCGCAGGGCCGCCGGTTGCGACCATCCGGCTGTCGCCCTATCCAGCATGACAGGGAGATGAACGATGCGCGTCTTGGGCCTGGGGATCGTCACGCTGCTCGCCTGTCCGGCCGAGGCACAGGAAGTGCGCCAGAGCAGCCCGCCGCCCGGCCCTCCCCACGGCATGACCACCGGCGTGCCACCCGCCGCGACCGGATGGAGCATCACCATCGGCGCCGCGCCGGTGCTCGGCCCCGCATGGCAAGGGTCGCGACAGATGGCGCTGTCGCTGTTTCCCGACCTGCGCGTGAATTATGGCGATACGCTCTTCGCCTCGGTGCCGGACGGGATCGGGTGGAACGCGGTCAACCGCGATGGCTGGCGCGCAGGGCCGCTCGCGAAGATCCGCTTCGGTCGCGACGAGCGCAATGGCGGCTCACCATTCCTGATCGCGGGCGGCAGCGATGCACTGGCGGGCATGGGCAATATCCGAGCGGCGGGCGAGGTCGGCGGTTTCGTCGAGAAATCCTTCGGCCCGCGCCGGGCTTGGCGGACACGGGCGGAGGTGCGCCAGGGCTTTGGCGGGCATGACGGCGTGGTCGCGGACCTGTCGGCCGCCTATCGCACCCGCATCGGCCGCGCGATCGTCAGCGCCGGGCCGCGCATGACGCTGGCCAGCGGGAATGTCATGCGGACCTATTTCGGCATCTCGCCCGTCCAGTCGGCGCGCACCGGGCTGGCACGATATCATGCAGACGGCGGCGTGCTGTCCTATGGCCTGGGCGGCAATATTGCCCGCCCACTGAACCGGCGCAGCGCGATCACCCTGTTCACCAGCCTGGAGCGGCTGGGCGGCCCCGCCGCCGACTCGCCGCTGATCCGCGAACGGGGCCAGCGGATGCAGGCGACATTGGGCCTGGGTTACGGATTCCGCTTCGGGCTCTGAGCCGGAACGGCGGGCGGCGAGGCGGTGACGGGGCCGAGCCAGAAGATGCCGTCATAGTCCGGATCGGGCTGCTGCCCCGGCAAACTGCCCAGCGCGATGAACGGCGCGCGGTCCAGATCGGCGTCCTTGCCCAGCGGATGCGCCGCGCATTCGACGTCCGCGTCGGTGATCGGCACATTGGGCTTTGGCACCACCCCCGGCTTCAGCTCGCAGGTCCATGACGTGCCGCCGGACGACTTCATGTTCAACGCGATCACGGGAACCGATCGCGCCAAGCGCATCGCCATCGGCTCGAACGCTATGCGGGTATAGGTCACCGGCCGCTTGCGGGCATGGGTATTGCCCGTCAGCACCAGTATATGGTCGTAAGGCTGGCGCGCCGCCGCCACACGAATATTCTCGGCCTGCGCCGCATCGTGCGGCCCCTGGCCGGGCAGTTGCGCGAATCGTCGCGCTTGCGCCTCGTCCTTGCTGCCGTTGAAGGCGGCGATGTCGATCTTGCGCCCCATCTGGGCCCAGCGGTGCAGCCCGACGAGCATCGCCAGCATCGCTTCACTCCCGACGCCGTCGTTGCGCTCCGCCCAGCCTGTTTTGGCCAGCGCAGCCACGAAGGAACCCTCCGGCATCGCCCAGGCCTTTTGAAAATCGTCGTCGTTGATCACGTCATGTTCGACCGCGACCAGAACCCGCTCGCCCCTGGCAGCCAGCGCGCAGGCCAGATTGCCGACAAAGGCCGGTGCTTCGCGCGTGCCATGCATCTCGCCAAACACCACGACCTTCGCATCGACCTGATCCCAGCCCGGCGGCACTTGGCATGGGGTGGCGACCAGCGAGGGTGATGCCTGCGCGGCATGTCCCGGACTCCACGCCGTCAACGCGATCCCCAGCCCCAGCATCACGACGGTCTTGCGCATCATCCCCTCCCCCGGTCGATCCGGAACAACTGTGCCACGACGGCGCCGCGGTACAAGCTAGAATCCACCTTGGCGGACCTCCATGTTTTTCAGGGCTGGCACACCCCGCTCACCGGGTTAGAAGGGGCGGCAAGAGCATAAACGGAGGACCGAACGGGGCATGACCAAACACCTTCCCTGGATTGCCTTGGCGATCGTCGGAGCGGGCGCGCTTGGCGTCGTCGCCACGGTGCGGGGCGAGCCGATCAACGCGCTGTGGATCATCGCGGCCGCCGTCTCGGTCTATCTGATCGCCTATCGTTATTATGCGCTGTTCATCGCCAAGGTGATCGGCATCGACCCCAGCCGCCCGACCCCGGCCATCCGCCGCGCCGACGGGCTGGATTATGTCGCGACCGACCGCACCGTGCTGTTCGGCCATCACTTCGCCGCGATCGCGGGCGCGGGGCCTTTGGTCGGCCCGGTGCTGGCGGCGCAGATGGGCTATCTGCCCGGAACCTTGTGGATTCTGGCGGGCGTCGTGCTGGCCGGGGCGGTGCAGGATTTCCTGATCCTGTTCCTGTCGATGCGCCGCGACGGACGCTCGCTGGGTGAGTTGATCCGCATGGAGATGGGCCCCGTGGCGGGCACCATCGCGCTGTTCGGCGCCTTCATGATCATGGTCATCATCCTGGCCGTCCTCGCGCTGATCGTCGTGCGGGCGCTGGCGGAAAGCCCGTGGGGCCTGTTCACCGTGGCGGCGACGGTGCCGCTGGCGATGCTGATGGGCGGCTATACCCGCTGGGTCCGGCCGGGGAAGATCGGCGAGGTGTCGATCATCGGCTTCATCGGCCTGATCCTGGCCATCGTCTATGGCCAGTCGATCGCGCAATCGGCGGTGCTCGCGCCGCTGTTCACCTTCACGCCGGTGCAGCTCTGCTTCCTGCTGATCGGCTATGGCGCGGTCGCCTCGGTCCTGCCGGTATGGCTGTTGCTCGCGCCGCGCGACTATCTGTCGACCTTCCTGAAGATCGGCGCGATCGTGGCGCTGGCCATCGGCATAATCATCATGGCGCCGCCGCTGCGGATGCCAGCGCTCACCAAGTTCATCGACGGCAGCGGGCCGGTCTGGGCCGGGCCGCTCTTTCCCTTCCTGTTCATCACCATCGCCTGCGGTGCGGTGTCGGGCTTCCACGCCCTCATCGCCAGCGGCACCACGCCCAAGCTGATCGCCAGCGAGAAGGACGCGCCCTTCATCGGATACGGCGCGATGCTGATGGAAAGCGCGGTCGCGATCATGGCGCTGGTCGCCGCCTCGATCCTCGATCCGGGCGTCTATTTCGCGATGAACGCACCTGCCGCCGTGCTGGGCACCGACCCGGCCAGCGCCGCCGCCGCCGTCACCGCCATGGGCTTCCCCATCTCCGCCGACACGCTGGCGCAGGTCGCGCGTGACGTGGGCGAGCACACGATCATCAGCCGTGCAGGCGGCGCGCCGACGCTGGCGGTGGCGATGGCGGAGATCTTCAGCCACCTGTTCGGCGGACAGGCGATGAAGGCCTTCTGGTATCACTTCGCCATCCTGTTCGAGGCGTTGTTCATCCTGACCGCCGTCGATGCAGGCACCCGCGCGGGCCGCTTCATGCTCCAGGACCTGATCGGCCTGGTCGCCCCCAGTTTCCGGGGATCGAGCAAGGTCGCGCCGGGCCTGATTGCGACGGGTTTGTGCGTCGCGGCGTGGGGCTTCTTCCTCTATCAGGGCGTCACCGATCCGCTGGGCGGCGTGAACACGCTGTGGCCGCTGTTCGGCATCTCCAACCAGATGCTGGCCGCCGTCGCATTGATGCTGGCGACGGTGGTGCTGTTCCGCATGAAGAAGGACCGCTTCGCCTGGATCACCGTGATCCCGACCGTGTGGCTGCTCGCTTGCACGCTGACCGCCGGGTGGTTGAAGATCTTTTCCGCCGATCCGCGCGTCGGCTTCCTGGCGCACGCCGACAAGTTCGCCGGCGCGGCCGCCGAGGGCAAGGTCCTGCCCCCGGCCAAGACGATGGCGGAGATGGGGCGGATCGTGTTCAACGACCGGATCGATGCCGGGCTGTGCGTAATCTTCCTAGGCGTCGTGCTGGCGATCCTGGTCTATGCGGTGCGTACCTGCCTGATCGCGCGTCGTATCGACCGGCCAAGCGTCACCGAGGTCCCGCCCGAACTGGTCGCGGCCGAATGAGCTGGCTCGCCCGCCTGCGCCAGATCGGCAACGCGATGGTCGGGATGCCCAGCTATGACGCCTATGTGGCGCACATGGCGATCAGGCATCCCGACCGCGAACCGATGGACGAGGTGACCTTCTTCCGCGAGCGGCAACAGGCGCGGTACGGGGGGAAGAATGGCGGGCGCTGCTGCTGAAAGTTCCCGCGAAGGCGCGACGGCGCGAAGAAGAAAGAAGTTTGGTTCACGCGAAGGCGCGGAGGTGTTGAGCCCGGCCGACAGGCCAACCATTCCCGCTGCCTGTCGGATCGTTTCCCGATCGCGAAGGCAGACCAAGCTCCTCTGCGCCCTCCGCGCCTCTGCGCGAACCCGAGAACCTCCGCGTCTTCGCGTCTCCGCGCGAACCAAAACCGTCGCGCCGCCCCCGCCCTTGCCTTTTACCCGAGCGACAGCTACATCGCGTGCCCATCCGAACAGCGCGGACGGACCTTTCGTCGCAGGCCCCCTGGGGCAGGCGACGGCGGACCCATGCCTCGCTGACAGTAATTTCCACGCAGGGCGGGAACGGCACGAGTGGCGAAGACGACCCCCATCGAATTCTTCAACCAGGTCAAGACCGAGACCAAGAAGGTCGTCTGGCCGACGCGGCGCGAGACGGTGATGACCGGCGTGATGGTGGTCGTGATGACCACGATCCTGGCCATCTTCTTCCTGGCGGTCGACTCGTTCTTCGAGACGCTGGTCCGCACCCTGCTGTCGCTCGCGAAGTAAAAGGGTTCTCATGGCGCGCTGGTACATCATCCACGCTTATTCCGGTTTCGAGGGCAAGGTCCGCGACTCGATCATGGCCGAGGCGACCCGTCTGGGCCTCGACCATCTGGTCGACCAGATCGAGGTCCCGACCGAAACCGTGACCGAGGCCCGCCGCGGCAAGAAGATCGCGGTCGAGCGCAAGTTCATGCCCGGCTACGTCCTGGCCAAGCTCGACATGACCGACCAGGTCTATCACCTCGTCAAGAACACGCCGAAGGTGACCGGCTTCCTGGGCGCGATGGGCAAGCCCCAGGCGATCAGCGAAACCGAAGCGACGCGGATGCTGAATTCCAAGGAAGAAGCCGCCGCCGCCCCGAAGCACAAGGTCAAGGTCGACTACGAGATCGGCGACGCGGTCAAGGTGCTGGAAGGCCCCTTCGCCAGCTTCAACGGCGTGGTCGAGGAACTGGATTTCGACAAGTCCAAGGTCAAGGTGTCGGTGTCGATCTTCGGTCGCGCGACCCCGGTGGAACTGGATTTCGAGCAGGTCGAACGCTCGAAGTAAGTTCGGACCATCCGACGAAACAGGGGCCGGGGCGGCGACGCCACCGGCCCTTTTCGTGTCCGGCATTCTAATCCACCTGCGCCCCGCCCTCCCCGCGCGCGGATCCCGTGCACGTCGACTTCGCCCGGCGCGAACGGAGGGCAGGTTACAAGGCATGACTCCCGACCTTGCCTTCTCCCCTATTTTCCGCTATCGGCCCGCGCTTCCCTGGCATTATGCGACGGAAACCTTGCGGGAGGGTGCGCTGGCCTACGCCACGCGTGCCCGTCACGACCGCTAGACTCGAAAAGAGAGTGACATGGCAAAGAAGATTACCGGCTATATCAAGCTGCAGGTCCCTGCAGGCGCCGCCAACCCCTCGCCGCCGATCGGCCCGGCGCTGGGTCAGCGCGGTGTGAACATCATGGAATTCTGCAAGGCGTTCAACGCGCAGACCGGTGAAGTCGAAAAGGGCACGCCCCTGCCGACCGTCATCACCGTCTATGCCGACCGTTCGTTCTCGTTCGAGACGAAGACCGCCCCTGCGACCTACCTCATCAAGAAGGCGGCCAACCTGAAGTCGGGCTCGAAGGAGCCGGGCAAGGTGTCGGCGGGCAAGATCGCGCGCTCGAAGCTCGCGGAAATCGCCCAGGTCAAGATGAAGGACCTGAACGCCAACGATATCGAGGCTGCGACCAAGATCATCGAAGGCTCCGCCCGCGCGATGGGCCTCGAAGTGGTGGAGGGCTAAGATCATGGCGAAGCTGAGCAAGAAGCAGAAGGCCGTCCAGATCGACGCCGAGAAGCTGCACGGCATCGACGAAGCGATCTCGCTGGCGCGTACCCACGCGACCTCGAAGTTCGACGAGACGATCGAAGTCGCCGTCAACCTGGGCGTTGACCCGCGTCACGCCGACCAGATGGTCCGTGGCGTCGTCACCCTGCCCAAGGGCACCGGCAAGACCGTTCGCGTCGGCGTGTTCGCCAAGGGCGCGAAGGCCGACGAGGCACGCGCCGCTGGCGCCGACGTCGTGGGCGCCGAGGACCTGATGGAAACCATCCAGGGCGGCACCATTGATTTCGATCGCTGCATCGCGACCCCGGACATGATGGGCGTCGTCGGTCGCCTCGGCAAGGTGCTGGGCCCCAAGGGCCTGATGCCGAACCCGAAGCTGGGCACCGTGACCATGAACGTCGCCGAAGCCGTCAAGGCGGCCAAGGGCGGTCAGGTCGAGTACCGCGTCGAAAAGGCCGGCATCATCCATTCGGGCATCGGCAAGGCGTCGTTCCCGGCGGAAGACCTGCGCGCGAACTTCGACGCGCTGGTCGATGCGCTGATCAAGGCCAAGCCGTCGGGCGCGAAGGGCAAGTATGTCCGCAAGGTCGCCGTCTCGTCGACGATGGGCCGCGGCATCAAGGTGAACGTCTCGGAAATCCCGGGCGCGTAATCTTTGCCGCCAGCTCAGGCTGACAGATCAGGGGGTCGGAACCGAGGTTCCGGCCCCCTTTTCGTTGTGCGGTGTCGGATGGGGTGTTGGGGGTATCACCCTCCCCCGCTCCGTTCAGTCTGAACGAAGTCGAAGGCCACGCCCCACGCCCCGCCGCAAGCGAATCCCATGCATTTCGACTTCATTTAGAACACGATGACGTCAGCTTGACCCACCCTCCTCCCTTCAGGGGAGGGGCCGGGGGTGGGGCGCTTCCACAAACGACAAACCTTGGGGTGATGCCCCACCCCAACCTCTCCCCTGAAGGAGAGGGGCTTTCTTCGGATCAACCTCATGTCATCGCCTTCTAGCGGGGGAGCGACGGAAGACGGTCACACCGGGTCTGCCAAGCTCCCTGCGACGAGCCCCGCCCCCGACAGGACCAGCGGCACGCCGATCGCATTGCGCGCGCGGGCGGGAAGCGTGACCTCCAGCGCCGTGTCGGTCCGCCGAAAGACCAGCGGCGTCGTGTCGCCGAACAGGGTGACCCGCGCCACCTCTCCGCGCCCGATCGTGTTGCCGTTCGCCAGCAGGGTCAGCCACACCACCCCGTCCTCGGGCCACCCGAGGACCAGGGCGTGGAGCGCCTCGCCCTTGCGGACATAGCGAATGTCCCTGGCGGTATATTTCGACTCTTGCGTCTCGCTGAACATGCCGCCGCTGGCTGCACCGGGCCCCTCGCCATGCACGCGCCACGGTCGGGATCCGTAGATCGCCTCGCCATAACGGCCCATCCAGGCGGCGATCCCCTCGACGATCCGCTCCGCCTTTTCATCGATGGTGCCGTCACCGCGCATCGGCACGTTCAGCAGCAGGTTGCCGTTCTTCGACACCACGTCGCACAGCGTATGCACGACGGTCGCCGCGCTCTTATAGCCGTCGCGCTCGTACAGCGCGCGATCATAGTGCCAGTTGCCCAGGCAGGTATCGGTCTGCCACGCATAGCTTTCGATATAGGTCTTGCCGCCGCGTTCGACATCGTCGACCAGCGCCATGCGGCGTTGCGGCGGGGTGGTCTTGACGGTCAACACACCTTCCAACCGACCACCATGCCAGCGGCGATTGGCATTGTAGTAATAGGCCGCGATATCCAGCCCCGCCTGTTCGAACGGCAGGTCGAAATTGTCGAAATAGACGAGATCGGGCTGATAATTGTCGATCAACTCGCGACAGCGCCGCGCCCAGCCGGCCACCAGATCGGGGCGGCCCGGCGGTACGCCTTCGCTCCACAGCCGATCGGTGCGCTCGTGAAAGGCATCCGCCTCGGTCCGGTTCGTGATGCCACCGGGCATCGGCATGATCGGGCCGTTATACAGTTGCTGGGGGTCGAGCCCGTCCCACCAGGTGCCGCGCCCGTCCGCCTTGGTCCGCCAGGCCGCATCATAGCGCCTGCCCTGCATCGCGCCCTCCGGATCATAGCCATAAGCGGGCTGATACCAGTGCCAGCTATGCGCCCCATGGTTCGACACGCCGAAGCGCAGGCCGCGCGCCTTGGCGAGCCTTGCCCAAGTGCCGACGATGTCGCGTTTCGGCCCGACCCGGGTAGTGTTCCAGGGATGCGACGAAGCGAAGGTATCCAGATTGTCGTGGTGATTGGCCAGCGCGACGAAGTATTTCGCACCCGCCCGGGTGTAGAGATCGAGCTGTCGCTCGGGGTCCCAGTGCTCGGCCTTCCACTGGCCGATGATGTCGAGGAAGCCGACCTTGCTGGGATGCCCGTATTTGCGGACATGCGCGTTATAGGCGCGCGATCCTTGCAGATACATGTCGCGGGCGTACCAGTCGCCTTCCTCCGGCACGCATTGCGGACCCCAATGCGCCCACATACCGAACTTGGCGTCACGATACCAATCCGGTGCGCGATAGCCCGCCGCGAGCGAGGGCCAGTCCGGCGTGAAGGGTCGCTCCTGCGCGCTGCCCCCGGCCTGCCCCGTCGCCATCGCTGCCGTGCCGAACGCGGACGAGGCACTTGCCACCCCGACCGCTCCCAGCAGATCCCGTCGATTGACCTTCATCGCCATCCTCCCGCGCCATGTTTTCATGGCCTTCATGTCCGACATAATCTGTCATCCAGAAGGAGATGGGGCAAGAATTCTCATGAATGAGATTTCAAAATCGCAGGCGATAGAGGGGCAAGGCTAGAAAAGAATGTAAACGCGATCGACCGCCGATATTGGTCAGTCCAAAAACAGCCTATTCAGTGTGGCAGGGCATCGTCCCTGGCCGGAATCGCGCCCGCGCGCATCACCGTCCACGCCGCCAGGCGATGCCCGGCCAGTGCGGCCTCGCTTGGCGAAGCGCCGTCCAGACGCGCGCCCAGATAACCCGCGTTGAACGCATCGCCCGCACCGCTCGTATCGCGGGGTTTCAGCCGTTCGGGCGGGGGCACCATGCCGATGCCCGACAACAGGCACCCATCGGCCCCCAGCTTGACCACGACCTCCCCCGCGCCGCCGTCCTGCCAGCGGGCCTGAACCTGTTCGGCCGAGGTCGCGCCGGTCAGCATCGTCTCGTCCTCCAGCGTCGGCAGGCCGATGTCGCACACCGCGATCGCACGGGCGCACAGATCGCGGGCGACCTGCTGATCGGCGAACAGGCGCGGGCGATAATTGCCGTCGAACGCCACGCGGCCACCCCGCGCCCGCACCCGCCCGGCCAGCGCGAACAGATGCTCGCGGCCCTCGGCATCGAGGATCGCCAGGGTGATCAGCGAAAAGAGCAGCAGGTCCGCCTGTTCGGCCTGTGCCATCACCCGGTCGGCGCCGGGCAGCGACAGGGTCCGCCGCGCCGCGCTTTCGCCACGCCAATAGGCAAAGCTGCGCTCGCCCGTCGCATCGGTGGTGATGGCATATAGCCCCGGCATCCGCGTCGGATCACGCAGGATCAGGTCGGTGGCGACACCCTCCGCCGACCAGTCGGCCAGCAGCGTATCGCTGAACGGATCGTCGCCCAGCGCGGTGACGTAGCGCACGTCGCGCCCCATGCGCGCCAGATGGATCGCGGTGTTCAGCGTGTCGCCGCCATGCCCCAGCCACCACAGGCCGCCATCCGCCTGCGTCAATTCGATCATCCCTTCCCCGACGACGACGATCTGCATGGGCCTTCTCTCCTGATGCTGCCATGGTCCATACGCCACGCGACAGTGGCAAGGCCAAAGTTTGTAACTGGTCAATCCGAAACCGCAATGCTACCGCTACCTGCCTGAAAATACGAGACGGGACGAGGGTTAGCGGACGTGTTGATGATCCAATCCATGCGGTGGTTCGGACCCGCCGACCCCATTCCCCTGTCCCATATCCGCCAGGCGGGCGCGACCGAGGTCGTCACCGCGCTCCACGAAATCCCCAACGGCATGGTCTGGCCGCGCGCGGCGATCGCCGAGCGGCGCGCGATGATCGAGGCGGCCGGACTCGGCTGGTCGACGGTCGAGAGCCTGCCGGTCCATGACGCGATCAAGCGCGGACAACTGACCGACGAGCTGGTCCAGGCCTATGGCGACAGCCTGCGCAACCTGGCCGCGGAAGGCGTGCAGACCGTCACCTATAATTTCATGCCGCTGCTGGACTGGACGCGCACCGACCTGGACTGGCGGCTGCCCGACGGTGTGACGGCGCTGCGTTTCGAATGGGCGGCGGTGGCGGCCTATGACATCCATATCCTGAAGCGCCCCGGCGCAGAGGCCGATTATTCGGAAAGCGTCCGCGCCGCCGCCGCGACACGCTTCGCGGCGATGACGCCCGAGGAGCGCCACCGTTTGGAGCGCACGATCATCGCCGGGCTGCCGGGCAGCGAGGAGAGCTTCGACTCGCCCGCCTTCCAGCGCGCGATCGACACCTATGCCGGGATCGATGCCGAGCGGCTGCGCGCCAATCATATCGCCTTCCTGCGCGCGGTCTGCCCGATCGCGGAGGAAGTCGGCATCAGGCTGGTCGTCCATCCCGACGATCCGCCCTTCCCCATTTTCGGCCTGCCGCGCGTGGTCAGCACGGCGGACGACTTGGAGCATCTCTACGCCGCCGTGCCGTCGATGGCGAACGGGCTGTGCTTCTGCACCGGCTCGTTCGGCGCGCGGCCGGACAACGATCTGCCCGCGATGGTCCGCCGCTTTGCCGATCGGATCGATTTCCTCCACCTTCGCTCGGTCGGCTGGGAAGAGGGCGAGCGGAATTTCCATGAGGCCGAGCATCTGGGCGGCCATGCCCGCATGACGGACGTGATGCAGGCGGTGGTCGAGATTTCGCATGCGCAGAACCGCGCGATCGTGATGCGTCCCGACCATGGCCACCGGATGATGGACGACCTTCATCGCACCTCCAACCCCGGCTATTCGCTGCTGGGGCGGATGCGCGGCCTGGCCGAGTTGCGCGGGCTGGAGCGGGGAATCATGCATATGCGGAGCCTGAACGCGAACGCGGCTCCGGCCGAACTGGAGCTGACCGCATGACCCGCAAGCTGGAACTGCACCCTGACCGGCTGTTGCCCGCCGATCCGACGACGCGGAGCATCGCGCGGACGCTCTATGCCGAGGTCGCCGACCTGCCGATCATCAGCCCGCATGGCCACACCGATCCGCGCTGGTTCGCCACCGACGAGCCCTGGGCCGACGCCAGCGACCTGCTGCTCGCGCCCGACCATTATGTCTTTCGTATGCTCTACAGCCAGGGCATCGCACTGGACGATCTGGGCATCCCGCATCGTGGCGGCCGCCCGGCGACCGATCCGCGCGCGGCGTGGAAGCTGTTCGCCGCCAACTATCACCTGTTCCGCGGCACGCCGTCGCGCATGTGGCTCGACCATGTGTTCGCCGCGGTGTTCGGTTTCGACGAAGCGTTGGAGGAAGCGACCGCCGACCGCTATTTCGACGCCATCGGCGAGGCGCTGGCCACCCCCGCCTTCCGCCCCCGCGCGCTGTTCGAGCGGTTCCGGATCGAATGCCTGGCCACGACCGAGGGCGCCGACGATCCGCTGGTCCATCACCAGGCGATCCGGGACTCCGGTTGGGCTGGCCGCGTCATCACCACCTATCGCCCCGACAGCGTGATCGATGTCGAGCATGAGCAGTTCGCGGGCGCGATGGAGCGCTTCGCCGAGCTGACCGGCGAGGACGTGCATGACTGGTCCGGCTATCTCGCCGCCCATGCCAAGCGCCGCGCCGCCTTCCGCGCGCTGGGCGCGACCGCCACCGATCATGGCCACCCGACGGCGGCGACCGCGAACCTGTCGACGGCCGAATGCGAGGCGCTGTTCGCGAAGATCGTCGGCGGCGGCTGGACACCCGCCGATGCGGAACTCTTCCGTGCGCAGATGCTGACCGAGATGGCGAAGATGAGCGTCGCCGACGGCATGACGATGCAGATTCATCCCGGATCGTATCGCAACCACAATGCAGGGCTTTTCGCCAGCCATGGCCGCGACAAGGGTGCGGACATGCCGATGCGCACCGATTACGTCCATGCATTGAAGCCCATGCTCGACGTGGTCGGCAACGAGCGCGACCTGACCATCATCCTCTTCACGCTGGACGAAAGCGTCTATGCGCGCGAGCTGGCCCCGCTGGCCGGACATTATCCCTGCCTGAAGCTGGGCCCCGCCTGGTGGTTCCATGACAGCCCGGAGGGGATGCGCCGGTTCCGCGAGATGACGACCGAGACGGCGGGCTTCTACAACACCGTCGGGTTCAACGACGACACCCGCGCCTTCCTGTCGATCCCGGCGCGGCACGATGTCGCGCGGCGGGTCGATTGCGGTTTCCTGGCCCGTCTGGTCGCCGAGCATCGGCTGGAGGAAGACGAGGCCGTCGAACTGGCCCATGCGCTGACCAACGGGCTGGTCCGCTCGGCGTACAAGCTGTGACCCGCCTTGGCGAGGCAACCGCCGCCGCCCTGCCCGACACCGTATCGCGGCCCGGTTACGACCGCGCGGCGCAGCGTATCGGGATCGTCCATCTGGGGCTGGGCGCGTTCCACCGCGCGCATCAGGCAGTCTATACCGACGATGCCATGGCGGCGGGCGATCGCGACTGGGGAATCGCGGCGGCATCGCTGCGCTCGGGCGGGGTGCACGACCAGATGGCACCGCAGGACGGGCTCTACACCGTCACCGAACGGTCGAGCGAGGGTGAGGCCGTCCGGCTGATCGGTGCGATCCGCGACGTGATCGTCGCCGCCAGGACGCCCGAACGGCTGGCCCGACGCCTCGCCGCGCCGGAGACGCGGATCGTCACGCTGACCGTCACCGAAAAGGGCTATTGGCGGCGGCCCGATGGCGCGACCGACATGGCCGGGATCGTCGCGGACGGGAACAGCATCTACCATTATCTGGGTGCGGCGGTCGTCGCGCGGCACGCCGCTGGCCTGGACCCGCTGACGCTGGTGAGCTGCGACAATTTGCCCGACAATGGCCGGGTGCTGCGCGGCGGCGTCGCGGCGTTCCTCGACCATCAGGGCGAAGCGGCCGCGCGCGACTGGTTCGAGCGGGACTGGCGCTGTCCCAACACCATGGTCGACCGGATCGTCCCTGCCGTCACCGACGCCGATCGCGCCCGTGTCGAAGCGGTCCTGGGGATGCGCGACGAGGCCGCCGTCATCACCGAGCCCTATCGCCAATGGGTGATCGAGGACGATTTCGCCGGTGACCGCCCCCGCTGGGAAATCGGCGGTGCGCAGTTCGTCGCCGATGTCGCGCCCTATGAAACCGCCAAACTGCGTATGCTCAACGGCGCGCATTCCGCACTCGCCTACCTAGGGCTAGAGCGGGGGCATGAGTTCGTCCACCAGGCGGTCGCCGACCCTATGATCCGCCCTGTGGTCGAACGGCTGATGCGGGCCGAGGCGGCCACCAGCTTTACCGCCGCACCGGGCCAGGCGCTGGAGCCCTATGCCGATGCACTGCTCGCCCGCTTCGCCAATGTCACGCTGGAGCATCGCCTGTCGCAGATCGCCAGCGATGGATCGCAAAAGGTCGGCCCGCGCTGGCTGTCCTCGCTGGCGGCGCATGGCGGCGACGCGCCCGCGACCCTGACCGCGCTGGCGGCCTGGTTGCGGTTTATCCGGACGGGGAATGACGCCTCGCCTGATCCGCGCCGGGCGGAACTGGCCGGGCTGTGGGCGGAGGGTGATGCGGCGTCGGTGGTCGACGCGCTGTTCGGGGCCGGGGGTTCGATGGTGGGCCAGTGGCAGCCGACCGAGGCTCAGCGCGCGGCGCTGGTTCGCAAGATCGAACAGTAAATCCTCCCCTGCAAGGGGAGGTGGCAGGTCGAAGGCCTGACGGAGGGGGGCTTCCACACAGGTCGTCCCCAGCGGAACGCCCCCTCCACCATGCTGCGCATGGTCCCCCTCCCCGTGCCGGGGAGGAGCTTGCGTCTTACTGCCCGTCCTTGGGCTCGACACCCTCGGCAGGCGCATCGCCGCTCGGCGTACGCTGCACGCGCGCGGTCATACCGGTGGCCGAGGCATCGTCCAGCATCTGCTGGTCGACCGTCCGCTCGGGCGGCGGCGGCGGCACCGTGTCGGCCGCCATGTTGACCGGTGCGACGGCATCGGCATCGTTGGTCATGACCGGCGTTTCCTCCGGCACGGCCATATTCTCCTCCGCGACCGGCGTGTCGTTCTCGACCGGCACGGGCGGGTCTTCCGACGAGCGCGAGCAGCCCGCCAGCAGCAGCCCGGCCGCAAGCAGCGCCATGGCGCTCTTGGTGGCGATCTTCATCATGTCCTTACCCCTTTAGTCGCGTGTGGATTGCGCCCGCTCGGCCGAGCGGGCCTCGATCTTGGTGGCCAGCTGCGCGTCCCAGCCATAGGGATCCTCGCGGAAGCCCACTTGGCCATCGGCATTCGCAAAGGCGGTCCAATAGAGCAGATAGACCGCCACCGGCTCCGCCATGGTCGCGCGCACCGTCTTGCCCGAGGCGATGGTCGCGTCGATCTGCGGCTGCTGCCACTCCGGCGTCGACTTCAGCATCAGCGAGGCCAGCTCGGCGGGCTTTTCCAGCCGGACGCAGCCATGGCTGGCCAGCCGGTCGAACTTGGAGAAACCGGACTGGGCGGGCGTGTCGTGCAGATAGACCGCGAAGTCGTTGGGGAAGTCGAACTTGTACCGCCCCAGCGCGCTCTTCTCCGACGATTGCTGCAACCGCTTCGAGCCGTCGCCATTGTCGATCACCCGGAAACCGGCGCGCTTCAGATAGCCGGGATTGGCCTTTTCCTTGGGCCACAATTCCTTGTTGGCGATCGAGCTGGGCACGTTCCAGGGCGGATTCAGCACGATGCTGCGGATCGTGGACACCAGCATCGGCGTCTCGTTGCCGGGTCGTCCCGTCACCGCCTTCATCGACATCACCGGATTGTCGCCGTCGAACACGGTCAGCACGGCGGCGGCGATGTTCACCTGGACCCGCTTGGCCTCCAGCTGCTGCGGCAGCCAGCGCCAGCGTTCCATGTTCGCCATGATCTGGCGGATGCGCTGCGCGACCGGCACGTTCAGCATGGCGACGGTCTGGCCACCCACCGTGCCGACCGGGTTCAGGCCATAGCGGCGCTGCGCCCGGCGAACGGCGGCGAGCAGATCCTCGTCGAACCGATCGCCCGTCGTGCTGACGGCGGGGTCCTCCATCGCGAGGCGCTTGCGCAACGCCAGCACCTGCGGGCCGCTGGCGCCGAAGTTGATCGTGGTCGACGGCAGCGACGACCAGCCGCCCGCCGCCGCCATCGCGCGGTAACGCGCCAGCCCCTTCACCAGCGCGTCATACCCCGCATAGGGCGGCGGCAGCGAGGCGACCCAGGCGGCCAGCCGGTCGCCCCGCACCGCATCGGCAAAGCCGGGCGCCGCGTCGAAGGGCTGCGGCCGGATGCCCCAGTCCTTCGTGAAATCGCCCGGATCGAGCCGCCCGACATGCACCGCATGCGCATAGTCCAGCGCGACGCGGGTCAGCGCGGTGGCGGACAGGGTCGACAGGTCGCGCGGCGGCCCCTGGCGAAGGCCCTGCGTGACCTCTCCTTCCGCGATCAGCGTGGCGAGCTGGCGCATCTGCGCCGCGCTGAGCGTCGGCATCGCGACCGTTGCCGGATTGGCGATCGACGGCGCGACCGGCGTGGTGGTGATGGCGGGCGTGGTCTGGGCCTGCGGGCGGGCCAGCGGCGTCGACGGTGCGGCGGGAGCGGGCATCATCACCGGCGGCGGCGCGACCTGCGCCATCAGCGGGGTGGCGACCAGCGATCCGGCCGTCAGCGTGCCGAGCAGACGGGCGGCAAAGGGGCGATTCACAGAAAAAGGCAATGCAGTCATGACGGTATGATAGCCCCTATTCGTCCAAATGTCGTCGCAGGTGGGCGCGCTTATCGTACCCAATCCTACGCCAAGCTGAACCGAACGACGATCCGCCGGGAAATAAGCTCCCCCGGACCGATCGACTTTCGCGCTTTCCGGGGTGAGGTACAGCCGGGCCCCTTGAATCACATCGCCAGAATGCGGCTGAGGCGGGAGACACCATGTTCGTCAAAGGCCTCGACCGCGACATGATAACGCTGTCCGACGGTGAGCGCGCGCAAGGGGAGCGCGGCCTGATCGCCCTCGGCCACCCGGTCGGCGAACAGCTGATAGGTCAGGGCCAGTCGATCCGGCCGGATGCCCCAGCGGACATTGTAACCGACCGCGCCCGGCACCCGGCGCCAGCGGATGACGGCGTTGCGGCTGTCCGCCTCGCGCGTCGCGGTGACCTGCTCGGGGGCGGCGGGATCGACGCCATCGGCGTTGCCGAACACGCGCAGGTCGCTGATCGCCAGATGCGCCGCCCCGACATGGCCATGGACGTAGCGGACATAACGGGTGCGCACCGGGACGGGCAGCGCGAGATAGGCATTGGGCCGGTCGCGCCGCGGCCCCTCGGTCCGGGCCAGCGGATGCCAAGTCCGGCCGTTCGCCGAATGCTCCAGCCGGAACTCGGTATAGATGTCGGGCGCGTCGCCGAACCGCCCGGCCTGATAGTCCGCGAAGTTCACCTGAACCGCACGCACCGTCTTTACCGCCCCCAGGTCCAGCGTCAGCGTCGCCCCCGGCGCATTTGACGGCGACAGCCAGAAGCTGCGGGGGTTCTCGTCCGTCGCGTCCGCCGCCGGGTGCCCCGCCACCTCCCCGCTGGCGACCGCATGCTTGCGGTAGGAGAGCAGCATCCAGCCGGTGAACAGCGATTCCGGGTCGGTCACGCGGGTCGTCGGCATCCGGTGCGGAAAATCGCCGAAGCGGGTCGATACGCGCATCTGGCCATCCGCCTCGAACGCGGCGGGCCACAGGCCGATGCGCCGCTCGAACGTCCAGTTATAGCCGATCCAGGGCGTGCCGGTGTTCCACCAGTTGCCGTGCGCGTCCCGGAAGCTATTGCCGTGCCCGGCCCCCTGCACGAAGCCGCCGGGCTTGTAGCCGACCGGATTGTACGGCGCATAGGTGAACGGCCCCATCGGCGACGTCCCCACATAAGTGCCGGTGGCATAGGCGTTATACTCGGTGCCCGGCGCGCCATATTGCAGATAGTAACGGCCGCCGACCTTCGTCATCCACGCCCCCTCCATGAAGGGGGTGATCGGCGTCCCGTCGGGCAGTGTTCCGCTATGATCCTGGCCGAAGCGTTCCCAGCCATGATGCGCGGGATCAAGCAGGATGAAGGACCGGCGCGGCTCGCCATAGGTCATCCGGCCGTCCGCGAAACGGACGGGCGCGCCGTAGACGGGGAAGACGTTGGACGAGTTCCAATAGAGATACCAACGCTTGTCGTCGTCCTGGAACAACGCCGGGTCCCACGGGCCGGGCGGCACCTGCCCCGGCTTGATCGCGTCCTCGAACCCCGATCGCACCGCGCCGGGGAGCACCGGCATCCTGCGGACGAAATAGTCGAGCTTGCCGCTCGCCGGATCGCTGGTCGCATAGATGGTGCCTTGGTCGGTCATCGAGGGCATGATGAGCAGCCGTTCGCCGTCCGAGGTGACGGCGGGCGCGACGATGCCTCGCGCGGGCCAGCGGCTGGGCGTGACGAAGCGCCAGTCGACAAGATCGGTCGAGCGCCAATAGCCGTCGGCCAGCGTCAGGAAGAGATAATAGGCCCCCTTGAACCACACGATCACCGGGTCCGCGCCGGTGCGGTAGGATATGCCTCCGTTCACCTGCTCGAAGTTATAGCGGTAATTGATATCGACCGGGTTGGCGTAGGTCTTGTCCTGGGCCGCAGCGGCAAGTGCAAGGGCCAGGATCATCGCCGGGCCTGGACGAACAGGTTGGTGGTCAGGCGGCCGATACGCGGATCGTCGCTGAAGGCCATGTCGGGCGGAATGATGCCCGAATGGAGCAGGCATCCCTGATAAATGACCAGCCGGTCGGTCTTTGCCTCGACCATCCCGATCTGCTCGAACGCGGCGTTGCTGCCATTGGTGTAGCCGGACAGCCCCGCGCCGTCGCGGCGGGCGGCGGCGATGAAGGCGTCGCGATTGGCAGGCGTCACCCGCTCGATCCGCGTCGCGCGCTGGCGATAGAAGGCGGTGCCGCTGCCCCGCGTTTCGGACAGGTAATGGAGGACCGCCAGATAATCGGGGTCGACCGCATCGAAATGCGGCATCCGCTGAACCGGGGACAAGGTGGCGGGCGCGGCGGTGACCATCGAGAAGCTGCCCTCGATCCAGTCGAAACCGTCGACCTCGAACGCACCGCCGATAAAGGGCGCGACCGCCTGGAGCAGGGCGGTGGCATAGGCGTGGGCCGGGCCGTCACCGGGGCTCAGGACATGGCGGACACCGGGATAATGGCTGCCCGGTATCTGCGGGAACGGGGCAAGCGCCGCCGCCATCGCGACGATGCCCGCGACATCGCCGCTCACGTCGTCGACGACCACGACCGGGCTTTGCGATTGCCCGACACGAAGGAGGCGCGGGGTCATGGCATTACTGACATTCCGGCATTCCCCATGAATGGGCTCCTCCATTCCTCCCCTGCAAGGGGAGGTGGCAGGCCGAAGGCCTGACGGAGGGGTGTCGCCCTATCGAGAGCGGGACACCCCTCCACTATGCTGCGCATGGTCCCCCTCCCCTTGCAGGGGAGGAAAAGGTGGGCCGCCAACACAGCCCCCAATCCTCAGAACTTGTACCGCGCACCGACCTGGAACGAGCGCGGCACGCCGGTGGTGTCGAACTCGCGCTTGGTCGGGTTCACGCCCGATCCCGCACCCCAGGCCGAATAGGTCCGGTTGACCGAATCGAAGATGTTGAACGCGGCCAGATTGACCTCCAGGTCATGGCCCCATGGCATCTTGAAGTTCTTCGAGACGCGCAGGTCGACCGCGGCATAGCCGACGATCTGGTCGGGCCAGAACACGCCGCCGAAATTGCCATAGGCGCTGGCATTCTCAGGCTTCACGGCCGGGAAGATGACCTGGCCGAAGGACGGGCCCGAACTGAAGGTGCCGGTCACCGAGATCTTGGTATCCCACGGCCCCTTGGCGATGCCGGTGCCGACGAAGCGCCACTTCTCGACGCTCGCGACATAATTCCAGCCATAAGCATCGACGCGCGGGCCGTTGAAGAACTCGTCGCCCTGCAACTCCTGCGCGACGTTGCTCTTGGCCTGCTGCACCGTCAGCGTGGCGGTGAAGCCCCAGGTCGAACCGGTGACGAACGGCTTTTCGGCGGTGAAGTAGAGCGCGTTATACTCCGCCTTGCCGTCGTTCGACCCGATGTTCAACTTGCCGCTATAGCCGGGCAGGATGCCCTGGGCGGGGAAGTTGTCCTCGATCCACTGGTCGCCCTGGCTGGTATATTGCCCGCTGGGCAGGCGATTGCCGCGCACATACTTGAAGATGTTGTGGCTGCGGATGTGGCTGAACGTGACCGAGGTCTGCACGACGCCCAGCCGCTTGCGGAAACCGATGTTGAACTGGTCCGAATAGGGCAGCCTGGTGTTGTTGTTGAGCAGCCAGACCTCGCCGCCCACGCCCGTCGCGGTCGCCGCCGCGCGCAGCGCGTCGACATTCTTGTAGCTGCTGTTCCACGCAAGCGTCGCGGGCGGCAGCCCGCCATTGTTGGTCGCACGGATGCTCGCGCAGGTCGGCTGGCCGGGGCCGTCGCAGAAGCTGAGCGTAACGGTCTGCTGATAGAGTTGCTTCACCGTCTCGATCCCCGCCGCGATGAACAGCGGCCGGTCGTAATAGCGGCCCGCACCCGCAAAGAAGATCGTGTCGCGGTCGCCGTTCAGGTCGTAGGAAATGCCCAGGCGCGGCTGGAACGCCTTCCAATACGGCTTCCGGTTGTTGCCGGTCGATATATAGTCGTTCGGGTTGATGCCCGCCGCCTGCCACGGCTGATAATTGCGCAACGCATTGGCGATGGCCGTGGGCGTGACGAAATTCTCGTTCTTCGCGTTGGTTTCATAGTCCCAGCGCAGACCGGCATTGACGGTGATATGGTCATTGACCGTCCAGTCGTCCTGCAGGAACAGGCCGATTTGCGTGTTCTTCGCGGTCGCCGGGCGCACCGGCACGACCGAGACCGCCGCCTGTTGCGGGGTCGAGGCGTCGAAGGTGGTGTAGGTCGACGGCGTGAAATAATAGGCACCGTTGCCCAGATTGTCCTCGGCGCGTGACAGGTCGTTCAGCGAGACCTTCACGCCCGCCTTCACGACATGGCGATCGCCAAAGAAGGTGACGTTGTTCTTGAACGTCCAGGTCTTCTGGTTGTCGAACTGCTCGAAGCCGTTGGTGCCCAGCTGCGCGACGGCGGCGCCCGGGCGGCCCAGCACGATCTCGGGCCCGCTGCTGGTGCGCGGCGTGCCGTTGAAGACGCTATTATAGGCCAGCGTCATCTCGTTCAGCCAATGGTCGCCGCGATGGTTCCATTCGAGCTGATAGAGGTCGATCTTCGACTGGAGCAGGTGGCCGTGCGAGGGCACCGCGATGCCGCCGAAATCGGCCAGGTTGCTTTCCCGGCGGAAGAAGCCGCTGAGATTGACCGTGTCGGCGTTGCTGACATAGCCGGTCAGCTTGCCGAAATAGAGCCGCTGGCTGAAATCCTGCGGATAGCTGCCGTTGAACTGGCTGACGATCGCCTGGGGCACGACCTGGGTCGGGTCGGCGGTGCTGGTATTGCCCAGCTGCACCGCGGTCGAAGGGGCCTTCTGGTCGGTCGCCTCGAACGCGCCATAGATGTGCAGCACGTCCTTGATGATCGGACCGCCCAGGTCGGCGCCATATTGCTTGCGGTCGTAATCGCCCTGTTGGCGCGTGCCGTCCAGATTGTTGCGCTGGCCCGGCCGGTCGAAATATTTGGTGCCGTAGAAGGATTTGGGCTGCCACTCGCCAAACAGCGTACCGTGATAGCTGTCGCCGCCGGTCTTGGTGACGGCGGTGATGATCGCCGACCCGGACTGTTCGTATTCGGCCTTGTAATTCTGGGTATCGACCTTGAATTCCTGCACCGCCAGCTGCGGGAAGGGATTGCCCTGGCTGAAATTCTGGCCCGCCACGCCGCCGTGATTGACCTGGTTCTTCAGGGACAGGCCGTCGATGAAGACGTTGACGTTGTCCGCACTGACGCCACCCGCCTGGACCTGGCGGTTGCTGCGACCCGGCGTCACCGCCACGCCCGGCGCGAGCGCGGCGAAGTTCAGGAAGTTGCGGTCGCTTTGCGGCAGGCTTTCGATCTGCTGCTGCGACACGTTGGTGGAAACCTCCGCGGTGCGCACCTCCTGGGTGCGGCGGCCGGTCACGACGACATCGCCAGACGCCGCAGCGCCGCCTGCAATCTCCTCACCGCCGCCGCCGGGCGCAGCGGCGGGCTCGCCGATATCGGCGGTGATGATCTGGCCGATCGGGACGACGACCTGTTCGGGCTGCTGGCCCTGAACCTCGACCCGGTAGGTGCTGGGGCGGATGCCGGGGATGGTATAGTCACCCGCCGCGTTGGTGCGCGCGGTGATGACCTGGCCGGTGGTCAGGTCGGTGATCTTGACCGTGGTGCCCGCCGACGCGCCCTCGACCCGGCCGCGCAGCGTGCCGCTGGCCTGGGCATGAGCGGGTGCGCTGACGACGAGCGCGACCGCCAGGGCCAGCGCGGAAATCCCACGACGCATCTGCGCGCGATCATTGGTGGATGCCATTCCAGTCCCCTCCATCATCCCTTGCACCCCTTCCTTGCCCCGGATGCCGCGACGACGGACGTCGCTCACCCGAAAACGGAGAGGCTTATGAAACCGGTTACTTGCCCGCGTAACCGGTTACAACCGTTGTGACACGGCTTATGTCACTATCGTGACGGCTGTTGCGCAAACGTCACAGATCACCGGGCCGAGCAGGCCGGTCAGGCGGGGAGCGGTGGTGCCTGGCCGTGGCGGGCGATGAATGCCTCATGGGTGGGCAGGCCGCTCGCGACCTCGGCGATCACCTCCTCGACATCGCGAAGGAACGCGGTCGCCTGCGCATCGGGCACCATGTCGACCATCGGGTCATATTGCGCGGCCAGTCCCTGCCCCAACAGCACCTGGACCCAGCTTTCCTCGCGGAACAGCTCAGCCTTGCCGTGCAGGAAAAAGCGGCCCGAAGAGCGGAACAGTTCGATCCGCTCGGCCAGGCTGTCGGGCACGTCCATGTGGCGCAGATACTGCCAGAACGGCGTGTCTTCCCGCTGCGTCACCTTGTAATGCGCGATGATGAAGTCGCGTACGTCGCGATATTCGAAATCGGTCTGGCGATTATATTCGGCGATATCGGCGGCGTGGAAGCCACGCCCCGGAAACAGCGCCAGCAGCCGCAGCAGCCCGGTCTGGATCAGGTGGATGCTGGTCGACTCGAGCGGCTCGAGAAACCCGCCCGCCAGCCCGAGCGCGACGACGTTCTTCTCCCACGCCCGCACCCGCTTGCCCGGCCGGAACCGCACGGGGCGGGGATCGCCCAGGGCTGGCGTATCGAGATGCGCGAGCAGCGCCGCCGCCGCCGTGTCGTCCGACACGAAGCGGCTGGCATAGACATGGCCGTTGCCCGTCCGGTGCTGAAGCGGAATGCGCCACTGCCACCCCGCGCCATGCGCGGTCGACCGCGTATAGGGGGTCAGTGGTCCGGTTCCCCGCGCGCTCGGCACCGCCAGCGCCCGGTCGCAGAGCAGCCACTGGCTCCAATCCTCATACCCCACCCCCATCGCCTCGCCGATCAGCAGGCCACGCATCCCCGAGCAGTCGAGGAACAGGTCGCCGTCCACCGTGCGCCCATCGGCCAGCACGACATGGTCGAGATGGCCGTCGCTCGCGCGGGCGTTGGCCGCGACGATCCGCCCCTCGATCCGCTCGACCCCCGCCTTTTCCGCGCGCACCCGCAGATAGCGCGCATAGAGCGAGGCATCGAAATGATAGGCATAGTCGATATCGGCGATCGGCGAGTTGGGATGCGCCGGATCGGGCATGGCAAAGCGGTTCATCCGCGCCGCCATCGTGTTCAGCGCATAATGGTCGAAATGCTTCGCCCGCCCGTGCGCGGCTTCCTTCAGCCAGAATTGGTGGCAGTGCAGCCAGTACAGGTCCTGCCCGATCTTGCCGAAACCATGGATATAGCTGTGCCCCGGCGCCCGCCAGTTGCGGAATTCGATACCCAGCTTGAACGTCGCCTGGGTGGCGCGGACCATCTCAAACTCGTCGATCCCGGCCAGCCCGTTGAAGGTGCGGATGGCGGGGATTGTCGCCTCGCCCACGCCGATCGTGCCAATCTCCTCCGATTCGATCAGCCGGATCGTATAGGCCCCCAGCAACAGCCGCGAGAGCAGGGCGGCGGCCATCCATCCGGCGGTGCCGCCGCCGACGATGGTGACGGTCTTGAGCGGCGGATTGGGATGCGCCGCCGCCGTCATGCCGACACCGCCGGGCTGGTCGCGCGGATCACCAGCTCGGTCGCGATGGTCTGCGTCTCCAGCACCAGCGTGCCGCCCTCCAGCGCGTCGACCAGCCGCGCGACGGCCCGCGCGCCCAGCTCGGCCGTCGGCGCGCGCACCGTGGTCAGCCCCAGATAGCGGGCCAGCGGAATATCGTCGAAGCCGGTCACGGCCACCGCGCCGGGCACCACGACCTGCCGCTCGCGCAGCACGCTGAGCACGCCCAGCGCCATCATGTCGTTGGCCGCGACGATCCCGTCATGGGCCAGCCCCCGCTCCGCAACGGCCAGCATCGCCGCAGCGCCCGATTCCTCGCGGAAATCGCCTTCGATCACGATCGGCTCGACCTCCGGCGCCAGCCGCGCCATCGCGGCCAGGAAACCCTGGCGCCGCTCGTCCGCGTCGATGTTGTCGAACGGACCGGAGACATGGATCAGACGCCGCCGCCCCTGCGCGACCAGATGCGCGACGACCGCCTCGATGCCGACGGCATTGTCGATGCGGAACGCCGCCCGGCCCGAGGCGTGTTGCGAATTGACCAGCACGGCGGGCACGCCCAGCGGCAGGGCATCGTCCAGCCCGCCCGCGACCAGTTGCGGCGCCATCACGATCAGCCCGTCGACGCGGCCCCGCATCGACCGCACCGCCTGCGCCGCCAGTTCGGCATCGGCGTGCATGTTCGACAGCAGCAGATGGTATCCGCGTGCCGTCACCTCGCGGTCCATGCCGCGCACGATCTCGGAAAAGAACTCGCCGTGCAGATCGGGCAGGACGACGCCGATCGCATGGCTGCGCGACAGCGACAGGCTGCGCGCCCCCGCATGGGGGACGTATCCCAGCGCCTGCGCGGCGGCCATCACCCGCGCGCGCGTGTCCGGATGGACGCTGCTATGCCCGTTCATGGCGCGCGACACCGATGCGACGGATACCGCCGCCTGCCGCGCCACGTCGCGGATCGTGGCCGATGACTGCCTCACACCCCTCCCCTTCGCGGGCCCATCGCCCGAGGCCTCTCTATAGCGTGCGCCGCATCTTGTGCGATGCCTCCCGTCTGTGTAACCGGTTACACAAAAGCGTCAACATCAATGCGGCCGCGCGAAACGTCCGAATGTTCGCCGTAGCTTAGGGGAGAATGAGGCCGATGTCGGAGATCACCATTTCGCGGCGCGCCGCGCTGCTGGGCGCAGGGACCATCGCCGCCTGGGCGACCAGCCCCGCCCGCGCGCTGCTGGCGCAAGGAGACGGCACCGCGCTTTCCGCGTCGGTCGAGGCGATCCTGGCGAAGATGACGCTGGAGGAAAAGGCCGGGCAGCTTCAGCTGAACGCCGCCGCCTGGGGTGGCGGGGTCGCCACCGCGCTCAACCCGCCATCCAACGGCCCCAGCTTCGAGGGGCAGCTCGCCGATGCGGTCGCGGGCAAGCTGACCGGCGTGTTCAACGGCAATGGCGCGGAGATGGCGCGGCGGATGCAGGGCGCGGTGATGCGCGACTCGCGGTTGAAGATCCCGCTGATCTTCGCCGCCGACGTGATCCATGGCCACCGCACGATCTTCCCGGTGCCGGTCGCCGAGGCCGCCAGCTTCGATCCCGACCTGGCGATGCGCACCGCGCACATGGCGGCGTTCGAGGCGGCGGGCGCGGGCATCGACTGGACCTTCTTCCCGATGGTCGACATCGCGCGCGACCAGCGCTGGGGCCGGACGATGGAGGGCGCGGGCGAAGACCCGATGCTGGGCCAGTTGTTCGCCATCGCTCGCGTCAAGGGTTTCCAGGGCAGGAACCTGGCCGCCGACGATGCGGTGATGGCCTGCATCAAGCATTTCGCCGCCTACGGCGCGGCCGAAAGCGGCCTCGACTATAACATCGTCGACATGTCCGAACGGACGCTGCGCGAAGTCTATCTGCCGCCCTACAAGGCCGGGTTCGACGCGGGCGCGATGAGCGGCATGGCCTCGTTCAACGAGATCAACGGCATCCCCTCGACCGGCAATCCCTGGCTGATGAAGCAGGTGCTGCGCGACGAGTGGAAATTCCCCGGCATCATCGTCTCCGACTATACCGGCGACGAGGAGATGATCGCGGCGGGCTTCGCCAAGGACGGCAAGGACGCGGCGCGTATCGCCTTCCTGGCGGGCGTCGACATGAGCATGCAGTCCAACCTCTACGCGCTCCACCTGCCGAGCCTGGTGCGCGAGGGCGCGGTGCCGCAAGAGGTGCTCGACCGCTCGGTCCGCCGCGTGCTGGCGGTCAAGCAGATGCTCGGCCTGTTCGACGACCCCTTCCGCCGGATCGATCGCAAGCGCGAGACGGCGCGGTCGCGGACCAAGGCCGCCATCGCCCTGTCGCGTGAGGCGGCGCAGAAATCGATGGTGCTGCTGAAGAACGACGGCGACCTGCTACCGCTCGACCCGACCCGCAAGATCGCGCTGATCGGCCCCTTCGCCAGCGGCCAGCACGACCTGAACGGCCCCTGGGTCGTGTACGGCGACAACAACCAGGCGATCGACCTGCTGACCGGCCTGCGCGCGGCGGGGGCGAAGAATGTCACGGTCGCGCTCGGCTCGGGCGTCGAGGAGGCCTTGCCCGGCGGGATCGAGGCGGCGGTCGCGGCGGCGCAAACGGCGGACGTGGTCGTGCTGGCGATCGGCGAGAGCGAAACCATGTCGGGCGAGGCGCAGTCGCGCACCTCGATCACCATCCCCGCACCGCAAATGGCGGTGGCCGAGGCGGTGGCGAAGACCGGCAAGCCGATCGTCGTCCTCCTGAAGAACGGGCGCGGGCTGGCGCTGGAGGGCGCGGTCAGGGATGCGCCCGCCATCCTCGTCACCTGGTTCCTGGGTTCGGAAACCGGCCATGCCATCGCCGACATGCTGTTCGGCAAGGTCGGGCCATCGGGTCGCCTGCCGCTGAGCTTTCCCTATGAGAGCGGGCAGGAACCCTATTATTACGCGCACAAGGAAACCGGTCGTCCCGCGCCAGCGGGCGCGCGCGTCCCCTACAAGACGCAGTGGCGGACCGCGCCCAATGCCGCGCTCTATCCGTTCGGGCACGGCCTGACCTATGGCAAGGTGACCTATGACGCGGCCGACGTGCCCGCCAACCTGGCATGGGACGGGCGGATCACCGTCTCGGCGACCGTCACCAACACCGGCACGCGCGCGTGCGAGGAAGTGGTCCAGCTCTACATCCACGACCGCGTCGCCAGCATCACCCGGCCGGTGCGCGAGATGAAGGCGTTCCGCAAGGTCGCGCTGGCCCCGGGCAAGAGCGAGCGGGTAAGCTTCACCCTGACCCGTGCGCAACTGGAGTTCCTGGGCACCGACCTGCGCCCCACGGTCGAGCCGGGCACCTTCGACGTGTGGATCGCCCCCTCGGCGCAGGACGACGGCGCGCACGGGACGTTCGATCTGGTCCGGTAAATCGTCCCCGACACGGGGAGAGGGACCATCCAAAGGATGGTGGAGGGGGATCGCCGCGAGGGACTTATCCGGCGGCAAGCCCCCTCCGTCAGGGCTTCACCCTGCCACCTCCCCGTGCCAGGGAGAATCTGCCGGTCCGCCGCAACGGGCTGAACGCCATCGCCAGCCCCGACAGCACGAAACAGACCAGCGGCACCACCACCACCAGGCGGCGCAGTGCGGCGAGCGTCTCGGGCGTCTGGTCGACATTGGCGACATAGCCCGCCTGCCCCAGCACCAGCCCGATCATCACGGTGGCCAGCCCGATCGCCACCCGCTGCAACAACGCGGCCAGGCCGAACACGATGCCCTCGGCACGAATGCCGGTCGCCCGCTCGCCATGATCGATCGTGTCGGGCAACAGCGCCCAGAAGGCAAAGTGCAAGCCGACCGTCACCGCCTGCATCCCGATCAGAAAGGCCTGCATCGCGCCGACCTGCGGCAGGTCGACCGTCGCGAACAGCAACAGCCCGGTGCCGCAGCATCCCACCGCGACGAACCACAGCCGCACCGCGCCGATCATCCGCGCCAGCGCCATCCAGACCGGCACCGCCACCACGCTGACCGCCATCATCGACGCCAGTGCGAGCTGCCCGGCCCCGACATCGTGCAGCCGGTACTTGAAGTAATAGAGGACCGACTTGCCCAGCACCGTGGTCGCCACGATCATCGCGATCATCGCCACCGCCAGCGTCAGGAAGGCACGGTTGCGCGCGACCGCCGCGAGCGAGATGCGGATCGAGGGCGGCGGCGGCTTGGCGACCTCGGCCATGCCGTCACGAAAGGTCCAGCCGACCCCGATCAGGATGACGCTGCCCAGGCCCGCAAACAGCAGCGCGGCCCCCATGAAGGCGCGCGGGCCGCCCTCTACGCCCATCACCATGCCGCCGATCGGCACCGTCCCAATCGCCACCAGCACCGCCGCCGCCGTGCCCGCCAGCATCCGCAGCCCCGCGACGAACGACCGGTCGCGGCTGTCCATGCTGACCCGCGCCGACATCGCCAGATAGGGGATGTTGACCAGCGCATAGGCGGTGCGGAACAGCAAATGCCCACCCAGCACGAAGGCGAGCCCGGCCTGCCCGGCGACCGGCGGCGGCGCATAGGCCATGGCGAAGGCCATCCCCAGCGGCACCGCGCCGCCGATCAAGGCCCAGCGATAATGGCGCGCCCCACCCTGCCGATCGACCAGCGCGCCGACCGCAAAGCTGACCAGCCCGTCCCAGACCGACGCCGCCAGATAGATCGCCGCCGCCGTCTCGACCGCGATTCCGATCGCGTCGGTGTAGTAGAACAGCAGGTAAAGCATCACGCTCTGCCAATAGAGGTTGAACGCGAAATCACCCCCGGCCAGCGTCACCAGACGCCAGCGGCCGACCCGTCGCCCCTCGCCATGCTCGTTCATCATGACGGTCTTGTCGGGCGCGTCGGATGCAAAGTCGAGGGGCTGCGGGATGCCGGGATACCTTAACGCCCTGGGCGATTTACCCATGGCCACCCCCGCCCAGCCAACCTAGACGGACGCCATGACTGACAAGACCGAGCGTACGCCCATGCGTGGGGGCGAGTTCATCGCCTTCATCGCCGCCCTGATGGCGGTCAACGCCCTGGGTGTCGACCTGATGCTGCCCGCGCTGGCCGATATGGGCCACCAACTCGGCATCGCGACCGCCAACCACCGGCAATGGATCATCACCGTCTATATGCTGGGCTTCGGCGCGGGCCAGCTGGTCTATGGACCGCTGGCCGATCGATACGGACGGCGGCCGATCCTGCTCGTCACGCTGGCGGGGTTCGTCGGGGCCAGCGTCTTTGCCGCGGGGTCGCAGACCTTCCCCGCGCTGCTCGGCGCGCGGGTGTTGCAAGGGCTGATGTCCGCCTCCACCCGCGTGCTGGCGGTGGCGATCGTGCGCGACCGGTTTTCCGGCCGCCAGATGGCGCGCACCTTGTCGGTCGCGCAGATGATCTTCTTCCTGGTGCCGATCATGGCGCCCAGCCTGGGGCAGGTGCTGCTGGCGTTCGGGCCGTGGCGGTTCATCTTCTATGCGCTGGCCGGTTTCGCCGCCTTCGTCCTGGCCTGGTCGGCACTGCGCCTGGTCGAGAGCCTGCCGGTCGCGCGCCGCACGCCGCTGTCGCTCGCCTCGCTCAAGAGTGCGTATCGGCTGACGCTGACCAACCGTTTTTCGGCGGGCTATGCAGTGTGCGCGTCGATGACCTTTGGCGGGGTGATCGCCTTCGTCTCGTCGGCGCAGCAGATTTTCGTCGACGAATTCGGCGCAGGCGACCGGTTCACCCTGCTGTTTGCGCTATGTGCTTTCTCGATGGGCTGCGCATCCTTCGCCAACAGCCGCCTGGTCGAGCGGCTGGGCACCCGGCTGATCTCGCAGACCGCCGTCATCGGGCTGATCATGCTGTCGGTGCTGCACCTGGGCGTCATCATGGCCGGGCAGGAGACCTTGGTCACTTACATCCTGTTCCAGGCGCTCAGCATGACCTGTATCGGCCTGTGCGGATCGAACTTCGGCGCGATGGCGATGGAGCCGGTCGGCCATATCGCGGGCACCGCCTCGTCGATCCAGGGTTTCATCACCAGCGTCGGCGCGGTGATCGTCGGCTCCGCGATCGGCCAGGCCTATGATGGCTCCACCTATCCGCTGGCCATCGGCTATCTGGCGATCGGGCTGGGCGTACTCGTGCTCGTCTATTTCATCGAGGACCGCCGGCTGTTCCGCGCCCGCCATGCCAGCGAGGCACCCAAATCCTGAGCCAACATGACAGGCCGTTCACTTGACTTGATCAGGCGAGGGGTTCTCCATCCCCGCCAACATCACAGGATCGCAGGAAACCCATGAAGCGCTACGCGTTCGCCGCCGCCCTCCTCGTCACCACCGCCGCCATGGCGCAGACATCGTCGGTGCCCGGCACGCTGCCCGGCGTCGACAAGGGCTATATGGACCCCAGCGTCAAGCCGGGCGACAATTTCGACGCCTATGCCAATGGCGGCTGGCGCAAGACCGCAGAAATCCCCGCCGACCGCTCGACGATCGGCGTCGGGCTCGACGTGTCGCTGCGCGCCGAGGCGCGCACCGCCGCGATCATCAAGGGGGCGGCCGCCACGAAGGGTGCACCCGGTAGCGACCAGCAGCGGATCGCCGATTATTACGCCGCCTATGTCGACACCGCCGGGATCGAGGCACGCGGGTTGAAGCCGATCCAGGGCGACCTGGCTGCCATCGCCGCGATCAGGGACAAGCGCGATCTGTCGCGCGCCATCGGCGCGGCGATGCGATCGGACACCGATCCGTTCAACAACAACAATTACGCCAGCACGAACAACCTGTTCGGCCTGTTCGTCAGCCAGGACCTGAACCAGCCGACGCGCAACGTCCCCTATCTGATGCAGGGTGGCCTGGGCCTGCCCGAGCGTGACTATTACCTGTCGGACAAGCCCGACATGGCGGAGATCCGCACCGCCTACCGCGCCTATCTGGCCCAGTTGATGCAGCTGGCCGGGCTGTCCGACCCGCAGGCCCGCGCCGAGCGCGTCTTCGCGCTGGAGACCAAGATCGCCGCCGCGCAGGCCGACATCATCACCAGCCAGGACGCACACAAGGGCGACAATCCCTGGACCCGTGCCGATTTCGCCACCCGCGCGCCGGGGATGGACTGGACCGCCTTCTGGACCGCCGCCGGGATGCCCGCCGGACAACGCGACTTCATCGTGTGGCAGCCGGAGGCGACCACCAAGCTGTCGGCGCTGGTCGCCAGCGAGCCGTTGCAAAGCTGGCAGGACTGGCTGGCCTTTCATACGATCAACCAGGTCACCGGCTCGCTGCCCAAGGCGATCGACGATGCGTCGTTCGGCTTTTACGGCCGCACCCTGACCGGCACCCCCGCGCAGCAGCCGCGCGAAAAGCGGGCCCTGTCGGCCGTCAACGGCGCTCTGGGCGAGGCGGTCGGCAAGATCTATGCCCAGCGTTATTTCCCCGCCTCGTCCAAGGCCGAGATCCAGACGATGGTGACCAACATCGTCGGTGCCTTCGACCGGCGGGTCGCCGCGCTCGACTGGATGGCGCCCGCGACCAAGAAGGAGGCGCGCGCCAAGCTCGCCGTGCTGAAGGTCGGGGTCGGCTATCCCGACCATTGGTGGAACTACCCGAAATTCGACGTGCGCGCCGACGACCCGGTCGGCAATGCGCAGCGCGCCCGGCTGGCCATGTACCATTATCATCTCGGCAAGCTCGGCAAGCCGGTCGATCGCAGCGAATGGTGGATGACGCCGCAGACGGTGAACGCGGTCAACCTGCCGCTGCAGAACGCGCTGAACTTCCCCGCCGCGATCCTGGAGAGCCCCTATTTCGATCCCAAGTTCGACGCGGCCGCCAATTATGGCGCGATCGGATCGGTCATCGGGCACGAGATCAGCCACAGCTTCGACAATCTGGGCGCCGATTTCGATTCGACCGGGCGGCTGCACAACTGGTGGACACCCGCCGACCTGAAGCGGTTCGAACAGGCCGGACAGGCGCTGGTCGCGCAGTATAACGGCTATGAGGCGCTGCCCGGCCTCTACCTGAACGGCGAGCAGGAACTGGGCGAGAATATCGCCGACGTGGCCGGGCTGACCGCCGCATACGAGGCCTATCACGCCTCGCTGAAGGGCAAGCCCGCCCCCGTCATCGACGGGCTGACCGGCGACCAGCGTTTCTTCCTGGCCTTTGCCCAAGGGTGGCGGACCAAGATGCGCGACAAGGCGCTGCGCGCGCGCATCACCAGCGACGTGCACGCACCCGCACCGTGGCGCGTGCTGACCGTGCGCAACCTGGATGCCTGGTATGCGCCGTTCGACGTCCAGCCGGGTCAGGCGCTGTACCTGTCACCCCAAAAGCGCGTCCACGTCTGGTAACTCCACGCTCCGGCCCATCTGCCTCATGGGCGGGCGGGCCGGAGAGGGTCTGGTGCGGGCACGGCGGGCGTGCCACACCCCCTTGTCAGGTTGTAACAAGGGGTTGGGAATGCTCGTCGGAACGCGTCTGGTTACTGTCCTTCTGGCCACCACGGCCCCGCTCCTCGCCGCCACGCCATCGGGTGCGCAGACCGCAGCCCAGCCCCCTGCGACCGGCTATCACCGCGCGCCCGATGCCATTGCCAGGGCGCTGGAAACCCCGCCCACCCCGGCGGTCGCGCTCAGCCCCGATCATCGCACCATGGCGATCCTGGGGCGCGAGAACCTGCCCTCCATCGCCAATCTGTCGAAGCCGATCCTGCGACTGGGCGGATATCGCATAGATCCGGCGACCAACGGCCAGGCCGAGGTGCGCGTCCAGTGGCTGAACGCGCTCAGCTTCCAGGATGTCGCCAGCGGCCGGACGGTCGCGGTCCGCCTGCCCCAGGGCACCCGCTTCGCCGCGCCCGACTGGTCGCCGGACGGCGCGCATCTGGCCTTTTATGTGCAGGAAAAGGACGGGCTGGCGCTCTGGGTGGCCGACCGTGACGGGACCGCGCGTCCGGTGGCCAAGGGGCTGAACGGCACCTTCGGCACGCCCTTTGCCTGGACGCCCGACAGCCGCGCGCTGATCGCCTATACCGTGGTCGCCAACCGGGGTGCCGCACCCGTCGCCGATTCCACCCCCTCGGGCCCCGTCGTCCAGGAAAGCAGCGGTCGGACCTCCGCCGCGCGCACCTATGAGGATTTGTTGGGCGATGCGCATGACGAGGCGCTGTTCGACTATTATTTCACAGGCCAGCTGGCGCGGATCGACCTGTCGGGTGCAGTGCAACCGATCGGCACGCCGGGGCTGATCACCGACTTCAGCGTGTCGCCCGATGGCCGCTATCTGCTGACCGAACGGCTCAAGCGTCCCTATTCCTATCTGTTGCCCGCGCGCTTCTTCCCGACCGAGATCGCGGTCGCCACGATCGACGGACAGCCCGTGCGCACCTTGGTCGACCGGCCGCTGGCCGACGACCTCCCGGTCGACTTCGATGCGACCGTGAAGGGCCCGCGCGAGGCCGAATGGCGCGCCGACGCGCCCGCGACGCTGGTCTGGGCCGAGGCGCTGGACGGCGGCAATCCGAAGGCGAAGATCGCCTTCCACGACAAGGTCATGATGCAGGTCGCGCCTTTCGACCAGCCTGCGGTCGAACTGGTCAAGACGCCTGCCCGCTATGCCGCCACGATGTGGGGTGATGACGGGTTCGCGATGGTCGTCGACCGCGAATGGCGCAGCCGGACCGAGCATCGCCAGGCCGTCGCCCCCGGCCGCCCCGGCGAGGGCCGGATGCTGCTGACCCGCAATTACCAGGACCAGTATGGCGATCCCGGCCGCCCGGTGATGGAGGAAAATGCGGCGGGCAAGCCGGTGATGCGCTTCACGCCCGGCCATGACGCGGTCTATGTCACCGGCGAGGGCGCGACGAAGGCGGGCGCCTTCCCCTTCCTGGCGACGATGACGCTGGCGGATGGCGCACAGACCCGGCTGTGGACCGCCAAGCCGCCTTATTACGAGACGGTCGTCGCGATGCTCGACGACAAGGGCCAGCGTATCCTGACCCGACGCGAAAGCGCGACCCAGGTGCCCAATTACGTGATCCGCACCGTCAAGGGCGGTCAGGCCAAGGCCGTCACCCGCTTCACCGACCCCGCCCCCGTCTTTGCGGGCGTGACGCAGCGGACGATCACCTATAACCGCGCCGACGGCCTGCCGCTGTCGGGTTCGCTCTATCTGCCCGCCGGATATGACGCCAAGCGCGACGGGCCGCTGCCGACGTTGCTCTGGGCCTATCCGGCCGAATTTACCGATGCGAAGGTCGCCGGGCAGACGGTCGACCAGGGCAACCGCTTCGTGCGGCCGCGCGGGATCAGCCACCTGTTCCTGCTGACCCAGGGCTATGCCATCCTCGACAACCCCGCCATGCCGATCATTGGCGAAGGCGGGGCGGAGGCCAACGACACCTATATCCAGCAGCTTCAGGCCGATGCCCAGGCGGCAGTCGATGCGGTCGTGAAGCTGGGCGTCGCGGACCGCAGCCGCATGGCGGTGGGCGGGCACAGCTATGGCGCGTTCATGACCGCCAACCTGCTCGCCCATACCGATCTGTTCCGCGCCGGGATCGCACGCTCGGGCGCGTACAACCGCACGCTCACCCCGTTCGGCTTCCAGGCGGAACAGCGCACCTATTGGCAGGCGACCGACACCTACACGACGATGAGCCCGTTCACCTTCGCCAACCGGATCAAGGCACCGATCCTGCTGATCCATGGCGGCGCGGACGACAATAGCGGCACCTTCCCCATCCAGTCGGAACGGATGTATGCCGCGCTGAAGGGCAATGGCGCGACGGTGCGCTATGTCGTCCTGCCCAATGAGCCGCATGGCTATCGCGCGCTGGAATCCACCGAGGAGACGCTGTGGCAGATGACCGACTGGCTCGACCGCTACGTCAAGCCCAAGGCGCCCGCCGCCCCCGCGACCAGCGCCCGCTGACGGACACGTGGCCCCGGCCCCTCAGCTCCACAGCACGACCACCGCATTATAGGTCATGTGGAGCAGGATCGCCTGGGCCAGCCGCCCCGACCGCTTGAACAGGACGCAGTTCGCGGCACCCACCAGGGCGACGGGCAACCAGGACAGGAGCGGGTGGTAGATGGCAAAGAACGCCGCAGCCCCCGCCACCGCCGTCCAGCCACCGCCCCATTGCCGGTCGAGCGTGCGATAGAGTAGCCCCCGGAACAGGAATTCCTCGGCAAAGGGTGCCATGAATATGGCGATCACGCCGTAGCTGACCGCCATGCCGGGGATCGCATCCATCCGGCCGCGCGCCGCACGCATGAGCTCGGCCGTCCAGGGGATCTGTGACAAGACCTCGCCATAGCCATGCGCGATGAGCGCCAGCGCCAGTCCACCCCCGATTCCGCCCAACAGCCACGCCGCGTCACGCCGGTTGCCCGCGATGCAGCGCGCGAACCAGGTCCGATCGGCATCGCCCTCGTCCCGCCAGCGCCACAGGGTCGCGGCCGCCACCCCCCGCCTGGCCAGGAACAGTGCCATGCCGATCGACACGGCTATCGCACACAGGGCATAGCTCAGCGCCTGGACCGTCGCCATGATCGCCTTGCCGCCCAGGGTGAAGGTGAAGGCGCTGATGATCGCGTTGCACTCGACCAGGATGCTGATCGCGATCATCGCATGCATCAGCGTGGGCGGCGGCGGCAGTCGTTCGGACCACGGGTCGTAGAGATAGGGCAGCCGTGCGCGCAGATTTTCCCACATCGCGGCGGCCGTGATCCAGGAATAGACGATGCCGACGATCACCAGATGCCATTGCTGGGTCACCACCCCCACCGCGAAGGTGAACATGCCAAGCTGCGCCGCCCAGAGCCGCCCGCGCGGCACCTTCTGCGCCTCGCCCGATTCCGAGACGATCGTGACCAGAGTCACCGCCTTTTCCGCCATGCTGCGCGCGAAGAGGCACCAGGCGACACCGACCAGCGCGATCTTCCATGCGTCGTGCGGGAACATCCAGCATGCGACCAGCAGCGCGATGCCGACCAGCACGCTCGCGATCACCGACCATAGCCATGCCTTGGCCTTCAGCATCGCCTCCAGCCCGCGTGGCCACGTCATCGCGATCCAGAGCGCGGAGCCCTCGGATGTCAGCGACTTGGGGCCCAGTATCCACAGGAAATAGGTGCCGAAGAAGATCGCGGCGGCACACAGGTAATTCCACATATCCGCCGCATGGATCATGACGCTGTGGAAATTGACGAGCTGTATACCCGCGATCGTGACCGGGATCAGGATCGTCTGGACCAGCGCGCTGCGATCGCGCACGAACCACAGATACTCCTTGCGGAACAGCGGTTCGCGGCCGAACCGCCCCGCCTTGCCCCGCCGGACGCCGACGCCGTCAGAAGCGAAGGCGCCGCTCAGGCCCTGGCGTACCGATCGCGCGCTGAACGCGACCGATGCGGCGATCGCGACCATGCTGAACGCCCCCGACACCGCCACGCCGCGCCACAGGGCAAAGTCACCTGCCCCATCCATGCCCAGGAACAACCGCAGCACTGGCCATGACGGCCCCGTCTCGTCGATCCACCCCGACACCATGTGCGCGATGCCCGGCATGACGCGATTGACGACGAACATCAGGATCATCGAGGCAAAGCCGAACCAGCCGATGATCCCGATCGCCGCCCCGCGACGACGCAGCGGCAGCCGCAGCATCGCCGCGATCTCCAGCATCTTGCCGACACAGGCCGCCGCCACCGTCAGCGGAATGCCGATCAGGATCGCCGCCACCACCCCGATCACCGGCCCATGCGCAATGCCATAGAGCAAGCCGGGAAACAGCGGTGCCGCCCAATAGACCGGATTGGCGGCCAGCGGCGCCAGCATCTCGGCAAAGAACACCGCCCCTGCCGTGACGGGGTGGCTCAACAGCCATTCCCACATCGGATGCCGCCTGCGCTGGATGTCGAGTTCCGACCCTTCGCCCTGGCACACGACCATCGCGAACCACCAGAGCAGGATGATCGAACCGATAAGCGCGGCGGCCGGGCCGCTCCGGGGGAGGTCCGCCAGTCCGGACTCGGTGTCGTCCTGCCGCACCAGATGACGATTGCCCGATGTCGCGACCGTCTCGCGCAACTGCGCCTCGACCATGTCCCGATCGGCGCCACTATGCTCGGCAATCTGTTCGGCTTCGTCACGGAAACCGCTGGCATCGGGGGGCGTACCGCCCTGCACGCTCCGGCCCACCGTGTCGTAGAACCATGGCCCGACCACCATCTGCCCATGCCGCTGGGCCTGGGCGCTCTGCGCCGCCTCGACCGCGGTCACCACCGTCACCGCCGCCAGCCCATGAACCAGACAGGCCAGCAGGAGCGACAGGATCGTCCCGATCGACGTCCATTTCACCATCCAGTCGGCGCGACGCCCCTTGAGCAGTTGCTGCTGGCGTCGCTGACGCCCGCGTGATCGCTTGCGCGACGAACGCAGCAACAGCCAGACCGTCCGCCAGAAACCCGGCACGCTCGCCTCGCTCACAGCGCGTGCGGCCGCGCGGTGAGCGTCAGGAACAGTGCCTCCAGATCATCCTGCCCATAGCGCGCCTTCAGCGCGTCGAGCGAGCCATGCGCGATCAACGTCCCCTGCGCCATGACGACCGCATGGCTGCACAACCGCGCAACATGGTCCATCAAATGGGTCGAGAACAGGATGGTCGTGCCGTTCGCCGCAGCCTCGGCGATCAGGTCGTAGAAGAGATGGGTCGATTCGACGTCCAGCCCGTTGGTCGGCTCGTCCAGCACCAGCAGGCGCGGGCCGTGCAGCATGGCGAGCAGCAGGCCCAGTTTCTTCTTCATCCCGCGGGAAAAATCCTCGGCATAATGATCGAGCTCGTCCGCCAGCCGCATCCGCTCGACCAGCGGCATGATGCGCGCCATCGTGGCCGGGACATCCAGACCATGCATGCCCGCACACAGCTCAAGCAGTTCGCGTGCCGACAGATAGGAATAGAAGACCGGCTCGTCCGGCAGAAAACCGATCACCCGCTTCACCGCCACCCGGTCCTCGAAAGCATCGAGGCCGGCAACATGCAACTGCCCCGAACTCGCCTTCAGTATGCCCATCAACAACCGGAACAGCGTGGTCTTGCCCGCACCATTGGGGCCGAGCAGTCCGCAAATCTGTCCCTGCGGAATGGAAAAGCTGATATCGCTCAATGCGACCTTGTTGCCGAACGTCTTGCCGACATGCTCGATCGTGACAATAGCTTCACGATTGTCGTCGTCCATCATGCGAACTGCCCCCCTGCCGCCCCCTACCCATGGCTGGGTATCGCGACATCTTAGGCGAGCCCGACCGTTATTGGAAACGGGATAGGCGATGTTCATCCACAATTCGGGCGACCAGCATCACCATGTGTCCGCAGGGCGGCGCGTGCGACCTGGATCGCCAGCGCCCACAGGATAACCGGCGCGACGGGCACGCCCGTTGCCATGGCGATCGACCGCCCCACCAACGGCAGGGCAAAGCACGCCGCCAGAACCAGCTTGTCCCACGGCCGGAACCCCCGCCGCACGCCTTGCGAGAACAGCCACGCGATCGGAATGGCCGCGAGCGTCAGGTCATAGTCGAGCAGGAAGGGGCTCATGAGCAGCGTGACGGCGGCGGTCAAGGCACCGGCGGCCTCGCGCGAAACACCGGGTGCGCGCGTGACGAAGACCAGCATCAGCGCCGCGCCGGTCGCGCCCGTCAGTTGCACCACAAAAGCCAGCCAGCCGGGCGAATGAAGCACCCGCATGGCCGCATACAGGCTGACCATCTTGGCGGGGTCGACAAGGCCCTGGTCCAGAATGGCCTGCCCCACCGGCGCGGCGTGGAAGAAAGCGACCCAACTCTCCTGCCCAAGGACGACCATCGACGCCAGGCACCACAGGCCCATGCTCGCCAGCGCACCGCCCATCACACGCCAATGCCCCCCGGCGATCACGAAGATCGGCAAGGCGAGCGCCAGTTGGGGTTTGACGATCATCGTGCCGAGCAGCATTCCCGCCAGCCAGGGTCTCCGCCCAGCCAACCCCAGCCCACTCGCAAGCAGCGCACCGGTGAGAAACCCATTCTGGCCATGACCGATATTGACGATCACCGCGGGAAAGGCGGTCACGGTCATCAACACGCCATGATGGGGCACGAGCCACCGCCTTATGGCCGCCAGATACAACCCGCCCGTCAAAGCCAGCCACGCCGCCAACCCACCACAATAGGGGAGCATTCCGAAAGGAAGGCAGACCAGCAGGAACGGCGGAGGATAAAGAAAGGAGGACAGCCCCGGATCGACGACCACCGAGGCCCGTTCCATCGCACCGATCCTCGCAAGGTCCCACGCCGCTTCGGGCACCCCGGCAAGCGCCAGCCGAGCAGCGGACCAGAAGGCGAGAAAATCCGTCCCGAAAGGCTTGCCCATCGGATCGACGCCATCGCGACCGAGCAGGATCCACCCCAGACCGCAAATCGATGCCGTCGATACGAAAAGCAACCGATACCCCCGCGCCCTTTCGGCACCGAGCCAGGGTGCGTCCCTAAAGGCATGAAGCAGGCGAGCGAGCATGCACCCTGCCTGTGCGATGCGCGCTTGCTTTCCCGTTAATGGGCGCGGCGCATCGCCAGTCAGCGGCTTATCTCCGTGCCACGATAGAGAGGTGACACGGCCGTTTCCGCCTGGACCATCCGGTTGAAAGCCTGACGCTGATCGGAGCACTGTTCGATCAGCCGGTTTCAACCGACGGTCCCGTCATCGAATTCG